>CAMYKQ010000032.1 GCA_947259075.1 uncultured Gammaproteobacteria bacterium | reverse complement strand
TCGTGCCGGGACCCCGCCCGCCGCGCCGCCCGCCGATCCGCGTGAATCGCGGGCCCTGCGCGCCGCCGGGCTGGCGGCGGCCTTGGGTTTGATCGTGGTCTTGTGCGCCGTGTGGTGGCCGGGCGCGCCCCTGCACGGCGCGGGCGCGCGTTTCCCGCGCTGGGTCGAGGCCACGGTGCCTTTATTGTTTTTGGGTTTTTTCGTGCCGGGGGTGGTTTATGGCTGGGCCGCCGGGACAATAAAGAATGACCGCGACCTGGCCCGCCTGCTGGGCGAGACCATGGCCGCCTTGGGGCCGTACATCGTGCTGGCCTTCTTCGCCGCGCAATTCATCGAGTTTTTCAAATATTCCCGGCTAGGCGAGATGCTGGCCATCGTCGGCGGGCAATGGCTGGCGGGCAGCGGGTTTACCCCTCCGCTGCTGGTCAGCGGCTTCGTTGTGGTCGTGGGGCTGGCCAATCTCTTCATCGGCTCGGCCTCGGCAAAATACGCCTTCTTCGCCCCGGTGTTCGTGCCCATGCTCATGCAAGTCGGCATCAGTCCCGAATTGACCCAGGCCGCCTACCGGGTGGGCGATTCCGTGACGAATGTCATTACGCCCTTTAATCCTTATATGGTCATCATCCTGGCCTTGGTGCAGCGTTACGCCAAGGGCAGCGGCCTCGGCACCGTGGTCGCCTTGATGATGCCCTATGCCCTGTGTTTTGCCTTGGCCTGGGGCGTCTTGCTGCTGGGCTGGATCGCGCTCGGTTTTCCTCTGGGGCCGGCCGGTCCGCTCACGTATCCGCCGCCGTAGTGACCGGCCCGGGGCCGCTGCGGATTTTTCCGGGCGTGCCGTCAGTTAAATAAACCCGCGCTTCAGTCACGGCTTGGCGCCGCGCTGTTTGTTCCCCCTCCCGTCCCATTCAAGATTTCACGGCTTTGACCGATCTAGTAGTCAAATGGCAGGACGCTCAGCTTGACCCTTCAATAACGGCCGTCGCTGCCAACTCACAATTAATAGTGAGATGGATGTCGCGGTGGCTGGTCGAGTTTATCCCTAGCATGGAAGTTACTTTAGTCGTGAGCCGCCTCGCGTGGCTGACGGGATGACGGGTGATGGCAAATGCAGCGTGGATTCAGTTTAGTCGAACTCATGATCACCATCGCGGTCGCGGTCATTCTCATGACCATGGCGGTGCCTTCGTTCAACAATATGATTATGAATAATCGCTTGACGAGCAGCAGCGAAGAATTGCTCAAAGGTTTTCAACTGGCGCGCAGCGAGGCGATGCGGCGTGGCGCGAGGGCCACGGTGTGCGCCAGCAATGGCGGCACCGCCTGCAACGGCACGTCTTGGAAACAAGGCTGGCTGGTGTGGGTGGATTTGAACGGCGACAGCACCCTTTCCGCCAATGAAATCCAGCGTGTCTTCGGCGCCTTGGCCACAGCCCAGGAATTGGTGAGCGTGGAGGGTGTGACCACCATCAGTTATCTGCCCAGCGGATTTTTGAATATTCCGGCGGCCGCTCAACGCAGGTTCACTATTTGCGATAACCGCAGCGCCGAAGCGGGCCGTAGTTTAGTGATTAAAGTGTTCGGTTACGCCAGCACCACCGCGATGACTTGCACCTGAGGCGGCCATGAAGAGACGTAAACACCACTCGCTTACCACACCGTCGCGCTGCCGCGGCTCCTCTCTCATCGAGGCGCTTATCACCATGCTGGTGATGGCCCTGGGGCTGATGGGCGTGGCGCAGATGCAGATCAGCGGCGTGCGCAATCAAAGCGACGCCTACCAGCGCAGTCTCGCTATTCAACAAGTCAATGACATCGCCGAGCGCATGCGGGCCAATGCGCCGGGCGTGGCGGCCGGCAATTATGTCATCGCCAATGCCGCGGGCACCGACCCCGGTTGCATTCTCACCGGGTGCACCTCCGCGCAAGTCGCGCAATATGACGCCTTTATATGGGTCACTAGCAATAATATTTTTCTGCCTAATGCCGTCAGTAGCGTGGCCGGCCCTGACCCTGATGGCCGATATGCAATTGCCTTGAGCTGGACCCGTCGTGATGGCAGCGCGGACCAAGTGGTGACGACATGGTCACCGTAACATCCTCGGCAACGAGATTCAGCGCCATGGCTCGGCATCAGCGCGGATTGACCATGATCGAGCTGATGATAGGCATGGTCTTGGGTTTGTTGATGACCGGGCTGGTGATACAGATCTTTCTTTCCAACCGCCAGACCTCCCGTTTCGCCGAGGCGATGTCCATGATCCAAGAGCAGGGCCGCTTCGCGGTGGGGGTGATGAGCGGCGAGATTTTGATGGCGGGCTATCGCACCAATCCTTTGCAGCCCGTCGCTAATCCTCTGCAAGGCGCCAATAACACCGGCGTGAATAACAGCGACAGCTTCACGGTGCGTTATCAATTACCCGTCCCCGTCGATTGCACCGGCGCGGCGGCGGGCAACCCGGTGGTGAATGTCTTCGCCGTCGTCACCAGTGGCACCACCGGGCGGCCGATACTCACCTGCAACGGCATCGAGCTGCTCGATGGCGTGGAGGGTGTGCAGGTGCTTTACGGCGAGGACACCGATGCTGACGGGGCCGCGAATCGCTACGTGGCCGTGCCGCCGGCCACCATGCTCAACGTGGTGAGCATGAGGGTGGCGGTGTTGCTGGCCAGCGATACGCTGGTCTCCCCCGATACCGCCGGACGCAGCTACGATTTGCTGGGCCAGGTGTACGGCCCCTTCAATGACAAACGCCTGCGCCGGGTTTATTCCACCACCGTCAAACTACGCAATAGGTTGGCACAATGAAATACACCGTTTTATATCCACCCCCCCTTTCACAGCGCGGCGCGTCGCTGATTGTCAGCTTGCTGTTTCTCATCGTGCTGACCCTGTTAGGCATCACCACCATGAGTAAGTCCGTGATGGAAGAGAAGGTGGTTCACAATCAGCGCGACACCGCACTCGGGATGGAGGCGGCGGAGAGCGGGCTGAAGGATATAGAAACCTGGTTGCGGGCGCAGTCCGCCAAACCCTTGAGCACGATCATGGGCGGGGGCATGGTGCGCGCCAGCGGCACTTTTGACGGCACCGCGGTGGGCGGCCAGCCCGCGACGTGGTGGACGGCGAATGGAGTACGCTACGGCACGCTTCGCGGCTTGACGCCGTTGCCGGGCGTGGATTCCCAGCCCGTGATCGTGACGCAGGAGGTGGCGGTGCCGGGTGCCTTGAACCGCGATAACCTGCTTACCGCGACCGGTTATCAACCCCAGCCCAGTGTCGAGTATTACCAGATCAGTGCCCAAGGCGCGGGCCAGAATTCAGCAACCCGTGTGACCCTGCAAAGTATCTACGCGCAGCGGTTTAATTGAGGAGATGTAGCATGGCCCTTTCATTTATTCGTTCGTCTCTGACACCCGCTAGCCTCATCGCCGCGTGCGCCGTGGTTATCACGGGCTGGTCCATCGACAGCCAGGCGGTGAATCTCAATCTCGCCACCACGCCTTTGTATATGGGCACCAATGCGCCGCCCAATATCATGATCGTCATCGACGATTCGGGTAGCATGGATTGGGAGGTCATCACCCAGGATTATACTCAGGACGGGCGCTTCACCGGCACCCAGCCCGACGGCAGCAGCCCCTCAGGCAGCGGCAGCGTCAAACACCGCGACAACGACAACAACGGCACGGCGGATTGTACGTTCTCCAGCGGCACCTTTTACGGCTACACCTATGCCGTGACCTCGCCCTATAACAGCTATTCGGGCGGCACGAATCAGTGCAATACCGCGGACGAGCAAGAATGGCGCTTCCGCAATTATCAATTCAACACCCTCTACTTCAACCCCAATCGCACCTATGAGCCGTGGCAGGGCGTCGATAACGCCGGCGTGGCCTTCGGCAATATGCCCATCACCGCCGCGCGTTTGGATCCCTATCTTTCCACCTCGGTGACCATCGACCTGACCCGTGATAGCTCGAGAAGAAATACCTCCAGTTATGCCACCGCCGACCGCGACGCCGATAGTCAGCCCGACGGCTTCCGTTATTACACCTGGAATGATGCCAATAGCAACGGCCGTTTCGATAACGGCGAGGAAACCCAGTTCCTGATTAAGAACGCCGATGCCGCCACCAAACAAAACTTCGCCAACTGGTTCAGCTATTACCGCAGCCGCGAGCTGGTGGCCAAGGCCGCCTACGGCAAGGTGATCGCCGAGTCCAAGAACGTACGCATGGGCCTGTCCACTCTCCATAACAACAATAACGTGAAGCGCGCCATTGCCTTGATGAACGATGATCCCAAGACCGGCAATAAGCGCGTATTGCTCGATGCCTTGTATAGCATCGATTCTCAGAACGGCACGCCGTTGCAAACCGCCCTCGACGAGTGCGGCAAATACCTTAGTTGTAAGACGAATGCGCTGTTTTCCAGTTGCCCGGCCTTGAGCGCCGCCCTGGGCGGAGAATGTCAGCAAAACTACGCCATTCTCATGACCGACGGTTTCTACAACGGCACCGCGCCCACGGTGGGCAATACCGACGGCGATAACAACACCGCCTTTGACGGCGGCGCCTTCGCCGACGGTTACAGCAATACCTTGGCGGACATCGCCATGAAATATTACGAGACCGACATTCAGACCGGGCTCGCCAATAATGTGGCGATCGTGCCCGGTTTTGATGAGGCGCGTCACCAGCATATGTCGACCTATACCGTGAGCTTCGGCATACGCGGCACCTTGACCAGCGAGCCGGCGGATCAGACCACGCCCTTCACCTGGCCCAATCCCAGCTCGGGCGATGCGCAGAAGATCGATGACCTGCGTCATGCCGCCTTCAACGGCCGTGGTTTGTATCTATCCGCCAATGACCCTGATGCCTTGGTGACCGCCTTGCAAAATGCCTTGGCCGATATCACCGCGCACACCAGCGCGGCGGCGGCCCTGGCCTTGAGCACCTCGAATATCAGCGCGGGTGCTACGGTGTATCAAGCACGCTTTGAAAGCGTGTCCTGGGCCGGTCAATTGCGTTATATGCCTATTTCACCCACCGGCGTGGTCGGCGCGGCCACCCTGGATGCGGCGGATGTTCTCAATACCACCAGTCCCGCGAGCCGGGTGATCGTGACGCGTAAGTCCGATACGGGTGTAGGCGTGCCCTTCCGCTGGGCGTCCCTGGCCGCGGCGCAGCAGACCTTCCTCAATGCCAATAGCAGCGGCAGCGGTGATGGCAAGGGTTCGCTGCGTCTGGATTACCTGCGCGGTGTACGCACCGGCGAGGTGAGCAGCGGCGGCAGCTTCCGTGACCGCGTCGGGGTCTTGGGCGACATCATCAGCTCCGGCCCCGCCTACGTCGGCGCGCCGGGCTTCTACTATAACTTCGATAGTTATTCGGCCTTCCGCACCGCGAAGGCGGCACGCGCGCCCATGGTGTATGTGGGCGCCAATGACGGCATGCTGCACGGCTTCGATGCGGTCACCGGCCAAGAAAAACTGGCCTACGTACCCAGCATGATCTACAGCAAGATAGGCCGTTTGACCGACGCTTCGTATACCCATCGCTATTACGTGGACGGTTCACCCACCGTGGGCGACGTCTATGTCGGCGGCAGCTGGCGCACCATGCTGGTCGGCAGCCTGCGTGGCGGCGGGCAGGGCATCTTCGCCCTGGACGTCACCGATCCGTCCACCTTCTCGGAAGCTACGGCCTCGCAAATCGTGAAATGGGAATTCAGTGACACGCAGGACGTGGATATGGGGTATAGCTACAGCCAGCCCGTCATCGTGCGCCTGCGTGATGGCACCTGGGCCGCGGTCTTCGGCAATGGCTATAACAGCACCGAGGCCGACGGCCGGGTCAGCACCACCGGCGCGGCGGTGCTGTACGTGGTCAATATGGCTGACGGTACGCTTATCAAAAAGATCAGCACGGGCGCGGGCAGCAGCGTTGACCCCACCGGCACCAGCCGTCCCAATGGCCTGGCGACCCCGGCGCCCGTGGATGTCGACGGTGACACCCTGGTGGATTACGTCTACGCGGGTGACTTGTTCGGCAATCTCTGGCGTTTTGACTTGAACAACACCAGCTCCGCTTCGTGGGTGGTGAGTAATGGTGGCCAGCCTCTATTCACCGCGCGTTCCACGGGGGCCTCGCCGCAGGCGCAGGCTATCACCGTGCGGCCCATGGTCGGTCCGCATCCCACCGTCGCCAATAGCTATATGGTCTATTTCGGCACCGGTAAATACATCGAAGTAGGGGATAACGCCGTGACCGGCCAGGTAACCCAGTCCTTCTACGGCATCTGGGACAGGAATCTCAGCGGCACGGGCGCGAGCACCGTATTGCGCAGCACCTTATTGCGGCAAGAAATCACTCAAGAGATACCTGTCTCCGGCGGCGGTAATGCCCGGGTGACCACTAACAACACCATTGATTGGAGCGCGCATCGCGGCTGGTATATGGACTTGGTGAACCAGCAGACTGGCATTAATAACGGCGAACGGCAAAACACCGAGGCGATCTTACGTGATGGCCGCATCATCTTCGCCACGCTCTTGCCCAATCCCGAGGTCTGCGGCGTGGGCGGCGGCAGCTGGCTGATGCTGCTCAATGCCGCGGACGGCGCGCGCCTGCCCGACTCACCCTTTGACTTCAACGGCGACGGCATCATCGACGATAACGATAAGGTGACGGCGAGCAGCGGCGGCGGGCCGGTTACCGGCACCACCAGTTGTGCCACCACCAGCTCAAGCACGAGTTCGACTTCGGGCGGTGGCGGTCGTCGTGGCCGCGGTGGCCGCGGTGGCCGCGGCGGTGGCGGCGGTGGCGGCGGTGGTACAACGACCACGACTACGACCACGGTCGAGACCTGTGACACGGCGTACAGCGACGGCAGTTCGAGCAGGACCGTTACGACCTGTGTCACCACGACCACCGGTGGTACGTCCTCGACGCCGTCCTGTTCGAGCACGACCACCACCAGCGCTGGCACCACGACTACCGGTACCTCATCAGGCACCGTCGTCGGCGCCAGCGGTATGCAATACGACAGCATGTTGTCGCCGATCGCCGCCGTGAGCAGTGCTTGCACCGGCAGGACCTGTACAAACCTCGCGGCCAGTCAAGGCAACGGTGACCCGACCACACCGCGGGTGGATACCGGCGCGGCGGCGCTGGGCCGTATCACCTGGCAGCATATGCGCTAAGTAATAGCAAAGGAGCAAGAGTATGAAACGACGTTTCGCTTACGGGCTTTTGGCGGCGATGATGGTGGGGGCGGCGGCGCCCGGCATGGCCGCCAGCCCGCAACCCTATCCCGAGGAATTCACCCGTTCGGGCAGCTTGGACAATATGGGCAAGGACTACGTGGTCATCAACGATCAGCGTTATCTGCTCTCGAAGAACTTGCGGGTACATACCCCGCAACGATCCTTCGCGCCGCTGGAAGATCTAAAGATAGGCCAGTTCGTGGGCGTGATGGTCAGCGGCGAAGGCGGCGGCAAGCTCGGTACCGTGGATGAGCTGTGGGTGCTGCCGAATCTGCGGCCGGCGCGCTAAGCGCCAAGGCGAAAAGGAGAGCTGGACATGCGAGGCAGGACGGCGGGTTTTACCTTGGCTGAATTGATGATCGCGATCGCGATCGCCGGCATACTGGCGGCGATCGCCTATCCCAGTTTCATGGATAGGGTGTATCAAAGCCGCCGTGCCGATGGCCATGCCGGTCTGCTGGAAGTGGCCATGCGCCAGCAGCGGTTTTACACCGACAATAATAGCTACACCACGGACTTGACCGCCTTGGGTTTCGCCGCCAGTCCGGCGGCGTCCACCGACGGCTATTACAAGATCAGCGTCGCCGCTGGGGCGGGCGGCATCGCCAATGCCTTTGTGTTGACCGCCACCCCGCAAGCGGCGCAGGCCAGCGATACCGTGTGTGGGAATCTCACCCTTAGTTCCACCGGCGTCAAAGGCGCGAGCACCGGCTCCAGCAAATGCTGGTGATGCCAGCGCGTTTATAGACACCTCAATAGCGTCGCGATAAAACCTCGTCTTCATGCCTGGCCGCGCCGTTTGCTTGGGACCCTGGGTTAACTCATGCGCGTTGACCTGTTCACGCGGATTGCTTGGCGCCAACCGTCTCACACGGAGTGTTACTCACGGGGCTGAACAAAAGATCATATTTCCCTCCGGGAGAAGGACGGGGTGACGAGAATGTAGAAGTAGCCGGGTGAGGTGTTGATGCATTGATCCCCCCAGCCCTCACTATCTCACCAGCGAAAAGGGCGGCGAAGACCGCTCGCACTTTGTTTGCCGCCGCCACGCCGCAAGCTTGAAGCGTGCCTGACGTTACTTTCGCGACGCGCTATCATGTCCGCTGTCTTTTTTGAGAGAACGGATCATGCCTCAACCCGTCACGCCCTTGCTCGCCGCCGATGTCATCATCGAACTCAGCGACCGTCCCGGGCGGCCCATCGTGCTCATCGAGCGTAAATATCCGCCCCACGGCTGGGCCATTCCCGGCGGTTTCGTCGACGTGGGTGAGCGCCTCGAACACGCGGCGCTGCGCGAGGCGGAGGAAGAGACCAGCCTGCGCGTCACGCTCACGGCCTTGCTGGGTTGTTATTCCGCGCCGGGACGCGATGCCCGCGGGCATACGGTGAGCGCGGTCTATGTTGGCGAGGCGCGCGGCGAGGCGCGCGCCTGCGACGACGCCCAGCATCTCGCCGTGTTCTCCCTCGATGATTTGCCCGCCGCGCTGGCCTTCGATCACGCGCAAATTTTGCAAGACTACCGGCGTTTTCGCGCCACCGGCGCGCCCGCGCCGCTGCGTTTGGACTGAAGCGTGAGTAAATATACAGAAGACGATTCTTTCCTCGCCTTCGTGCTGGAACAGCTCGCGGCCTTATCCGGAATCAAGGCGCGGGCCATGTTCGGCGGCCATGGCTTGTATGCCGGCGAACGCTTCTTCGGCATCGTGCATCGCGGCCGTCTCTACTTCAAAACCGATGAGCGCGGCCGCGCGGTTTATCAAGCGCGCGGCATGGATTGCTTTCGCCCCAATCCAAAGCAGACGTTGAAAAATTACTACGAAGTGCCGGTCGATATTCTCGAAAGCGAAGAGTGCGCCGCCTGGGCGCGGCGCGCCATTGCGCTGGCATAAGCCGCCGCCGCTGACCCTGCCGCCGCACTTGGGTATACTGCCCGGCCATGCATGCGTGCCGCACGGCCCTGCGTTGAATTGAGGAACGAGTGATGAGCCGTTACGAGGGAGAAAAGGACTACCGCCATGGGGCGCGGGAAAGTCTGGGGGTGTTGCTGACCAATCTGGGTTCGCCCGAGGCGCCCACCGCGGCGGCGGTGCGGCGGTATCTGGCGGAGTTTTTGTGGGACCCGCGGGTGGTGGAAATCCCGCGTCCGTTATGGTGGCTGATCCTGCACGGCGTGGTGCTGCGCACGCGGCCGAAACGTTCGGCGCACGCCTATCAGCGGGTGTGGGGCGATGAGGGCTCGCCGTTGGTAGTGATCTCGCGGCGCCAGGCCGCGGGTTTGCAGCCGCTGTTGGAGCAACGTTGCCAGGGTCCGGTGCATATTGCCCTCGCCATGCGTTACGGCCAGCCTTCCATCGCCGCCGGGCTGCAACAGCTGCGCGACGCGGGCGCGCGGCGCATTATCGTGCTGCCGCTGTATCCGCAGTACTCCGGCGCCACCACCGCCACCGCCTTCGACGCCGTCGCCGATGTGCTCAAGCGTTGGCGCTGGGTGCCGGCATTGCGCTTCATCAGCCACTATCACGATGATCCCGCCTACATCGCCGCGCTCGCCGCCAGCATTCAAGAGAGCTGGCGGCAACACGGCCGCGGCGAGCGTTTGCTGTTTTCTTTTCACGGCATGCCCAAGCGGACTTTGTTGCTGGGTGATCCCTATCATTGCCAGTGCATCAAGACCGCGCGCTTGGTCGCCGAGCGTTTGCAATTGAGCGAGGGCCAGTGGCAATTGACGTTTCAATCGCGTTTCGGGCGCGCCGAGTGGTTGCAACCCTACACCGACAAAACCCTGCAGGCCTGGGCCAAGGCGGGCGTGAAGCAGGTGGACGTGGTGTGCCCCGGTTTCTCCGCCGATTGCCTCGAAACCTTGGAAGAGATCGCGATGCAGAACAAAGAAGATTTTCTCGCCGCGGGCGGCGCGCGTTTGCATTACATCCCCGCGCTCAACGACCGCGCCGATCACCTCGCGTTCTTGGCGGACTTGGTGTGCCGCAACGCCCAAGGCTGGCCCGAGGTGGATGCGCAATGGAATGGCGCGCGCCAAGAAGCAGAGGCGGAGGCTAGCCGGCGGCGGGCGCTGGCGCTGGGCGCGAAGCAATAAGCGCGGCGCGCTCGAACCCGCAAAGGGCTGTATCATTGCCAGGCATATGAAGTGTGAACGCTACCCCTTGGCGAAAGAAAGATGATGTAAGGGTGAACGCTGGAGATCTACGCGGTTTCGTCCCCGTGCTAAGCCTCACCCTCACGGGGAAGAATCGGTGAAGCAGGCCCTGCGGCAGCGAGTCCGCGCATCAAAATGCCTCGAGAAAACTCACCCGCCGTCACGCTTCGGCGGGTTTGCGGCGGGTGATTCCCGGGTTATTCCTCCTCATGTTTCAATTTCAAAATGACGATATCTTGTTTGTCACCGGCGGCTGTGATTTGATGTGACGAAATACCGTCGCGCACGTGGTCGATAGGGTTTATAGGCTGGCGGTTTGCCGTCACCTCGCGGTCGGCGAGGGCAATGGTCGTAACGGTTGAATGACAGGGCGTCTTTGGACGTCCTTGTTTGTGTTGGCGGATAGCTTGCTGAAAAATCCCCTCTCCCCTAGCTGGAGGGCCGGATGAGGGGATTGATGATTAAGGGTAATCGGGTTTGATCCCCCTCACTGGAAGTGGGCGGGTGCAATGAGGCTACAGATCACCGCACCGCGCTGCATCGAGGTGCCGACGGCGAGCGGGGGCCAACACGGCATGGCAGGGACATTGCTTGAGTTTGTGCGGCGCACGGCGCTGCGGCGGGATGGTTTTTAAGATGTTCGAGAAGCCAGGAGGAGTATGAATAAGCGTAGTGTGCATCTGCTGTCCGCGGGCATCGCGTTAGCGCTGTCCGGTTTTTTGAGTGGGCCAGTTGTGGCGTCGGTGGACCCCGCCCCGCCCGCCCATCTCGAGGATGCCGGTGCGCAGCGCGATGTCTTCACCCAGCCCGCGGTGTTACGCGACAACGTGGCCTTCTGGCGCAGCGTGTTCGCCGAGTGGAGCCAAGGCCAAGTGGTCTTGCACGATATGGACTACCCTGGGCTGGTTTATGAGGTGATCGTGCTGGACGGCGCGGTGGGTGACACGCTCAACGAGGCGCAACGCGAGCAAATCAAACAAAGCCGCGAGGCCTGGCAAGCGCGCCTGCAAAATATCGCCGCCGCGGAGCGTGACGGTAGCGCACTGTCGGCCGAGGATCGTGCCCTGCGCCAGCGTCTCGTCGCGGCGGGCGGTCCCGCCGCCATCAGTGAGGCGTATTCGCGTCTGCGCACGCAGCGCGGGGTGCGCGAGCGTTTCCGCCGCGGCCTGGAAATCAGCGGGCGCTACGACGCGGCCTTCCGTCTCATTTTCAAAGAGGCGGGTCTGCCGGAAGATTTAGCGTATCTGCCGCACGTTGAATCCTCGTTTCAACCCCACGCCCGTTCGGCTGCCGGGGCGGTGGGCATGTGGCAATTCACCCGCGGCGCTGGCCGCACCTTCATGACCGTGGACAAGGCCGTGGATGAACGGCTTGATCCGGTGGCCTCGGCGCGCGGCGCGGCGCGTTATTTGAAAGAGGCCTACGGGCGATTGGGTGACTGGGGTTTGGCGATCACCTCGTACAATCACGGCATTCAAGGCATGGCGCGGGCCAAGGCGGAATTCGGCAGCGACTTCGGGCGTATCGTCAGCGAGTACAAGGGTAAAAGTTTCGGTTTCGCCTCGCGCAATTTTTACGCGGAGTTTCTCGCGGCGCGGGAGATCGCCAATCAGCCGGAACGTTTCTTCCCCGAGGGTCTGCGTTTCGAGGCGCCTTTGCGTCACGATCACATCGTGCTCGACCGCGCGGCGCGTGTGCACGATCTCGCCGCCCAATACGGCGTGACGCAGCGCGAATTGGTGGCGTTGAATCCGGCCTGGGGCGCGCGGGTCGGCCGCGGCCAAGCGGCGGTGCCCGCCGGGGTGCTGGTGAATTTGCCGTCCGCGACCTTGCTCAGCGCCACGGCGAAGAGCACGGCCTTGTTGAGCGCCGCCACGCGTAAAACCGATGAGGCGCCGCGCGCGAGCGTGGCGCAAGCGCCGGTGCACGTGGTCCGGGCGGGTGATAGTTTGTCGGTCATCGCCAAACGCTATAAAACCGAGATATCGGCGTTGCGCGCGATGAATGATTTAACGCCAGGAGATGATTTGCTGCGCGTCGGTCAGAAGTTGAAGCTGCGCGAAGAGGCCGAGCCGGGTAGCGGCGAGGCCCTGGTGCATGTGGTGCGCAAGGGTGATACACCGTGGCTGATCGCCGCCAACTACGGCATCAGCGTGACGCGGTTGCTGGTGAACAATCAATTGACCAAGCGTTCGGTCATCCGTCCCGGACAACGCCTGGGGATACCGGCCAGCCGCTGAGCGTGCGGCGAACTTTTGAGGACGCTCTGAATAAATAAGAGGCTCCTTAAGTAAAATGCGATAATGCTGCGCTGCCGGTAACGGTCAAGCCGGTGTAAAGAGATATGTTGTAATTATGGGACGGCGGTCAAAGCGCAATCGCCAGCGGCGCGGGAGCGGAAATAAACGGGAGGGTGCGCTGCATGAACAGCGGCCCGCCGTCACCGAGACGTTTGCGTTCAACGCCGCCGCGTCCGCCGGGGCCGTTGCGCCCGGGCCGCATTCCGCGCCCGTAATCCCCCATTTCGATCCCGTTGATCTGCCGCCGCTCACCGTCGGCAAGGCCGCTCATGCCCCCGTGCTGGCGCCGCCTTCGGTGGCGGCGGTGCGCCGCCGCGGCCGTAGCGCGTGGCGCTGGCTGTTGCGTTTACTGTTCGTGGCGCTGGTATTCGTCGCGGCGCTGTTCGTTGTTGAAGAACTCGATTCCTCCAGTTTGCAGGCCCATTACCTGGCGCAGCTGGGTAAGGAGCTGAGTTACCAAGTTGAGCCTGGCCCCGCACCCGCTGACGCAGCGCGCTACCCCACAGGCGGTCCCTTCGACGAACGGCTGGGCTATGTGCAACTGCCGGCGTTTTTGACGGCGTTAACCACCAAGGGGTACCCAGTCACGGCGCAGGCGCGCCTATCGCCGCGCATGCGCGAGCTGGTGGATTGGGGCTTGTTTCCCGCTTACCGCGAGAAAAATCAGGCCGGTCTCAAAATCCTCGACCACCGCGGTGACGCGATGTACGCCGTGCGTTATCCGGGTTTGCTCTATGGCGGTTTCGATGAGTTGCCCGAGTTGATGGTGAACAGTTTGTTGTTCATCGAAAACCGCGAGCTGCTCGAGGCGCGGTCGCCGACCCGCAACCCGGCGGTGGAGTGGGACCGCTTGTTCAAGGCGGTGGGCGAATTACTGCTGAGTAAAGTCGTGGACGACGGCACCAATGTCGCGGGTGGCAGCACCCTCGCGACGCAAATGGAGAAATACCGCCACTCGCCCGACGGCCTGACCTTGGGCGCCAAGGATAAATTACGGCAAATGGCGTCGGCCAGCGTGCGCGCCTACCTCGATGGCGAAGACACCAGCGCCTATCGCCGGCAAATTGTACTCAACTACATCAACAGCGTGCCGCTGGCGGCGCGGGCGGGCTATGGTGAAGTGAACGGCGTCGGCGACGGCCTGCTGGTGTGGTACGGCGCGAATATGGCCGAGACCAATCAGCGTTTGCGGCGTTTGGTCGCGGCGGCTGGGCCGGTGAACGAGGCGGACGCCCTGGCCTATAAACAAGTCTTGAGTCTGTTCCTCGCGCAGCGCCGCCCGTCGTTTTATCTCTCGGGCAAACCCGAGCGTTTGAATGCGCTGGCGAACGTTTATTTAGATTTGCTTGCCAAGGCGGAGTACATCTCACCCGCGCTGCGCGACGCGGCGAAGCAAGTGACGCTGCGGTTTCGCGCCGGCGTCGAAGCGCCGCCGGTCACCTTCGTCGCCAGCAAGGCCAATAACGCCGTGCGCAGCCGCTTGGCGCAGATGTTGGCCGTGCCGCGTTTGTACGATCTGGACCGGCTTGACCTCACGGTGCAAACGACCTTGGACAGCGCGATGCAGAGCACGGTGACGCAAACCTTGCGTTCACTGAAAGACCCCGCCGCGGCCAAGGTCGCGGGCCTGTTCGGCGAACGCTTGTTGCAAGAGGGCGATGACCTCGCGCGCATCGTTTACAGCTTTACCTTGGTGGAGCGCACGCCCAGCGGCAATCTGGTGCGGGTGCAGACCGATAATTTCGATCAACCCTTCGACATCAATGAAGGCGTGAAGCTGGATTTGGGTTCCACCGCCAAGCTGCGCACCTTGGTGAGTTATCTCAATGTCATCGCCGCGCTGCACGCGCGCTACGTCGGACTCGAGCGTGATGAGTTGGCGCAGGTCGTGGTGAGCGCGAATAATCCGCTGGCACGCTGGGCGCTGGAATATTTGCAAAGCAACGAAGAGCGCGGCTTGCGGCCCATGCTGGAGGCGGCGATGGAGCGGCGCTACTCGGCGAGTCCGGCGGAACAGTTTTTCACCGGCGGCGGTCTGCACAGCTTCGAGAATTTCAATAAAGACGACAACGGCAAAATCATGCCGGTGCGCGAGGCGCTGCGCAATTCGGTGAACCTGGTGTTCATCCGCATGATGCGCGACGTCGTGCGTTATCACATGACGGCGGTGCCAGGCTCGTCGGGCCAGTTGCTGGAAGACAGCGGCGATGAGCGCCGTCCCGCTTACCTCGCGCGTTTCGCCGACCGCGAGGGCAGTCAGTATATGCAGCGTTTTTACCGCAAGTATCAAGACAAGTCGCCGGATGAGGCCTTGGACTTGCTGGTCGCGGGCATGCGGGTGACGCCGGAGCGTTTGGCGATGGCGTTCAATTCCGTCGCGCCCGCGGCGAGCTTGGCCGAGTTCAGTGCTTTTTTACGCGCCAGTCTGCCGGTGAACAATCTGTCGGACAAAGACATGGGCCGTCTTTTCGAGAAATACACACCGGATAATTTTTCGCTGCCCGATCGCGGTTACATCGCCCGCGTCCATCCCTTGGAGTTATGGACCGTGGCCTATTTGCGCGCGCACCCGGGTGCGAAGATGCAAGAGATACTGGACGCCAGCCGCGAACAACGCCAAGAGGTGTATAGCTGGCTGTTTAAAACGCGCCATAAAAATGCGCAGGACAGCCGCATCCGCGGCTTGCTGGAGATCGAGGCCTTTCAAGAAATACACCGCGAATGGAAGCAGCTGGGTTATCCCTTCGATAGCTTGGTGGCCTCCTATGCTACCGCCATCGGCAGTTCAGCGGATCGTCCCGCCGCGCTGGCGGAATTGATGGGCATCATCATCAATGACGGCGTGCGCGCGCCCACCGCGCGCGTGGAGGGTTTGCGCTTCGCCGCGAATACGCCGTACGAAGCGGTCGTCGCGCGTAAGGTCGGGGCCGGGGAACGGGTGCTGCCCGCCGAACTCACGCAAGTAGTGCGCCGCGCCTTGGCCGACGTAGTGGAGCAGGGCACGGCGCGGCGGCTGAATAAGGCCTTCGTGCTGCCGGATGGCACGCTGGCGCCCGCGGGCGGCAAGACCGGTACCGGCGATCAGCGTTTCGAGGTCTACGGCAAGGGCGGACGGCTGATTGAGTCGCGGGTGGTGAATCGTACCGCGACCTTCGTGTTTTATATCGGCGAGCGTTTCTTCGGCACGCTCACCGCGTATGTGCAGGGGCCGGTGGCGGCGGAGTATAAATTCACCAGCGGTTTGACCGTGCAGGTATTGAAGGCCTTGGCGCCGGCGATCACGCCGCTGCTGGCCGAGGCGGCGCGGGACACCCCGGCCGCACCGCAACAAGAAACGTCCGCCGCCGAACCGGCGTTGCCCTTGTCCGCCGAACCGGAGGAGGGCGTGCCGCAGGATGTGGTTAAGCCGCTGCCGCGGACGGAGGCTGATCCGGCGCTGGAGATGGACCAGGAAACCGGGCCGCGCGCGCTAAGGCCCGTCGAATAATGCGCGCGGTCAGCGCGGCACTTAAGCGTGAAGCGGGGACATCACGTCCCGCCTAAATTTTCCAAGCGGCAGCCGCCGTCATCGCATAGCAGCACGCTGCCTTGCTCGTACCAATCGCCGAGCACGATGCGCCGCGCGGCGCCGCCGTCGAGTTCGAAGTCATGCACGGCGGGGCGATGGGTGTGGCCGTGGATCAATTGGCGCACGCCGTGTTCGCGCATCACCGCCGCCACCGCCGTTTGATTCACATCCATGATCGCCTCGGCCTTTTGGCTGGTGTGTTCGCGGCTGGCGTCGCGGAACTGGCGCGCCGTGGCGATGCGTTGTTCGATAGTCATAGCGAGGAATTGGCGCTGGGTTTCGGGATTGCGCACATGGGCGCGGAATTGCTGATACTCGACGTCGTCGGTGCAGAGTACGTCGCCGTGCAGCAGCAGGCTGGGTTCGCCATTGAGCTCGATCAGCGCGGGTTCGCCGATGAGTTGGCAGCCGCTGAGTTTTTCAAAGCCCGCGCCTAAAAGAAAATCGCGGTTGCCGTGCATCACGTACACCGGCACGCCCGCGGCGGTGAGGGCGCGAAAGCCCGCCAGCACCGGCTGATAGGCAGGGTGGATGGCGTCGTCGCCCAGCCACACTTCAAACAGATCGCCCAGCACGTACAAGGCGCGCGCCCGCGCCGCGCGTTCACGGAGAAAATCCAGCAGCAGGGTGGTGATGCCGGGGCGCTCAGCGCTCAGGTGTAAATCGGAAATGAATAGGGTGGTGTTCATGGTTTAGTCTTCGCGTCTTGGATGTTGATGGCGCCGGTGGGTGCGCCGCCTAATTCCGCATGCCTTTGGCGGCCGCTCCGCCCCCTTGACGGGGATTGCGCTAAAAAATAAAAACGCCCGCGGCGGACCCGGCATCCCGCCGTTTGGCGCGGTATTTCACCTTGAAAAGCGCGACCATGCCGTCCATTTTGCGCCCACCCCTCCTTGGAAAGGCGCAACCACCCCGTCCGCTTCGCGTCCACCCCTCCTTGGAAAGGAGGGGAGTTTTAACATCTTTCTCCCGCGGGGCGCGGCGCCGCCGCTGGCCGATGCAGTCTCCTTGGAAAGGAGGGGAGATTTAGCATCTTTCTCCCCTCCTCATTTTCGAGGAGGGGTGCCCCGCAGGGGCGGGGTGGTGGCGTAGAGGCATTGGCCATGTATGCCGTGGTCAGACTGGGACGCTGCATTGGGCCGCGTTTATTTCGCCGCGTCGACCAGGCTGATCTTCTCGATCACCACGGTTTGACGCGGGGCGTCCTTGGGGAAGGGGCCGGCGGAGCCCGTGCTCACCTTGGCGATCTTGTCCGCCACGTCCATGCCCTCGACCACGCTGCCGAACACCGTGTAACCCCAGCCGCGGGGATTGGGCGCGGTGAAGTTGAGGAAGTCGTTGTCCACCACGTTGATGAAGAATTGCGCGGTGGCGGAATGGGGATCGTTGGTGCGGGCCATGGCGATGGTGCCGCGCTTGTTCACCAGGCCGTTATTGGCTTCGTTCTCGATGGGGTCGTGGGTGGATTTTTGATTGAAGTCGGCCATGTAACCGCCGCCTTGGATCATGAAGTTGGGGATGACGCGGTGGAAAATGGTGCCGTCGTAATGGCCTTCGCTGACGTAACGCAGGAAATTCTCCACGGACTTGGGCGCCTTGGCGCGGTCCAGCTCGATGACGATATTGCCCATATTGGTCTGCATGAGCACGCGCGGCTGGCTGGCGGCGCCCGCGCCTTGGGGGACGACGGTGAACAGGGCGCACAGGCCCAGTGCGGTGAAGAGGGGGGTTTTCTTCATGGTACGGTCCTTCTGATAAAAGCGGATAAGGGCAGCGGCCAATAATAGACGCTTTGGCCCGCTGAAGAAAGTTGGCGGCGCCACGCCGCCTTTGAGCTGTGACGCGGTTTCCGCTACCATGCGCGCCATGAATTCACCCGCCGTAAAGACCCGTTTTGCCCCCAGCCCCACTGGTTTGATCCACGTGGGCAATGTCCGCACCGCGCTGTTCAACGCCCTCTACGCCCGCCACGGCCACGGGGTGTTTTTGCTGCGCATCGAGGACACCGACCTGGAGCGCAGCCGCGACGAACACACCATCGCCTTGATGGAAGACCTGCGCTGGCTGGGCCTGGACTGGCAGGAAGGTCCCGCGGTGGGCGGCGAACACGGGCCTTACGCCCAATCGCAGCGTGATGAGATCTATCAGCGTTACTTCGCCTTGCTGGAAGACGAGGGCCTGGCCTACCCCTGCTTTTGTTCGCAGCGCGAATTGGATTTGTCGCGCAAGACGCAGCTCGCCAGCGGCCGCCCGCCGCGTTACGCCGGCACCTGCGCGCGGCTCAATCCCGAAGAACGGCAAAAACGTTTGGATAAAGGCATCCAGCCCACCCTGCGCTTCCGGGTGCTGGACGGCGATGTCGTGCGCTTCGAGGATTTGGTGCGCGGCCCGCAGTCCTTCGCCACCGATGACATCGGTGACTTCGTCATCCGCCGTTCCGAAGGCAACTCGGCGGCGTTCTTCTTCAGCAACGCCATCGACGACGCGCTGATGGGCGTGACCCACGTGTTGCGCGGCGAAGATCATCTCACCAATACCCCGCGGCAGATTCTGTTGCAGCGCGCCTTGAGTTTGCCCACGCCGCACTACGGCCACATCAGCATGATCGTCGGCAGCGACGGCACGCCGCTGTCCAAGCGCAGCGGCAGCCGCAGCGTGCGCGAGCTGCGCGAGATCGGTTATCTGCCGCTGGCGGTGGTCAATTATCTCGCGCGCCTGGGTCACCATTATGAGAACAACGCCTATATGGCCTGGGACGAGCTGGCCAAGGATTTCGATCTGCCCAAACTGGGCCGCTCGCCCGCGCGTTATGACGGCGCGCAGCTGGACTACTATCAGCGTCAAGCCGTGCAGCACGCCGACAGTAAAACCTTATGGCAGTGGATGGGCGAGGCCGTGCACGCCCTGGTGCCCGCCGCGCAGCGCGATGATTTCGTCGCCGCCGTGCGCGGTAATATCATGCTGCCCGGCGAGGCGCTGCATTGGGCCCGCGTCCTCTTCGCCGCGACGCTGGCGCTGCAGGGCGAGGCGCAGGCCGTGGTGACGCAGGCCGGGCCGGACTTTTTCGCCGCCGCCGCCGCCGCGCATGCCGCCCATCCCGCCGATTACGCGGCCATGGTCGAGCGACTCAAACGCGACAGCGGCGCCAAGGGTAAAAATTTATTTAAACCGCTGCGTGCCGCGCTCACCGGGGAATTGGATGGGCCGGAATTGGCGCCGCTGCTGACCTTGATGGGCGCCGAGCGCGCGCGGGCGCGGCTGGCGCGTTGGATATGAATGTAGGGTGGGTTAGGCGCGTCTTCGCGCCTAACCCACCAAAAGGTCGCGCAGCGACTCATCGCATCCGTTAATGAATATGCGCCTGACGGCCCGAGTCGGTGGCTTACGGCCTTCAGCCTAAGCCACCCTACATAGATAAACGATGACGCCATGTTAAAAATCCACAACACCCTCAGCAAGCAAAAAGAAATATTCACCCCGCGCGTGCCCGGCAAGGTCGGCATGTATGTCTGCGGCATGACCGTGTACGACTACTGTCACGTCGGCCATGCGCGGGTGATGGTGGTGTTCGACGTGGTGGCGCGCTATCTGCGCGCCAGCGGTTACGACGTGACCTATGTGCGCAACATCACCGACATCGACGACAAGATCATCAAGCGCGCGCAAGAGAACGGCGAAGCGATGGGCGCGCTCACCGAACGCTTCATCGAGGCCATGCACGAGGACAGCGCCGCGCTGGGGGTGTTGCCGCCGGATCAAGAACCGCGCGCCACGGCCTCGATGGACGCCATCATTGCGATGATTCAACGCTTGGTCGAGGGTGGCCATGCCTACACCGCCACCAATGGTGATGTCTATTACGACGTCAGCGGTTTCGACGGCTATGGCGCGCTGTCGGGCAAGCGCGTGGAGGATTTACGCATCGGCGAGCGCGTGGCGGTGGACGAGGCCAAGGACGACCCGCTGGATTTCGTGTTGTGGAAGGCCGCCAAACCGGGTGAGCCGAGTTGGGCATCGCCTTGGGGCGCGGGCCGTCCCGGCTGGCATATCGAGTGTTCCGCGATGTCGACGCAATGCCTGGGCGATCACTTCGACATTCACGGCGGCGGCATGGACTTGATGTTCCCCCATCACGAAAACGAGATCGCGCAGAGCGAGGCCGCCACCGGCTGCCACTTCGTCAATTACTGGATGCACAACGGCTTCGTGCAGATCAACGAAGAGAAGATGTCCAAGTCGCTGGGCAATTTCTTCACCGTGCGCGAGGTGTTGAAGCTTTATCAGCCCGAGGTGCTGCGTTATTTCATTCTCAGCAGCCACTACCGCAGTCCGCTGAATTACTCCGAACAGAACCTCGACAGCGCCAAGGCGGCGCTGGAGCGGTTTTATACCGCGCTGCGCGATGTAGCTGTGGGTCCGGTGACAGCCGATGCGGATGCGAGTGATTACGTGACGCGCTTCAATGTGGCGATGGACGATGATTTCAATACGCCCGAGGCGCTGGCGGTGTTATTTGATGTGGTGCGGGAGTTGAATCGGGCCAAGGCGGAAAACAAGCAAGACGAGGCGTCACGTATTTCCAGTACGCTTAAACAGCTCGGCGCAGTATTGGGTTTGTTACAGGATGATCCCGATAGTTTTCTAAAAGGAAGGGGTAGGGATGTCACCGTCGCTTTGACAGGAGTGAGCGCGACCGCTTCAGTGGGAACGGTGACCGCTCATGTTGGAATGAGTAATGAAAATATTGATGACCTCATCGCCCAACGCCTCGCCGCCCGCAAGGCCAAGAACTGGGCCGAGTCCGACCGCATCCGCGACGAGTTGAAGGCGCAGGGCATCATCCTCGAAGACGGTCCGCAGGGTACTACGTGGCGGCGGTCTTGATCGGCCAAGGACGGCCATGCCGCGCTTTCCATACCTCAGAGCTTTTATAGCCCGCAGTGCTAGCCGTAGAAGATCAGGTTCTTTATTTGTCAGCGCGAAAACTTGCTAACATCCTCGATCAGTGTGACGGAGCGGCCGGTGACCCCGGCCGTTCGTTTGCGGGCTAACGGCACTGCTCCGCAGTGACGCCAAAATCCGATTGGCACTGCCAGCGTCTTCACCACCCCGCCCCTGCGGGGCACCCCTCCTCGAAAATGAGGAGGGGAGAAAGATCATAAATCTCCCCTCCTTTCCAAGGAGGGGTGGCGGCGTAAGCCGACGGGGTGGTTTCGCCTTTCCAAGGAGGGGTGGGTGTATGGTGGATAGAGGCTTAAAACCTATCTCAAAATTAAATTTGACTGCGTAATGACAGGTGTTCCACCGAGCTGATTAATCTTGGTTCCTTCTCTCTCAGGGAGAAGGACGGGATGAGGGGATCAAATAATTAAGACATTACAATGCATATACCCCCTCACCCCAACCCTCTCCCTGAGGGAGAGGGAGATCATAGGATTGCTTACCATGCCAGCCGTCGAGGCATTTTGGATCCCGTTCATATTTTGAGATAGGTTCTAGGCTTTTTGCATGGGGATGTGATAGCAGTCTCGCCGTCTTGATCGTCCGCGTGAGGTTTTATCGTCGCGGTTTTAGTAGAGCTGGATTTTCATAAAATAACGCTAACTGAGGTTGACGCCATCATGGCATGGGAAGCATGGCTTACGCTGGGTGTGATTACCTTTTGCCTCTGGGCGCTGACGACGAACCGGCTGGCGCCGGATGTGATTTTGGTCGGCGGGGTGATGGTGTTGATGCTCGCCAAGGTCATCAGCCCGCAACAGGCCTTGGCCGGCATGGCCAACGAGGGCATGATCACCGTGGGCCTGCTCTACATCGTCGCTGCCGGTTTACAGGAGACCGGCACGGTGCAGTGGGTGGTGGGCTCGCTGTTTGGCAAACCGCGCTCGGTGGCCGATGCGCAGATTCGTTTAATGGCGCCCGTGGTGGTGATGAGCGCCTTTCTCAATAACACGCCGGTGGTGGCGATGTTGATACCGGCGGTGCGCGACTGGGCCAAGAAGTATCAAATCTCGCCGTCGAAATTGATGATGCCGCTGAGTTACGCGGCCATCATCGGCGGCACTTGCACCTTGATTGGCACTAGCACCAACTTGGTGGTGAATGGTCTGTGGACCCAGTCAGGCGGCGCCAGTCTCGGCATGTTCGAGATCGCCTGGGTGGGTTTGCCCGGCGCGTTTATCGTCATCGTCATGGTGGTCGTGCTCGGGCGCTGGTTCCTGCCCGACCGCCAATCGGCGATTAGTAAGCTGGATAACGCGCGTAATTACATCGTGGAGATGATCGTCGAACCGGGCAGCCCGTTGCGCGGCAAGAGCATCGAACAGGCGGGGCTGCGGCATTTGCCGGGCATGTATCTCATCGAGATCGAGCGCAATGGCCGCAGTCTGCCGGCGGTGTCGCCGCAGGAACAATTGGCGGAGAACGACCGTTTGATCTTCACCGGCGTGGTGGAGTCGGTGGTGGATTTGCACAAGATTCGCGGCCTGCAGCCCGCCACGGATCAAGTTTTCAAACTGGATTCGCCGCGCACGGAACGCTGTCTGGTTGAGGCCGTGGTGTCCGACAGTTGTCCGCTGGTGGGCAAGACCATCCGCGAGGGACGTTTTCGCACGGTGTACAACGCCGCGGTGATCGCCGTGGCGCGCAATGGTGAACGTATTCAGCAGAAGATCGGTGATATCGAATTGCGCGCGGGCGATACCTTATTGCTGGAGGCGAATCCCGCCTTCGCCGCGCAGCAGCGCAATTCGCGCGACTTTTTTCTGGTGAGCCAGGTGGAGGATTCCGCGCCGCCGCGTCACGACAAGGCCAAGATCGCGCTGCTGACCTTGCTGGGCATGGTCACGGCCGCGACCGCGGGCTGGTTGAGCATGCTCGAGGCGGCGATGATCGCCGCGGGGGTGATGGTGGCGAGCAAATGTATCGGCCTGTCCACCGCGCGGCGCAGCGTCGATTGGCAGGTGCTGATCGTCATCGCCGCCTCGTTCGGTTTGGGCACCGCGCTGCAAGTGACGGGCGCCGCCGCGGTCATCGCCCAGCAAGTGATTGCGCTGGCGGCGGGTGATCCGTGGGTGACCTTGTTATTCATCTTCATCATCACCGCGGTCTTCACCGCGCTTATCACCAACAACGCGGCGGCGGTGCTGATGTTCCCCATCGTGCTGCAAGCGGCGGAGACCTTGGACGTCAATCCGCTGCCTTTCGTGTTCACGCTGATGGTCGCCGCCTCGGCGAGTTTCGCCACGCCCATCGGTTATCAGACCAATCTGATGGTGTACGGTCCCGGCGGTTACCGGTTCTCCGATTATTTCAAGATGGGCATCCCCATTACCGTGATGAAGGGCGTCATCACCGTCATCATCGCGCCGATGGTCTGGCAGTTTTAAATGTTGGCGCGCCCCGTTTAAAAGAGCAGAACTTCACCGGCGTCGGGCAGGGGGTCGGAGTCGTCCTTGGAGTTTTTCAGGGTGCCGCCTAGCGTCTTGATGTGAACGGGCGTGTCCTGGGCGGTCAAGGGTATGCCGAGTTCCCCGTTCACCTCGTCATTGAGTTTCTTCATCAGCACGTCTATTTTTTGCAGGTCTTGCACCATGGGGTCTTGATACTGCAAGTGCGACAGGGCGGAGTAGGCGAGCTCGAGTATGGTGTCCAGGCGCGTGTTGCCCGTGCTGTTGGTGGTGGAGATGGATTTCTCCACGCCGTCCTTAAGCTGGCGCATGGTCGAGCTGAACGCTTCCAGTTTCTCAATTTGAGAACGGGTTTGATTCATGATGGTGGGCAGGCATTCCTTGATCGCCTTGATGGAATCCGCTATTAAGTGATTGGTCTTGGCGATTTCGCCGCTCAAGTGATTCATCTCCTCGGTGATTACACTGAAAGCCTTGCCCGCGCTGCCTAGGCGCGCGGATTCGATTTTGGCGTTGAGCGCCAGCAATCTTGCTTGGTTCGCCAACTTATCTACCGCCGTGCCTGCCTTGCTGATGTCCTCCGACAAAGTGAGTGCTTGCTGCACCGTGCTGTTTTGCGCGCCCACGGTTTGTTTGGCATAACCGAGGTAATTGTCCAAAGACGTGGCTTGCGCGGTGAGATTTTTCTCCAGTAATTCCTTGGATTCTTCAATATATTGGCGGGTGTGATTGACGATGTCTTTGACGCAATCGCCGACGGCTAAAATTTCAGTTTCACTGGTGTCCTTGGCGGACTGCACCCGTTCTCGAATCCGCGCGCGGTATTCGCCAATTGTGCCATCCACATGCTTGGGGAGCCGCGCGCATTTGGGGCACTCCTTGGCGGGTGCGTCCATGATCACATCAAACGAGGGCGCGAGTTTATTTGCCTCCTCGCCTTCATCTTGATGTTTACGCTTATCCCAGAAACGCCACATTAGTATTAGGCCGTCAGTTTCTTCACGGTGGCGACCAGCTGGCTGGCGTTGAAGGGTTTGACGATCCAGCCGACGGCGCCGGCTTCCTTCGCCTGTTTGATCAGCGCGGGCTGGCCTTCGGTGGTCAACATCAAAATGGGCAATGCGCGATTGGAGGGGTTCTTCTTGATCTCGCTGACCATCTCCAAGCCGTTCATATTGGGCATGTTGACGTCGCTGATCACCATGGCGATGTTCGGATTCTTGGCCACCGCCGAGGCACCCTCGCGGCCGTCGCCGGCCTCCACGGTTTCGAAACCCGCCTGCCCCAAGGCCATACCGACTTGCTGTCTGACGGCCGCCGAATCATCAACGATCAAAATCAATTTTCCCATTTTCAGCTCCTTAGTGCCGCTATTCTGATTGCAGGATTGATTGGATTACTGCCCTGTCGCGCTCAAGCCGCGGACGCCTCGAGGCGCGGCGCCGGCTGATAGATTGATTTGTCGAGCGGGAAGCGGAACATGAATGCCGTGCCCTTGCCCGCTTGGCTCTTCAGTTCGATCTGACCGCCGCGCTTCGCGCACTCCTCGTGCACCGCGCCCATACCCACGCCACGGCCGGAGAAGAGGGTGACGACCTTCTTCGTGCTGATGCCATCCTTGAACAGGGCGTTGACCAGGTCCGCCTCGGTCGCATGCGGCAGTTTGGCCTCGATGGCCTTGTCGGCGATCGACTGCCAATCGACGCCGCGGCCGTCGTCTTCCACCGCGATCACGAACTCATCCTTGTCCACATAGGTTTCGATGTGGATGGAACCCGGTCCGCTCTTGCCCATCTGTTCGCGCTCTTCCTGTGATTCGATGCCGTGGTCGATGGAGTTGCGCAGAATATGAGTGAAGCTGGACCAGAACGAGGCCCACTTCGCGCTTTCCAGGCGCAGGTTGTTCGATTCGACCTTGACCTCGATATGTTGTTTGCCCATGCGGGTGGCCAGACTCTCGGCTTGTTGTTTGATGAATTCGAGACGGCGTTGCGCGGTCTCCAGTTTCCAGGACTGGATCATCTCGGCGATCTTGTCCGGGTCATCGCGGTTGAGCAGGGCGCGCACCACGTCCTTGTAGTCGGCGTCGTTGATCTCGATATTCTCGCCGGAGCGTTCACCGAGCAGATGATCGAGTTTGGCGCAGGTCGTCTTCCATTCGTTTTTCAGGGTGGTCAGGCGCTCTTGTTCGGGCGCGCGGCTCTCCAGCACGATCTCATCTTCCAGCTCGTGACACAGCGAGGCGATGCTGGCCATGCCGAACAGACCGGCATTGCCCTTGATGGTGTGAATGATGCGTTTCAAGTGCGGCAGGTCGGCATATTTCTGGCCGGCGACGGCTTCGATCATGTCGTCGGCTTCGGCGAGGAACTGCAGGAAGCCGAGTTTGTCGCGCATGATATTCTCGAAGATATGCATCAATTGTTTCTGCTGGACTTCGGCCTGCTCGCGTTCGATTTCGCTGGTGATGTCGGAGATGATGATCAGCAGCTTTTCGAGCGCGCCGGAGGCATCGTTGATGGGTTTGTAGCTTAGTTCGAGAATGCTACCGTTGAGATTGATGCGCTTGGGCAGTTGATCGATCGAGACTTCCGTTGGCAGGAAGCCATCACGCAGTGATTCCAAGCCCAGTTCGAACCATTCGCCGACGCCCGCGTCGACTTTGCTTACATATTCCTGGAAGGTGGTGGCATCGCCGCTTTCGCCGAACCAGCTGCTGACGATGGTGGAACGCTCATCCGACATGGTGCCGTGCAAGTCCACGGTCATGAAACCTTGACCGATGTTGTTGAGTATCAGGTGGACTTCCCTGGTGCGCGCCCGCACGATTTTTTCCAGACCGATGACGTCGTCGAAGAAGCGGCGCGAGATGAAGCAGGCCGCCACCGTTTCGAGCACCACGAAGGCCGCGTGTACCGCCACGACCCAGATCGAGGCGTCGTAGTTGAACACGCTGCTGGGGAGCAGCCACCAAAAGAGCAGGTGATGCACGGCCACGGTGACCGCGGCGACGAGGTTGACCGCGGGGTTGGCGAACATGCACAGCATGGCCAGCAAGGCGAAGAAGTAGAAGTGCATTTCGATCTGCACCGGGCCTTGGCCGAAATGTACCAGCAGGGCACCCATGGCCATGGCGGTAAAGCCATAGACCATCGATTTGGCGCGTTCGCTCTGGAAGGTGAATTGGGCGATGGTGGGCCCGATCAGTACCGCGATGCTGAGTATCAGCGCGAAGAGCGGACCGGTATCGGCGGCCCAGGCGACGAGCATGAAAATGGGGATGTGCGCGTAGAAGAAATACAACGCGATTTTGTTCAGCCGGGTGAGGTAATTGTGCTCGAAGGCGGTGACCTCACTGGGCAGTACGAGATATCTTTTCAAGTTGACCATGACTCACTCCAGGTATCTAGGCGATTGGGTGTTTTCCGTTCGCCGGTTCCGCAAGACCAAAGCTAAAAAATCACGATGTCGCCTTCGGCTTTGGCATGTTGCTCGGTATCGGCCGGTTGCACTTTCTGACGGGTGTTCCAATTGGCGTCGACCCAAACGCAGGCTCGCCCGGATGCCGAGGTGAATTGAAATTGACTGCCGTTTGTTTCGGCAATCCGCGCTTGAATTTTGAGGCCGTGCAGCACCATGGGGATCGCCAGGCGAATCTCGATGCCGTAGGCGAGGAAGGCATTCTTGGTACGGCCGAGTAATTGATTGGCGACTTCCCCCAACCAGCTGTCGGCTAGCAGTGTGTCGCATTCGCCATAGGCGGCCTCGATCAGGGATCGTTCCGTGGCGAAGCCCAAGGCGCCTGCGAAACCTTCGCCGGAAAAGCCGATGACCGCGACCACGTCGTAGTGTCCTTCATCCTTTAATTGCCGCGCGAGATCGATGCCGCTGTTGTTGAGGATGGCGCTTGTGGCGGCCGGTATCGCGCTATTTAAAACGTCTTGAATAGTCGTCATTGATGAGTTTTCCGTGCGGGTACCGCGTCAGTTCGATGTAAAAGCTGTTGGCGCATCATTAAAGGCTCGCGCTGAAATCTTTGATGCCCAACGGATCGAGGAGGGTGCTCAAGGTTTTGGCGACCGCGCAGCCGAAGAGGGGGATGGCCTCGGCGCTGTCCTGTTTCATTACGGTATTGATGACCGCCACATCGCGAATGTCCGGGCCTTGTTTGCGCGCGGTGTAGCCGCCCGCGTAACGAATGACGCCCCGCGGGTCACTGACGATCATCACCGGGGCGGCGGGGATGTTGTAGACGGTTTTGAGTTCATCGCGGCTGATGACTTGGACGGGAATGTGCGTGGCCTGCGCCCGCGCTTCCCACTCCGGTTTGTGTTCCACCAAGATGATCTTTTCCTTCACCCCGGTGATGCGTTCGCGCTCGAGGATGTGATTCACGATCCTTTTCGAGCAATCGCAGCGGCTATAGAGCACATGCACGGCCACCCACTGCCCCCGTTCGTCCGGGCTCAGTTCGTCATGGATGGATTGGGCGAGTTTGGGGTCGTCGACCGGCGGCAGGGGCAGGGTGATCCAGTGCCCCACCAGCAGATAGGCGCAGAGCACCAGCAGGCTGGGCGCCCAGACGGCGAGGGCCAGGCGCGGTAGCCATTTGCGCAGGCGGCTGGGACTGCTCTGTGTATCTCCGCTCATTGCTCTTGAACCCGTTGCATCTCATTACCGAATGGCAATGCGTCTCACAGCGTATCGGACGCTAGTCCCGGGGCTTTACATAGGTGCATTTCCCGCGAATGAGTGGAGCGGCTGTAGTGATGGGGGATGATTGTGGATGGCGTGGCGCGCCGTACCGGCCGGGTGTCTTAGGGGGCGGTGGCGCTTGTACGGGCGGGACGAAGGGCGCGGGACTAGCCCGCTCCGTGCAACTGCTCCGCCGCGTAGAGAGTGTTTTGCAGCAAGGTGGCCACGGTCATGGGTCCGACCCCGCCGGGCACGGGGGTGATCCAGCCGGCGCGGTATTTGGCGACGTCGTATTCCACGTCGCCGGCCAGCTTGCCGTTGGGCAGACGGTTGATGCCCACGTCGATGATCGTCGCATTCTGTTTGATCCAGTCTCCCTTCACCAGCTCCGGTTTACCCGCCGCGGCGATGACGATATCGGCGCGCTCCACGTGATCGCGCAAATCCCGGGTGAAGCGGTGGCAGGTGGTAACGGTGCAACCAGCCAATAATAATTCCAGGCCCATGGGGCGGCCGACGATGTTGGAAGCGCCGACGATCACGGCCTCGAGTCCTTTGATGTTGGCGTGGGTGGCATGGAGCAGGGTCATCACCCCGTGCGGGGTACAGGGCCGCAGCGCGGGCATGCGTACCGCGAGGCGGCCGATGTTGTAAGGGTGAAAGCCGTCCACGTCCTTGCCAGGGTGGATGCGCTCGATCACGGTTTCGCTGTCGATGGGTTTGGGCAGCGGCAGTTGCACCAAGATGCCGTCGATCTCGGGGTCGTCGTTGAGCTGGTCTATCAGTGCCAGCAATTGCGCCTGGCCGGTGTCGGCCGGTAAATCGTAGGACTTGGAGATGAACCCGGCCTCTTCGCAGGCCTTGCGCTTATTGCGCACATACACCTCGGAGGCGGGGTCGGCGCCTACCAGCACCACCGCCAGCCCCGGCGCGCGCAAGCCCGCGTTCAAACGTAACTGCACTGCGTCTTTGACTTTCGCGCGAACTTGGGCGGCGATGGCCTTGCCGTCGATGATGGTGGCGCTCATGTGCGGCGGCCTATGGCTGATAAAAGAGGGCGGATTTTCGCATGCGGCCGTGGCGGTTTACAAGTTAAGCGTGACCGCGCCGGCTCAATGCCGCTGTAACAGCGTAATCATTTCCCGTGCCGCGTTGGATAAGGTGCGGGTATGGTGATGCACCACGCCGAGTTCGCGGCGGAGCCGCACCCCGCGCACCTTGAATTCGTGCAGGCTGCCGTCCATCAAGGTGCGCGGCAGCAGGCTCCAGCCCAAGCCGATGGAGGCCATGGTCTTGAGGGTCTCCAGATAATTGGTCGACAGATTGGTTTTGATGGACGCGCCCAGCGGCGCGAAGCTGGTCTCCAAGATTTGCCGGGTGACGGTCTGCCGCGCGGGCAGTAACGCGAGATGGCGCGCCAGCTCATGCGCCGTGATCTGTTTTACCCGCGCCAAGGCATGCCCGTGACCGCAGACGAAGCACAGCGGGTCATCCCAGATGGCTATCGCCGCCAATTCTGGCGGCGGTGAGATCGGCAACGTGATCACGGCAAGTTCCAAGTCGCCGCGTGCGACCGCTTCGCCACCTGTTTCTGAATCGAGGAAATGCAAATCCAATTCCACCAAAGGAAATCGTGCGCTGTAGTCGCGCAGCACGGCGGGCAGATGGTGCTGGCCGACGTGGTGGCTGGTGCCCAAACGCAGCTGGCCAGTGACGGCGCCCGCGAGATTTTGGATGGCGCGGCGGCTGTCTTCCATCTCAGTGAGGATGTGCTGCGCGCGCGGCAACAAGGCGCGGCCCGCCTCGGTGAGCGAGACTTGCCGTCCGAGGCGGTCGAGCAGGCGGGTGTCGAGTTCGTCTTCCAATTGGGCGATGCGCTTGCTGATCGCGGGCTGGGTGAGGTGGAGCTGCTCAGCGGCACGCGAAAAGGACGCGGTTTGCGCCACCGCGAGAAAGGCCCGCAACTGTGTGGTGTTCATGTGGCTGCCTCGGTCCGCCGGGGGTGAATAGATTCCATTTGAGAATACAATACATAAAAAATATGAATTTGTGTAATGGTAAAGCCGGCGCTACTATGCCAGGCATTAGCGCGAGGACCGTGGCAATGAGCAAAACGCTTTACGACAAATTATGGGATGCCCACGTGGTGCGGCAGCACGACGACGGCAGTTGTTTGCTTTACATCGACCGGCAACTGGTGCATGAAGTCACCTCGCCGCAGGCCTTCGACGGGCTGCGCTTGGCAAGGCGCGACGTGTGGCGCCGCACGGCGAATCTGGCCACGGCGGATCACAACGTGCCTACCACCGACCGTTCGCAGGGCATTACCGACCCCGTTTCGCGCCTGCAAGTGGACACCTTGGATGACAATTGTGACGAATTCGGCATCACCGAATTCAAGATGGGCGACATCCGCCAGGGTATCGTCCACGTCATCGGCCCCGAGGCGGGTGCCACCCTGCCGGGCATGACCGTGGTGTGCGGCGATTCGCACACCTCGACGCACGGCGCGCTGGGCGCGCTGGCCTTCGGCATCGGCACTTCCGAGGTGGAGCACGCGTTGGCCACCCAATGTCTGGTGCAGAAAAAATCGAAAAACATGCTGGTGAGCGTCGATGGCGCGGTCGGCCCCGGCGTCACGGCGAAGGATATCGTGCTCGCCATCATCGGTGAGATCGGCACCGCCGGTGGTAATGGCTACGCCATCGAGTTCGGCGGTGAGGCGATACGCGCGCTGTCCGTGGAAGGCCGGATGACAGTCTGCAATATGGCCATTGAGGCGGGCGCGCGCGCCGGCATGGTGGCGGCGGATGAGAAGACGGTCGAGTACGTGCGCGGCCGCACCTACGCACCCAAGGGCGATTTGTGGGAAAAAGCGGTGATGGCGTGGCGCGAATTGCATAGCGACGCGGATGCGAAGTTTGATCGCGTCGTGCGCATCGCCGCCGCGGGCATCAAGCCGCAAGTGAGCTGGGGCACTTCGCCGGAGATGGTGACGGCGGTGGACGCCCGCGTGCCCGATCCGGCGCGCGAGAGTGATCCCGTGAAACGCGAGGGCATGGCCCGCGCGCTGAAATACATGGGTCTGCAAGCGGGCACGCCTATCACCGCGATCGAGGTGGACAAGGTGTTCATCGGTTCCTGCACCAATTCGCGTATCGAGGATTTGCGCGCCGCCGCCGTGGTGGCCAAAGGCCGCAAGAAAGCAGCCAATGTGAAACAGGTGCTGATCGTGCCCGGCTCGGGTCTGGTGAAACAGCAGGCCGAGCAGGAAGGGCTGGACAAGATTTTCACCGCCGCCGGCTTCGAATGGCGTGAGCCGGGCTGTTCGATGTGTCTGGCGATGAACGCCGACCGGCTCGAGCCGGGCGAACGTTGCGCCTCGACCTCGAACCGCAATTTCGAAGGCCGCCAAGGCGCGGGCGGGCGCACGCATTTGGTGAGTCCCGCGATGGCCGCCGCCGCCGCGGTGGCGGGCCATTTCGTCGATGTGCGCGAGTGGGAGTGAATGCAGGGTGGGTTAGGTGCCGATCAACTCACTCTTTGCATACTCCCCTTCTCCCGCAAGCGGAGAGAGGGATGGGGGGAGGGAAAAGCGCCGTAACCCGCCCTAGCGTCGCGTAGCGACTCCTTGTTGTTTTTTTAAGGAGCGCCTCTCGGCGCGGCTTGGTGGGTTACGCTGCGCTAACCCACCCTACATTGAACTCCGTGGTTTAAGAATTTTAGTAGGTGCATGATGGAAAAACTAACGACTTTAACCGGCCTCGTGGCGCCGCTGGACCGCGCCAACGTCGACACCGATCAGATTATTCCCAAGCAGTATTTGAAGGCCATTCACCGCACCGGCTTCGGGCCGACGCTGTTCGACGACTGGCGTTATCTCGATCCGGGCGAGCCGGGGATGGATCACGGTACGCGGCGGGTGAATCCCGAATTCGTGCTTAACCAGCCGCGTTATCAAGGCGCGCGGATCTTGCTGGCGCGTGAGAACTTCGGCTGCGGTTCCTCGCGCGAGCATGCGCCGTGGGCCCTGCTCGATTATGGCTTCCGCGTCATCATCGCGCCCAGCTACGCCGATATCTTTTTTAACAATTGTTTCAACAATGGCATTCTGCCCATCGTGCTGCCGGCGGCGGTGATGGATAAGTTATTCGCCGAGACGCTGGCCACGCCTGGTTACCAACTCAGCGTGGATTTGGCGGCGCAACGCGTCACCACGTCCAGCGGCGAATCATTCGGTTTCGAAATCGACGAATTCCGCAAATACAAGCTGCTCAATGGTCTGGATGACATCGGTTTGAGCCTGCAACATGCCGGGGACATTAAGGCTTATGAGGCGCGCCGCCGCGTTGAGGCGCCGTGGTTGTTCTTGGAATAAATGTGGGAATAAATGTAGGGTGGGTTAGCGTAGCGTAACCCGCCAATTAGCGCCGTCAGGCGCACCTTGTACCCGATGCAAGGAGTCGCTGCGCGACAGTTGGTGGGTTACGGCCTCTGGCCTAACCCGCCCTGCATCTTGAGTGAGATTAAATTGGAGAGGGTATGACTAAAAAAATCGCGGTATTGCCCGGCGACGGCATCGGTCCCGAGATCGTCGCCGAGGCGTTGAAAGTGTTGCACGCGTTGCGCGGCTTTGGCTTCAAGTTCGAGAGCGAGCAGGCGGCCATCGGCGGCGCGGGCTATGACGCGGCGGGCGATCCGCTGCCCGAGGCGACGTTGCGGTTGGCGCGGCAGGCCGACACGGTGTTGCTGGGCGCGGTGGGCGGGCCGAAGTACGATACGCTGCCGCGCGATAAGCGGCCCGAGCGCGGCTTGTTGCGCATCCGCAAAGAACTCAACTTATTCGCCAACCTTCGTCCCGCGCTGCTCTATCCCGAGTTGGCGGCGGCGTCGACTTTGAAGCCCGAGGTGGTGGCGGGGTTGGACATCATGATCGTGCGCGAACTCACCGGTGATATTTATTTCGGCCAGCCGCGCGGTATCGAAACGCGCGGCGGCGAGCGCGTCGGTTTCAACACCATGGTGTATTCGGAGTCGGAAGTGCGGCGCGTCGCCCATGTCGCCTTCGGCATCGCCATGAAGCGCCGCAAGCAACTGTGCTCGGTGGAGAAGGCCAATGTGCTGGAGTGTAGCGAGTTGTGGAAAGAGGTTGTGATCGAGGTAAGTAAAGAGTATCCCGAGGTGGCGCTGAGCCATATGTACGTGGACAACGCGGCGATGCAGCTGGTGCGCGCACCCAAACAGTTCGACGTGATCGTCACCGGCAATATCTTCGGCGACATCCTCTCCGACGAAGCGTCGATGTTGACGGGCTCCATCGGCATGCTGCCTTCGGCCTCGTTGGATGAGCAAAACAAGGGCATGTACGAGCCCATCCACGGTTCGGCGCCGGACATCGCAGGCAAGGGCAGCGCCAATCCGCTGGCCACGATTCTTTCCGTGGCGATGATGTTGCGCTATACCTTAAACGAACAGGCCTTGGCCGGTCGCATCGACGCGGCGGTGCAGCAGGTGCTGGCGCAGGGCTATCGTACCGGCGATATTTATACCGAAGGTACGAAAAAAGTCGGCACGGCCGAAATGGGTGATGCCGTGGTCGCGGCGCTGTGTAAATAAACGTAGGGTGGGTTAGGCGCGCCTTCGCGCCGTAACCCACCAATGATGTCGCCGGATGCGGCTCATTAAATGAATAAACGAAATGAATTGTGTTGCCGTTGGCAACGGATTGGCGGGTTACGGCCGGTGGCCTAACCCACCCTACATTGAATTAGCGAGGACGAAGTAATGAAACGGGTAGGACTGATCGGCTGGCGCGGTATGGTGGGTTCCGTCTTGATGCAGCGCATGCAGGCGGAGCGCGATTTCGAGGTGATCGATCCGGTGTTTTTCACCACTTCGCAAGTGGGTGGCAAAGGGCCGGCCATCGGCAAGGACGTGCCGCCGCTCAAGGATGCGCGCAGCCTCGACGAGCTGAAAAACATGGAGGTCATCATCTCCTGCCAGGGCGGTGACTACACCAGTGAAATCTATCCCAAGCTGCGCGCCGCCGGTTGGAAGGGCTATTGGATCGACGCCGCTTCGACCTTGCGCATGGACCAGGACAGCATCATCGTGCTCGATCCGGTGAACAGCGACGTCATCAAGCGCGGCCTTGCCCAGGGCGTGAAGAATTACATCGGCGGCAATTGCACCGTGAGTCTGATGCTGATGGCGCTGGGCGGCCTGTATCAGCGCGGCTTGGTGGAGTGGATGAGCGCCATGACTTATCAAGCGGCCTCCGGCGCCGGCGCCAACAATATGCGCGAACTCATCAAGCAGATGGGCAGCATCCACGGCGCGGTCAAAAAAGAATTGGATGACCCGGCCAGCGCGATACTCGACATTGACCGCAAGATGGCGGAGTACATCCGTTCCGAGAGTTATCCGAAGGAGTTCTTCGGCGTGCCGTTGGCGGGCAGTCTGATTCCGTGGATCGACAAGCAGCTCGACAGCGGCCAAAGTAAAGAGGAATGGAAGGCGCAGGCGGAGACCAATAAAATTCTCGGCCGCGAGGGCCGGCCCATTCCCATCGACGGCATCTGCGTGCGCGTCGGCGCCATGCGTTGCCACAGCCAAGCGCTCACCATCAAGCTCAATAAAGACGTGCCGCTGGATGAAATTCACGCCATGCTCGCGGCGCACAATGCCTGGGTGAAGGTCGTGCCCAATGAGCGCGACGTCAGCATACGCGAACTCACCCCCGCCGCCGTGACCGGCACGCTCACCGTGCCCGTGGGGCGCTTGCGCAAACTCAATATGGGGCCGCAATTCCTCGGCGCCTTCACCTGCGGCGATCAATTGCTGTGGGGCGCGGCCGAGCCCTTACGACGGATGTTACGCATCCTGCTTGAACACTGATGCGCGCTAATCTGAGCGGGCCCGTTGATGTCATCGTGGTGGGCGCCACCACGCTGGTGGGTGAAACTTTGCTGGCGCTGCTGGAAGAGCGCGGCTTCCCCGTCGGCACGCTGTATTTAGCGGATCAGCGCAACGCGGTGGGTACGCGGCTGGAATACAAAGGCCGCTACGTCGTGGTGGAGGATGTGGCGGTCTGTGATTTTTCGCGCGCCAAGCTGGCATTCTTCGTGGCCAGTTTGGAGGTGTCGGCGCGGCATGCGCCGCGCGCCGCGGCGGCGGGTTGCATTGTCATTGATCGCACCTCGCAGTTCCGTTTCGACGCGGACGTGCCTTTGGTGGTGCCCGAGGTCAATCCCGGCGCGGCCGCCGCTTATCATCAAACGCGGCGCATTATCGCCAACCCCAGTTGCGCCACCATCGAGCTCGCGCTGGCGTTGAAGCCGATTCATGACGCGGCGGGTGTCGAGCGCGTCAACGTGTGTACCTTGCAAGCGGTGTCCGGCGTGGGGAAGAACGGCATCGAAGAATTGGCCGGGCAGTGCGCCTCCTTGCTCAATATGACGGGCATCAAACCCAGAACCTTCCCCAAGCAGATCGCCTTTAATGTGTTGCCGCAGATCGGCGACTACGCCGACAATGGTTATACCAATGAAGAAATGCACCTTGCCGATGAGTTGCGCAAGGTGATGGGTGATGAGCGCATTATGGTCAATGCCACGGCGGTGCGGGTGCCAGTGTTTTACGGCCACAGCGCGGCGGTGCATGTGGAGACGCGCGCCAAACTCACGGTGGCGGAGGCGCGGAATTTATTGGCGCATGCCCCCGGGGTGAGCTTGTTGGATGAGCGCCGCGCTGGCGCCTATCCCACGCCAGCGGGCGAGGCCGCCGGCAGTGACGCGGTGTATGTCGGCCGTCTGCGCGAAGATATATCGCATCCACGGGGTTTAGATATGTGGCTCGTGGCCGACAATGTTCGCAAGGGCGCGGCGTTGAACTGTATTCAAATTGCTGAGATTCTGGTACAAGATTAGCCTGATTGAGGAGATGGGGTTGGCTCGTGCGGCGCGGCGGTGACATGGTGACTGCCGCTAGCGATACCCCCTCTATTCGATGCCGCTAAAGCAATGGACGAACAAACCGATACGTATATCCGACGCGTTTTACCGCGCAAAGCAGTGGATGGCCGCTAGGAGGGATGGGCCGGGATGTCAAAGGGTAGACGGGTGACAAGCAAAAAAGGGACACGCTCGAATATGCGCAAGCTGGCTTTAGTATTGGCGGTAGCCTTGGCTTCCGGAAGAGCGTCTGCGCTGGGTTTGGGTGAAATCGAACTGCGTTCCGGCCTCAATCAACCTTTCAACGCCGAAATTCGTTTGATCGTAGATCAGCCCGCCGAGCTGGACGGCGCGGTGGTGCGTCTCGCGCCGCAAGAATCATTTCAGCAGGCGGGCATTGACCGCCCCGCCGCCTTGAGTGATTTGGTGTTCAACGTCGTGCGCCGTGCCGATGGCAGTTCGGTGATTGAAGTCACCTCCGCGCAGCCGGTACGCGAACCCTATCTCGATTTCATCGTGCAGTTGCGCTGGCCCACGGGCCGTCTGTTGCGCGAATACACCGTCTTGCTCGATCCGCCGGTATTTAGCGGCGACACGCTGGCGCCCGTCGCCGCGCCGGTGGCGTCAGCCGCTCCACAAGCACAGGCACAAGCCGCGCCGCGCGCGGCCACTCCCGCGCCCGCCGTGACGGCGGCACCCGCCGTTGCCGCGCC
>CAMYKQ010000031.1 GCA_947259075.1 uncultured Gammaproteobacteria bacterium | reverse complement strand
CGGCGGGGTGGCGCTGCAGCGCGGCGAAGTGCGCTTCGGCGGCGCGGCGGCCGAGCTGCCGGAGGACGGGCGCTTGCGGCTGCGGGGCCCGCTGGCGCAGTTTGCGCCCGCTGAGTGGGCGGCGGTGTGGCGCGCGGCGCCGCCGGAAAAAACTCCAGCGGCTCCGGCCCCGGCTGAGACCTTTAAAGTGGAGCTGGATATCACTGCCGCGGACTTGCAGGCCTTGGGTCAGCATTTTCCCGATGCCAAGCTGCTGGCGGTGCGGCGTGACGCGGCCTGGGAGGCGGTGCTCGATAGCCCGCGCGCGGCGGGAAAATTGCGTGTGCCCGATGCCGTGACCGCGCCCTTGGTGGCGGACTTCGCCCGCTTATATTTGGCCGCGCCGCAGGGCAAGCCCAGCGCGGGTGTCCGCGCGGAGGATAGGACTGATCCGCGCGACTTGCCGCCGCTGCAATTACACGCCGCGAGTTTTCATTACGGTGATTTGGATTTGGGTGAGGTGTCGCTGCGCACGGCGCGCGCCGACCAGGGCATGGTGGTGGAGGAATTTACAGGGCGCTCGGCCCTGCAGCGCACGGATATTTACGGCCGCTGGGAACAGCGCGATGAGGTGCAGCGTTCTGCGTTCACCGTGTCTTTCGAAAGCGATGACGCGGGCGAGACGCTGCGTGCCGCGGGGTATGCCGATGTTCTCAAAGCTGGCAAGATGCATACCGGCATGGATTTGATCTGGCCGGGCGCGCCAGCGGACTTCGCCCTGGCGCGCGCGCAAGGTACGATAGCCCTTAAAATTAAGGATGGCCGCATGCTGGAGGTGAGTCCCGGCGCCGGACGGATTTTGGGGCTGCTGAGTTTTCAAACCCTGCCGCGCCGTCTCACCTTGGATTTCAGCGACCTGTTTCAGAAGGGTTTCGCCTTCGATGTGATCGAAGGTGATTTTCTTGTTGAGAACGGCAATGCCTTGACCGATAACTTGACCATGGACGGCCCCGCGGCGCGGATCACGGCGCGCGGCCGGGTGGGTTTGGCGGCGGAGGATTACGATCAACGCGTCAGCGTGACCCCCAATATGAGCGGCGGCCTGCCTCTGGCGGGCGCCATCGCCGGCGGGGTGGTGACCGGGGCGGCGATGCTGCTGGTGGAGCGTTTGTTCAAGCCGCAGATCGACGGCATGGGCCGCGCCGAATATCGCGTGACGGGGCCGTGGTCGGCGCCGAAGGTCGAGCGTGCTGGTGATGCGGCCGCTGCTCTGCCGGGAAATCAGCCATAAAACCCGTTTTTGAATTTCGAATAAGTAGTAGAGCGTGACGAATAAGGAGAATCCAGCGTGTTGGAAACACAAGCCAGCTCAGAAGTAATCCGGTCCCGCGTTTGGCGCGGGTCGTTGGCCGCCGCGGTTTTGCTGGCGGCGGGCGTCTCCGCCGCGCGGGCCGCGCCCGCAAGCTGGCCTTTGAGCGCGGCGGAATGGGCGGTGCCGCGTCAGGCCGAAACCATTTTGGCGATGCCGCCGGTGGCCGCGGCGGTGCGCGCTCTGCTGGCGGAGCCGCGGGCTGAGCTGAACATTTTGCACCCCGCCGGTGAAGAAGGCGGTCTGTGGGCCGCGGAGTTACGCGCCTGGCTGCTGGCCTTGGGTGTGGAGGCGCAACGCATTCATGTGCAGCCGGCCGCCAGTGAAGTGAATCGCGTGAGTTTATCAGTGTCCGCCGCGCCGGCCGCGGCCGCCAAAGCGGGGAGGTCCGTGCCATGAGCCGCGTCGCCGCCGTGCAAATGGCCTCCGGGCCCAATGTCAGCGCCAATCTCATCGAGGCCGGCCGCCTCATCACCCGCGCGGTGCGCGATCACGCCGCCAAACTGGTGGTGCTGCCGGAAAATTTCGCCATCATGGGTCTCACCGAGCAGGACAAGGTGAAGATCCGCGAACAGGACGGTCAAGGACCCATACAAGATTTCCTCGCCAATCAGGCCGCCAAACACGGCATCTGGCTGGTCGGCGGTACTATCCCGCTGGCGGCGCAGGCGGATAATAAAGTGCGTGCGGCTTGTCTCTTGCTGGATAATCGCGGGCGGCGGGTGGTGCGTTACGACAAGATGCATATGTTCGACGTGCACATCAGCGAGACGCGCGAAAATTATGCGGAGTCGCAGACCATCGAAGCGGGCGAGGTCATCGTCGTGGTGGACACGCCCTTCGGTAAATTGGGTCTGGCGGTGTGTTACGACCTGCGTTTCCCCGAACTCTTTCGCGCCATGCTCGCGCAAGGCATGGAGGTGCTGGCCGTGCCCTCGGCCTTCACCGCCGTCACCGGCATGGCGCATTGGGAAATTCTGACGCGCGCGCGCGCCGTGGAAAATCTTTGCTACGTCGTGGCCGCGGCGCAGGGCGGTTATCACGCCAACGGCCGCGAGACCCACGGCGATAGCATGATCGTCGATCCCTGGGGCTTGGTGCTCGACCGTCTGCCGCGCGGCTCGGGCGTGGTCAGCGCCGATATCGAACAAGCACGGCTGCGCGCCATCCGCCGCAATTTTCCCGCCATCGAACATCAACGTCTGCGCTGCAGTCTGCCCGAGGCAAAATAAAAGACTAAGTGCCAGGTTGATAAAGCCGCGCGCGGCGGCGCAAACACCTTGCCGGTTTGCGTCGCCACCCCTCCTTGGAAAGGAGGGGGGATTATCGCTGTTTCTCCCCTCCTCATCGAGGAGGGGTGCCCCGTAGGGGCGGGGTGGTGGGGTCGCGGCACGGAATTTGGTTTTTAAGGTTGATAACCCCGTCCGCTGCGCGCTCACCGCTATTTGGAAAGGTAAGCCACCCCGTCGGCTATCGCCGCTACCCCTCCTTGGAAAGGAGGGGAAATATATGGATGTTTCTCCCCGCCTCTTTAGAGCGAGCGGTGCTGTTATTGAAGGCCATGGCCAGTCAGCGCGCGCCGCGTGGGGGGGGCGGCGGGGGAATATGTTAGGCTTGTCCGCATTCCGCGCCGTTCCGTATCCGGACGGCGCACCGGTTTTTTTCAGTGAACTTCGCACGGGAATCCGCATGAGCACACCCCTCGATTTAGCCAGCAACCTCATTCTCGCCCCGGCCGGTTTGGCCGAGGGCGACCTCGAACGCGTGCTGCATGAACTCATGAGCCATGAGATCGACAGCGCCGATCTGTATTTTCAAAGCAGCCGCCACGAATCCTGGGGTTTGGAGGACGGCATCGTCAAGAGCGGCAGCCACAGCATCGAGCGCGGCGTCGGCGTGCGCGCGGTCAGCGGCGAGAAGAGCGGCTTCGCCTACTCCGATGAAATCCTCATGCCCGCGCTCAGCAAGGCCGCCGGCGCCGCGCGCGCCATCGCTCGCGCCGGCCAGACCGGCCGGGTGCAGGCTTGGTCGCGCGGCGGCAGGCAAGCCTTGTATCAAGCGGTCGATCCCATCGACACGCTCAAGGCCGAGGACAAGGTGGCGCTGCTGCAATCGCTGGACGCCGAGGCGCGGCGCATCGATCCGCGCGTCAAGCAGGTGATGGTGAGCCTTGCCGCCGTGCACGATGTGGTGATGGTCGCCGCCAGTGACGGCACCTACGCCGCCGACGTGCGGCCGCTGGTGCGCTTGAATGTCAGCGTCGTCGCCGAAGACAAGGGCCGCCGCGAACAGGGTTCGGCCGGCGGCGGCGCGCGGCTCGCCTATGATTTTTTCCTCGATCAAGAGCGTGGTCTCGGTTACGCGCGCGAGGCGGTGCGCCAGGCGCTGGTGAATCTCGAGGCGCGCGACGCGCCCGCGGGGACCATGACCGTGGTGCTCGGCCCCGGCTGGCCCGGGGTGTTGCTGCACGAGGCCGTGGGCCACGGTCTGGAGGGAGATTTCAACCGCAAGGGCAGCTCCGCCTTTTCCGGCCGCGTCGGCGAACGCGTGGCCTCGCCACTGTGCACGGTGGTGGACGACGGCACCCTGCAGAGCCGCCGCGGCTCGCTCAACATCGACGACGAAGGCACGCCGAGTCAATGCACCGTGCTCATCGAAAACGGGGTGTTGAAAGGGTATCTGCAAGACAAGATGAACGCGCGCTTGATGGGCGTGTCCTCCACCGGCAACGGCCGCCGCGAATCCTTTGCCCATTTGCCCATGCCGCGCATGACCAACACCTATATGCTCGCCGGCGACAGCGATCCGCAAGAGATCATCGCCTCGGTGGAAAAAGGTTTATACGCCGTGAATTTCGGTGGCGGCCAAGTCGATATCACCTCGGGCAAGTTCGTGTTCTCCGCCAGCGAGGCCTATATGATCGAGAACGGCAAGATCACTCACCCGGTGAAAGGCGCGACCTTGGTCGGTAACGGCCCCGATGTGCTGACGCGCGTGAGCATGGTGGGTAATGATTTGCAGCTCGACGCCGGTGTCGGCACCTGCGGCAAGGAAGGCCAGAGCGTGCCGGTGGGCGTGGGTCAGCCGACCCTGCGCATCGACGGGCTTACCGTCGGCGGCACGGGCGAGTAAGTTTTTTAATGCGGGCGGATTCGGCGTCCGCGCTCAGCATTGAATAGCGTCGCTGGATGCGTTTAGCAACACGCGGCGGTTTTGTTAATTTCGTTAATAGGTGAACCATAAAAAAAGCCCCGGCACTGCCGGGGCTTTTTTTCTTGCCGCGTATATTACTTACGCTTGATTTTTCCTACGCATGAAACCCATTCCCGCCAGGGCGACGCCTAGCAGGGCAAAAGTGGAAGGCTCGGGCACGGTGCCGTTGTCGGGGAAAATTTCTCCGGCCGTGCCTTGCACGCCAACGGTGAAACCGTTCCAATGTTCATTGCTCAGGCTGCGCCAGGACACGGTGTCGAAGGCGCCGGTGAAGCGGATGGTGCCGTGGGGTTCGCCCGTGCCCAGCAGTTGATATTCGAAATTGCCGCCGCCCAAGTCGACGACGTTTTTGCTGGAGGTGCCGCAGCCCCAGTAACCGCAGCTGTTGCCGTCACTCGGATGGCCGAAGCTCAGAATCTCAAAATCCTGGTCGAAACCGTAGCCGTTGCCGTTGAGACTGACATAAGAGAATACCGGGTTGGCGATGGTCTGTGAAAACGACAGGGTTTGATTGCCCGCACGGTTGAGGGCAACGATGTCGCTGCCGGTGGGGCTGTTATCGACCAGGGCGCTGGTATAGGGCGAGGTCGCATCATTACGGCCGCCGCCGCTGTTCTGATAATAATCAATGCCGCCGCTGGCCTGGAAAAAGGCGATGCCTTGGGGGTTGTTGTAGGTCACATCTACCGTTGATGTCGGTGTGGTGATGGCGCCCATCCCGGTGAAGCCGCCGGCGCTGGAGCTGGTGGTCCAGTCCGTCCAGTAAATCGTGGCGCCGCTGGCGGCAAAGCTGGCTAGGGTCAAGGTGGCGGCCGCGAGCGTGCGAAAAGCTGTTTGACTTGAGAGAATGTTCATATTCGAAAGACTCACTTTAAGTAGATGGGCTAGACAGTGCAGGGCCTAAGCTGCTTATTGCAGGGGGCAAGGGCAAGTTGTGCGCCAATTTATTAAATGACAATTAAAGCCGTGAGTTAAGTAGTCATTGCTGCGGCGCGCAGGGCGGTGTGTAAGTTTCGCCGACACGTGACGGGCCGCTGAACCTGATTGGTTGATAGCGGGTAAGCAGCGCGCGCAGGGCGCAATTAAGTGAGGTGTTCCGCACTGCCGTATCTCCCTCGTTGGCGCGGTATCCGCAAAGGCGGCAATGCCCCCGTGCGCATGCGGACGATTTCACGGGGGCCGCACCGTGCGGCGCCACACCGCCGAAGCGTAGCGGCCAGGGCAGTGACATCACCATGGCCGGCAGACTATTTGGAAGCCGGTGCGCGGATTTTATTATGGTCAGAGCCCAGCCAATGGCTCGCCAATAGGCCGGATAGATGCATGCATCCTTCACATGTCGCAACAAGTGTTTCCGGGTCTTGCAATGCGGGAGGGGTTTATAGGCGCGCTTGCTGGAGCAAGCGGATTTTGGACAAGCGCGGCTTGCTATGCCGCCATCTCATCCCGCCGCGTCGTTAATCTTCCCCGCCTTGTTCATTACCATCTTCATCATCTTCGCTCGCCATCATCCCCTTTAACACTTTAAACAAGGCCCGTGCCGCCGCGGGCGGCTGGCCCGCGTCGCGTTCCTTGCGTGCTTTAGTGACGAGTTGGCGCAGGTGTTGGCGGTCGCCACTGGGGTGGTCATTGAGTAATTCGGTGAGGGCGGTGTCGCCTTCTTCGATGAGGCGTTCGCGCCAGCGTTCGAGTTGATGCAGGGCGGCGGCGCTGGCGCGGTCTTTTCCTTCGAGCGCGGCGATGGCCTGTTCGAGGGGCGCGGTGTCGATGCCGCGCATGAGTTTGCCGATGTATTGCAGTTGACGGCGGCGGCCGCCGTGGGCGGTGATGCCGCGGCACTCGGCGAGGGCCGCGGTCAGATTGTCGGGCAAGTCCAGTTTGGCCATGATGGCTTTGAAACGCGAGGCGGGCATTTCTACCAGGCCGCGGCCCAGATCTTGGGCGGCGCTGGCCTCGCGTTTGGACTGCGATTTGCTTTTGGTCTCGGGGATGTCGTCGTAGTCGTCGTTCATAGGGCGAGGATAGTAGATGAGGGCGGGCGGAGTTTCAAAGGGATTCTGGACGCGGCGGTTTATCCGCCGGTGTCTCGCCCTATAATGATGGTTGCATCTTTGAATTTATCCGGGAATATATCCGGTATAACCGGCGCACGGGGGCATGCAGATGAAAGCGCGGCGGGCCGGTTTGGCCTTTATTCACAGACGGGCGCGGCGGCGGGCGGCGGATGAGGCGGAGTACGGCGAGGTGCTCGCCAGTCTGCGTCATTACAGCAATTTGCGTTACGCCATTCTCGGGGTGTTCATCGCCATAACCGGGTTTCTCATCGCCGCGCTTTACGGCAAGGAGCCGCTGCAAGCGCCGCCGCAGGTGGGCTATGCCATACGGATGTTCGGTTTGATCGCCGCGCTGGCTTTCGGCTGGATCGAAGTCACGTTGAATGGCTATCTCACCGCCTTCGGCAAGGCGGCGCTGCGGCTGCGGCCCGATTCACATTGGGCGCTGCGGCCGCGGCATCTCAATAAAGGGGTGCCCGCGGCGGCAATTTTGATACACGTGGCGGCGGCCGTGTTTTGGCTCGTCTCTTTTTGGTTGCCCGCGATTCCCGCGCCCGCTTGAGCGGCGGATTTTCGTTTCGCGCCGCCATTTTCAATGGATGAAAGCCACGGGCAATGCGGGAGAGGGCCAGTCCGTTTTTCGTGCTCCATGCGCTGAAAACTTCAGGATGAAGTTATTCGCTGCCGTGCCAATTAAATCCGCTTAAACCATGGCGCCGCGGCTTCGGTTACACTAGCCGCTATTCGTGAGACGCGCGCGGCGCGCGCGTCATTCATCGTATCGCAACACGGGACAAACACATGGACAAACAGCCGGCGCAAAAGCATCAGGAACTTCAGGCCGTGGTGGCCGCCATTCTCGACCAGGCGCAGCGCCAGGGCGCCAGCGCGGCGGAGGCGGGGGTGAGCGCCGAGAGCGGTTTGTCGGTGACGGTGCGTCTCGGCGAGGTGGAGACCGTGGAGCACAACCGCGATAAAGGTCTCGGCGTGACGGTGTACTTCGGTCAGCGCAAAGGCTCGGCGAGCACCTCGGATTATTCGCCACAAGCGATCGAAGAGACCGTGCGCGCGGCCTGCGATATCGCCAAATACACCGCCGCGGATGAGAGCGCGGGTCTGGCCGACGCGGCGCTGATGGCGCGCGACATCCCCGATTTAGATTTGCATCACCCCTGGGATTTGCCGGCGGAGCGCGCGATTGAGCTGGCGCAGGAATGCGAGGCGGCGGCGCGCGAGGTGGATAAACGTATCACTAATTCCGAGGGTGCCACTGTCAGCAGTCATGCCGGTTATCGCGTCTACGGCAATAGTCACGGCTTTCTCGGCGCCTATCCCAGTTCGCGCCACAGCGTGAATTGCGCGGTGATCGCCGAGGACGGTCACGGCATGCAGCGTGACTATTGGTATTCCGTCGCGCGCGACAGCGCGGAGCTGGAGGCCGCGCGCAAAGTGGGCGCGCGCGCGGGCGAGCGCACGGTGCGCCGCCTTGGCGGTCAACGGCTGTCGACGCGGCAGGCGCCGGTGTTGTTCGCGCCCGAGATGGCCGGGGGATTGTTTTCGCAATTCATTCGCGCGATACGCGGCGAGAGCCTGTACCGCAAATCGTCGTTCTTGCTCGACAGCTTGGGGCAGCAGGTGTTTCCCGGTTTTATTCGCATTCACGAGCAGCCGCATTTGCCCAAGGCCTTGGGCAGCGCGCCCTTCGACAGCGAAGGCGTGGCGACGCGCGCGCGCGATATCGTCAGCGGCGGCGTGGTGCAAGGTTATGTGCTGGACAGTTACGCCGCGCGCAAGCTGGGCATGCGGACCACGGCCAATGCGGGCGGGGTGCACAATCTCACCATCGAGCCGGGCGCGCTGGATTTTGCGGGCGTGCTCAAACAAATGGATACGGGCCTGCTGGTCACCGAGCTGATGGGCATGGGCGTGAACCTCGTCACCGGCGATTATTCGCGCGGCGCAGCCGGTTTTTGGGTGGAAGGCGGCGAGCTGAAATACCCGGTGGAGGAGATCACCGTGGCGGGCAATCTGCGCCAGATGCTGCGCGGCATCGTCGCCGTGGCGAATGACGTGGATTTGCGCGGCAATGTGCGCACGGGTTCGGTGTTGCTGGAGACGATGACCATAGCGGGTACCTGAATCACGGGGGTGAGTATGCCGGAGGATAATTTAAAGAAAGCCAAATTGGTGGCGGGTTTGATTTTGGCGGCGCTAGTGATGGTATTTACCATGCAGAATACGGAAGTTGTGGAAATAAAAATTTTCTTTTGGTCGTTGACCATGTCGCGAGTCTTGCTGGTTTTCGCCTTGTTGATCGTGGGCGCAATTTTTGGCTGGCTGGCCTGTGGCTGGGCGCGCTCGCACCCGGATCGCGGGCCCACTTAGAGCACGGTGTCATGCTTGTCAGATAGGTCTTTCACGTTTCGGTGCCGCTGAAGCTAGTTATTCGAAAAGCTCGTCTGTCTTATGCGGTCTTTTGCGTGCGGCGGCGCGGCGTGAGGGTGTGCGTAAGCGGTAATCCATCACATTTCAAATATTCTTTTACCGTATGGTCTTGTCATGAGGCCCGCGGCGGCCGATAGCCAAACAGCAAGGGTAGGGAGGTGTGCGCTGAATCTGTGAAAGTGATGGCCGCCAATGAAAACAAGTAACATCTCGTTTATAGGCCGCGGTTCACTGTTTTCCATCGTTCTATTGATAGCCGCCTGTGGCGGCGGTAGTCCCGAGTCATCAACCGTGCCTCTTACGCCAATTTTGCCGTACGATAACCCGGCTGATTCTGGTTCTGGCGTGCTTGATTCACCTTCACCCATCCAGCAGGCGCCAGCGCCTGATTTCAGTGTATCCGTTATTCAAGCCTCCCCTGTTCAAGCAGGCCAGCAAGTTGCCGTGACAGTGAGCGTATCGCGGACCGGCGCGCATGCGGCCGGCCTCAGTTTGAGCATCGCCGCTAATGCGCAGGGCATGAGCGGCGGTGGTGTGATTGCTGACGCGGCTAATGAGGGCACGATCTTGTTGCCTGTGCCCGCGAATGTGTTGCCCGCAAGCTATTCACTCGCTGTGCTTGCCTCTGATGGCAGTCAGAGCCGCGGCCTGAGTTTTGATTTGCTGGTGCTCGCGGCGCAGACCATCGTGACGGCCTCGCCCTTGGCGGTCGCCTCAGTGGGCGCGGTTTATTCTCTGGATTTCGGCGTGGCGGGCGGTTTGTCTCCGTATGCATGGAGTCTGGTGGGCGGCGGTTTGCCCGCGGGTATGAGCTTGAGCGCGGGCGGATCATTGAGCGGCACGCCGTCCGCCGCCGGGGCGTTTGCCTTCACGGTGCAGGTGACTGATGGCACCGGAGTGATTACGGCGAAAGATTACACGCTGTTGGTCACCGGTGCTTTGCTACCTTCACTGGGCGGCAATGGTTCCTTTGAGCAGGGATTGAGCGGCTGGTCGCAGCTCGGCTCGGGGTCTGGCGTGACTTACGCCATTGTCAGCGATGCCGTGGATAATGTTAACGCCGTGCGCGTTACCAATCGCGCGCAGCTCTATCATGCGCCCGGACAAAATGTTTTTTCGAGCTTTCTCGCCAATGCCAATGGCACGCCGGTGACATCGCGTTTTTGGATTAAGCTCGACGCGCCTGGCATGGCGCGTTTGTCGATTAATCTGACCAGCAGTAGCGGTGGCGCCTCGTCCACGGCCAATCAGATCCTCGCCGAGCAAGTAGTGCGGGCGGCGAATGTGTGGGTGGAGGTCAGCGGCACGACCACGCTGGCGTGGAACGGCGCGCTCACGGCCGCTATGTTGGAATTCAATATAGGCCAACCCGTCGAGTTGGCCTATCCGGGGTTCACGCTCGATGATGTGCGTATTCAGCGTGATGCCGACGCCGACGGCTTACCCGATGTGGATGAGGCCGTCAACGAAGCAAGTAATCCCGATCGCGACAATGACGGCTTATCCGATGGCTGGGAAACTCAATATGCCCTGACTGGCAAGCTGGATCCCAATATGGCCGATGCCGCGCAGGATGCCGATGCCGACGGCTTTACCAACCACCAAGAATTCTGGGCCGCGACGGATCCACTGAATTCCACTTCCCTGCCAGGGGTGCCGAGTGCCGGCGGCGCCACGGCGCAAGTGCTCGCTCTTGTCCGGTATCTGGCCTTATTGCCGAGTCAAGCCAGCAAGCGCGTGATCAGCGGCCAGCATCTTACAGGTCAGACTTCGCTAGGTGGAGTAAGTGGAGAGTTCACCAGTAATGTGCAGGCGCTCTTCGATCAGACCGGTAAATGGCCGGGCATCCTCAGCATGCAGTACGAAGGGGGGGATGCGAGTATAGGGCCGTTGCAGATCAATGCCGTTAACACGCAGGCCCTGGATTGGGCCGCAACGGGGGGCTTGGTCCTCATCAAGTACCAGCCTTTCGATCCTTGGACGTTAGTCAATAGTTCTCCCGCCGGTGGTGTGCATGTCGATCTGGTGGGGCTGCTGAATCCCGCCGCCGGCGATCCGGCTAAGCTTGCCGCCAACACCGCGGCCAATGCCGTTTGGCTGGATTGGCTCGATCAAATCGCCGACGGTCTCGATGAATTGCAACAAGCGGGCGTGGTGGTGCTGTGGCGCCCAAATTCGGAAATGAATAACGGTGCGCACTGGCACAGCCGCCAGCCACGTGATGCCTGGATCGCCGTGTGGCGTCATATGCACGATTACTTCACCAATACACGTAACTTGAAAAATCTCATTTGGGTGTATGAGGGCGACAGCGTCGCCCACGCCGTGGTGCCCGCGGATTACTATTATCCTGGGGATGATGTGGTTGATCTAATGGGCCACAATTTCTACGACGACGATTGGGCCTTGCCCTATGACCTCAACGCGCTGTTCCGGCGTTACCCGAAAATCTACGGTTTTCCCCAAGCCGGCTCGCAAAGCGTGCGTGATGGCAGTTGGGATAATACGATCATGATTACCGGCATTCAGCAGCGCAGCCCGCGCGCCTCGCTCTTTTGCACTTGGAATGATTTTTACACCGGTGGCGGTGTTTTTACCGCGCGTTCCATGGTGTCACAGGCCAACGCGGCGGGCTTGCTGAGCGACCCGTGGGTTATTACACGCGAGGAGTTGAGCTGGTGAGGTTGCGCGGGCCGATGCCATTGCAGGATACGCCTAGTGCTTTGCATTCTGGCAATGAGACGCCGATTAAAACCAGCCGCGCCGTTTGAAGAACAGCAGCAGGCCGCCGATCATGACGAGGATCACCAGCCACACCAGCGGATAGCCGTAATAGCTGTGCAGCTCGGGCATGGCCCAGGGGCTGTCGGGGTTGGCGAAGTTCATGCCGTACACGCCCACTAAAAACGTCGGCGGGATGAACAGCGTGGCCATTACCGTCAGCACCCGCATAATCTCGTTGAGGCGCTGGCTGGTGCTGGAAAGATAAATATCGAGCATGCTGGCGCTCATGTCGCGATAGGTTTCGAACAGGTCCATGATTTGGATGGTGTGGTCGTAGCAGTCGCGCAGATAAGGTTTGGTCTCTTCGTGAATGAGGGCTTGTTCTTCCCGGAGTAATTGGTTGAGCACCTCGCGTTGCGGCCACAGCATGCGGCGCAGCAGCAGCAGGTCGCGTTTGAATTGGTGAATTTGCCCCAAGGTTTTTTTGCCGGGGGAGTCGAGTAGCGTTTCTTCCAGTTCTTCGATCTGTTCGCCGAGGGTTTCCAAGATGGGAAAGCCTTGGTCGATGATCAAGTCCAGCAGCGAATAGAGCAAATAATCCGCGCCGCGGGCGCGCATGCGGCCGCCGCCGCGCAGACGTTGGCGCAGTGGGTCGAAAGGATCGCTGTCGCCATTGTGAAAACTAATGAGGTAGTCTTCACCGAGAAACAGGCTGATCTGTTCCGTGCTTAAATCGCCGTCGCGCCATGCCGGCAGACTCATGACGATGAAGAGCTGGTGATCGTGGCTGTCGAGTTTGGGGCGCTGGCCGCTGTTGAGCACGTCTTCCAGAGCCAGGGGATGGAGACCGAAGGTCTCGCCCAATTCACGCATGACCTCGGGCGTGGCTTGGCCATGGACGTGAATCCAGCTGATGGTTTTTCGCTGTAGCGAAGTCTGGCAATGGGCGGGGGTGACGTCGTCTTCTTCGCTGATGCCGTCGGCGGTGTAGTCGATGAGCCGCAGGCGCAGCGGGTGAGCTGTTGGCGGGTGTGACACCAGCGTGCCCGGCGGGGTGCCGGGCGGGTGATAGCGTTTGGTGAAATAAGCCATGTAGCCTCCCGCGGGCGGTGGTGATGCCTATCGTCAAGCGATTGTCGCATATCGTCTTGTGCGGGCCTACGCCATGGCGTGGCGGGTGGCATCCGGGTTATCCTTGGCGCCTGCCCGCGCGTGCCGTATGCGGGAGTGGTACGCCGGGCTTAACAAGAACTGCAAGTTATCATGTCACAAGGTCGTGAAGCACAATCTTTAGTGGAGATACGGGGTCTGCGTTTCACGCGCGGATCGCGCATGATTTTTGACGGCGTGGATATCGACATTCCGCGCGGCAAGATCACCGCCATCATGGGGCCCAGCGGCACCGGCAAAACCACGTTGTTGCGATTGATCGGCGGGCAGCTGCGGCCGCAAGCGGGGCGGGTGCTGGTTGACGGCCAAGACGTGCATGCGCTGCGCCGCCGCGAACTTTATGACTTGCGTAAGCGCATGGGTATGTTGTTTCAGAGCGGGGCCTTGCTCACGGACATCAATGTGTTCGACAACGTCGCCTTTCCCTTGCGCGAGCATACCCGTCTGTCCGAGGTGATGATCCGCGATTTGGTGTTGATGAAATTGGAGGCCGTCGGTTTGCGCGGCGCGCGGGATATGTCGCCCAGTGAATTGTCCGGCGGTATGGCGCGGCGGGTGGCGCTGGCGCGGGCCATTGCGCTGGACCCGATGATGATTATGTATGATGAGCCCTTCACCGGACTTGACCCCATTTCCAAGGGCGCGGTGGTGGAGTTGATCCACAAAATTAACGAGGCCTTGGGCGTGACCAGCATTATCGTGTCGCATGATGTGCAAGAAACCGCTTCCATCTCCGACTACATTTACGTCTTGTCCGGCGGTAAGGTCGTGGGGCAGGGCGCGCCACAGAATTTAATGAACAGTGATTCGGAATGGGTGCGGCAATTCATGCAGGGTCTGCCCGATGGGCCCGTGCCTTTTCATTATCCGGCGCCGGATTACGCCGAGGACCTTTTGGCGGGACAAGGCTGATGACCGGTGGGCTGGCGCGTCTCGGCCGTGCGGCCCTCTCGTTTTTCGAGCGGCTGGGGCGCGGCCATTTATTTTTGTTGCAAATCTTGGCGGGGGTGCCGGGCTTGTTGCTGCGGCCGCGGCTGGTGATTCAGCAGCTTTATTCCGTGGGCGTGTTGTCGCTGGTCATCATCGTGGTCTCCGGGCTGTTCGTCGGTATGGTGCTGGGGCTGCAAGGTTACAATACCCTCGCGGATTTCGGCGCCGCCGAGTCCTTGGGGGTGATGGTGGCCTTGTCACTGGTGCGCGAATTGGGGCCGGTGGTCACGGCATTATTGTTCGGCGGCCGCGCCGGTTCGGCGCTCACCGCCGAGATCGGTTTGATGAAGGCCACCGAGCAACTCTCCGGCATGGAGATGATGGCGGTGGACCCGCTGCGGCGCGTGATTGCGCCGCGTTTTGCCGCCGGCGTCATCGCGATGCCCTTGCTGGCGGCGATTTTCAGCGCGATCGGCGTAGTCGGTGGCTATTTCGTCGGCGTCGGTCTGCTCGGGGTGGATGAGGGCGCGTTTTGGTCGCAGATGCAGGCGCGGGTAGACTTGTACGACGATGTGATGAATGGTGTGATTAAAAGCGTGGCCTTCGGTTTCGTCGCGAGTTGGATCGCGGTGTACGAAGGCTATGACGCGGTGCCGACCTCCGAGGGCGTGAGCCGCGCCACCACCCGCACCGTGGTGCATACCGCCTTGGCGGTACTGGGCTTGGATTTCGTGTTGACCGCCTTAATGTTTGGTGAATAAAGCTATGAAACAATCGACGACGACGGAGATTATGGTGGGGGTGTTCGTGGCCTTGGGGTTCGCGGCGCTGTTCATGCTCGCCATGAAGGTGAGCAATATCTCCGCGCTCAATGACCAAGACGGCTACGAGGTGCAGGTGTACTTCGAAAATGCGGGTGGTTTAAAAGTGCGCTCACCCGTGACCGTGGCCGGCGTGCGCGTGGGCCGGGTGGCCGCCATTGGTTTCGATGACCAGTTGTTCGAGGCGGTGGTCACTCTCAAGCTCAATCCCGGGGTCAAGCTGCCCGCCGATAGTAGTGCCAGCATCTTCACCTCCGGTTTGCTCGGAGAGCAATATGTGGCGCTGGAGCCGGGCGGCGCGGAGACGAATCTGAAAGAAGGTGATCGCATCACCTTGAGCCAATCGGCCTTAATCCTTGAGCAGGTCATCGGCCGGGTCTTGTTCAGCAAGGCCTCGGAGGGGGTGTCGAAGTGAGCCGCGGCGGTTTAGCGTTCGTGTTTTTATTAACGGCGAGCCTGGGCGCGGCGCGGGCGGATAGTATTGATCTGGACCAGGCCGTGGCGCGGGCGCTCGATCACGATCCACGCATCGAGGAGATGGAGCACCTCGTCGAAGCCGCGCGCACCTTGGTGGATGAGGCGCAGGCGCATGGTGATTGGAATATAGACGCCAACGCCTTCTTGGGCATGGCGCCGGGCGTGAAGGGTGGTTTTTTTGAAAACGGCGGCTGCGCGCCCGGGGCGTGCACGGTGCGCTCCGACCGCTACGACCCCGATGGTTTTTCGCTGTGGACCTATTTCAAACTGTCCTTGATTAAACCGCTCTACACCTTCGGCAAGATCGAAAATTACGCCGACGCCGCCCGCGCCAGCGTGGATGTGAAGCGCGGCGATGTGCGCTTACGCCGCGGTGAAACCGTGCTGGAGGTCAAGCGCGCTTATTATGGCTATCTTGCCGCCCGCGACGCCCGCTTGCTGTTGGATGACGTGCGCGGCCGGGTGGACGGCGCCATCTCGCAGGTGGAGGAATGGCTGAGTGATGGCGAACGCGACATCCGCCAGTCCGATCTCTTCGCTTTGCAGGCCGGTTCGGCCTTGATAGGCAAGTACCTTGCCCAGGCCGCGGCGCTGGAAAATATCGCCCTCGATGGCTTGAGGGTCTTGACCGGCGCGGGTTTAGGCGCGGAGCTGGAGGTGGCGGACCGCGGCCTTTCGGCGCGGGCCCTGCCGGAATTGAATCTGGATGAATTGCAGCTGCGGGCGCGCGCCAATCGTCCGGAGATGGCCCAGGTCGAGGCGGGTCTGCGGGCGCGGCGCGCCTTGGTGGCGGCCAATAAGGCCAACGGCCGTCCGAATGTTTACGCCGGGGCCGCGGGGGTCTTGTCGTTTTCGCCCAATCGCGACCGGCTCGATAATCCCTATATATCCGATCCCTTCAATGACGTGGGTCTGAGCCCGGTGCTGGGCATTCAATGGGACTGGACCGGCGGGGTGCAAACGGCTCAAGTGGCGCGGGCCGAGGCTGAGTTGAACGCCATGATCGCCAAGTCGGCTTTTGCCCGTGAAGGTATCCCTTTTCAAGTGGCGGAACAGTATCACCAAGTGCGCGCCCATCACGAGGCGGTGGCTAAGCTGGCCGAGGCCAGCCGCGCCGCGAGACGCTGGATGATTTCCAGCTTCGCCGATTTCGAGGCGGGCATGGAAAAGGGCGATAAAGTCGTGGGCGCGTTGCAAGGCTATGTGTTGGCGCACACCGATTATTTACGTACCGTCTTCGATTACAATATGCACGTGGCGCAGTTACTCAATGCCACGGGAGAGAATCAATGAAAACTTGGCTTAAGGGTTTACTGCTGGGCGCGGGCCTGAGTCTGCTGGCCTGGGGCGGGGCCGGGGTGATGGCCGCCACTCAGCCGCCGCAAGAACTGGTGCAGCAGACCGCGGAACAAATGCTGGCGAAATTGCGCGATGAACGCCAGGTTCTAGAGCAGCACCCCGAGCGTATTTATGATTTGGTGAATCAAGTTATTATTCCGCATTTTGACTTCGAGCGGATGTCGAGCTGGGTGCTGGGTAAGTACTGGCGTGCCGCGACGCCGGTGCAAAAGGAAAAATTCGTGGCGCAATTCCGCACGCTGCTGGTGCGCACTTATGCCAAATCCTTGTCGGAATACAGTGACAGCAAGATTTCCTATCTGCCCATGCGGCCCTCGCCGCAAGACACCCAGGTGAAGGTGCGCACCGAGGTGGATCAGCCGGGTGGCTTTCCCATACCCATCGACTATGACTTGGTCCTCAACGAGAAAGAATGGAAGGTGATCGACGTGACCATCGACGGCGTCAGTCTGGTGACTAATTACCGTTCCACCTTCGCCTCGCAAATCCGCCAAGATGGCTTGGACAAACTCATCACCGTGCTGGCCGAGCGCAATGAGCGGGACGGCGTGAAGTGAGCGTGCTGCGCGTCGATCCGCGCGGCGAGGGCGCTTATGCCCTGTCCGGTGAACTGAGCTTCGAGACCGTGCCTGATGCCTGGCGCGACACGCAAAATCTCTTCGCGGCCCGGGAAGTGCTGCGTTTCGATCTGGCCGGGATCAGCCGCGCCGACAGCGCGGGCATCGCCCTGCTCATCGAATGGCTGCGCCTTGCGCGGCAGCGGGGCGCGCGGGTGAGCTTCGAGCATGTGCCGGCGCAAATTCTCGCCATCGCGCGGGTGACGGGTTTGGAAGCGTTGCTGCCGCTGACGCCCGCGGCGCATTAATACTTACAATAACGCGGGGGAGCGGGTATGCTGTCACGTCCGGCGGCGTCCGCTGGAGCGGAATTTACACTTACTACTTAAATTTTAAACTCATGCAGTGCGAAGACATTCAAGCGATGATCGAACGGGGCATGCCTGACAGCCAGGTGTCGGTGACCGGCGACGGCCGCCATTTCGAGGCGATAGTGGTCGATGACGCCTTCGGCGGAAAAGGTTTGCTGGAGCAGCACCGCATGGTGTACGCCACCTTGGGTGACAAAATGGGCGGCGAAATTCATGCCTTATCCATGCGCACCTACACCCGGGAGCAGTGGGAAAAAATCCAGAAATGACCGGCGCGCGCCATTGAGGCGGCCTTGCTCGCAAGGCCCACTGGCCAATACCTATCCCCTAATTTTTGAATGAACGCTTCATGGACAAACTAATCATTACCGGCGGGGCGCCTCTCAACGGCGAGATTCGCATTTCCGGCGCGAAGAACGCCGCCCTGCCTATTTTGGCCGCCACCCTGCTGGCCGACGAGCCGGTGGTGGTGCGCAACATCCCCCATCTGCACGACATCACCACCACCATGGGCCTGCTTGGCCGCATGGGCGTGCAGCTGGTGGTGGACGAGAAGATGGGGGTGGAAGTGGACGCCACCACCATTAAAGAATGCGTCGCGCCCTATGAATTGGTGAAGACCATGCGCGCCTCGATCTTGGTGCTCGGTCCGCTGCTCAGCCGCTATGGCGAGGCGGTGGTGTCCCTGCCCGGCGGCTGCGCCATCGGTTCGCGGCCGGTGAACCTGCACATCGCCGGTTTGGAGGCCATGGGCGCCGACATTCGCGTCGAGGGCGGTTACATTCACGCCAAGGCCAAACGCCTCAAAGGCGCACGCATCTTCTTCGACATCGTTACCGTCACCGGCACCGAAAATATCATGATGGCCGCCGCGCTGGCCGAGGGCACGACCGTGCTCGAAAACGCCGCGCGTGAACCGGAGGTGGTGGATCTGGCCAATTGTTTGAACGCCATGGGCGCGCGGGTGAGCGGCGCGGGCACGGCCACCGTCACCATCGAGGGCGTGGACCGGCTGCACGGCACGCAGTACAGCATCTTGCCCGACCGCATCGAGACCGGCACCTATTTGGTGGGCGCCGCCCTGAGCCGCGGCCGCATCCGCGTCAAGGATGCGCGTCCCGAAACCTTGGAGGCGGTGCTGGCCAAGTTGCGCGAGGCGGGCGCGCACATCGAGACCGGTCCCGATTGGATATCCCTCGATATGCGCGGTGAACGGCCGCAGGCGGTCGATGTGCATACCGCGCCCTATCCCGCCTTCCCGACGGATATGCAAGCGCAGTTCTGCGCGCTCAACAGCGTGGCGGAGGGTTCGGGCGCGATCTCCGAATCGGTGTTCGAGAATCGCTTCATGCACGTGCAAGAATTGCAGCGTCTGGGCGCCGACATCCGGGTTGAGGGCAACACCGCCATCATCGCCGGCGTGCCGCGGCTCACCGGGGCGCCGGTGATGGCCACCGACCTGCGCGCCTCCGCCAGCCTGGTGCTGGCCGGTTTGGTCGCCGATGGCGATACCGTGGTCGACCGTATCTATCACATCGATCGCGGTTACGAATGCATCGAAGAAAAACTGCATCAGCTCGGCGCGCATATCCGCCGGGTGCCGGATTGATCCTAGCGGGTCCTCGTCTATCGCCAGCGCCGCCACCATGACTAATACCATCACCATCGCCGTGTCCAAGGGCCGCATCTTCAAGGATGCCCTGCCGCTGCTGGCCGCGTCGGGCATCGTCCCCATCGACGACCCCGTCACCAGCCGCAAGCTGGTGCTGGACACCAACCAGGACGATGTAAAGCTGGTGATTATCCGCGCCTCCGACGTGCCCACCTACGTGGAATACGGCGCCGCCGATATGGGCATCACCGGCAAGGACGTGTTGCTGGAGTACGAGGGCGAAGGCCTCTACGAACCCTTGGATCTAGAAATCGCCCGCTGCCGTTTGATGCTGGCCGGGCCGCCCGCCGCCGCGCGCGGGCAAACGCGTCTGCGCATCGCCACCAAATACGTCAAGTGCACCCGCCGCTATTTCGCCGAGCAGGGCAAGCAAGTGGAGATCATCAAACTCTACGGTTCCATGGAGCTGGCGCCGCTGGTGCGCCTGGCGGATCTCATCGTCGATGTGGTGGACACCGGCAACACCCTCAAGGCCAATGGGCTGGAGCCTCTGGAACACATCGCCGATATCAGCTCGCGTTTGATCGTCAACAAGGCCTCGATGAAAATGAAGCACGCCCGTGTAAACGCCTTCGTGCGCAGCATGGCCGAGGCCGTGGCGCAGCGCCGCGCCGGCGCTCAATCTCAATAAGGCCGGGCCGCGGAGGAGGATGGCAATGATCGCTATTAAACGTCTCGACTCACAATCCGCCGATTTCTGGCCGCGCCTGGAAAATTTGCTGGCGTGGGAGAGCGTCTCCGACGCCAAGGTGGTAAAGGCGGTGGAAGAGATCCTCGCCAACGTCAAACAGCGCGGCGATGCGGCGCTGATCGAATATACCAACCGCTTCGACCGCATGCAGGCGCGGTCGATAGGCGAGCTGGACGTTCCCAAGGCGCGTTTGCAACAGGCCTTGCAGGGCCTGCCCGCCGCGACCCGCGCCGCCTTGGAGATCTCAGTGGCACGGCTGCGCGCCTATCACCAGCATCAAAAGCAAGAGACGTGGACCTACACCGAGGCCGACGGCACCGTGCTCGGCCAGCAGGTCACGCCGCTGGATCGCGTCGGCCTGTACGTGCCCGGCGGCAAGGCCGCCTATCCCTCCTCGGTGTTGATGAACGCCGTACCCGCCAAGGTGGCCGGCGTGTCCGAGGTGGTGATGGTGGTGCCGACGCCGGGCGGGGAATTGAATGAGCTGGTGCTCGCCGCCGCCGCGCTGGCCGAGGTGGATCGCGTCTTCACCGTCGGCGGCGCGCACGCCGTGGCGGCCCTGGCCTACGGCACCGAGACAGTGCCCGCGGTGGACAAGATCGTCGGCCCCGGCAATATTTACGTCGCCACCGCCAAGCGCATGGTCTACGGCACGGTCGGCATCGATATGATCGCCGGACCTTCGGAAATTTTGATCGTCTGCGACGGCAAGACCGACCCCGATTGGACGGCGATGGATCTATTCTCGCAGGCCGAGCACGACGAAGACGCGCAGTCGATTTTGCTCTGTCCCGACGCCGCTTATCTCGATGCGGTGCAGGCCAGCATTGAAAGACTGCTGCCGCAAATGGAGCGCGCCGAGATCATCCGCCAATCGCTGTCCGCGCGCGGCGCGCTGATTCAAATTCGCGATCTCGAAGAAGCGGCGGCGGTGGCCAATTTCATCTCACCCGAGCATCTGGAATTATCGGTGGCGGAGCCGGAACAACTGGTGAAGCGCATCCGCAACGCCGGCGCGATCTTCATGGGCCGCTACACCGCCGAGGCCGTGGGCGATTACTGCGCCGGTCCCAATCATGTGTTGCCGACCTCGCGCACCGCGCGCTTCTCCTCGCCACTGGGGGTCTACGATTTTCAAAAGCGCTCCAGCCTCATCATGTGTTCGCCCGAGGGCGCGCGCGTCTTGGGCGGCACCGCGTCTTTATTGGCGCGCGGCGAAGGGCTCACCGCCCACGCGCGTTCCGCGGAGTACCGCATGGGCGCGGCGGGCAAAACCTAATTCGAGATGATGATGGACGATGCCGTGAACACCAACCGCGTCAAACACTGGGTGCGTCCCGAGGTGCAGGCCCTCAAGGCCTACCATGTGCCCGACGCCTCGGGCTATGTGAAACTGGACGCCATGGAAAATCCTTATAGCTGGCCCGCGCCGGTGGTGGACGAGTGGCTGGCCGCGCTGCGCGCCGTCAGTCTCAATCGTTATCCCGATCCCGGCGCCGCCGAGTTGAAAGCGCAATTGCGCGCGACCTTCGCCATCCCCGGCGGCAGCGAGATCTTGCTCGGCAACGGCTCCGACGAATTGATCCAGATGATCTTGATGGCGGTGGCGGGACCGGAGCGCGTGGTGCTGGCGCCCGAGCCCACCTTTTCGATGTACAAGATCATCAGCAATAGCGTCGGCCTGCGTTATCACGGCGTGCCGCTCAAGGCCGATTTCAGCCTCGACGTGCCCGCCACCTTGGCCGCCATCGTTGAGCTGCAACCGGCGGTGGTGTTCATCGCCTATCCCAGCAACCCCACCGGCAATCTGTTCGCGCGCGAGGATATCCGCGCCATCATCGAGGCGGCGCCGGGCATCGTGGTGGTGGATGAAGCCTACACGCCTTTTTGCGACGGCAGCTTCTTCGCGGACCTGGCCCGTTATCCGCAGTTGTTAATTCTGCGCACGGTGTCCAAGCTCGGTCTGGCTGGTCTGCGTCTGGGTTTTTTGGTGGGCGCCGCGGACTGGCTGCACGAGTTGGACAAGATCCGCCTGCCTTACAATATCAATGTGCTCACGCAAGCCAGCGCCCGCTTCGCCCTCAGCCGCTACCCGGTGCTGCTGGATCAAACCCAGCGCATCCGCGCCGAACGCGAAAAACTGGCGGCGGACTTGGCGGCGCTGGCGGGGGTGGCGCCTTTTCCGAGTCAGGCCAATTTCATCTTGTTCCGCGTGGCCGCGGGCCGCGCCGGTGAGTTGTTTCAGCGCCTCAAGGAACAGCAGGTGTTGATTAAAAGCGTCCACGGCGCGCATCCCGCCCTGCACGATTGCCTGCGGGTGACCGTGGGCACGCCGGAGGAGAATCAGGCCTTCATCACCGCGTTGCGGGCGGCCTTATGAGGCGGGCGGGCACGGGAATCATGTACACTCTTAGGTCAACACATCCGGAGACAGCCCATGGCTGAGCGCAAGGCGAGCGTGCAGCGCAATACCTTGGAAACGCGTATACAGGCGAGCGTCAATCTCGACGGTTCCGGCGCGGCCAAATTTCAAACCGGCGTGCCCTTCCTCGATCACATGCTCGATCAAGTGGCGCGTCACGGCATGATCGATATCGAGATCAGCGCCGCGGGTGATTTGCACATCGATGCCCACCACACCGTGGAAGACGTGGGCATCACCCTGGGCCAGGCGCTGGCGCAGGCGGTGGGCGATAAAAAAGGCCTGCGCCGTTACGGGCACGCCTATGTGCCGCTGGACGAGGCGCTGTCACGCGTGGTGGTGGATTTCTCCGGCCGCCCCGGTCTGGAATACGGCGTGGAATTCACCCGCGCGCGCATCGGTGACTTCGATGTGGATTTGCTGCGCGAGTTTTTTCAGGGTTTCGTCAATCACGCCCAGGTGAGTTTGCACATCGATTGTCTGCGCGGACGCAATGCCCATCACATCGCCGAGACGGTGTTCAAGGCCTTCGGCCGCGCCTTGCGCATGGCCTTGGAGCAGGACCCGCGCATGCAGGGCGTGATGCCATCCACCAAAGGCACATTGTAGGCCGCCCGCGCGCGGCGTCGCCGCGGGTAATATGAGATAGCGGTCATGAGTTCCGTTGCAGTCATTGATTATGGAATGGGTAACCTCCGCTCGGTGGCGAAGGCGCTGGAACATGTGGGGCGCGGCGACAGCGTGCGCGTCACCTATGATCCCGGCCTGATCCGCCGTTGTGATCGCGTGGTGTTTCCCGGCGTCGGCGCCCTGCGCGATTGCATGGCGGAGCTGGAGCGCTTGGGGCTGGACGAGGTGATACGCGAGTGCGCCAAGAACAAGCCTTTTCTCGGTATCTGTTTGGGCATGCAAGGCCTGCTGGATCACAGCGATGAGAACGGCGGCGCCGACGGTTTCGGTTTTTTCAGCGGCCAGGTGCGCGGCTTCGGCGCCGATTTGAAAGACGCCAAGACGGGTGCGCGTTTGAAGGTGCCGCATATGGGCTGGAACGAGGTCCATCAAACCCGTCCCCACCCGCTGTGGGAGGGCATCGCCCAAGACAGCCGTTTTTATTTCGTGCATAGCTATTATGCCGCGCCATCCGCTGCTGGCGATGTGGCGGGCACGGCCAATTACGGCCATGATTTCGCCGCCGCGCTGGCGCGCGACAATCTATTCGCGGTGCAATTTCATCCGGAAAAAAGTCAGCAGGCGGGTTTGACCCTGCTCGCCAATTTCATGACATGGGACGGGCGGGCGTGACTGCGCCGCGGCCCGTGAGTGAAACGGCCACATAATTGATGAGAGCCTAGCTTGAGGAAAAGCGTATGTTGTTGATACCCGCCATCGATCTCAAAGACGGCAAGTGCGTGCGCCTGCGCCAGGGGCGTATGGAAGACGACACGGTGTTTTCCGATGACCCGCTTGCGGTGGCGGACCGCTGGGTGGCGGCCGGGGCGCGGCGCTTGCACATCGTCGATTTGAACGGTGCCTTCGCCGGCAAGCCGGTGAACGCCGAGGCCATACGCCGCATCGCCGAAGCGCATCCCGATGTGCTCATCCAAGTGGGTGGCGGCATTCGCGACGACGAGACCATCGAACTGTATCTGGAAATGGGCGTGAGCTACGTCATCATCGGCACCAACGCGGTCAACGCGCCGCACTTCGTCGGCGATGCCTGCTCCGAATTTCCCGGCCACATCATGGTGGGGCTGGACGCGAAGGACGGCAAGGTGGCGATCGACGGCTGGTCCAAACTCTCCAATCACGACGTCATCGACCTCGCCCAGCGTTTCGAGCGCGAAGGCGTGGAGGCCATCGTCTACACCGACATCAATCGCGACGGCATGATGGGCGGCGTCAATGTCGAAGCTACCGTCGCCTTGGCCCAGGCCATTCATATTCCGGTGATCGCTTCGGGCGGGGTGAGCAGCCTCGATGATATCCGCCGTCTTTGCGGCGTGGCGGAAGAAGGCATCATGGGCGCCATCGTCGGCCGCGCGCTCTATGAGGGCGGCATCGATTTGGCCGAGGCGCAAAAGCTCGCCGACGAGCTGGGATAATTCCATGCCCCTAGCCAAACGCATCATTCCCTGTTTGGACGTGGACAAGGGCCGCGTCGTCAAAGGCGTGAAATTCGTCGGCATCCGCGACGCGGGCAATCCGGTGGAGATCGCCAAGCGCTACGACGAGCAGGGCGCCGACGAGCTGGTGTTTCTCGACATCACCGCCAGTCATGAGGACCGCGAGACCCTCGCGCACATCGTCGAAGAGGTGGCCGGGCAGGTCTTCATCCCGCTCACCGTCGGCGGCGGCATCCGCAGCACGGCGAATATCCGCCGCATGCTCAACGCCGGCGCCGACAAAGTGGCCATCAACACCGCGGCGGTGAGCCGGCCCGAGTTCGTGCGCGAGGCGGCGTCGCGTTTCGGTTCGCAATGCATCGTGGTCGCCGTCGATGCCAAGCAAGTCAGCGCTGCGAACGCGCCGCCGCGTTGGGAAGTGTTCACCCACGGCGGGCGCAAGCCAACGGGCCTGGATGTCATCGAGTGGGTCAAGCGCATGGTGGAGTACGGCGCGGGTGAAATTCTGCTGACCAGCATGGATCGCGACGGTACCCGCGACGGTTTCGATCTCGCCCTCACCCGCGCGGTGAGCGACGCGGTGAACGTGCCGGTCATCGCCTCGGGCGGCGTCGGCAATTTGGATCACTTGGTCGACGGCGTGATTAAAGGCGGGGCCGACGCGGTGCTGGCCGCGAGTATTTTTCACTTCGGTGAGCACAGCGTGGAAGAGGCCAAGCGCCACTTGGCGGCGCACGGCGTCGCGGTGCGGCTGACGCAAACGGAGTCCGCGGCGCCGTGAATCCGCCGTGGCTGAATGAAATTAAATGGACCGCCGACGGTCTGGTGCCCGTCGTGGCGCAGGAGGCGGGCAGCGGCCGGGTGCTGATGCTGGCGTGGATGAATCACGAGGCGCTCGCCGAGACCGCCACCAGCGGCCGCGCGGTGTATTGGTCGCGCTCGCGTAAAAAATTGTGGCGCAAGGGCGAGGAGTCCGGTCATGTGCAGACCGTGAAGGACATCCGTCTCGATTGCGATGCCGACGTGGTCTTGCTCACGGTTGAGCAGGCGGGGGGCATCGCCTGCCATACCGGCCGTCACAGCTGTTTCTACCGCCGTTTGGAGCAAGGGCAATGGCTGGCGGTGGATCCGGTGCTGAAAGACGCGTCACGGATATATGAAGGCGGGGGCCATGAGTGAGGTGCTGACGCGTTTGGCCGCGGTGCTGGAGGCGCGCAAGGGCGCGGACCCGGCCAGCTCTTACGTCGCCGGACTGTACGCCAAAGGGCTGGACGCGATCTTGAAAAAGATCGGCGAGGAGGCCACCGAGACGGTGATGGCCGCCAAGGACGGCGCGCCGGACAAGATTATTTATGAAATTGCCGACCTGTGGTTTCACAGCTTGGTGCTGCTGGCGCAGCAGGGCTTGCACCCCGACGAGGTGCTGGCCGAGCTGGAGCGCCGCTTCGGTTTGTCCGGCGTGACGGAGAAGGCGCGGCGCGAGGGCGAGCCCGAATAGATAAAGACCGGGGTGAGTCACAAGGCCGTGCTGCGCCGTCACCAAAGTTGCGGTTGCGCCCGGTGGATTTAGCGCCTTGGCGGCGAAGGTTTTTTTAGTAGTGGACGCGTAAACGCGCGTCTCCCCCGCGCCTGTTGCGCGCGGCGGGGGAGGTGTGGATTTTCACGGTATGGCGTAGGATGGGGCGCATCCGCCCCCTGGGCGTGTGATGAACGGAGAGATGAAATGGGTATCAGTATTTGGCAGTTGTTGATTATTTTGTTGATCATCTTGTTGCTGTTCGGGGCGAAGAAGCTGCGCACCATCGGCACGGATCTGGGCGGCGCGGTGAAGGGTTTCCGCGATTCCATGGGCGAGGCTGGCAAAGATGACGAGGCGCAAGCCAAGAGCCAAGAGCGCGTCGAGGGCCAGGCGGCCCGCAATACCATCGACGCTGAAGTCTCGTCCAAGGACGGCAACAAAGACAAGGTGTAATGCCCGGCGATGTTCGACATCGGTTTTACGGAAATCATACTGATCGTGGTGGTGGCGCTGCTGGTGGTCGGGCCGAGGGAATTCCCCGGCCTGGTCAAGCAGGTCGGCTCGTGGCTGGGTAATATCCGCCAATTCGCCAACTCGGTGAAGACCGAATTCGATAAAGAAATTCACAAGGCCGAAGAGATCAAGCAGCTCATGGCGCGGGAGGCGGAGATCGCCGCCACGCCGCAACACACTGACCCGCGCCGCCAGCCAGCCGCCGCGCCGCGCCCCGGTAAAACCGCCACCGAAATAGGTGAGCCGGATGCGGTGCCCGGCGTCGAGCCCGCGGCGCCAGACGACAAGCAAGGCCATGGGACCTCGCAAACCTAAGCATCAGCATCAGCCCCAGCAAGAGCAGCCGTTCATGACGCACCTCATTGAGTTGCGTGATCGTCTGCTGCGGATTTTGCTGTGCGTGCTGTTAATTTTTTTGGTGCTGTTTCCCTTCACCGCCGAGCTTTATGCCATGCTCGCCCATCCCTTGCTGGCACGTCTGCCCGAGGGCGCGACGATGATCGCCACCGCGGTGGCCTCGCCCTTCATCACGCCGTTTAAATTTGTGTTCGTGCTCGCTATCGCCTTATCGATGCCCTATGTGCTGCACCAGTTTTGGCGCTTCGTCGCGCCGGGCTTGTACCGCACCGAGCGGCGTATCGCCTTGCCCTTATTATTTTCCAGCGTGGTGTTGTTTTATTCAGGCATCGCCTTCGCCTATTACGTGGTGTTTCCGCTGGCCTTCACCTTCTTGATCGGCGCCGCGCCCGCGGGGGTGGCGGTGATGACCGACATCAGCAGCTATCTGGATTTTACCTTGGCGATTTTTTTCGCCTTTGGCCTCGCGTTCGAGGTGCCGGTGGCGACGATTATTTTGGTGTGGGCCGGTATCGCCACCCCCGAGGGGTTGGCGAAGAAGCGTTCTTACGTGATCGTGGGGGCCTTCGTGATCGGCGCGGTGCTCACGCCGCCCGATGTCATCTCTCAAACCCTGCTGGCGATACCGATATGGATGCTGTTCGAGCTGGGTCTGTTCATGGCGAGGCTGATGATTCCCGCGCCAGTAACGGACGCAGCGGAGGCGCAAGGCAAGCCCGCCGCCTCCGCGGACAAGGACGGGCTGTAGCAGACCGGGTTTAGCGTGGGGAGCGGGGCGTGGGGCGTTCGCCAATGATGACGTCGACCGTTTGCAGCTGGCCGTTGCGCTTGAGTTGGATCTCCACCCGTTCGCCGGGGGCGAAGGCGGCGATGACGTCCATCGCCGCCTTGGCGTCATTGACGTCGTTGCCGTTAATCTGCGTCACGATATCGCCCGGCAGCAAGCCGCTTTTGTCCGCCGCGCTGCGCGGGTAGACGCCCGCCACCAGCGCGCCGCGGGTGCTGTCGAGGCCGAAGGATTCGGCCAGCGCCGGGCTGATGTCTTGCGCCTCGATCCCCAGCCAGCCGCGAATGACGCGGCCTTGTTCGAGGATTTGTTCCATTACCGTTTTGGCCAGTTGCGCGGGGATGGCGAAGCCGATGCCCTGCGAGCCGCCGCTGCGCGAAAAGATGGCGGTGTTGATGCCGACCAGTTGCCCGTAGGTGTTGACCAGCGCGCCGCCGGAATTGCCGGGGTTGATGGCGGCGTCGGTTTGAATGAAGTTTTCGAAGGTGCTGATGCCGAGCTGGTGGCGGCCGGTGGCGCTGATGATGCCTTGGGTGACGGTTTGGCCGACGCCGAAGGGATTGCCGATGGCGAGCACCACGTCGCCGACACTCAGCGATTCGGAATGGCCGAAGACGATGACCGGCAGTTCGCCGATATCGATTTTCAAGAGCGCCAGATCGGATTCGGGGTCCGCCCCCACTAGGGTGGCGGTGGCGCTGCGGCCGTCGTTGAGCGCCACTTGAATTTCGTCGGCGCCCTCGATGACGTGGTTGTTGGTGAGCACGTAGCCTTGCGGGCTGATGATGACGCCGGAGCCTAAACTCGACTCATTGCGCTGGCGCGGCACGGCGCCTTCGCCGAAGAAGCGGCGGAAGGCGGGGTCGTCGAACAAGGGGTGCGGCCGTTGCGTGACGGTTTTGCTGGTGTAAATGTTGACTACCGCGGGGGTGGCCGCGCGCACCGCCTTGGCGTAGGACGCGGGTGCGCGACCGGCCGCGCCGCCATCATCGTCGCTGGATTCAATCGCGGGTGCCTCGATGATGCTGACCGAGGGATGCCGTTCCAGCGCCGCGGGGCGGAACAGCAAAATCATGACGAAGGCCACCGCCAAACCGGAGAGGGTGGCTTCGAGTACGAAAATAAAAAGTTTGCGGGTGTTCATGGACGCGCTACCCTAAGTTTTCGTTTATTAATCTAGAAGCGTAGAAGCGAAAGATACGGCATTTACGTCCCGGCGAACAGTAATGGCGGGCAATCTCATCAAGAGGAATGGCGGTATGGTGCGGCGCGAAGATTTGGCGGCTTATCTCGATTCCTTGCTGGAGGTGGCGCGGTTTCGTGATTACGCGCCCAACGGTTTGCAGGTGGAGGGCGTGGACGCCATTACCAAATTGGTGAGCGGCGTCACCGCCAGCCGTGCCTTGGTGGAAGCGGCGGTCGCCGCGGGCGCGGATGCGCTATTGGTGCATCACGGTTATTTTTGGCAGGGCGAAGACCCGCGCGTCGTCGGCATGAAAAAGGCGCGGCTGGCGCCGCTGCTGGCGAATGGCATTAATTTGTTTGCCTATCATTTGCCGCTCGACGCGCACGAGGTCTACGGCAATAATGCGCAGCTCGCTAAAAAACTCGGTATTACGGTGATGGGGCGTTTCGGTCCCGAGCCGGTGTTGGCGCAGTATGGCGTGTTGCCCGCGCCGCTGCCGGTGCAGGCCTTCGCGCGGCATATCGAAGCGGTATTGGGCCGCGCGCCGGTGTGCGTGAGCGGGAGTGAGCAGCCAATTAGACGCGTGGGCTGGTGTACGGGCGCGGCGCAGAAATACATCGAGGCCGCCGCGGCCATGGGCTTGGATGCCTATATCAGCGGCGAGATCTCCGAGCATACGGTGCATATCGCGCGCGAATTGGGTATTCATTTTTTCGCCGCGGGTCATCACGCTACGGAGAGGTATGGCGTGGCGGCATTGGGCGAGCATTTGGCGCGGCATTTTGCTTTGGACTACGCCTTTTTCGATTTGGATAATCCTGCATGAGTTGAGGATGAGCGCGGGGTGTGATCCAGCGCCGTTTGAAAGTGAGAAGGTGCATGGCGCGGAAGCCGGCAGAAATTAGTTGATTAAATTTGTCTTTTTTCGAGCGTTGACATGCTTAATGTAATTGGTCTAGGATTCGGGACCCAACGGATTAAAAATGCAGTGGCTATAAGCGGAATATTTATGGGGTTTCCGCAAGAAATATACAGAGCCTTTCAGGGGATCTATCTGGTGCGGGAGAGCCAGAAATTGGATATAGGGTAAGGGGGATGTTCGGATGTGTTGTTTGTCCCGCCGTGTTTTTCTCGCTGCTTGAGTGTGAATCGATTCCCTGTAACGGGTGTCAAGGAGCGGCTAAAGAGACGGATCCCAAGTGAATGAATTTTTATCATCGCGCATGCGAGTCTAGGACTCGCTGCCCGTTGTTGGTGCGCGCGTAGTCGATAGACCGTCGCGGAACATGGAACGAGGCTTAAAGCCGATTTGGGGGGAAGATGTCAGTCAGTGATCGTGGTTTCATGAGTCTGATCAACAGGACGCAAGGAATGAATGCGGGACGCGGAATAGTCTGGTCGTGGGCGCTTTTTCTGCCGCTAGCCGTATTTCTGCTGTTAATGATGTCATCGGCGCAAGTCTATGCTGAAGTGCCAAACGCAGTGCCACCGAAAGGCGATCACAAGGGGGAAGATGTGCCGCAGCCCATCGAGTTCCCGCACGACATCCATGCCAAAATAAATGAAATCAATTGTATGTACTGCCATACCTATGCGCGCCGCAGCAAGGTGGCGGGCATTCCTCCTACTAGCAAATGCATGGGTTGTCACAGCGTGATCGCTACCGACAAGCCCCGTATCCAAAAGCTGACCGAATATTGGGAAAAGCGTGAGCCGCCGCCGTGGAATAAAGTCCATGACGTGCCTGATTACGTGCATTTTACCCATGAAAAACATCTGAAGCGCTTTGTATTCGACAACGAAGAGTTGCCGGTGGAGCGGGTGTCGGAGGTGTGTGCTTTTTGTCATGGTGAGGTTAAAAACATGACCGTGGCACACAAGGTCAAGCCACTGACCATGGGTTTTTGTGTGCGCTGTCATGAAGCAAATAAAGGTCCCTCGGACTGCTGGAAGTGCCATAAATAAAACATAGGGTGCGAGGAGTCGGTGCTCCGCTAGGGTGGCGTGGCTGTGAATGCGCCTGATGAAACACTGAAACGGATGGCTTGCTTATGAGTGGTAACGAGATTAACCGCAGAGATTTTCTTAAGGTCATGGGCTGGAGTGGCGCGGGCGTCGCCTTGGCGGGCTGCGACATGCCCACTACCGTGACCCTCGAAGAAGGTAAAGAGAAGGTCACCTCTTATGTTCTGCCCGAGGAATACGTCATTCCCGGCGTCGGCGTCTATTATGCCTCCACCTGCCAGCAATGTCCCGCAGGCTGCGGTATTCATGGCCGGGTGCGTGAAGGCCGGTTCTTAAAGGTGGAAGGCAATCCAGACGCCCCGCTCAATCACGGCAAGGTGTGTCAAATGGGGCAGGCCGGTGTGCAGGGGCATTACAATCCCGATCGCATCACCAAGCCGCTCATTCGCAAGGGTGGCGCCTTGGTGGAAGCCTCTTGGGATGAGGCCATGGACCTCATCAAACAGAATGTGGGTGCGGAATCCACCCTTAAAGGCGAGCGTTTCGCCTGGGTGACGGGCACGGTCAGCGGTCATCAAGCCGTGCTGCTGCAATCCCATCTGGATGCCATGGGCTCCACCAATCACTTTGCTCACGAAATTGTCAATAACGCGGTGAGCCAGGCGGTGAATCGAGAGATGCTCGGTGAAGCGCAGCCGGCTTATCGCATCGATGAAGCCCGCCTCATCGTGTCCTTTGGCGCCGATTTGCTCGGCGCGTCGCAGTCGCCGGTACACTTCACCACCCAATACGCCAAGTTCCGCGAAGCGCCGCGCGGCGTGCTGGTGCAAGTTGAGTCCAAAATGACGCTCACTGGCGCCAATGCCGACTTGTGGCTGGCGGTGCGGCCGGGTACCGAAGGCGTCTTGGCCTTGGGTCTGGCGAATGCCTTGCTGGTCAAACATAAGCGCGATGCCGCCGATTTGCCAGCCGACGTGCGTGACGTCATCGCCAAATATGATCACGATACCGTGCAACGGATTACCGGCGTGGCGGGTGACCGTATCGTTAAGGTTGCCGCTTGGTTGAATTCGCAATCACCCAGCTTGGTATTGGCGGGTGGTTCCGCCGAAGGCCAGGCGCATGGTTACGACACCGCGGCCGCAGTGATGCTGCTCAATATCATTTTGGGTAATATCGGCCGCACCATTGTTTCCAGCGGCGATCTTCCCTTCGCGCAAATGGAAGCCAAGAGTGGCAACACCGCGGGCTTGCTGGCTTTGGCGGATACCTTGGATAAGGGTGGTCTCGACGCGGTATTTGTCTACAATACCAACCCGGTCTACACGGCGCCGAGCCATCTCAATCTGGCCGAAAAACTGAGTGCCGTGCCCTTCAAGGTCGTTTTCGCTCAGTTCCCTGATGAAACCGCCATGCGCGCCGATGTGGTGCTGCCGATTCATTCGCCCTACGAAGATTGGGGCACGCATGTCGCGGGGTATTACGGGAATCAAATCAGTATTCAGCAGCCGCTGATGGAACCTTTGAATCCGACTACCCGCGGCTTCGGCGATTTGCTGCTGGGCATGCTCAAAATGCGGGGCGTGGCCGGCTACGCCGACTTCGAAGATTACTACGGCTATATCCGCCAAGCCGTCGCCGCTTTGCCCGCCGAAATGAAAGCGGATGCTGGCAGCGAAGATAAATATTGGCAGCAGGTATTGCAGCGCGGATTGATACCCGTGCAGCGCAAACCGCGCAGTTTGACCGCCAAGGCGATAGCGGTGAGCTTGCCCGATTATGCGCAAGACAGCGAATACCCGTACCATTTGGTCCCCTCTCCGCGTTTGGGGATGTGGGACGGCCGTTATGCCAATATTCCTTGGTTGCAAGAAGCCCCCGACCAGATCAGTAAAGTGGTGTGGGATTCCTGGGCCGAAATGCATCCGCTTACGGCCCAGAAACTGGGCGTGATGGAAGGTGATGTCATCAAGATTACCTCGGATCAAGGCGCGATTGAGGCGGCGGTTTACATCTATAAAGGCATTCACCCCGATGCGATCGCCGTGCCGCTGGGGCAAGGTCATGAAAAAGAGTTCAGCCGCTACGCCAAGGACAGGGGTGTCAACCCGCTGAAAATCTTGAGCCCGGTGCGCGAGGCCAAAACGGGTGAGTTGGCCTTGTACGGCACGCGGGTGAAGCTCGCCAAGGCGGGCCGGAACGAAGCGCTGGTGAAGTTGGGCGGTACCGATCAGCAAATGGGTCGCAAGTTAGTGGCCACGGTAACCGCGGATGTGTTCAGACGGACGGAGGGCGGTCAAGATGTCGCTTAAGAACATTCTTGAGAATTGGTCAAACTATCGGCGTGACCGCGAAGCAGGCGGTCATCACGAATATGAACACATGTGGGGTATGGCCATTGACCTCAATAAGTGTATTGGATGCAATGCCTGCGCGGTCGCTTGCTACGCCGAGAACAATCTGGCGATAGTCGGTAAAGAGAAAATGACCAAGAAGCAAGGCATGCATTGGATGCGCATTGAGCGTTATTGGGGGGAGCCCGATCTGGATAAGCTGTCTCAATCCAGCAGCCAATATCAAGAACACGGCGCGAATTTCCTGCCGATGATGTGTCAGCAATGTAATGCCGCGACCTGTGAGCCGGTCTGCCCCGTGGCGGCGACCTTCCATACGCCGGATGGTTTGAACGCGCAGGTCTACAATCGTTGTATCGGTTCGCGCTATTGCTCCAACAATTGCCCTTACCGTCTGCGTTATTTTAATTTCTATTCCTATTACGAATCCTCCTGGCCCGCGCCTCTGCACTTGCAGCTCAATCCTGATCTATCCGTGCGGGACAAGGGCGTGATGGAGAAATGCACTTTCTGCATCCAGCGTATCCGCGTCGCGAAGGATAAGGCGCGGATGGAAGATAGAGTGGAGAAGGAGGCCGCCGTGATTAAGGTTGGTGATTCCACTTTCCGCGCCGCGGCGGGCCGCGGGAAGCTGGAAGACATGGAATTCCAAACGGCGTGTCAGCAGACCTGCCCGACCGGCGCGATCGTCTTCGGCGATATGCTTAATCCGGAGAGTCAGGTACGCAAGCTCTGGGATGGACATCAGGTGAGCCTTGGTAAAACCAAGCAGACCAAACAGAATCCGGAGAAGCGCGGTTACCGGGTCTTCGAGGCGCTCAATACCGATCCCTGTGTGATGTACATGGAACGAGTGCGCGAAGTCTAAATCGTTCTCGACTTAGATTGAGTCAGTGGCCAAGCAATAAAGATCAGGTGGCACATGCAGACGAAAGACATTAACGAGCAAATTAAGTGGGCGCAGATCAATAAGGATGTTCTGCGCAGTATGGAGAATCCACGCATGGCCTATTGGGTGGCCGTGGGCACCTGCCTCGCCATGCTGATGTGCGCGGTGGTTGCGGAGATCTACCAATATCAAGTGGGTATGGGGCCCGCCAATCTCAACTGGCCGCAGATGTGGGGGCTTTATATCGCCACCTTCATTTTCTGGATCGGCATGAGTCACTCGGGCACCTTACTGTCGGCGATTTTGCATATCGTGCATGCGGATTGGCGCAAGCCGATTTACCGTTTCGCCGAGGCGATGACGACGTTCTCGCTCATGACGGCCGGGCTGTTCCCCATGATCCACTTGGGTCGTTTGTGGAATATGTATTGGGTGTTGCCCTATGTCAGCGACCGCGGCATCTGGCCTAACTTCCGTTCACCGCTGGTGTGGGACGCCTTCGCGATTTTCACTTACCTGACATCGTCGGCCATGTTCCTGTTCATCGGCATGATCCCTGATCTGGCGATTTGCCGCGACAATGCCAAAGGCTGGCGCAAGAAGCTCTATACGGCCTTGTCCTTGGGCTGGTCGGGTACCGATCGTCAGTGGCGCCACTTCCGCAAGACCTATTTGCTGATGGCGTGTTTCCTGATCCCCCTCGCGGTGTCGGTGCATTCCATCGTGTCGTCCGACTTCGCCATGTCCATCATGCCCGGCTGGCACGTCACCAGCTTCCCCCCGTACTTCGTGGCGGGCGCTCTCTATTCGGGTTGCGCGGCGATCATCACCCTGTTCATCCTCTTGCGGTATTTCTTCCGCTTTGAGGAATACATGACGATTCCGATCTTGGAGAAGACCTGTAAACTCACCTTCGTCATCGCCATGGCTTGGTCTTACCTCAATCTGATCGAGTTCGCGGCTACTTGGTACGGACACGACACCGCGGCCAAAGAAGTGTTGTGGGATAAGTTTACAGGGCCGTACTCGCCCTATTTCTGGGCGATGCTGTTCTTCGGTTCGGTGTTGCCGTTCACGCTGGCCTTCGAGAAGTTGAGAAGGCACTTGCCCACCATGTTCGTGGTATCGCTGTTGCTGAACGTCGGCATGTGGCTGGAGCGCTGGATGATCGTGTCACCCACCTTATCCTTGTCCTACCATCCCATCGCCTGGAATGTATTGTGGCCCAGCATGGTGCAGTGGGCCATTGTGTTCGGCAGTTTCGGCTGGTTCGGTCTGCTGTTCCTGGTCTTCGTCAAGGTCTTCCCCTCGGTGTCCATGTACGAGGTGAAAGAAATGGTGTACCACCGCCGCCGTGCCCATGTGGAAGATCAAGCTAAATACTTCCATCGCCGGTTGTCGGATCGTCAACCAGCCACTGATACGCCGAGCCCATAGGGAGTTATAAAATGAGCAAACATCGTATTATGGGATTGTTCAGTGATTTCGATCAGGCCTTTGCGGCGGTCGCTGATATCCGCGCGTATAAAATCCCCGGCGTGTCGGTCGATGACGTCACGATCAAGTCCCCCATCGAGCATCCGGAAATCGAAGAAGTACTGGGGGAGCGTCCCGCCCACGTGCCCAAGTTCACCTTGATGGGCGCGCTGTTCGGTATGACCTTTGGCTTTTTGTTTTTGGCATCGGCGCAGGCCACCTTTTTGGTGCAACCGCAGGGCGGAAAACCCGTGGTGCCTTTGCCGAGTAATATTGTGTTGACCTATGAGATGACAATCTTGTTTGGCGTGTTGTTCACCATCATCAGTTTCGTCATCGGCTCACGCATCGTGCGCAAGCGTGACACCCTTTACAGTGAAATGGTGAGCCTGGATCAAGTGGGTGTGTTGCTGGAAGTGGATGAGGGTAAAGCGCAAGCGCTTAAAGACTTGTTCAAAGCACACGAGGTTGTCGAAATCCGGGAAGAGGTCGTGCGATGAGATTGGCTAAATATATTTTGCTGGGGGCTTTAATCCCGGGTGCCGCGTTTGCTTGGCCGTGGTCAACCGATATGGTGAATCAGCCTAACGTCAAACCCCAAGAGGGCGTAATGGCGCTCTTCCCCGCGCGCTCCATTCCGGTGCAAGGCGTGGCCACCCAGGTGGCCAATCGGGATGAGGCGAAGGACTTGGTCAATCCGATACCCGCGAGCGCGGAGTCAATTAAAGAAGGGCGGACCTTGTTTAGGATCATCTGCGCCGCATGTCACGGTTTGACCGGCGGCGCCGAATCGCCCGTGAGCAATAAGATCGGCGCGATTGCCCTCAATGATGATTACGTGCAGAAGATGCTCACCGAAGGCTGGGTGTGGGGCACGATCACCTTTGGCAGCGCGATCATGCCGGCGTACGGTAAGCCCAGCTCACGTGAAGATCAGCGCGGTGCCAACGACCTGACCGTCGAAGAGCGGTGGCATATCGTCAATTACGTCAAGCATGGTTTGATGAAAGAGGCGCCGCCGGCCGTGCGTGCCGCAGCGGCCGCGAATCAATAAGCATTGGCGCCACCGAATAGATATTTGAGGGGAATCCATGGAAAACTTCGGCAGCTGGTCTGTACTGACTACCAACTTTCTCTTTGTGCTTTATCTGGCCATAGGCGGGGTGACCTTCACGTCCATCCTGCACCTATGTAACGGCAGCTGGCGTTTCCAGGTGCGTCACATCGCCTGCTCTTTGTCGGTGCTGTTTCCGATTGCCGGGGTGTTGCTGCTGGTGCTGTTGGCTAACGGTAATGCGACCTTCCCGTGGCTGGCTGAGGCCGGTCACGATCCCGAGCATCACCTGCCAGGCTGGCACAATTACACTTTTCTGGTGGCGCGCCAGATCATCGGTTTTCTGGTGATTTGGGGTATGTATCGTTTGTTCATTAAATACCAAGCGGCGACCGAGGTGGATTCGTCCTATGCCGTTCAGCGCCGTTTCCGCAACATCGCCTTGTTGATTCCCGCGGTCTACGTTTTGTACGCCACCATGGTGGGTTGGGACTTTGAAATGACGCAGCTGCCCGGCTGGCACAGCGCCAGTTATGGCTTCTACCATTTCCAAAGCGCCTTCCACATGTTCCTTGGTTTCTTCGTGGTGTTGCTGTTTTTCCTGTATCGTTCGGGCAAACTCGCCGTGGAGATTCAGCCCCACATCTTCAACTACATGGCGCAGTTCATGCTGGGCATGACGATACTGTGGACTTATTTGTATTTCACGCAGTACCTCATCATGTGGTACGGACGTCTGCCCGACGACATGACCCGTTTCTTCGCGATGATGTATAACGACTTGGGACCGCTATGGTGGACCTTCTTGACGCTGAAGTTCATCATCCCCTTCTGCACCTTGGCGATTACGCCAAATCGGCATAATCCCGTGGTGATCACCATGGTGGGCTGCTCCATCGTCTTGGGCTGGTGGATCGAGCGTTACACCTGGATCTCCGGTTCCGTTGATCCGCAGTTCTACCATATTCCGATGACGTCGATCATCGATATTTTCTTTACCGCGGGTGTTCTCGTGGTTGCTTGGATTGTCGTGAAGTGGGGAATGACGCGCCAAGGACTTATCCGTAGTTAACACTAAGGACGGATTGATGAGCGAGAGTGAAAACGCCAGCTGAAAGTGATGGCGTTTTTGCTTCTTGGTGAGGTTGGAGGGGGAAGATATAAATCGATAAATACAACGGGCGCGCCTAATAAGACGCCCGCACAATAAATAATAATTAGAATTAAGACTCAGCATATGTTTCGCCGGGTTTGAAAAAACGACGCGCAGTCTGGTATTTGGTGTTGCCGTTCCTGGGGAGCGGCGATGTGGCATCCTTCTGTCTGATGGTGAGCCCATGAAAGCGCCGGATTTTGACAGTGTTGGGAGTCGTCAAGCCTCAAGTCCTGCGACGCGCAGTTTCCCGATGGCAATGGCGGATGGCGTGATGTCCGTTATTGTCATGGTGGATGAGCAAGGCGAAATAGCGCGCTATGACGCCAACACGTGTCAGCGTGAGGCTGAGCGTTGTCTTGTGTTTGATTCAATGATAAGCGCGCCCGGGTCCCGGGATGAGCGCACGTCTGCATTCCCGCCAACCGCGCCGAGCCGTCTCCGCGCCCTCTTCGACGAATCTCCGTTTAGCACCCAGATTTTCTCGCCCGATGGCCGTTGTGTCGCGGTCAACCGGGCGTGGCGGAGTCTGTGGCGCGCCACATCCGAGCAGGTCGCCGAATATAATGTGCTGGCTGATGCGCAATTGGCGGCAAAGGGTGTGATGGCCTATATCCGCCGCGGTTTTGCCGGTGAGCCGGTGGCGATTCCCGCGATTGAATATGATACGCAGCAGCAAATAACCGACGCGGGCTGTAAAAGATGGGTGAGGGGATTCATCTATCCCGTTTTTGAGGGGGATGTCCTGGTTGAGGTGATCCTCATGCACGAGGATGTTACCGCGCAGAAGCAGGCCGAGGCCGCCTTGCTGGAGGCGCAGGAAAAAATGGAGCACCGCGTCCAAGACCGCACCGCCGAACTGGCGCGGGAAATCTCCGAGCGGACCCAGACCGAACGTTTATTATTTACTGAAAAGGAACGTGCGGAAATCACCTTGCGCTCGATCGGCGATGGCGTGATTACGACGGACCCGGCGGGTATGGTGCAGTCGATGAACGGGGTCGCGGAAACGCTCACCGCGTGGCGCGAGCAGGAGGCCCGCGGCCGCCCGCTTGGGGCAATATTCCAAGTCATCGATGAAACCACGCGCCAAGCCATCGTCGATCCGGTGGCCGCCTGTATAAAGCGCGACGGCGCGATACGGGCGGAAAATCTGCCCCTGTTGCTGATCAGCCGCAAGGGTGAGGAATACCCGGTGGAGGGGAACGCGGCGCCGATCCGCGGGCGCAATGGTGAACGCATGGGCGCGGTGATCGTATTTCGCGATGTGACGCAGCAGCGCCTCGCCAATCAAGAAATGGTTTATCACGCCCAGCACGATGCCTTGACGGGTTTGGTCAACCGCCGCGAATTCGAGCGCCGCCTCGCGCGGGCGTTGAGCAGCAGCCGGGAATATGGCTGGCAGCATGCCTTGTGTTTTCTCGATCTCGATCGCTTCAAAATCGTCAACGATAGCGCCGGGCACATGGCCGGTGATGAATTATTGCGCCAGGTCACCTCGCGCTTGCTGGAAGGCGTGCGTGAGCGCGACACGTTGGCCCGTCTCGGCGGCGATGAGTTTGGTTTATTGCTGCACAATTGCCCTTTGGAAAAGGCGTGGCAAATCGCCGAGAATCTCATGGCGCAGGTGCGGGATTTCCAGTTTCTGTGGAAGGGCCGCGTCTTTCAAATCGGAACCAGTATCGGCATCGTGCCCATCACCGCGGAGGCCAGCGATGCGGCACGGTTGCTGAGCCGGGCGGACCAGGCCTGCTACATCGCCAAGGATATGGGGCGTAACCGGGTCTTCGTCTGTTCGATGGATGAACAGGAACCCTTGCGCCGTCCGGTGAGCGTGCTGCAACTCGACGAGTTGCGTAATGCCCTGGGCGAAGGCCGCTTGCGCCTATACTGCCAGCCTTTAGTGCCGCTGCAGCAAGAGCAAACCGGTTCGCCGGTATTCTATGAGATGTTATTGCGCATGGTCGACGGCGAAGGCAATGTCTTATTGCCGGGCGCCTTCATTCCCGCCGCGGAGCGTTACGGGGTCATGCGCAAATTCGATCGCTGGGTAATCAACGCGACTTTACGCAGTTTTAAAGAACTGCACGCGCAACTCGACCAGGTCCGTATCTGCATCAACCTCTCGCCCCATTCATTGAGTGATGAGGAATTGCCCGCCTTTATCTTCCAAGAGATCGCGTCCTGCGCCTTGCAGCCGTGGCAGGTGTGCTTTGAAATCGCCGAAGCGGTGGTGGCGCAGCATTTCCTCAAAGCCAGCACTTTCATCGGCGCGGTGCGTGGTTTTGGCTGCCAAGTTGCCTTGGACGATTTTGGCGGCGGCTGGGCCTCATTCAGTTATATGAAGAAGCTGGCGGTGGATTACGTCAAGATCAGCGGCCAGCTCATCGGTGGCATGGTGGATGATGATATTGACCGCGCGGTCGTGGCGGCGGCTCACCACGTTGCCGCCGCCGCGGGCTGCCGCACCGTCGCGAAACACGTGGACAGTCCGGTGCAAATGGAGCGCGCCCGCGCCCTGGGTATCGACTACGCGCAAGGCTTCGCCGTAGCGGCACCGCGGCCGCTGGTGGAGTTCGTCTGAATTGCCGTGGGGGCTCAACTGGGTGAAAGGCGTTTATCCCGCACCGCCGCGCCCGCCGCGTGTTTTTTCAGCCAGCCGGTGATGCGTTTGATTAAGAGCGCTTCACTGCCGGTGAAGTTATGATCGGCCCCCGTGATTTCGATTTGGCGGTAGGCGATGTAGCCGCTCTGCTCGCTCATGGGGATGCGTGCGGTGGCGGAGCGTTTTAGCGGGTCGAGCTGCTGGCTGCGATAGGCGGCGGCGCCGCCCTTGCGCGCGGCGCGGGCGCGGGCGCCAGCCTGTTGCATCACGGAATCCATATCGCGGCTGCCGTAAATATCCAGCACCGGCACGTCGATTTGTTCGAAGAGGGCGGGTTGATAAGGGCCGGCGGCGCTGTGCGGCGGCAGGCCCAGACCCACCGCGACGAAGGCTTTTATTTTTCCGCCTTTCACGCCGGCCAAGGCGTTGGCCGCCACCGCGCCGCCGAGGTCGTGGCCGATCACCACGATGTTGCGCAAACCTTGTTGTTCGAGGAAGAGTGCCGCCGCTTCGATGCGCGCGGCGCCGGTCTCGAAGATGGGTTTCAGCTCCCATTCGCGGTTTGCGTTTTGCCTGGGCGCGGGTAATTCAATTGACAAAGTGGCCCAGCCTTGGCTGGGCAAGGCGCTGCGCAAGGGGTAGATCACCGCCGGCCAATCGGGGTGAGTGCCCAGGCCGTGCAATAGAATGATGCCGCCTTGCGGCTCGCCGCTGTCCGCATCGGCATACAAGCCTAAAAACCGTTCACCCGCGGCCTCCAGCCATTGCGCGCGCCCCGCGCTGAGATTGACGATGAGCGGGTTCTCGGCCGCGGCCGCGGCTTTCGGGGCGGCTACGGGCTCGGGGGTGTGCTCCGGGATGGCCGCCGCCGGCGCGTCCTCGGGGATGGCGGCGGGCGGCAGGCACAAGCCCGCGAGTAAGAGGGTCAGTGCGGGGAGATGAACGCGGTGACGGCGGCGTGGCGGACTCATGAGGGTGCGGCGGCTGAGGGGCGTGTTGATCAGATCGGCCCGCGCGCCCCCCCCTTTAACCCGGGGCGCGCCGCGCGGCGTGAAAAAAACCGCGCAATCGGGTAAAGTCGCACTTTCCCGGCGGGCCATGCGTGCGTCTATGGTCCGCCCATGTATAGCTAGCGCATTGATTAAACAGCGAGAGAGCCATGACCGATTATAAAATTGCCCCGTCGATCCTGTCGGCGGATTTCGCCCGTCTGGGCGAGGAAGTGACCCAGGTATTGGCGGCCGGCGCCGATATCGTCCATTTCGACGTGATGGACAATCACTACGTGCCCAACCTCACCATCGGCCCGCTGGTGTGCGAGGCGCTGCGCAAACACGGTGTCACCGCGGACATCGACGTGCATCTGATGGTGAAACCGGTGGACCGCATCATCCCCGATTTCGCCAAGGCCGGCGCGACCTATATCACCTTCCATCCCGAGGCCTCCGAGCACATCGACCGCTCGCTGGCGCTGATCCGTGAATCGGGTTGCAAGTCCGGCCTGGTGTTCAACCCCGCCACGCCCTTGAGTTATCTGAAGCACGTGATGGACAAGGTCGATATGATCCTGCTGATGTCGGTGAACCCCGGCTTCGGCGGCCAGAAATTCATCCCCGCCACCCTCGACAAACTCCGTGAGGCGCGCCGCATGATCGACGACAGCGGCTACGCCATCCGCTTGGAGATCGATGGCGGCGTGAAGACCGATAACATCCGCGAGATCGCCGCGGCGGGCGCCGACACCTTCGTCGCCGGCTCCGCGGTGTTCGGCGCGGGCAAGGCCAGCGACCCGAACCGTTACGATTCCATCATCGCCGCGATGCGCGCCGAACTGGCCAAGGCGGAGAAATAACGGCAGCGGCGGCGGGGCGTTCACCCTCAAAGAGGAGGCGAGAAAGAATAAACATCCCCTCCTTTCCAAGGAGGGGTGGACGCGAAGCGGACGGGGTGGTTTCGCCTTTCCAGTGAGGGGTGAACGCGAAGGCGGCGGGGTGGTTTTGTCGCCAGGCTTTATAAATATAAATGCAGTGCGTGATGAGAGTAGTGGCTATGTTGAAGAACCCGAAGATGATCCTCATCGACCTCGACGGCACCCTGGTGGACAGCGTGCCCGACCTCGCTTATTGCGTCGATGAAATGATGAAGCAGCTCGGCCAGCCCGTGCGCGGCGAGGCCAAGGTGCGGCAGTGGGTGGGCAACGGCGTCGAGCGGCTGGTGCAACGCGCCTTGATCGACCAGCTTGACGGCGAAGCCGACGAGGCCGAGTTCCAGCGCGCCCTGCCGATCTTCATGGCCTTTTACAAAGACAATATTTCCAAACGCAGCCAGCTCTATCCCGGCGTGAAAGAAGGTTTGGATTTTCTGCGCGGCGCCGGCTACCGGCTCGGCTGCATCACCAACAAGGCCGAGGCATTCACCGTGCCGCTGCTGAAAGACATGGGCATCTACGATTATTTCGAGATCGTGGTCAGCGGCGACACCCTGCCGGTGAAGAAGCCCGATCCCGCGCCCTTGTTGCACGCCGCGCGCTTTTTCAAACTCAGCGCCGACGAGGCCTTGATGGTGGGCGACTCCATCAGCGACGTGAAGGCGGCGCGCAATGCCGGCTTTCAAATCGCCTGCCTCACCTACGGCTACAATCACGGCATTGATATCCGCGAGGCTCAGCCCGACGCGGTGATGGACTCACTCGCGGAACTGTCCGGCCTGCTGGGCAAGGCCGCTTAAGCACGGAACGGCATCATGCAACTTGAAACGGCGAATAGACACGCAGCACGGCCGTGGCGATGGCGCGGCTGAGTTTGGCTTGCCATCGGTTTTATTGCGTCGTCGTTTTCGAGAGTCATGACTATGAGCCCTGAAGAATTTCAAACCCTGGCGGACCAGGGATACAACCGCATCCCGCTGATGCGCGAAGTGCTGGCGGATTTGGACACGCCGCTCAGCACCTATCTCAAGCTGGCCGATGGCCCTTATTCATATCTGCTGGAGTCGGTGCAGGGCGGCGAAAAATGGGGACGGTATTCCATCATCGGCCTGCCCTGCCGCAATCGCATCGAGGTGCGCGGCACCCAGCTCAGCGTGTTGCGCGACGGCGAAGTGCGTGAAAGCATCACTACCGCAGACCCTCTGGCCTGGATCGAACAATTCCACGCGCGACACCGCGTGCCCGAATTGCCGGGCCTGCCGCGTTTCACCGGCGGACTCGTGGGCTACTTCGGCTACGACACCGTGCGCTACGTCGAGCCGCGTTTGGCACGCTGCCCCAATGCCGACGCCTTGGGTACGCCGGATATTTTATTGCTGATCTCCGACGAGGTGCTGGTCTTCGATAATCTGCGCGGCAAGCTTTACGTGGTGGTGCACGCCGATCCCGCGCTGGCGGACGCGTATGAACAAGCGCAGGCGCGGCTCGCTGAATTAGTGCAAGGCATGCAGCAGGCCGCGCCCTTGTACGGCCGCGGCCGCCGCGTGGACACCGTGCATAAAGAATCCGACTTCGTCTCCGGCTTCACCCGCGCGGGTTTCGAGGCGGCGGTGGGGCGCATCAAGGACTACATCATCGACGGCGACGCAATGCAGGTGGTGTTGTCGCAGCGCCTCTCCATCCCCTTCGCCGCCGCGCCGCTGGATTTATACCGCGCCCTGCGCAGTCTCAACCCTTCGCCGTATCTGTTCTATTTCAACCTCGGCGATTTTTACGTGGTGGGTTCCTCGCCGGAAATTCTGGTGCACGTGGAAAACGGCATGGTCACCGTGCGGCCCATCGCGGGCACGCGCAAGCGCGGCGCCGACGAGGCTGAGGACGCGGCGCTGGAACAAGACCTGCTCGCCGATCCTAAGGAGCTTGCCGAACATTTGATGCTCATCGATCTCGGCCGCAACGACGTCGGCCGCGTCGCCGAGGTGGGCAGCGTCAACGTCACCGAGCGCATGGCCGTCGAACGCTATTCGCATGTGATGCACATCGTCTCCAATGTCACCGGCCGTTTGCGTGAAGGCACCGGCGCCATCGCCGCGCTGCGCGCGACCTTTCCCGCCGGCACCTTGAGCGGCGCGCCCAAGATCCGCGCGATGGAAATCATCGACGAACTGGAGCCGGTCAAGCGCGGCATCTACGGCGGTGCCGTCGGTTACCTCGGTTGGAACGGCAATATGGACACCGCCATCGCCATTCGCACCGCGGTGATTAAAGACGGCCAATTGCATATTCAAGCGGGCGCGGGCATCGTCGCCGACTCCGTGCCCGCCAGCGAGTGGGACGAGACCATGAACAAAGGCCGCGCCATCTTCCGCGCCGTGGCCATGGCGGAGGCGGGGCTGGATGGCGCCGCGCCGTGGGCAGGGTGAAGCTATGTTGCTGATGATCGACAATTACGATTCCTTCACCTACAACCTGGTGCAATACCTCGGCGAGTTGGGCGAGGACGTGCGCGTGCATCGCAACGACCAGATCACGGTGGACGACATCGCGCAACTCAAGCCCGCGCATATCGTCATCTCGCCGGGGCCGTGCACGCCGAATGAGGCGGGGGTGTCCATCGCCACGATCAACGCCTTCGCGGGCAAGATTCCGATCCTGGGCGTGTGTCTCGGTCATCAAAGCATAGGCCAGGCCTACGGCGGCAAAATCGTGCGCGCGCGGCAAGTGATGCACGGCAAGACCTCGCCGATGTATCACGCCGACAAGGGTGTGTTCCGCGGTCTGCCCAATCCCTTCGAGGCCACGCGTTATCATTCACTGGTGATCGAGCAGGCCAGCCTGCCCGCGTGTTTGGAAGTCACGGCGTGGACGCAGTACGAGGATGGCACGCGCGATGAGATCATGGGCGTGCGCCATCGCGAGCTGGCGGTGGAAGGGGTGCAGTTTCATCCCGAATCCATCCTCACCCAGCACGGCCATGCCATGCTGAAAAATTTTTTGGCGATGCGCTGCTGACGCCGCGCGCAGCGAATCACTAACACGCGAGGAATTCACATGGACATGCCCGCCGCCATCCGCGCCGTCACCGAGCGCCGCGACCTCTCCGCCGCCGAGATGACCGAGGTGATGCGCGAGATCATGACCGGCGGCGCCACGCCCGCGCAGATCGGCGGTTTTCTCGTCGGCCTGCGCATGAAGGGCGAGACGGTGGACGAGATCGCCGCCGCCGCGCAAGTTATGCGCGAGCTCGCCAGCCGCGTTGAGGTGAGCGGCGCGCATGTGGTGGACACCTGCGGCACCGGCGGCGATGCGCGCGGCACGTTCAACGTCTCCACTTGCAGCGCCTTCGTCACCGCGGCGGCGGGGGCGCAAGTGGCGAAACACGGCAACCGCTCGGTGTCGAGCCGCTCCGGCAGCGCCGATGTGCTGGAGGCGGCGGGCGTGAATTTGAATCTCAGCTCCGCGCAAGTGGCGCGCTGCGTGCGCGAGCTGGGTGTGGGTTTCATGTTCGCGCCCTTGCATCATGGCGCGATGAAGCATGCCATCGGCCCGCGCCGCGAGATGGGCGTGCGCACCGTGTTCAATCTGCTCGGGCCGCTCACCAATCCCGCTGGCGCGCCCAACCAAGTGGTCGGCGTGTTCAGCGCGCAGTGGCTGGAGCCGCTCGCGCAGGTGTTGCTGCGCCTCGGCAGCCGCCATGTGCTGGTGGTACATGGCGAGGACGGCATCGATGAAATCAGCATCGGCGCGGCGACACAGCTCGCCGAGTTGAAAGACGGGCGCATCAGCCGCGCGACGCTGACGCCGGAACAATTCGGCATGACACGCACTGACATCGCCGCGCTGGTGGTGGACGATGCCGCGCAGAGTCTGTCGATGTTGCGCGCCGTGTTGGCGAACGAAGCGGGTCCGGCGCGCGACATCGTCTGTCTCAACGCCGGCGCGGCGATTTACGCGGCGGGTCTCAGCGCTGATCTGGCGGCGGGGGTGCGCAAGGCGGCGGAGGTGATCGCCAGCGGGGCGGCGCGGGCCAAGCTCGATGCCTTAGTTGAACTCAGCAATGCAATGAAGGCTACTGAGTAAATGTCGACGCCACCAGTCAGCAGTTTAACCATCAGCATAGACAAGTCAGTATTACTTAACCCACCTATTCGGCTATTAGCATGAGCGACACGCCCGACATTCTTAAACGCATAGTGCGGCGCAAGCAGGAAGAAATTGCCGAGCGCAGCGCACGTGTGAGTTTGGACGCTTTGCGCGGCCAAGCCGCGGCGCAGCCGCCGCCGCGAGATTTTACCGCGGCCTTGCGCGACAAAATCGCTGCGGGCAGGCCGGCGGTGATCGCCGAGATCAAAAAGGCCTCACCCAGCAAAGGCGTGCTGCGGGAGGATTTCGATCCCGCGGCGATCGCGCGCAGTTATGAGCGCCACGGCGCGGCCTGCCTCTCCGTGTTGACCGACGCGGATTTCTTTCAAGGCAGCGAGGCCTATTTGCAAGCCGCGCGCTCCGCCTGCATCCTGCCGGTGCTGCGCAAGGATTTCATGATCTCGCCCTATCAGGTCTACGAGGCGCGGGCCATCGGCGCCGATTGTATCCTGCTCATTGTCGCCGCGCTGAATGATGAGCAAATGGCCGAATTGGCAGGACTGGCCGCCGAACTGGACATGGCGGTGCTGGTGGAGGTGCATGACGCCGCTGAGCTGGCGCGCGCCCTGCGTTTGGCCACGCCGCTCATCGGTATTAACAATCGCGATCTGCGCAACTTCGAAACGACATTGCAAACCACCTTGGATTTGCTCGATGACATGCCCACAAACCGCATCGTCATCACTGAGAGCGGCATTCACAGCCATGACGACGTAGCCCTCATGCGCAGTCATCAGGTGATGGCCTATCTGGTGGGCGAGGTCTTCATGCGCGCCCCCGAGCCGGGCGAGGCCCTGGCCGCGTTGTTCGGCGGCTAAGCGCCGCTAAAGAATAATTGAGGGACTATAGCGGGGCCGATCTGGTTCGCGGCTGCGGCACATGCCTAGAAGCGGCGTTTACCCGTCACGCCTTCACCCTGCTGGAGATTCATGAATGAGCGGGGGTTGAAACGCGCTTGCCCGTGCTTGATAAGCGGTTGATCTCTTACTCTTTCTCAGTGGACAGGCTAGGGTATGACACTTCCAGAACGATGCATTCTTCTTTGGCCAAGAAGGGACCATGCACCTCACCAGGGGGGCGGCTTGCATACTCTCCCGGCTCCAGCCATTTATCGACCGCTACATCATACAAACGGCCCTTGAGGATCATTATCTCCTCCGGATAATCATGTTGCTTCGCGCCGAATGACCGTGTGTCCGCACCCGCCTTGAAGCGTGTCAGGCGAGTATAGTCCCCCGTTATTTCATCGATGGCTAAAGTCACCTGTTCCAGCATGCCATCTGTGCCTTCAATCGCTTGCCATTTGCCGTTGTTGCTGGGGTCCAAGGCATTCCAATAGGTCGTCGTGGTTTTGGCCATTACTCTATTACCCTTGTATCAAGTTCGGTAGGCTGATGCTGCGGCTTGATGGGCTTGTTAGCGATTCTTTATGCGCCCAAATAACAAAACGATTGAGGTGGATACTGAATATTATAAGCATCCAAATCTTGGTGCTTTCTGTACCTTCTCGTTTTCTTCACTTTAATAGCATGCCCGACTTCTTTTCCCTCGAAATAGCTATCATAGAACTTCTTATCAATACCAGAGTGGAATTTAGTGCTCTCCCATAGTTCATTTAAATCTAGTGAAATTACGCATTCAATTTCGAATTCACCTATGATTTTTTGGATTGGGCTTGATGCATAAATAACTACTTTTGTTACTGCAGCATTTTTAAAGATTGCTCTTCTAAATTCGTATTTCTTTTCACCGGATAATATTTTCTCGGCATATTCTGGTTTAATCGATAATAAAATTTTCATTGGCCTCTGATGCCTCCATAATTACATTGAAATGTTTTGGATCAATACATTCAAATCCTCTGGGTGCGCTATTAGCATCAGCCAGAACACCAAGTTTGATTAGCGCCTCCATATTTAATCTTTTCGGCAGAGAGTAAAGATAGAGGAAATTAACTATAAATGGCTTATACCATCGTCCGTTCCGTGCCTTATGGTTCCAATATTCCGCCAATTTCTTATCCGTAAAAACGCTTCGCTTTCTACATAACCTTACAAACTCCGCTTCATCATTTATATGATCAATTACACTTTCTACAATTCCAATTGTCGAAACTACGCTTTTGTAAAAACCGCCTGTTCTATAGAAAAGAATTATATCACCAGGCTCAAGGTCACGATTAAACGAGCGAGAAATATATACTTTCTGAATCGCATTTCTGTGGGGCTCGTTATCAACGTAGTTTTTCGGCGATTCGTTATTCAATATAGAATCTGGAAGTAACTCGGTATGGTAATCAGGATAAATAGGAACGATGAATATTCGCCTATCACTAGAAATGAAAGGATATGTGATCTTAGGGTGTGCTTTATCAGGGGTCGGTCTGTAATTCTTTGTATATACTTTTTCTTCACCAGATTTAGATCTTTTGATCCCATGGTAAGTAAAGCCCCAATCTTCTAGCAGACCTATCAGTCGATCATGCTCTTCTCTTGAATGAAAAAGTGTCACATAAATTTCATCTACGTTGTTGATCAGAGCATTGTCGAATATTATTTTTAAAAACCTTTCGCCCAGCTTGAATCCATTGGTTATTACTTTAAATGTTCCGATTTTTAATCGACTTTTGCGGCTAAAGGCAGGTTCAATATTTGTATAATCCTCATCATATCCTTCTTTCTTTATGTAGAGAAACGCTAAAACACCGTCGGTTCCCGACTGACAGACATATGCAATTTCATCAGATTTTTTATTAAACCAATCGTCAAAGCCATCATAATCTTCTCGAAACGAATCAAAAAACGTGTCTTTTATATTTGGGTCTTAGGAAGCAGATTGCATGCTAACATGCGTTTGCTTCTATGTATAAAGGCAAAAACAGATACTACAAAAATTCCAAGATCAGTGAGGCCAGATTTCGGCGCCTTCTGAGGGCTTTTGCCCTG
>CAMYKQ010000030.1 GCA_947259075.1 uncultured Gammaproteobacteria bacterium | reverse complement strand
TTCGATGCGGTGGTTGAGCACGTCGGGGGCGAGGTCGATGATGTCGCCGGGTTCGACGAAGTCGCGGCCGGCGAGGTAGGCGCGCTGCGCCCGCGCCCGCGCCTACCTCGCCGGCCGCGACTTCGTCGAACCCGGCGACATCATCGACCTCGCCCCCGACGTGCTCAACCACCGCATCGAACTCAGCTTCACCGCCCGCGCCGAATCCGTGAAGCCGCGGCAAGTGATCGAGAGAATAGTGGAGACGGTACCGGTTCCATAAATAAAATGTAGGGTGCGCCGCGCGCACGTTTTCAACATCAAGCAAGCGGGGCAATGATGGGGGCACGATGGCAATGAAGATTGAAGGGATAAATGGATTTATGGGCCAGTGAAAAATGGGTAACGAATATTGCATATGCCCACCAAAGCTAAAATCACTTGAAAGTGATGGACCAACAAAGGTGACCGTTAATTCTCCGTGGCTGCACAAGCGAGCTGTGGAGAAAATAGCTCGCCACTTTAAAAAAGAGTTCGGTAATAACTTCATGCAATTTAGTACAAAAACAGAAAAGAACGATTCAGCGCATTCTGCCTATGAAGCTTATTTGTTTCATATGGAAAAGTACAACCTAAAATACGAAGAAAAAGAAACAGAGGTTATATGTCTCGGCGCATGCTGTTTCTTAAAAAAAGAAAACTCATGGTTGTTAGATTGGGTTTGGTTGCACCCTTATTTTCGCAACAGAGGAATTTTGAGGGAAGCATGGCCCCAATTTAAGGAAAGCTATGGGCGGTTTGAAATTGGAAAACCATACTCCGCGCAAATGGAGCGGTTTTTAATTAAGCAAGGGGAATTAGCCCAGTAGGTTAGGTTGAACGTATTTTGTGAAGCCAAATCAGCGTGCCCGCCGTTAGCGCGAACATCGAGGCCCTCCAAAAACCATAACCCAACACATTGACAACCTGTAGCCTATTGGATACATTCGCTTCATGATTGAAATCCGCAAGACAGATGTCTATGTCCAATGGCTCGATGGCCTGCATGACATCCGCGCGCGGGCTCGCATTCTGGCGCGAACTGAACGTTTGGCGGCCGGGAACCCGGGGGATGTTAAACCCGTGGGTGAAGGCGTCTCGGAGATGCGAATCGATTACGGCCCCGGCTACCGGGTGTATTACAAGAAGCGGGGGCGTGCGTTGATAATTCTACTGGCGGGCGGCGACAAACAAAGCCAAGCCAGCGACATCAAAACCGCCTTACGTCTCGCTCGCAATCTGCAGGACTCATCATGACCAAGACCCGCACTACTCGATACGATGTCGCCGAACACCTGCGCACACCAGAAGACATGGCGGCGTATCTGGAAGCCTGCCTTGAAGAGGCAAATGGAGATGCCGCCTTTATCGCCAAAGCCTTGGGCGACATCGCACGCGCCAAGGGCATGTCGCAAGTGGCGCGTGACGCCGGCCTCTCCCGCGAAAGCTTGTATAAAGCACTCTCTGGTGAACGCAGCCCGGGCTTCGATACTATCCTCAAAGTCATTGGCGCCCTAGGCTTGAAACTGCACGCGGAAGCCGTGCTATCGGCTGCCCAACAAGCCGCCCCCGTCGCCGCCACACGCCGCCGGAAACGCGGTTGAGCTTTATCCATAAAGGTTGGAACATGAATGAAAGAATATCCGACCTATTAAGCACTAAACCAAACGTCAATGCAGGGTGCGCCGCGCGCACGTTTTCGACATCAAACAAGGCTGGTAATGACGGAGGCAGGATGGCAATGAGGAGCGAAGGGATGAATGGAGTTGATCGTGCGCGCGGCGCACCCTACGCTGGCCAATAAAAAGGGGCGCACATGATAACTATTAACACCGAAAAAGGTCTCATCACAGTTGATTCATGGGACGACATTACAAGCAGACCACAATTCCAAGCTGAACTTGACCCCAAAGATAAAAAACTAAAAGAAATTATTGGACGTTACATATTCAAAGAAAAAATTCGATGCGGCCTATCTAACTGCCATACACCTCATACTAAAGGTTACGTTGTTACCACCACAGATGGGGATGAAACAAACATAGGGAAGGATTGCGGCAAAACCTACTTCGGCGTTGATTTCGAAGCTTTGCATCGCAAATTTGATAGGTACGTTACGGAAACAGAGAACCGCTCAATACTTGGAAGCTTCAGCTTTCAACTCGAAAGAATCCAGGAAAAACTAATGCATCTCCGAAAAGATAGACGGAGCGCAGATTGGATACATAAATGCATTACTCAGCTAACTACTCGCAATTCTGGCTGCCCTGATCAAGTAATAACCCAATTAACGAACATGATCAGAACACAAAACAATGCTTTAAAAATTAATAGGCCAGCGAGCAAGAAAGAGATAGAAGCAATAGAGGCAGTCGAGGGACGACGTATAAAGGAACCTTATGATATTGAGGAAACAATAGCAGAAATATCGGGAATAGCGGCTTTATATCCTGACAACGACCTTAGAAAGCTTCTCGTATTGGACTTAGAGGCTAATTTAAATGCCTTTCAGGAGCTTGATATTGATCAAATGACGTACGAGGATTTACGGCATTGGAGTAAATGGGTGGGCACTGTAGAGTCAACAATTCAAAAAGCTGAATCTGTTATTGAACAAGGCCGTCGGCTCCTTACCCGGAGCAATTTAGAGCCCTTCCTGAAGACGTTGCGAAACGAAAACGATCGTAAACAATTCCGCCAATTTATTTCTAAAATTGAACAAGATTAAAAGATATCTGAGATGCAAATCCAAACCAAAAAATACTGTAGGATGCGGTGACGAAGAAACCGCGTCGTTCGCGATTGATGCGGTTCGCGATACTCACCGCATCCCACATTGGAATAGCTGAAGACACTGATCACCAATAACCCATGACCCCCACCATTCACACCCCCCTACTCACCCTCGCCGAACTCGAGCAACTGCAACGGCAGACCTTGCAGCGCCACCGCGCGCCGCGGCGCGCGGTGGCGACGCCGTGGGCCGGGCCGGCGCGGTCGATTTTCCGCGGACGGGGGATGGAGCTGGATGATCTGCGTGCTTATCAGCCTGGCGATGATGTGCGCCACATGGATTGGCGCGCCACCGCGCGCAGCGGGCGGCCGATGAGCAAGGTGTTTCGCGAGGAGCGCCAGCGTCTGCTGCATCTCGTCATCGACCGCGGCCCCAGCATGCACTTCGGCACGCGTGTCGAGACCAAGGCCGCGACGGCGGCGCGGGCGGCGGCGATTCTCGCCTTCTCCGCCTTGGCGCAACAGGAGCAGGTGACGGGTTGGGTGCTGGACGGCGCGCATGCGCAACACTACGCCCCGGCGCGCAATCTCAGCGGTGTGTTGCCGCTGCTGCGCGCCGCCTGTGCCGCGCCCGACGAGGAACAGCGCGCGGCACTGGATTGGTCCGCGCTGCTGAAATCATTGCAAGGCCAAATCACTCGCGGCACGACCTTGTGCCTACTCAGTGATCTGTACGGCATGGATGAAACCCAACGCGCGGCGTTGTGGCGTCTGGCCGCGCAGTGCGAGCTGGTCGTCTTGCGCATCATCGATCCAGCCGAAGAACAACTGCCTGACGCCGGACGCCTGCGTTTAACCGCGGGCGACGGCCGCGTGCATCTCATCGACAGCGGCGACGCCGCGCTGCGCGCACGCTACGCCGCGGCCATGGCGCAACGCACGGCCGCGCTCACGCGCCTGTGTCACGAGACCGGCGTGCGCTTGCACACACTGCACACGCATCGCGATGTGTTTAGTCAAATCCAAGAGGCGCTATGAACAACGGCGACGCACTCACTAAGCTAGCCGACATCATCCCGCCCGCGCCCCCCGCGCCGCTGGCGTGGTGGCCGTGGTTGATCGCCGCGTTCTTCATCGCGGCGCTTGCGGTGTTCGCCTGGTGGTGGCGTTCGCGCCGTCGCGCAGTCGCGGCCTCACCGCTAGACAGACGCGTTGAAGCACTCGCCGCTTTAAACAACTTGCACGAAGAATGGACCGCCAAACGCATCGACGACCGCGACGCCGCCTATCGCCTCGCCACCGTGCTGCGCCTCGGCTTGGGCTTGGCGCAATTATCCGACGAGCCGCCGCCCGTGGCGGTGAATGAAGCACCGCTGTGGCGCGACGCGCTCGCGCAATTAAATCGGCAACGTTATCCCGCCGCGCGCGGACAGGCTTTACCACCGGCACTCTTCGAGCACGCCCGCCGCTGGCTGGCGGGAGAGCGCTGATATGTTCGCCTTCGCCAGCGTTGCATTCTTATTGGCCCTGCCCCTGCCCTGGCTGCTGTGGTGGACGCTGCGCCGCCTGCCGCTACGGCCCGCGCCGCGCGCCGCCTTGTTTCATCCGCACGCGGCGCTGCTGGCGCAACTCGCGGCCGAGACGCCGCCGCGCCCGCGCCGCTGGCCGTGGCTGTGGCTGATGGGTTGCACACTGCTGGTGCTGGCGCTGGCCCGGCCGCAGTGGATCGTGCTGCTGCCCGGCGAATATCCCGCACGTGATTTCATGCTGGCCATCGACATCTCCGGCTCGATGCGCGCGCAGGATTTCATCATCGATAAACGTCCCGCCGACCGTTTGACCGTCGTCAAAAACACCGTGGACGAGTTACTCGCGGAGCGCCGCGGCGACCGCGCGGGTTTGATCGTCTTCGGCGACGAAGCCCTCACCCTCAGCCCCGTCACCCACGATTTAAATTTATTGCGCCGTTTATTGCAGGACATCGACAACGGCATCGCCGGTGAAAAGACCGCGCTGGGCGACGCCGTGGCGCTGGCGGTAAAACGCCTGCGCGAGCGCCCGCCCGCCGCGCGCATCCTGCTGCTCTTCACCGATGGCGCCAACACCGCGGGTGCCATCGCCCCCGCGCGCGCGCTGGCCTTGGCACAGCAATTTCAGGTGCGCATCTACACCATCGCCGTGGGCAAGGACGGCCAAGTGCTGTTTCCCAGCGGCGCCAATAACCAGCTCGGGCTCAGCGAGCTGCCCATCGACGAGGCGCTGCTGCAACAATTGGCGGACGAGAGCGGCGGGCGTTTTTACCGCGCGCGCGACAGCGGCGCGCTGCAAAAAATCGTCAAAGACATCGACGCCCTCGAAACCGTGAACGTCAAACTCGATCAACTCGGCGAGCCGCACGAGGCCTATTGGCTGCCGCTGTTCGCGGGATTGTTGCTGCTGTTCGCCGCGCAAGGCCGCCGCGCCCGCGAGGTGCTGCCCTCATGATGGAGTGGTTGAACGCACTGCACTGGCGCGCACCGTGGTGGCTGATGCTGGGTTTCTTGCCCGCACTGCTGTATGTGTGGCGCCGCCATGAAATAAATTCGGCCCGCCTCGCCCGTTTCGCCGACGGCCATTTAGTGCGGCGTTTATTGCAGGGCCCGGCGGGCGGCGGCGGACCCGGCACGCCCTTCGTCATCGCCTGGCTGCTCGCGGCGCTGGCGCTGGCCGGGCCGTATTGGAGCCGCGCGGGCGCGCCGACGGAAAGCCGCGGCATCGACCTCGCCGTCATCATCGACATCTCGCCGTCGATGGCGGTGGCCGATCTCAGCCCCAACCGGCTGACGCGGGTGAAACACGAGCTGCGTGATTTCATTGCGCAGCTCGGCGGCGACCGCCTCGCGCTGATCGCCTTTTCCGCCAACGCCTATCCCATCCTCCCGCTCACCGCCGACCGCGAGGCCTTTTTGCAATTCGCCGATCTGTTCGACCCCGGTCTCACCGCCAAGCCCGGCTCCAATCTCGGGCGCGCGATGGACGTGGCGGGGCAATTATTGGCGGACAGCCCGGCGCGCAGCCGCGCCGCGCTGCTGATCAGCGACGGCGAGTTTCACGACGCCGAGGCCGCCGGCGTCGCGGCACGCTTGCGCGAACAAGGCATTCCCCTGTTCGTCGTCGGCGCCGGCACCGCGGCGGGCGGGCCGGTGCCGGACGGCGCCGGGCATTTCATGCGTTATGAAGATCAAGTCGTGCTCTCGCGCCTCGGCCGCGACGGCTTGCAACGGCTGGCGCGCGACAGCGGCGGCCACTACGTCGAATTGCGTGAAGATGACAACGACTGGCGCGAACTCATCGCCGCGCTGCGCGCAAACACGCAAACCGGACGGCTGGCCGCGCCCGTCGCGGCGGTGGACGCGGTGCCGCTCTACATTGCGCCGCTCGTCGCCAGCCTGGTTTTGTTTTTGTGGGCGGGCGCGCGCCGCCGCGAGGCGCTGGCGATGTTATTCCTGCCGCTGCTGCTCGCGCCGCCGCCCAGCGACGCGGCGCCGTGGAGCGAACGGCAGGCCTACGAGGCGCTGCAACAACAAGACTACGCGCAGGCGCGACAACGCTACGGCGAGATCAACAATTATCGCGGCTGGCTGGGCGCGGGCGCCGCCGCTTATCGTTTGCAGGATTGGCGGGCCGCGCTCGCCGCCTTTGAAAAGGCCGCGCGCCAAGCCGGGAACGATGACGCCAAGGCCGACGCGCTCTACAATGCCGGCAACGCCCTGGCGCAACTAAAACAGCTTGAAGACGCGAGCGCGCGGTACCGCGCGGCGCTGCGGCTCAAACCGCAGCTGGCGCAAGCCGCCCTGAATCTTAGTTTGATCAACGCGGCGCGCGATGCGCGCAGTGGCCCGCGTGAACGCGAGGACGCGGCGCGAACACCGCTGGATTTAGGCGGCGAAGGCCGCGATCAGGATGAGAGCACCGCCTCCGGCCGCGGCAATGCCAGCGATACCGGCGCGGCCGCGCCGCCCGCGGCGCAAGGCAATCCCGAACGCCAGCGCGCTAAGAGGGATGCCGCGCAAGCGGCGCAACAGGGCGAGGAGCGCCAGCGGCAAAGCCGCGACGCGGCGCGGCTCGAAGAAGCCCTGGCCTTGTGGCGCGACGCCGGGGCGCGGCGGGGCGGCAACCCGGTGGAATTGGAGGCCTTGCGCGATAACAGCGCGGCGTTTCTGCAATGGCGTTTTCGTGAACTGGATTTTGGGCCGCAGGTGCAGATGATGGAGGGTAAACCGTGGTGATGTCATCGTGCTGGCGCGCGCGGGTGTTGCGTGTCTGCGGCGCATTGCTGCTGCTCGCCGGTCTCACGGCCCAGGGCGCGGAGTTCAACACCCGCGCCGACCGCGCCGAGCTCGCCGTGAGCGAACCGCTGACGCTCAGCTTCTCCCTGGTCAATAGCGAGACCCGGCTGCGCGCCGAAGGCGAGTCGCCCAATATCGATTTGTCCGTGCTGGCGCGCGACTTCGACGTCGGCCGCCCCAAGGTGAACAGCCGCTACAATATCGATCTCGGCCGCGGCCGCTCCAGCTCGGAGATCAGCGTGGAATTATTTCCGCGCCGCGCCGGCCGCTTCACGATCCCCGCCTTCGAGGTCGACGGCCTGCGCAGCGCGCCGCTGAGCGTGAACGTCGTCGCCTTGCCGCCCGATGCCATCCCCGATGTCTTCAGCCGCGGCGGCGTGAGTAAAAGCAGCGTGTGGCAGCGCGAACACTTCGTGACTTGGCTCGACGTCTATCATCGCGTGCCGCTCAAGAGCGCGAGCATGGGCGAGTACATCGACAGCGAGCCGCTGCGCATCGAACTCATGGAGCACCGCGAGTTGCCGCAAAGCGTGCGCGAGGAAACGGTGAAAGGGACGACTTATCAAGTGACGCGCAGCGCCTGGGCGATTTTTCCGAAAGAGGCGGGCACGCTGAAAATCATTCTGCCCGATGTGTGGCTGGTCACCGCCGACGAACGCAAAGTGCGCCTGCCGCATCAATTCATCGACGTCGCAGTGCGGGCGCTACCGGCGGCGGTGAGCGCCGAGATCGTGGTGGGCCTGCCGCAACTCAGTCAAACCCCGCCCGCGCCGGCGCCCGCCGTCAACCAATTCAGCACCTGGACGGTGACGGTGAGCGGCGCCTTCAGCCGCTTCGCCCTGCCCGACAGCCTGCCACTGCCGCCCGTGCCCAAGGCGATCAAACTCTATGCCGATCAGGCCCAGCGCGAGAGTGAAGTGCATGAAACCGGCGTGACCACTCAGGTGCGTTACGGTTTCTCCGCCATGCCGCAGCAAGGTGGAAAATTTATTCTGCCGCCGCTGACTATTCCCTACTTCAACACCGAGCGCGGCGAGCTGGACGTGATGGAACTGGCGGGCCCGGCACTCGAGGTCGAAGCCGCCGCCGACACAGCCGTGGCCACGCAAGCCGCGACACTGACCAGCGCGGCACCGCGGATCGATGCCGGCTCAAATGCACCGCACGCGCACGACGCGGTTCGCCCCTGGCAAATAAGCACGGCCGTGTTCGCGCTGCTGTGGCTGGCCAGCGCCGCATTGCTGTGGCGTTGGCGCGCACGGCGCCCCGCTACTGTTACGCAACATAAACCCGCGCGCACGCACGCGAAGGACACGCCGCCCGCGCAACACCCCCTGCAAGCGCGTCTGCTCGCCGCCTTCGGCAGCCGCAGTTTGGAGTTGGGTCTGCGTGAATGGGAACAAACCAACGGCCGCGAGGCCGCTTTGCGCGAGACGGTGCAGGCCGTGCAACGGCTGTGTTACGGCAAAGAGCGCGAACGCACGGCGGCCACGCCGCAATTGCAACAGGCGGTGGAGAAAGCGGTAACCATCATTCGCCATGGCATGGCGCCGACACAAACTCAGCGTGACATGTGGCGACCCGAGTCCTTCAGCAGCGGGAAATAAGCAGAACACGAGACATGCGTTCATTCGCGCTTCGCTCACCCAAGCCCATCAAGAGCGCTGAAACAGCACGCCATGTTCCTTCTCCCTCCGGGAGAAGGACAGGATGAGGGCATCAATACACCAAACTTTTGCTCGGCTCATCGAACCCCTCACCCTACCCTCTCCCTGGGGGAGAGGGTTTTTTCGCCACCGGCCACACACCGCCCTTGCCGTGCTCACCCTCATCCTGAAGGAGAGTTTTTTATCGACAGACGTCCAATTGGCCGCACAAAAAACGGGCGGGGTAAAACCTGACCATTTTTTCACGATGAAGATTAGGCTGACGTCCCCTCTCCCTGGGGGAGAGGGTTTTATCGCCACCGGCCACGCACCGCCCTTGCCGTGCTCACCCTCATCCTGAAGGTGAGGGTTTTATCGCCAGGCGTCCAATTGACCGTACAAAAAAAACGGGCGGTGGTAAGCCGCCCGTTTTTTCGCACCGCGTTGTAAACGCGCTTACAGCTCGGTGGAATGTTTGGCGAGATAATCGGCCACGCCCGCGGCGTCGGCCTTCATGCCGCTTTGACCTTTTTGCCAGCCGGCCGGGCAGACTTCACCGTGCTCTTCGGTGAATTGCAGCGCATCGACCAAACGCAGCATCTCGTCGACTTCGCGGCCCAGCGGCAGATTGTTCACCACTTGGTGTTGCACGATGCCGTTGCGATCGATGAGGAAGGAGCCGCGCAGGGCGACGCCATCGGGATGTTCGATGCCGTAGGCACGCGTGATTTCGTGTTTGATATCGGCGACCATGGGGAAAGACACTTGACCGATGCCGCCCTTGTCCACCGGGGTGTTGCGCCAGGCGGCGTGGGTGAAGTGCGAATCGATGGACACGCCTACTAATTCGACGCCGCGCTCACGGAACATCACCGCGCGGTTGTTGTGGGCGATGATTTCGGTAGGGCAGACGAAGGTGAAGTCCAAGGGCCAGAAAAACAGCACGACATATTTGCCGCGCAGGTCGGACAATTTGAAATCGGACTTGATGCTGCCGTCGCCCATGACGGCGGAGGCGACGAAATCCGGCGCGGGTTTGGTGACGAGTACTGACATGTGATATCCCCTATCTTTAAAAAGATTTATACAAAAAATGGCTCAAATTCTAAGGCCGAATAAACTACGCAGTTTGCGCTTGGGATGCAAGTGCGCGGGATTTTCGGGTGAAACATCATGCCTCGCACAGCCACGCCGCGCGTTGCGCGCGCACCGCGCCGTCGGCGTCTTCCATTAAGCTAAACACACAGGTGTCGGCGGGCGCGGCCTGCAAACGCACGCTGAAATCCATCAGCTCATCGCGGCGGAAGACATGCACGCTGACCGTCTCGCCGGGGGCATAGGCCGTGAGCAATTGTTCCAAATTGGCGCGCGTGGCACGCAGACCGTCCACCGCCACCAGCATATCGCCGGGGGCGAGGCCCGCTTGTTGCGCGGCGCTGCCGTCGTGAACGAATTGCAATTTCGCCTCGGCACCGTTATCCACTAAACGCACGCCCAAGACCGCGCGCTTCGCCAAGGCCTCGGCCTTGGTTTTGGCGGCGCGGCCGCCCGTATCGGCCGCCGACTCCGCCGGGCGCAATTCCATTTTCACGCCGAACTGGGCCAGCAATTCGGCCAGCGGCAAGTCCTCGGTGCCGCGGATCGCACGTTCGAAGAAGCCACGCAGATCGAGACCGGATATCTCTTCCGCCATGCGTTCCACGCCGCCTTCGGGCACGCCTTCGCCGCTTTGGCCGTAGCGTTTCCACAGCACGCGCATCACGTCGTCGAGGCTGCGGGCGTTGCGCGTGTCGCGGCGGATCAGCAGGTCCAGCATCAAGGCCACCAGCGCGCCCTTGGTGTAATAACTGATGATCGCGTTGGGGGCGTTGTCGTCTTGTTTGTAGAACTTGGTCCAAGCATCGAAGCTGGATTCCGCCAGGCTTTGCTTGAAACGGCCCGCAGCGCGCCACACGCGGGTAGCGGTCTGCCCCAGCAGCTCAAGAAAACTTTCGGGGGTGATGAGACCGCAGCGTAGTAGCGCGATGTTTTGATAATAACTGGTGATGCCCTCGAAGGCCCACAGCTGGCGGGTGTAACTCTCAACCGCCAAATCCGGCGCGGTGAAGGCGGCGGGTTTGATGCGCTTGACGTTCCAGGTGTGAAAATATTCGTGACTGCACAGGCCGAGAAACGTGCGGTATTTGTCGCTGACATCGGCTTGACCCACGCGCGGCAGCTCGTCTCGGCTGCACAGCAAACTGCACGAAGCGCGGTGCTCCAATCCGCCGTAGCCATTGCCCACCACCATCACTAAAAACACATAGCGCTCCATCGGCGGCGGCTCACCGAAAAAGCGGATGTGGAATTCGCAGATTTGGCTGAGGTCTTGGCAGAGGCGGTCCATATCGGCGCGGTGCCGGCCGCTGAGTACGACGTCGTGCGGATAGCCGCAGGCGTAAAACGTCGCCAGGCTAAACACGCCCATCTCCACGGGATGGTCGATCAACTCATCGTAATCGGCGGCGCGATACGTGCCGAAGCCGTAGGGCGGGGCGCTCTCGCGCGGCAGCGCGGTGGCTACGCGCCAGCCGCGATAGGCCTCCCCCGCGGGGGGCTGGATATCGATGAGGTGCGGGCGCGACTCCTTGCCTTCAATTTTAATGAACACGCTGGTGCCGTTGAAATAACCATGAGTGGTATCCAAATGGGCGCCGCGCACCGACAAGTCCCAGGCGTAGACCTGGTAGCGCAGGGTGAGCGGCCCGTCGCAGGGGGCGCAGCGCCACGTGCTTTTGTCGAGCTTGTCCACTGGCAACGGCTCGCCGCCCGCGCTGGCCCAGACCTGCACCACGTTTTTCGCGAATTCGCGCAGCATATAGCTGCCGGGGATCCAGGCCGGCATGGCGAAGCGCTGTCCGGCCGGGTCGGGGTCGGTGATGATGCAGCTCACCTCGAAGATATGGGCGCCCATTTGGGCGGGAATAATTTGAAACCGAATCGCTTGCTCGTTAGTCATAGTAGGTGAAGGTCTCGTACTGCAATTATTGTCAGTGAGTAGTGATCATTATCGTCAGAGCGTCACACGGCGCGCAACGACCTCCAGCACATTCCGGCGCCTTGATCCCGCCGCGCTTAAGCCCCGCCCCGCCGCGTCCGCTAACCGATGTAAGAGCCTGGAAATACCAGCACTTACATTGCAGTCACAACTGCCAGCCGCTTCCTGGCCCGCAGTGGAGGGCTAGATTATGAAATACCGCATATTATCACTCATTTGCGCCCTGGCTTGGATGAGCCCGGCGGCCATCGCCTTCGATGGCCTGCCCCGGGACTTAAACGCGCAGCTCTGCTACGGACATGCCATGGTGGGCTTTGACTCCGTCATCAACTCAAGATTGGGCGTGCCCGCGGAAACTGGGCTGGGCTTGGCCTTGAAGAACCCGCTGGCCGTGGCGCTGCACGAAAAATATTCTACGTATTTATTGAAAATCATTTGGGACGCGTATTTATGGAACGGCAGCCCCCACGATTATGCGGTGGGGGTGTTCTATTACTGTGCCAAACAGCAGGGCCAGCAGAGTGCCATCCTCGGCCTCAGGCAGGATTAGGCCCCGTGTCGCGAGGCTAAACCTCAGTTACCCTCCGCCGGCGCGGCGCCGCGCCGCTCGGCATACTGGATAGGCTGCTCGGCCTTGGCCATTTTCACTTCCCCTTCGAACACCGCGCCGTCGGCGATGGCGATGGAGACGCTGCTGAGATTCCCCTTCACCCGCGCGCCGGGGGCGATTTCCAATTTTTCCCGCGCGGTGATATTGCCTTCCACTTCGCCCGCGATGAATACCACCGCGGCGGTGATATTGCCCTTCCAGCGCCCGCTCGGCCCCAGCAATAACGCGCCGCTCAAATCACAATCACCCTCGACGCTGCCATAGATCGCGTAATTGTCTTTGCCTTTCAGCGTGCCGCTGAAGTGCGACTCCGCGCCAACCAAGGTGCCGAAATCCTTCACCTTGTCGATGCTGCGGCGCTCTTTCTTGCCAAATAAATCGCCCATAGCCTCTGCGCTCCCTCATGGAATGTGCCGTCAAGCCGGGGGCGGCCCCAGCCGCTGCCCCGAAAAAATCGAGGTACCGAGGTAATAACGGCGCCGCCGCGGCCAAACTTCAACGCAAATCGCGCAAGGCCGCGGCCACCTCCGCCACCAAGGCCGGGCCGCGATAGATCAGCCCGCTGTAGATTTGCACCAGACTCGCGCCCGCATGCAGTTTGGCGGCGGCGTCCTCGGCGGAGAGAATGCCGCCGACGGCGATGATAGGCAGCTCGCCCGCCAGCGCCGCGCTCAACTGGCTCACTACCGCGGTCGCACGCTGCGTCAAGGGCCGCCCGCTCAAGCCGCCGCTCTCCCCCGCGCCGGGCAGGCCGGCCACGCCCTCGCGCGAGACGGTGGTGTTGGTGGCAATCACCGCGTCCAGCCGCAATTCGCGCAAGGTGGCGGCGATCGCGGCCACCGCTTCGGGGCTGAGGTCCGGCGCGATCTTCACCGCCAAAGGGACATATTTACCGTGGCGCTGCGCCAAGTCGGTCTGCTCGCGCTTGAGCGCGGCGAGCAAGGCCGTCAGCGCCTCACCCTCCTGCAACTGCCGCAGATTGGCGGTATTGGGCGAGGAGATGTTGACCGTGACATAACTGGCGGCGGCGTAGACCTTACGCAGACCAATGAGGTAATCGTCCGCCGCGCGCTCCACCGGCGTGTCGAAATTCTTGCCGATGTTGATGCCGAGCACGCCGCGATACTCGGCCCGCGCCACCTGCTCCAGCAAGTAATCGACACCGCGATTATTAAATCCCATGCGATTGATGATGGCCTCGGCCTCGGGCAGACGGAACAAGCGCGGCCGCGGATTGCCCGGCTGCGGGCGGGGCGTGACCGTGCCGATTTCGATAAAACCAAAACCCAGCGCGGCCAGCGCGTCGATGTATTCACCGTTTTTATCCAGCCCGGCGGCCAAGCCCACTGAATTGGGAAAGGACAAACCCATCACCTGGCGCGGCGCACCGCTCACGCCGGGGGCATTCAATAGGTGCAGGCGCTGGGCGGCCTTGAGCGCGGTCATGGTCCAGTGATGCGCGGTCTCGGCGTCGAGCCGGAATAATAGCGGGCGGATTAAGGCGTAATTAATGGGACTTCTCCTGCGGCGGTGGGCACGGCGAGACGCGTCAAGGGCGCCTATCTTAATGCCTCGCGCGCCATTACCGGAAGCACGGCCGCTGTGCTAGGCTGTGGGCTTCACCAAGGGAGGATCCATGCATGCCTGTGCGGACTGTCACGCTGTTGCTCATCGCGGCACTACTCGGCGGCTGTGCCTACTTTGGCGGCGGCAAAAGCGCCAAGGCGCCCGCCGGCTTCGACATCGAACACATGCAGCGCGCCGACTGGAAACAACGGGCCCAACAAGGCGACACCGAGGCCCAATACCAGCTAGGCCTGTCCTATTGCTGCGGCTTCGGCCCCGGCCGCAGTCAGCCCATCGCCCGCGACTGGTTGTGCCGCGCCGCCCTGCTCGGCCACCCCGGCGCGCAATTTCAACTGGGCCAGCTCTTTGGTTACCGAACCGCCAAAAACCGCCTCATGTCCCTGCCCGCCTACCCCGACTACGCCCACTTCTGGTACAGCCTGGCCGCCGCGCAAAATTACGAACTGGCCAATGCCTACCGCGCCGGCATCGAGCAGGACATGACCGCCCAGCAACTTCAACGCTCGCGCGCCTGGCAAAGCACCCCGCGCGACGCGGGCTGCTGAGACCCTTGGCCCGGGCCATGACGCACCGCGCCCAACTACAGCCCTAATGCCCGTGGTATTTTCCCCGGGGCCGGGACTTGCTAGATTACGCTGCACTAAACACACCCACACACCACAAGGATTACCCCATGGCCTTTGAACTCCCCGCGCTGCCCTATGGCAAAGACGCGCTGGCGCCCTACCTCTCCGCCGAGACGCTCGAATACCATTACGACAAACACCACCGCGCCTACGTCGACAACCTCAACAAACTGACGGCGGGCACCGAATTCGAAAACATGAGCCTCGAAGACGTCATCAAAAAATCCAGCGGCCCCATTTTCAACAACGCCGCGCAAGTGTGGAACCATACTTTTTATTGGAGCTGCCTCAGCCCCGGCGTGTCGTCCATGCCCATCGGCCCCATGGCGCTGTCGCTAAAAAAATATTTCGGCAGCATTGATGAATTCAAACAAAAATTCACCCAGTCCGCCTTGAGCAACTTCGGCTCCGGCTGGACCTGGCTGGTGAAAAAACCCGACGGCAGCCTCGCCATCGAAAACACCAGTAACGCCGACACCCCTCTCGCGCGCGGCGACAAACCCCTGATGACCTGCGACGTGTGGGAACACGCCTACTACATCGACTACCGCAACGCCCGCGCGCAATATCTGGAAAATTTCTGGAAGCTGGTGGATTGGGAATACATCACTCAACGCATCATGAGCTAAAGCTGACCAACCCCTCACCGCGCGTCCTCCGGGAACGCGGTGAGGGGTAAAATGCAGACCCTGGCTCAACAAGCATATTGGGGCGGATGAAATGAAACTCACAAGCCAGCGCTGACGGAAAACACCAACACGCGCGACCTCGCCTTGCGAGAGACCCGCCCCGCCCAAGCCAACTTAATTGAACGAATCCCATATGAGCCGCGACATTCTTGACGAAGCCCACATTCATCCCGCAATCCGAACCAAGGTAGAGAGCTATCACGCTGAACTGGTGCGTGAGGTACAGGCGGCCGTGGCGGCCGAATCTATCGTCATCGTCGGCATGCGGCAAAATCCCTTTCCGCGGAAGGCAAGAAAACTGCTGGACGCGCGCGGCATTCCGTACACCTACCTCGAATACGGCAGCTACCTCAGCGAATGGCGCCGTCGAATCGCACTTAAAATGTGGACCGGCTGGCCGACGTTTCCGATGATCTTCATCGATGGCGTGCTCGTCGGCGGGGCCAGCGAACTCGAAACGCTGTTAAAAAGCGGCGAAGCCGCCTCATTGCAAGGTGATGGCAAGCGGCACGGCTGATTCGGCTAGTGATGCAACAGAGGGCAGCAGCGCCTCATTGGGCTTTATACCTTCCAGCCCATCACGCTAGCGAAGCGATCGCTGCGCACGGTCGTTACCCACGCCGAACAGTAAATTCAAAATCAACAAAGCCATGCCCGACAATAAACCGCCGACGCCGGTGTATACCGCCAGCTCGGTGGAAAAGGCGTGATGCGCCGCCTCGGTGCCGATGCTGGGGCTTAGGTGATAAAGATTGAACCACGCCAGGGCATAGACGCCGCCCAGACCGATGAGCAGTGAAGTGAGCATCTTCAGCCACGCGCGCATGCCGGTAAAGGCCGACAGGATCACCAAGCCCAAGGTAAAGGCGCCGATACCGGTGGCGTGAAAATGGGCGCGCTGCAAATACCGCCAGATTTTATCCGAGCTGCGGCTGATGCTCTTATGCTGATCCGCGTGCGCGCTCACCTGGCTCTTGATGCCGTCTTTAATATTGTCTTCATTGATGCCGAAGGCGACGCCCAAGAAAATGCCGAACAGCAAGGTCAGCAAGGCCAGGGCAAGCCCGGGGCGGACGGATTTGAGATGGTCGGACAACATCAAATTTCTCCCTATTAATCGCACGACGCCACATACTCTACACCCATTTTGAATGCGGCAGTCGCCGTGGTCAGCGCATCGCGGAAATGCATTGAATTTATGGACGGGCGGGTCCAACTTCGCCACGGTGTTTATCAAGGATACGCGGGAGACCGCACCCGTAATCCCGGCGCCCTGTTGAATATGACGGAATAGACTAAGGCATATGAATGACTAGCACGTTCAGGCTTAGACGCGACGAGGCCACTTTATTGTTTACCTCCGCCTTCTCCACAAAGCTCAACACCATGCTTCAGTCAACCACCACGGTCCATCACGGATGAGTGCCGCCCGTGATTACGATATGGCGGTTCTAGCGGCTCGTCCCTGCCACGCACTTGACGCAGCCATGCCTTACTTGGCAAGACCTTGGCAGAAACTGAAGCCAGCGATGCCGCGGCAGAGGGGGCTTCGCCATGCCGGCGAAGCCCCGCCCCACCAAATATTCACCATCGAGAATCCGGCATGCGCTTATGCCGCGCGGTTCCTCTCGTCATCATGCCCTGCCCGCGTCCGGCTCGTCATATCAGCAGGACGGACAAAGGGCAGGATACTGGCGCTACGCTTGATGACTTCATCAAAGACGGAAACGCTGCGCCCTCTCAAGCTTTGCCATATCGTGGTCAAAGGCGACCCGCCACAACACGCCATGATGCCGAAGGCCTCACCCAAGAGCACGGTCAGCGCGTCTGGTAGCGTGAAGGGTGAAGTCAACGAAAATGTCCTGCCTATGAGCACGGCCGCCAAGATGGCGTAAAGCGCGATCTCGGCATAGCGAAACACTTGCAGGGCATTAGAGTTAGTTACATTGGTCGTAGTCATATTCATTACCTCCGTGGATAAAAAATATAAGTAGTTGCAATGTATTTTATGAAGCGCCGGCATAGGGCTGCACCCTTGCCGTGCTGCGCGATTAGATAGGGTTCATAAGAGAAGGTTCAAGCCAAAAATTAGATTTTTCCTTGTGTGTGAAGCGCGTCATTCACACGGATAAAACGAGAATTTATTTGTTTGAGGGTGTTCAAAACTCTGTGTCAAACGCAGTTCACAGCGCGATGTGCTTATCCAACCTTCCCTCGAAATGAATCGCCAGCTGCGACAGTGTGAGGTTCCAGTTTTGCACGGGATGCGTC
>CAMYKQ010000029.1 GCA_947259075.1 uncultured Gammaproteobacteria bacterium | reverse complement strand
GTTCGTGGTTCGTGGTTCGTGGTTCGTGGTTCGTGGTTCGTGGTTCGTGGTTCGTGGTTCGTGGTTCGTGGTTCGTGGTTCGTGGTTCGTGGCTCGTGGCTCGTGGCTCGTGGCTCGTGGCTCGTCCTCGTCGAAGGGAGATTTTATATTTCTCTCCCCTCCTCTATGAGGAGGGGTGCCCCGCAGGGGCGGGGTGGTGCGCTTGCGGCACGAAGGCTGGATAAATTAACAAACCCATCCCACGTGCCTTTGCGAGACGAACCATCCCGTCCGCTGTGCGACCGCCCTCCTTGGAAAACAAAACCCTCCCGTCCGCTCCTTGGAAAGACAGAACCACCCCGTCCGCTGCGCGTCCACCCCTCCTTGGGAAGGAGGGAAGGTTTTATACTCCTCGCCTCTTTATTCTTGCCTCCTCTCTTTTTCCCCTCCTCTCTGTTCTCCCCTCCTGTCTATTCTTCCCGGTTCTTTAGATGTTGGGGCGGAAACGAAACACGTCAGCGGCGTTTTTCTCCGCTGAACGGCGGCACGCCCAGCGCGGCTAGCTTGCAGCGGCGGGGCGGTGAAGAAGACGGCGCCGTCAGCGACGTTCTTTCAGCCTAAGGTTTCAGCCCGTCAGTTCAACTTGCAGCCATCGCCCGTAAAGCTGCCGGACTCCGGTGCATCACTGGAACCGGCATTGGGCGCGAAGGACCAGGCGCCGTTACTGAGCGTGCCCGTGGCGAGATCGAGATTGGCGGTGATGCTGGTCGTACCCTCGGTGTCCCCCGGCACATTGGCGCTCAGCGCACCGGTCGAGAGATTCACGTTGCCCGCGAGCGTGGCGAGCTCGCTGTCATCCACCGCCGCCGCCACGCCGCTGAGATTGCCGCTGGCATCGATATCGAATGTGAGCAGGCCGGAAGCGTCCCCGCTGAAAAAACCCGTATAGCGGTACACCGCGCCGCTGGCCCCGCCGATGCGGCTGCCGGTGAAGGTCCCGCTGTCGCCCTCCGTGCTGTCTTGCCAAGTGCCGGACATGCTGTCCACGGAGTCGAGCGTGCCCTCGAAACTGGCGGTGCCGCCGGCGACGCCGGTGACGAAACTGCGCGAGCTGTCCAAGGACAAGGCCTGCGTGCCGGATAATAAACCGTCGTCGTTGAAGACGCTGCTGTGAAACCCGCCGATGAGCGAACCGTCACGGGCGCTGATCACCATCGCCCACTGCCCGCTGTCGTCGCCGCTGTAGCTGCCGCGGAAACCGCCGCTGTAAGCGCAGAGCAGACTGGCGGTGAGATGCGATTGCGCGTCGCCGGCCGAAGGCAGGACCGGCGTGACGCTGGAGACCGAAGCGACTTCGGCCAAGATGGAGACCAGGGCGGCGTCCAAATCGGCGGTGTCGAAATCGACCGCGCCCCAATTCTCGGACAGGGTGCGCACCTCTTCCCTGATCTGAATGCCGTTGCCGGCATCGCCGTCGTCATCCATGGCTAAGAGGAAACGCACGATGTTTCGCACCCGCGCGTGGCTGGGCGAGCCGCCGCTGACCAGGTCCACCGGCGAGACCAGCGCCGCGCCTTGAGCCGAGCCCAGCGCCACGCCGCCGAGGCGGAAGCTGACCGGCTGCCCCACCTCATAGGTAAAGGTGCCGCTCGCGTCCGTGACCCCGGCTTGGCCGCCCGACTGAAAACTGATGCCTTGCACCGCGGCATCCACGAAGCGGCCCGTCGCGGTTAGCGCACTATTGCCCCCGGCAACTTGGGGCGTGCCGCCATCATCACCCCCGCCGCAAGCCATCAAGGTGAACGCCAATGGACTCAGGAATAAGAATTTTTTATTCATCTGCTTGCTCCCTTTTGTATCGCTCAATCACAAAAGAGCCAAGCTAAAGGCTATCCCGCCACCATTACGGAGTGCTTGGCTCACATAATGGACGGCCCGACCCAGCACCCTCTCCCACGGATCACGCGCCCATCCCTTCACTTTATTCAACAAAAATTATAGTGCCATTTCCCCCAATGTGAAGAAAATCCCCGGCCGCGCTCTTGCAACCCGGCCGGGGTCCCGGATAATACGCGCTCTACTTACAACGCCAATGACCCGCCCATGAAGCACCACCTCGAAAGCCTCCTGCATCAGGCCCTCGCGCAATTACAGTCGCAAGGCGCGCTGCCCGCCGAATTGAGCGCAAGCGCCGGCGTGGAACGCGCCCGCGACCGCCAGCACGGCGACTTCGCCAGCAATGTGGCGCTGAGTCTGGCCAAGGCCGCGAAACGCAAACCGCGCGAGCTGGCCGAGGCCCTCGTCGCGGCGCTGCCGTCCTCGGATTTAGTGACGAAAGTTGAAATCGCCGGGCCGGGCTTCATCAATTTCTTTTTGGACGGCGCGGCCTATCAACGGGTGATCGGCGACATCCTCGCCGCGGGCGAAGACTACGGCCGCGGCACGGCCGGACAGCGAGGTTCCGTGCAAGTGGAATTCGTCTCCGCCAATCCCACCGGCCCGCTGCACGTGGGTCACGGCCGCGGCGCCGCCTATGGCGCGGCGGTGGCCAATCTGCTCGACGCCGCCGGCTTCCGCGTCCACCGCGAATACTACGTCAACGACGCCGGCCGCCAGATGGACATCCTCGCCGCCAGCGTGTGGCTGCGTTATCTGGAATTGCTCGGCGAGACCTTCACCTTCCCCAGCAACGGCTACAAGGGCGCCTATGTGCGCGACATCGCCGCCTCGCTGCGCGACATCCACGGCGATGCCTTTCGCCGTGACGCCGCGCAAGTGATGGCGGACCTCCCCGCCGACGCCCCGGCGGGCGGTGACAAAGAGGAACACATCGACGCCCTCATCGAGCACGCGCGGCAGCTGCTCGGCGCCGCCGACTACCGCACGGTCTTCGACGCCGGCTTGAACATCGTGCTCGCCGACATCCGCCAGGATTTAGAAGAGTTCGGCGTCAGCTACGATCAATGGTATTCGGAACGCTCACTCACCGAGAGCGGCGCGGTGCAACGCGCGCTGGAGCGGCTCAAGGCCAGCGGCCATGCCTATGAAAAAGACGGCGCGCTGTGGTTCCGCGCCACGGATTTCGGCGACGAAAAGGATCGCGTGCTGGTGCGCGACAACGGCCAGACCACCTATTTCGCCTCGGACATCGCCTATCACGCCGACAAACTCGAGCGCGGTTTCGCGCGCGTCATCGACGTCTGGGGCGCCGATCATCACGGCTATGTCCCGCGGGTCAAAGCCGCGCTGCAGGCCATGGGCGACGATCCGGCCAAGCTCGACGTGCTGCTGGTGCAGTTCGCCATCTTGTACAAAGGCGGCGAGCGCATGCAGATGTCCACCCGCTCCGGCGAGTTCGTCACCCTGCGCGAGCTGCGCGGCGAGGTGGGCAACGACGCCGCGCGCTTCTTCTACGTGACGCGCAAATGCGAACAGCACATGGACTTCGATTTGGATCTCGCCAAGTCGCAGTCGGCGGACAATCCCGTTTACTACATTCAATATGCCCACGCGCGCGTGTGCAGCGTGCTGCGGCAATTGAGTGAAAAGGGCTACACTCGCGACCCGCGGCGCGGCGCGAACAATCTCCATCTGCTGCACGAAGAACACGAGCAGGCGCTGCTGGTGAGCCTGTCGCGTTACCCCGAGGTGATCGAGACCGCGGCGCTGAATCACGAGCCGCACCTCGTCGCCCATTACCTGCGTGAGCTGGCCTACGAGTTTCACACCTATTACAACTCGCACCAGTTTCTCGTGGAGTCGGCGGATTTGCGCGACGCGCGCCTCAACCTCATCGAGGCGGTACGCCAAGTGATGCGTAATGGCCTTAAACTGCTGGGTGTCTCCGCGCCGGAAACGATGTAAGCCATGGCGCAAGCCTCTCACAAACGCAATAGAAAGAAAGCGGCGCAAACCAAGCATCCGCTGCCGGGCTGGGTCTGGTTGCTCGCCGGGCTCGCCATCGGCTTAGCGGTCGCGGCTTATTTTTATATGCAGGGCCGTGACCCAACGCCGCCGGCGCAGGTAGCGCCAGCGCCGGCGGCGAGTATCGCGCCGCCGGCCAAGCCCGCCGCGGTGAAACCCAAGAGCGATAAACCTCAAACGGATAAACCGCGCTTCGACTTCTACACCATTTTGCCGGAGATGGAGGTGGTGGTGCCCGACACCAATAAGGGCGAGCGCGCCAATAGCAAAGCCAGCACTTATCTATTGCAAGTCGGCTCGTTCCGCGTCTTCGCCGAAGCGGATAATCTCAAGGCGCAACTCGCGCTGCTGGGCGTGGAATCGCGCATCGAAACCGTCACCGGCAGCGACAACGACACCTGGCACCGGGTGCGGGTGGGACCGTACAACGACCCGCGCGAGCTGAACAAAATCAGAACCCGGCTGCTCAACAACAACATCAATGCCATCCTGCTGCAAATAAAGGGCTAGTCATGAGGGGCGCCTGGGTTTCTACCGAGGCCGCGCCGGCCTTAGCCCGGCGCGCCGCCGCCATGGCTTGACATCACACCCGCTCTCACCTATAGCTTTGGCGTAGTCCGCGCCATCACGGCATTAACGCAAGGCGCCGTTCCGGCCGCTGCGCGGACACGACACATTCCAGGACACGCCGCCTCGCGCCTCCATCCACTACGCATCGCAAACATCACAGGTCCGATGAACGCCAAAATCAGCAAAGCGATGACCTACATCGACACCCACTACACCGAGCCGGTAAGGCTCGCTGGTTTGGCCGCGCACCTGGGCGTGCATCCCGATTATTTAAGCCGGCGTTTCAAAGCGGAAGTGGGCATGCGGCTGCACGATTACCTGCTGTGGCGGCGGCTGGAACAGGCCAAATACTTATTATTGAGTTCACCCCTGCGGGTAAAGCACATCGGCCATCAAGTCGGCTTCAGTAATCCGGAGGTGTTTTCCCGCGCCTTCAAACGCGCCGCCGGCTGCTCGCCGCGCGCTTACCGTAACCGCAAAGGTTTTACCCTGCTTACACCCCGCATCACTCCCGGCAACAGCCCAGCGCATCACCATCATTGATTTCACGGCCGACGCTGCCGCGCATCACGCCATGGGCAAGCGCGATACGCTTAGGAAGCCCCTCTACGCGCGACGCGGCCGGATACGCCGGGCAGCTCCAGCACCAGCTCAAACCCGCATTCGTCTGATGGCGCGCTCATGTGCCGCGCCTTTTCGTGATCCCGGAGGCCGGTCAGCTACAACCTCATCATGATTTCGCCGCCCCGGACCAGTTAGCTCGGCGCGCCCCAGCCCGTGAAACAGCGGTCATGAATCACAGCCATATCTAATAAGTACCCAAGCACACAGAAGACGGTGTGTGCTGGACTGGGAGTGGGCCGCGCCCGCATCCATCGCCGCATCCGCCCCACCCGCCGCGGAACTGAAGCCAAGACAACACCGCCTTGGGGACAAGCGCCGTAGGAATAAGCGCGGCAGGAGTTATTTATGATGGTTTTGATGATCCGCTGGGCGTCTTGATAATGGACAAGCTGCTGAATGGTTTTACCCAGCCCTTAAAAAAATTGCATGAAGCGCTGGGCATTGGCGCCGTGATACACAACGGACAAACGGCGATAGCGGCAGCGGGATTAGCCGACGGCCAAGGCCAAGCCCAAAGCCTGGATAAATTAAATATAGACGCGCGCCACGCCGGCGCGGTGCAGCAAAATTCTTCCGCGCACATTGACCAGCTGAATATGGGGGGCGTGACCTACCTTAGCGCGGGCGCGATCCTGCAAGGCTTCGATGGCGAGTCCGCCACGCTGCTATCAGCGGTGATCCCTGAGCAACGCATCAGCGCGGCCTTGCAACTCATGAAAAGCCGCGGGCAAACCAGCGAGCAGGCGGTGCAAATTTGGGTGGCGGCGGTAGGTCTATTCGGAATTATCGCCTTCGTGCTGGTCGCCATACTCATCGCCAGCCGCATCGTACGGCCCATTATGCAAGTCAAACAAATCATGGAAGGCGTGACCGAGGGGTGCTTGGGTCAAACATTGGACATAAAAAGCCATGATGAATTGGGCGCCATGGGCGCGGCGGTCAATCAAACCTTGGCGAGTTTACGCACGATTGCCCATCGCGTTACCCGCGCGGCCAATGCCATGGCAAGTAGCGCCAAGGAACCGCAGCTCACCACCTTGAATGTAAACCGCGCCATCGGCACGCAGGCCAGCGAAGCCCGTTCGGTATCCGACTCCATTACTGAAATGACCCAATCCATTACGGACGTGGCGCGCCACGCCGAGGAGAGCGCGAATCTGGCGAAAAAAACCAACGGCCTGGCCGTACTCGGCGCCGACAAGGTAAAACAGAGCGCCTCCAGCATCGACCAGATTGCCGGTCTTATAGCCAATTGGACCGATGTGGTCCAAGAGCTCAATGACAGCAGCAACGAAATCGCCAGCTTTGCCACCATCATTGACACCATAGCGACCCAAACGAATTTGCTGGCGTTGAATGCCGCGATCGAAGCCGCCCGCGCCGGGGAGAAAGGCCGGGGATTTGCCGTCGTCGCCGACGAAGTGCGCACCCTGGCGCAAAACACCGCCCAAGCCACGGAGGACATCAAGCGCATGGTCGGCAAAATTCAGTCGGACACCGCGCGTTTCGTGCGCGAAGTTGAAGCGAGCAAGGCCGCAATGGAGAGCGTCACCTCGGCCAGTGGCGATGCACGTCAATCCATGGATGAAGTGGTGGTCTCGGTCGCCTCCAGCATGAGCATGGTTGACCAGATTGCGGCCGCCGCCGAACAACAATCCGTTACATCGGAACTCATCGCGCAGAGCATGACGGAAATCGTCAAGGGCAGCCAGTCCGTTGAAGATGCCACCGCGCAACTCGGGCAGACCACCACAGCACTGGCGCAAATGGCGGGTGAGCTACACGAATCGGCGTCCTGGTTTAAGTTTGAATCGCGGAATTCATCGGCGCTCACTGACGCCAAGCACGCAAGCAACATCCCAACCGGGTCCAGGTAAAATCAAGATAGCGCGGCATCGCGAGCGATATAACAGATTGGGGCACGGCGGAAGTCAGATGAAACCGGGATTTGAACCAAGATCGCGGACAGTGACGGCCATAAAACAATAGATGAATACGACCCGCCTCAGCCGTACAGCCTCACGGCTTACGCCCGGCCTGTATTTAGAATCCGCGCCAAAGAAGCGCGATCATGACTTCACTACCTCAGACGGGGCGGCCACCGAAAAATACGTGGCGGTGATCTCTCCGCCCAACTTGGCCAAATGAACCTGCAACTCATCGATAAACGCGTGCAGCTCATCTTTGGCGAGCTTTTCCGGTGCGGCGTCGTTGATCACCCGCTGCAGTTGCGCCACCAAGCGCAAGGGCGCGTCGTTACGAGGCAGATGCTGTAGACAACTCTCCACCTCACCGATGGTGTGAATAAACGAGCGGGGAAAAGTTTTATCCTTGAATAGAAATTTCAATACATCAGGGCGGCGCACCCGCACCTGCATGGCACGGCGGTACATCTGGTAACCGGTGAGTGACTTGAGCACGCTCATCCACTGAATATTGTCATAGGTGGAAAGCTCGGCGGGTTTTTCAGTAAACAGATTGGCGGAACGCACGTCGATGATGCGAGTCGTCATATCTGCGCGCTCAAGATTTCGTCCCATGCGCAAAAAATCATAACCGGCATCATGATTCATGGTGCCAGCGAGCATGCCGGTGATGGTTTGCGCACCGAGAATGATCCAGCGCAAATAGTCATAACGCCCGCGTTGCGACAAACCCGCTTGAATATCATTTTTGCATCGCAAGTTAAGATGATTGATCTGCTCCCAGGCCTCACGAGGGATAATGTCGCGGATGGTGCGCGCGTTCTCCCTCGCGTTATCCAGCGAACTCAACACCGAACCAGGGTTGGCCGTATCACCGATCAAGAAGCGCACGACATTGCGCTCATCCGCCGCGCCGTAACGCTCTTGGTACTTCTCGCCATAACCAGTAATATCGATTAAGGCATGCCAGTCGAAGGCCACTTTCTTGGGTAAATCCAGCGCCAGATTGGTAGTGACGTTGATCAAGCGCGCGGAGTTCTCGGCACGTTCTATGTAGCGCGCCATCCAATAAATATTTTCCGCGACTCGCGATAACATGCCTACACTCCGTCCACGATCCAAGTGTCTTTGCTGCCGCCGCCTTGCGAGGAATTGACGACGATGGAACCTTTTTTCAGGGCGACGCGGGTCAATCCACCCATGGTCACATAGGACTGTTGGCCGGAGAGAATGAAGGGCCGCAGATCCAGATGGCGCGGCTCGACGTGATTGCCGACCATGGTGGGCGCGGTGGACAGGGTCAGCATCGGCTGCGCGATATAATTACGCGGATTTTTACGGATAAGTTTGGCGAACTGTTCGCATTCTTTTTTACTTGAATGCGGCCCGACCAACATGCCATAGCCGCCCGATTCGTTGGCGGGCTTCACCACCAGTTTACCCAAATTGGCCAGCACGTAATCCCGCTCCTTTTTCTCGGAGCACAAATAGGTTTCAACGTTGGGAATGATGGCATCTTGGTCGAGGTAATAACGAATCATCTTCGGCACGTAGGCATAGACGACCTTGTCGTCGGCGACGCCCGCGCCGGGGGCATTGGCGAGGGCGACATTGCCTTTCTTCCACGCGCGCATCAAGCCGCGCACGCCGAGCATGGAAGCGGGATCGAAGGCCTCGGGGTCGAGAAACATATCGTCGATGCGGCGGTAAATGACATCCACGCGGATCAAGCCTTCTACGGCACGCATGTAGACGCAATCATCATCACCTACAACTAAATCACCGCCTTCAACCAACTCGGCGCCCATTTGCTGCGCGAGATAGGAATGTTCGAAATAGGCGGAGTTGTAGATACCCGGGGTGAGCACCACCACCTCGGGCTGAGCCATGGGCCGCGGCGAAATGGAAGCGAGAGTGTCGTAGAGCTGCGAGGGATAATCATCCACCGGCAAGATCCCGGCGGCTTGAAACAATTCGGGAAATATACGTTTCATTACCTGGCGGTTTTCCAGCATATAGGACACGCCGGAGGGTACCCGCAGATTATCTTCCAAGACGTACATGGCGCCATTTTTATCGCGCACCAAATCCGAACCGCAGATGTGCGCCCACACGCCCAGCGGCGGATTCACGCCCACGCATTGTTCACGAAAATTTTTCGAACCGGCGAGGATGTCCGCGGGGAAAACGCCGTCCTTGACGATACGTTGCTCATGATAAATGTCATCAATGAACATATTTAGGGCTTGCACGCGCTGCTTGAGCCCTTCTTCAATGACATCCCATTCCGATTTGGCGATGACCCGGGGTATGATATCGAAAGGCCAAACGCGGTCGATGGAGCCGCCCTTTTCCGAATAGACGGTGAAGGTGATGCCCATCACGCGCATGGCCAATTCCGAAGCCGCTTTGCGTTCCTGCAAATCCTCATCCGAAAGCTTGCGCAGGTATTGACAGAGAAAGCGCGCCGCATCACGCGGCCTTCCACCGCCGCGCATTAACTCGTCATGCAAGCCATGGGTTGAATACTCTTTCCATCGAATAGTCATGGCGCGACTATAACATTAATCGCCGTTAACGCCCAGTGAGGCGCGGCTAGACGAAATCATTATCAACTCTTATGATGGGCGCGCACTATCATTTCGAGCACCGCCAGCCATGACCTACTGTCTTGCCATTAAAGTCGCTGAAGGCCTAATTCTAGCGTCCGACTCACGCACCAATGCCGGCGTGGATTACGTCAGCACGTATAGCAAAATGCATATTTTCGGCAAGCCCGGCGAGCGGTTTTTCGTGCTGTTAACGGCGGGCAACCTGGCCACCTCACAAGCAGTCGTCAACAGCATAAAACGTGACCTGGATAACCCACATGCGGAAATCAGTTTAAATACGGTAGACTACCTTTTCGATGCCGCGCATTACATTGGTGATATCAGTTATCGCGTACAGCAAGAGTATGCCGCCGCGCTAGTAAGAGCCGGCGCCAACGCCGAGGCCTCATTCATACTCGGCGGCCAAATTCGCGGCAAGAACCATGAGATTTACTTGGTGTACCCGCAGGGCAATTACATCTCGGCCTCGCCGGAAACACCCTATTTACAAATAGGCGAATCCAAATACGGCAAACCCATACTCGATCGCATCGTCGCCTCCGAAACCAGGCTGGAAGACGCGGCACGGTGCGCGCTGGTCTCGCTCGACTCCACCATGCGCTCCAATATTTCGGTGGGTCCGCCGCTGGAGCTGGCCTTTTACCGCAAGGACACGCTGAGCATGGAGCGCCACCTCACCCTTGAAGCCAATTCACCGCTGATGCGGCGAATTCAACGGCGCTGGAACGACGGTCTGCGCCGCGCCTTCAACGGGTTGACGCGTTTCGAATGGGAACCGAAAGGCGACTAATCCCGCACACCCGCCGCCCGTATCAAGTCATGCACAAAACGCAGCTTGGCGGCGGCGTGCTCGGACACTACGGAGGAATACGAATCGGCCGCGCCCGAGCTGCGCGTCACCGCGTTAAGCGCCAGACTAAGCCGGGTCCAATCATCGCGCAATTCTTCAAACGCTAAATCTGGATGCGATGACAAGGAACGTATCGCGCGTCCGCCTAACATCATTTGCCTATCCTCGGCCGTTTCCAGCGCATCGACTATGCGCAGGTAGTGCGCCCAAGTCTCCGCCCAATCTTCCCAAGGATGCGCCGAGGCATACGCGCTAACATGACGCTCACGCCAGCGCCTCACATTCCCCGTTTCATGATAGCCCTTCATCGCCGCGGCATAATCGCGCCGCTCATCGCCAAACAGCCCGCGAAACTCGCCCAGCCAGCGGCTATCCCGCAGCAGCCGGAACCAATAATGATGCCCGCTCTCATGGCGCAGATGCCCAAGCATACTACGACAGGACTCGCTCACGATTTCACCCGCGGCCTCCCGCGTACCGCAACCCTGATCCGCGGTATTTATGACAATCACACCGTGATCGTAAGCGGCTAAAACCCGGTCATGGGCATTCGCCGCATCACACAATCCCGCCGCCGTCGCGCCACCGGCGTGAAAGCTAAAACCCAAGTCACGCGCGGAATCATCACGCTCGCTCAGCACCGGCAAGCGCAAGGCATACAGGGTATATAACAAACGCCGTTTCGCCGACTCCACCCCGTGCCACAAGGCGCGATTTCGCGGCACGCTCACATCCGGCAGATCCCGGTTCAACCGGCAGGACAGGCAAAACGCTTCGGGGTCGACGGCCGGGACCAGCCAATTACATACATGGGCCTGGGCGTAATTGCGGCAGAGACGAAATGTAAGCCCATCGACCGCCAAGGCGCGCCACGTTTCACCCGCCGCCGGCTCCAGGGCGCTGAGCACGCCACGTTCAGGCAGATAGCCCACCGCATGTCCGCAGGTGATGCATTGGGTACTCTCAAAATCCAGGGTATTACCGCATGAACAGCGGAAATTTCTCATTAGCTACTCTCATCAATAATGCGCGAACCAAATAAATCCCGCCATTAAACTAGAACCGATAAAAGCGGCGGCAGCACACGCTGCTGACGCATTACCTTATCGGCAACTCATCACAGAGTTATATATCTCAACCATGATGGTGGCGTAGAGTCCACACCAAGACCGGCGCGCCCCTCATGATTGAACGCTCTAATAGATAAACTAAAGTTTTTCACGCGCTGACCGCTGGTAATTCCGTTACTCTATTTATTTCAAGGGCAGGGATGAACGCTCAAATCAAGCCGATGACCTCACGCAGCGGGCGGCTCGCCGCTTTTTTATTTATCCTCATCGCCGTGACGCTCAGCGCGTGCTCCAGCTCCGGCTCATCCAGCTCCGGCACGCCAGGCATCAGCGTCACCACCAGCGACAGCGGACTGCTAAACAGCGAGGGCGGCTCATCCGCCACCTATACCATCGCACTTACCAGCCTACCCAGCGACATCGTCAACATCGCGCTCAGCCCCGACACACAACTTACCGTCTTGCCCGTGAGCCTGACGTTCACGGCCACGAACTGGAATCAACCGCAAATCGTCATCGTCGCCGCCATCGACGATGAGGTCGCGGAGGGCAACCACACCGGCCTCATCAGCCACGGCGTCAGCAGCGCGGATACAAACTACAATCAATACGCCTTGAGCGATGTCACGGTCAACATCACCGATAATGACGCTGAAGGCGTCACCCTCACTGCAACCGCTGGCAGCACGCAAGTCACCGAAGGCGGCGCGAGCGACAGCTACAGCATCGCGCTCAGCAGCCAGCCCGCCGCCGACACCGTCATCACCCTGAACGGCGGCGGACAAGTCTCGCTCAGCCCCACGACGCTCACCTTTAACGCCAACAATTGGAGCGCGACGCAAACCGTGACGGTAACCGCGGTCGATGACGCGGCAATCGAAGGCGCGCATAACACCACCATCACCCACAGCACCACTAGCGCTGACGCCAAATACAACACCATCAGCATCCCCAGCGTCACCGTTGACATCATCGACAATGACACCATCGCCACCATTAACTTCGTAGGCAGCGATGCCGTGATCCAAGAAGGGGCGAGCGTAGTCAGCATCCCGCTACGCTTAAACTTAAACGCGCCCGTCAGCATCGCCTCGCCCGTCAGCGCCAGCATCACCAGCTTCGCGAGCACCGCGACCAATTCCGCCGACTTCACCCCATTGAGCGGCGGCGTCACCTTTCCGGCCGGCGCTACGGACAATAGCACCCAATTACTGCACATCAGCATTCAGGATGACGCCAGCATCGAGGCGCTAGAACATATTGAAGTGCGCATCAGCGCCGTCAATGGCGCCGGCGTGGCGGCGGGTACGGCCTTGGACTACCACATCCAGCTGCACGACAATAACCGGCGCAATCTTATCGCCACTGACTTAGTGAATTTTGGCGGCTATAGTCTGAGCCGTTTACTCAGCATCGATGCCAGCAGCGGCGCCAGTCAACGTCAAGCCGGCGCGGGCTTGGCGGGATTCCCCGCGCTCGCGGGGATCGCCTTTAACAGCACCACCAATACGCTTTACGCCCTCTCGCAGGATGAGTTGATTAAGTTCAACATCTATAGCGGCACCGGCGGCGTCATCGGCTTCAGCAGCGTCAGCGGCGCGCTGACCTATGATTCCAACACCAACACCCTTTACGCCAGCGACGGCGCTAGCCTCTACCGCATCAACACCAGTACCGGCGCGGCCACGATGATAGGCAGCGGCTTCGGCGCCTTCAGCGACGTGCGGGGCCTGACCTTCGACACCAACGCCAACGTGCTCTACGGCAGCGACACCACGGCCAACAATTTACTCACCATTAACACTAGCAGCGGCGCCGCCACCGCGGTCGGAGCGCTCGGCGTCACCGCGCTGTCCGGCCTGGCCTTCGACGCCAACAGCAATGTCCTCTACGCCAGCTCCACCAGTCAGGACAAACTCTACACGGTGAATACCACCAGCGGCGCCGCCAGCGAAATCGGCGCCTTGGGTTTCGGCGATGTCGCGTTACTCACGCACGACAAAAGCGGCAATACCCTCTACGGTTTCGACGGCGCCACGCGGCAACTCATCACCCTCAACACATCCAGCGGCGCGGGACTCAGCCACAAAGTCACCGGTCTCGGCAACAGCTCAGGCACCCAATTAACCGGCTTGGCCTACAATTCTCCCGCACAAATTTATTACGGCGTCAGCGCCAACCCTCTCGGCGAACAATATCTGGTACAGGTCCACGCCAACACCGGCACCGCCAGCTCCATCGCCAAACTCAGCGGCGTCACCGGCACACTCTATGATCTGGCCTATGACCCCAACACCGAAACCCTCTATGGCGTCAACGGCGGCAGTCTCTACCGCATCAACACCAGCACGGCCGTGGCGACCAGCATCGGCAATACCGGCGGCAATCCCCACGGCCTGGCCTTCGATCCCAACAGCAATATTCTCTATGCCAGCGACACCAACACCGATGAATTGATTAGCCTCGACACCAGCAGCGGCGCCAAGACCGTGAAGGGCCTCATGGGCTACGGTGACGTCGAGGGCCTGGCCTTCGACGCCAGCGGTGTTCTTTACGGCATCAATACCGACCCCAGCGGCAAAGACCCGCGGCTCATCACCCTCGACACCAACAGCGGATTGGCCAGCCTTCGCGGTGCCGTGCTGCACGAAGGCATGTCCGGCGCGCTGGCCTACGACGACACCAACGGCCGCCTCTACGGCGCCAATCAATTGGGACTGTTGTCACTCGACACCAGCAACGGCCGCGGCACCACAAAAGGTCAGCTGGGTCTGGGTTTCGTCGGCGACCTCGCCTTCGATCCCAACAGCGGCGCGTACTACGCCGTGGCCAATGATAACGACGACGGCAAATTGGTCAGCATCAATCTCAACGACGGCAGCAGCACACCGATCGGCGCCTTGGGGCGCGCTTGCTGCGTCGACGGCCTGGCCTTCGACCCCAACACCAATCAACTCTATGCGGTGGACACCGGCACCGGCGAATTATTGAGCATCAACACCAGCAGCGGCGCCGTCAGTGTCATCGGCAGCGGCATAGGCTTCGACCTCATCAACGGCGCCCTCGCCTTCGACCCTAACACCAACACCTTGTACGGTATCGGTGCCACCGACATCGGCTGCTGCGGCACGGGCCCGTACACCTATGAACTCATCACCATCAACACCACCAGCGGCGCGGGCGCGGTGGTGGGCCCCATCACCGGCTTCGACGGCATCACCGCCTTGGCCTTCGACCCGGCCGGGATCTTGTACGGTTTCGACGAGACCAGCGGCCAGCTCATCACCCTCAACACCGGCACGGGCGCGGCCAGCGCCGTAGGAAGCACGGGATACAGCGGCATTCAAGGACTGACTTGGCGCTATTGATTGCGCTCACGACACGCCCGCCCGGCAAATCATGGCGACTGAAACACCAGCGGGCGTGATTAACACGCCCGCGGTTCAGTTTCGACAGGATTAAAATCGCGGGCTGATTCGCCCTCATGCAGGGAAGGAAACGCGGTGATTCAATCAGGGTGAGATGCAACGCGCCCGAGGGCGCGCGCTCAATCCGGCGCGGCGACGCCGGGCGTGGCGCCCGACTCGAGGGCACAACTCAATGCCCGTCCCCGTCATCGTCTTCCTTCATGGACTTCTTCGCCAGCTTCTTCGCCACGCCTAGGCGATCACTGATGGCGAATAACAGGCCGGAGACGACGAAGGTCATGTGAATCCCCACCTTCCAGCCTAATTGCTCATTGGTAAATTGATCTACGTTGACGAAGCTCTTGAGCAGCTCGATACCGGATATCGCCACGATGGAACCGATCAGCTTCATTTTGAGATCGGCGAAATCCACATGCCCCATCCACTCCGGCCGGTCGGCGTGGCCTTCGGTGTCGATGCGTGAGACGAAATTTTCATAACCGGCGAAGACGATGATGATGAGCAGATTGGCGACCAGGGCCACATCCACCAAGGTCAGTATCCCCACGATCGCTTCGCCGCCTTCGCCCGTCAACACGACGGGGACCACGTGGATGAATTCCTTAACGAACTTAATCAGCAAGAGGACGATTGCCAGAATCAAGCCGATGTAAAACGGCGCCAGCAGCCAGCGGCTGGCGAAGACGAAGGCTTCCAAATTTTTTTCGATGCGTTTCATTGCTTAGAACCTATCTCAAAATATGAACGGGATCCAAAATGCCTCGACGGCTGGCATGGTAAGCAATCCTATTATCTCCCTCAGGGAGAGGGTTGGGGTAAGGGGGTATATGCGTTGTAATGTCCTAATTATTTGATCCCCTCATTCTCTCCTTCTCCCTGAGGGAGAAGGAACCAAGATTAATCAGCTCGGTGGAGCGCCTGTTATTACGCAGTCAAATTTAATTTTGAGATAGGTTTTATTCCCCGCGTCCTAAACCCCGATGCACTACGCCCGCATACTACGGCACTCACCGCGCCGGCGCACGCTGAATCTCACCCTCAATCGAAGAGATAGTGCTTGCGCACCGGCCGATGAATCTCCCAGGTGCAGCGCATCCCGGCGGGGAATATCACCAAATCGCCCTTGCCCATGCGCAGCGGCGCGCCGCCCTCGGGGGTGACGCTCACCTCGCCCTCGAGGAAATAACAAGTTTCCCGGCTATCGTAAAACCAAGGAAAACTGGAAACCTCTTTACTCCAAATGGGCCAGCTCATCACGCCGAGTTCGGCGAGCCGCTCGGCGCCCGGTTGGGATTCTTTGTGGATAGCCATGCTCATGTTCACTGCCTCGAAAATTCGCGGAATGGGCATATTATGCCGCTCCCGCGCCGCAAAGGAAGAGCGGCGGGGCGGGGCAAAGAGAAAACGGGAATATGTGGCGGTTGGCGACGCGCCGCCGTTCAGAAGCGGCTGACGATACCCAGGTTCCAGGCCTCGACGGTGTAATAACGGTTATCGAAATAGCGGATCCATTCCAGCGCGATGCCCAGCTTGCCGTCATCGGACAGCTCCGCGCCGAAACCGAAGGCTTTATTACTGTCGTCATCTTCCGTGGAGGTCGACGCCAAAGGGAATTTGATCACCCGCGTGCCATGAAAATAACCGGCCATGGCGTAGACCCGGCTGAAACTGAACTGGGTGTTGGCGCGCAGAAAAATACCGTAGAGATTGGACATCTGAATCTCACCGTCGGCCGGGGTGAAGGCCGACTCGCCGCCTATCGTGGACGCGGCCTGCGCCTCGATGGCGAAATGCGGGGTCATATCATAACCCAAGCGGCCCACCAAACCGGTGGAGCGGTGGTCACGGGTATTGGTCTTGTAGGTGGGGTTGAACATCGCCACCCCGAAATACACCTTATCCATATCCGGCTTGAACTTCAGCTTGCTTAGATCAATGGCGGCGGCCGATTGCGGCAGCAAAGCCATCAGCGCCAAGCTAAAAGACGTCAGCAAAGTCGTTAGTTTCATAGCGGTGCTTTTACTTTATATATGTTGAAGAATCATGCCACAGCGGGCTTGAAATACCAAACCCGCCCCCGCTCGCGGCGGACCCACCTCAGTCCTCCAAATAGGTGTAGCCCCGCAAGCCCGCCTCCAGCTCCTCGAGATAGACTTGGCGCTGAGCGGGGCTCAACTCCGCCGCGGCGATCTTGCCGCGGTAGCTTTCCAGCAGGGCATCGGCATCGTAGTGCACATAACGCAGCAATTCGTCCACGGTGTCGCCGCGCTCCGGCCCCACTAAACGGTGGCCGCCGTCGGCGGTCAACTCCACATTCACCGCGTCGGTGTCGCCGAAGAGATTGTGCATATCGCCCAAAATTTCCTGATAGGCGCCGATCAAAAACACGCCGAGCAAATATGGCTCGCCCGCCTTCACCGTGTGCAGCGGCAGGCTGCTTTCCACGCCCTCGCGGTCGACGTAATGATCGATACGGCCATCGGAATCGCAGGTGAGGTCTTGTATCACCGCGCGCCGCGCCGGCCGCTCACCGAGCCGGTGCAAGGGCATGATGGGGAACACCTGATCGATGGCCCAGACGTCGGGCAACGATTGGAACAGGGAAAAATTGCAGAAATATTTATCCGCCAGCTTTTCATTCAACTCGTCGAGCACCTCGCGATGGGCGCGCGACTCCGGCTTCAGCAACACCCGCACCGCCGCGCAAATGGCGAAGAACAATTGCTCGGCGCGGGCGCGCTGCGCCAGGCTGAGCACGCCGTGGGTGTACATGGCCTGCGCCTCGCCCACCCAGTGTTCGGCGTCGTGATAGGCCTCCAGCACCGAGCGCGCGCTTAAGTTTTGCAGCGCCTGCCACAGATCATGAATGATGAGCGGCTCGTCCTCGGCGGGCGGCGCCAGCGCCGCGGCCACCGGGGCTTGCTCAATGTCGATGACATTGGTGATGAGCACCGCGTGATGCGCGGTCATGGCGCGGCCCGACTCGGTAATCACATCGGGATGCGGCAGACCTTGCTGCTCGCAGATCTCCCACAGGGCGTGAATGACGTTGTTGGCGTATTCCTGCACGCTGTAATTCATCGAGCACTCGCTGCGCGAACGCGTGCCTTCGTAATCGATGCCCAGCCCGCCGCCGACGTCGACGCAGCGGATGTCGATGCCGAGGCGGCGCAGCTCGGCGTAGTAGCGCGCCGCCTCGCGCACCCCGCGCTGAATGTCACGCACATTGGCCACTTGCGACCCCAGATGAAAGTGCATCAGTTGCAGCGACTCCAGCAGGCCCGCGCGGCGTAATTGCTCGATGGTCGCCAGCACTTGCGCCGCGGACAAGCCGAACTTGGATTTGTCGCCGCCGGTGTTCTGCCACTTACCGTGACCGATGGAGGCCAGACGCACGCGGATACCCAGCAGCGGCGCCACCTCCAGTTTGCGCGACTCCTCGATGACGAGGTCCAGTTCGGACATCTTCTCCACCACGATGTAGACGCGGTGACCGAGACGTTTGCCCATGAGCGCGATGCGGATGTACTCGCGGTCTTTATAGCCGTTGCAGATAATCACGGCGCCGGGCCGCGACAGGGCCAGCACCGCCATCAGCTCCGGCTTGCTCCCCGCCTCCAGCCCCACGCGGGTGTCACCATGGCGCAGGATCTCGTCCACCACGCTTTTTTGCTGATTGACCTTGATGGGATACACCGCGGTGTAACGGCCCTGATAGCCCGCCACCTGCATGGCTTGGCCGAAAGCCCCGCACAGGGTGTCGACGCGGTCGTGCAAGATATCGGAAAAACGCACCAGCAAAGGCAGGGTCAAACCCGCCGCCTGCGCCTCCTGGCTGAGCTGGAACAGATCGACCCCCGGGTGACCCGCCGCGCGGCGCGGCCGCACGTGCAAATGCCCCGCGCCGTTGATGTCGAAATACTCGCCACCCCAATGCGCGACACTATATGTATCCCGCGCCTGCTGAATATCCCAGTCTGCCATCGGCCCGCCATTTCTTAGCTGAATTAGAAAAACGCGATTATAAAGAAATTCCCCCGCCCGCGCTTATTGGCGCGGTGGCGGCCATAATGTATCGTTACACCCACTGTCGCGCAGCGACAACCAACACCCCTCTCCCTCCGGGAGAGGGGTGGGGAGAGGGTAACCGTAATATTGCGCCATAGCGCAACAAAACCCGCCCACCCTGAAGGCAAAACCGTGGCATGTGTCCGAGAAAAGCCGCGTTTCACAAACATGGACACCCTACACTTTAACTTGAATCACCCAAGGAACCGCATTACATGACGCTGGACACCACCTGGTTCACCGAAACCTATCCCAAAGACGGGGCCGCCTTCTCCTTCAAAATCAAGGCCAAGCTCCATGAAGAGCGGACGCCGTACCAACACATCGAGATCTACGACACCGAGGGCTTCGGCAAGCTCATGGTCATCGACGGCTGCGTCATGCTCACCGACCGCGACAATTTCCTCTATCACGAAATGATGAGCCACCCGGTGCTGTTCGCTCACCGCGCGCCGAAAAAGGTGATGGTCATCGGCGGCGGCGACTGCGGCACCCTGCGCGAAGTGCTCAAACACCCCGGCGTGGAAGAGGCCTGGCAGGTGGAGATCGACGAGCGTGTCACCCGTCTCGCGGAAAAATACTTCCCCGAACTGTGCAGCGCCAACGACGACCCGCGCGCCCGCCTCTATTTCGGCGACGGCATCCAATGGCTCAAGGACGCCGACCCCGGCAGCCTCGATGCCATCATCGTCGACAGCACCGACCCCGTCGGCCCGGCCGAGGGCCTGTTCAACGAAGCCTTTTACCGCAACTGCCACCGCGCCCTGCGCCCGGACGGCATCCTCGTCGGCCAAAGCGAATCACCGCTGTTCCACAAGGCGCTGATCGAATCCATGCACCAGGCCATGCGCGCCGCCGGCTTCGACCACACCCGCACCCTCAGTTTCCCGCAATGCGTCTATCCCTCCGGCTGGTGGAGCGCGACCCTGGCGGGCAAGGGCGTCGACCCGCTTCAATTCCGCGAACAGGATGCGCGCAAAAAAGAATTCGATACCTTGTATTACACAGCGGATATTCACAAGGCGGCGCTGGTGATGCCTGCGTTTATGGAGGGGATAGGTGGGTAAAGAAGGAGACACAACATAAGCAAGAGCAATATGCTTTATCACTTCATCACCAACTATCAATATTAGAAGATGGAAAAGGTCAATATTGAATTTTCGCCTTCTCGTGAACAATTACGCCAACTTAAGTCTTGGCTGCAACACGAACACAGAAAGACCGGCACAGGGTTCTGGTGTAACTGGGAGATAATTGAGAGTAGCTGGGAGAACAATGAACTTGTTTGCTCACTCACTGAGGGCGAAGCATCCGCGCTTTGTGCTTGGCGCCAATCTGGAATTTTCTCGGTGCTTGATATCGTCACAGTTCGACCAAACCTACGCCGTGAAGGTGTTGGCCGCCATTTAGTCAAAGCCACATTAATGAGGCTGCGAAGCCATGGCGCAATCGTTTGCAATATTCAATGCCAACCACGCAACTCAGAGCCATTTTGGAGAAAATTAGGCTTTACAAGTGAACTGGTGATGCCACAGCCAGGACATGCCTCATCGCCTTATCCAAAGATCGAGCTAGCAAAGCCCCTCGTTAGCCGCCGACCAGTCTCGTTCGAGCGAGACCAGAATGACGGCATTCTTCAGCTCTGGAATAGCATCCCCCGGGAAGCCGAAGCGTCGCCTGTTTGGAAGCAATGGAACTTAGGTGCACCAATCAACGGGAAGTGGGCGCTACAAGACCCCATCATTCATTACTGCAACCGAGACTGGAGAATCCATCTCCAACGAGGAGATGAGGTGCTCTATGACGGAAATGCAAAAAATTTTTTGAAAACGATCGAGGCGGTCAAAGATGGATATCTATATATTTCCGTTATAGACCAGGACACTATCAACGCATGACCATATCCCACAGCACGTAGAGCGGAAGCCCAAAGGGCGTTCCGCCGGATGTTTTTCCGTGAAGAGCAAAGTGAGCCCCGGGACAGAATGGCGCTAGCAACCGGATATGTTCGCAGCGCATTACTACACTCCCATCCGCCGGAACGCCCGTTGGGCTTCCGCGCTACACGATTTGAACAGCCCCCGCTTAAAGCCAAGGACGTGAATAGTGTGCCAAACGCGCACGGAGACTAGCCAGGATGAAAATGAGGCGATCACCTTCGCGGCTTTAGTCGCGTTGACGGCGCATCAAACCGAGGCAACGGAAAACGCGCCGTCGTTCGGGGCTGGCATCTGGGCTTTGTACAGCGGCATCGGTGTCAACGCCGCGCTCAGAAGTGAAAACGATTTTAAGTATGTCGCGGCGGGCTGCACCGGCATCGGTTATTCAACCAACTCGGGCTGGATATTGCCCTGCGGTGTTGCCGCGGGCTGGTTGTGGACCGGGCTCTTGTCCTCGACCAGCAACCGCCATGGTCTCGGCTTGTATGCCGGACCCGTGGGCATTAACAAGGGCCGTAACAAGAATGACGATAAAGCGAGGTGCGGCTTAGGCGTCACCTATATCTACTTCAGCAATGGCAGCAACACCAAAGGCTGGAACCTGGGCATCACGCCGGCCCTGGGCCAAGAAAATGGAAAAACCAAGGGCGGTTTATTGCTCAATGCGGGTTACCCGTTCTAGCGAGGCAATGCGGGCTTGCATTCATACATATCCAATGCGCGAGCTGCAAGCTAAGACGCGATGTACGGCTTATGTTGCCTTGATACCGGTTTCGCGCCATGCAAAGCTTAGCGGTGCATTTCGCTAAAACACAAACCCATATCCTTACCGCTGATCCCGCTTTCTCATCGTCGCGCTGGTGCGCTTTGCACCCTTCATTCGGGGATAGCGGCTCGGATACCACCAAGTGGCCAAGCACTTGCGGCTCTTGCTGCCATCATCTATCTTGTCAGCACCCGGCACACTCCAATGCACGCCGGCTTCGCGCCCATCCACTGCCTCTCTTGCATCGTTTCATGGATGGACTTTAGCAAAAACTTGTTTATGCAGCCGCGAGTTCGCCCATGACGACACTCCGCTTCACGCCCAATCTCGCCCGCCTGGTGGACGCCCCGCCCGCTGATTTACAAGGCGCCACCCTGCGCGAAGTCCTGGAATCGTATTTCCAATCCCACCCGCGAGTGCGCGGTTATGTGCTGGACGATCAGGGCGCGCTGCGTAAACATGTGGCGATTTTTATCAATCAAGAATTAATCCTCGACCGCGTGACGCTGTCCGATCCCATCGGGGAGCATGACGCGATCTTTGTGGCACAAGCACTATCGGGAGGCTGATATGAGTGATCGTCTTTGGGTGGGTACGCGCAAGGGTCTGTTCCGGATCGAACGCGATGGAGGCGGGCATTGGGGCATCGCAAGCACGGCCTTCCTCGGCGACCCGGTGTCGATGCTGTTGCCGGAACGCGGCGGCAGGCGCGTTCATGCGGCATTGGATTTGGGTCACTTCGGCGTGAAGATGCAGCGCTCCGGAGACGGCGGCGACACCTGGGCCGAGGCGGCGACACCCAGCTTTCCGCCCAAACCGGAGGGCCTGGTGGACAAAGACCCGATGCGCGGCATCGACATCCCCTGGAGCACGAAATTGATCTGGTCGCTGGAACAAGGCGAGGCGGATGAATTGTGGTGCGGCGTGATCCCGGGCGGCCTGTTTCATTCACGCGACGGCGGCGACAGCTGGGAGCTGGTGCGCGCGTTGTGGGACGAGCCACGGCGCAAACAATGGATGGGCGGCGGCTATGATTTCGCCGGCATCCATTCGATACTCATCGACCCGCGCGACACGCGCCACATCACCGTGGCGGTGTCCACCGGCGGCGTGTGGACCAGCCGCGACGGCGGCGCGCGCTGGGACTTGATCGGCCAAGGCCTGCGCAATGCCTATATGCCGCCGGAATCGGCGGGCGACCCGCTGCCGCAGGACGCGCACCGGGTGGTGCAGTGTCCCGCGCAACCCGAGCGTCTGTGGATGCAGCATCACAACGGCATCTTCCGCAGCGACGACGGCGGTGAACATTGGCAGGAACTGCAAGACGTGCCGCCCTCCAGTTTCGGCTTCGCGGTCGCCGTGCACCCCACCAAGCCCGACACCGCCTGGTTCGTGCCCGCCACCAAGGATGAAAAACGCTTTCCCGTCGACGCGCGCCTGGTGGTGACGCGCACCCGCGACGGCGGCAAAAGCTTCGACATATTGAACCAGGGCCTGCCCGATGAAGCCGCCTATGATTTAATTTACCGCCACGGTCTCGCCATCAGCGCGGACGGCGAGCGCCTCGTTTTCGGCAGCACCACCGGCTCACTATGGGTGAGCGAAGATCAAGGCGATAGCTGGCGCAATGTCAGCAAACATCTGCCGCCGGTATTGTGCGTGCGGTTTCAATCCTGAGCGGCACGGGCTTAGGCCTTGGATGCCCCCACATGCGCAACACCCGTCTAGGATGCGCCCCGCGCAAGACCGTGGACAGGACTCATCTCTCGCGCATGACGGCAACGCACGGCATGGCATCGAAGCCCCAGCACTCAACGCGCGATGGCAATGAACACAAGCGTGCTTGAACGAAATCAGCGGCTTTTTGGCCGGATGATGCGCTTTTTGATCCCGCCGCGCCCGCGAGGCATTGCTATGCGCTGCCAAGCCGCGTGACCCAGCAAGGGCGCTACGAACGCACTGCCGCACACCACCAAGAACAAGTCAGGCTAAAAAATGTTACTCTCCCCTATCCATTAAGGATCGTATCCATTCAAATAGGACCGCCCATGGCCAAACCCAACTATGCGTTCGCTAAGCGTCAGCGAGAAATCGCCAAGAAGCAGAAAAAAGACGAAAAGCGGCAACAAAAAATTGAATCGCAACACCCGCCGATCCAGGACGACCTACCTCAGCCGCCCGCCGACGAGAAAGCAGAGGCCTGATCCCCGGCGGGCGGCGTTCTCGAGCGTGTTTATTGGCGGCTACAGTCACGTCATGCTGGACAGCGGCATGCACCCGCACATGACGCCGCTAGCGCCATGCTCACAGCTTAATAAGCTCCTGGGCTTCGACTTCTATTACGGCACTGCGCAAATTCCGCATCTACAGCGGGCATGCCGGTCTGCTTCCGTATTTCGCAGCCAGATGTCGGCTGGCACGACGCAATAAACCGCGGATCATTACGTCGGCACATGCGCATTGACACAATCCGCCTAGCCACGCGCCAAGATGCCACGGCAATAGCGCAACTCGTCAATGCCGCGTATCGCCCGGGAACGGCACTGGCCGGATGGACGCATGAATCCAACTTGGTGTCTGGCGCGCGCACGAATTCGAATCAAGTCGCGGCGGCTATAGCAAAACTGGATTCCGCCGTTGTTATCGGACTCAATAATTCCAAAATAATCGCGTGCGTCCATGTCGAGAGAGACGGAAACAAAGCTTGCATCGGCATGCTCGCCGTCCTGCCCTCACTTCAAGGCACTGGGCACGGGAAACACATGCTGGCACATGCGGAAGACTACGCAAGCAAGCAATTCAATCCCGAAAAAATCATAATGCACGTACTGTCTTCACGAAATGAACTCATCGCATTTTATTTAAGGCGCGGTTATCAGAGGACACAGACCACCATAGATTATCCGCTAGCGGCGGGCGTGGGCACGCCACTACATGACGATCTCAAAGTCGAAGTATTGGAAAAAACCGTGCGCGGCGCGGATCCATGACGCATTCACGGCACCCGCGCCAGCACGGCTCCACCGATCACCGACTTTTAGCCCGACTTAAATCTTCTGTAAGCGAACCCGGCGAGGCCGATGCCAAGCAAGGCGAGCGCGCCGGGCGCGGGGGCGAAGAACGGTGTCAAACGGCACAACTTGCCCGCATCAGACATGATGAAAGAAGCACATCGCGCCGGCCCTCATCACGATGACCGGCGCCACGGCAAAGCTAAGACGGATTTACAGCGCGCTAACGCCCACGCATTTATAGACGGCGAAGGTTTGCTGCCCGTCTTTCACCTCGGACGCGACCACTACGGTATCGCCACCCATCTCCGCGCCGGCGTTACGCGCGAGCAGCAACAGCTCTTTTTGCACTTTCTTTTCGTTGCGGTTAATACCCGCTACTTTTGATAACAAGGATACCGCGCTGTCACCCAAGTGTTTACATGTCGACACTTCCGTTGCCTCAAGCACACGCACCTTGTCGCCACCCGGCGTTAATTTCACCCACGAGCAACCCGCGAGCAATACACAGGACATCGCCCCCACCAACATCGCCTTCTTCATCCTCACGGCCTCCAATCAAAAATTATAATCACGTTAATTACCTCGCCCGCGCGTCAAGAAAACCGGCCGGCGCCTTATTGCCATCGCGGCCAGCATAAGGGCTTATACCACCAGTCCGCAAACCCCTGCTCACGGCCAACGCCGCTTAGCATAAATAAATTAAATTATCGAGATAGTTAAAAATAACACCATGAACGAGAACGAAAAAAATATATTTGGCGGGAACCGCTTTGGACTATAGCAAATTTCATCGCAAAGCCTGAGAATACGCACGCCGGGCTAGACTTCTTTTGCCCGGGGATGAGATGAATTTGTCAGCGATCTTGAGTGAACTTCAATAAAGGAACGTGTATGCGTAAAATAGCTATTTTGGGTGCCGCCTTGTTAGCCACGGCACTCGTGGGTTGCGGAAAAAATGCCGATGAGCAGAAATCCGAAACCGAAATGGCGCCCGCGAGCCAAATGACTGCGCCTGCCGCCGCGCCCGAAGCGGCGCCCATGACCGAGCACTCGGGCATGAGCATGGAAGAAGCCGCACCGGCCGAAGGCACCGAGCCCGCCGAAGGCGAACCTGCCGTAGCCGAGTAATGTTTTCGCGAACCGAGGCCGGCCTTTTATGGCCGGCCTTTGCGCTTGGAAAGCTACAAACCCGCAAGGTTAATTACACCGCTAAATGCTCGGCGATCAACTTGTCATCGAGCTCCGCGATCGGACCGGCGGCCACCGTCCGTCCTTTGTCCATTAAACCAAAACCTTGTCCGACCCGGCGCGCGAATGGTAGCTTTTGCTCCACCAAGAGCACGGTGAGCCCGTACTCTTTGCGCAGACACACGATGATATCGCCAATTTGCTGAACGATGTTGGGCTGTATGCCTTCACAAGGTTCATCCAAAATTAAAAGCCGCGGATTAATCATCAAGGCGCGGCCGATAGCCAGCTGCTGTTGCTGTCCACCGGAAAGATCGCCGCCACGGCGCTGCCGCATCTGCGTCAGCACGGGAAATAATTCGTATATGTGCGCGGGAACTTGCCTGCCCTTGACGCGGCCCGAGGCCAGGGCGGTGAGCAGATTCTCCTCTACAGTCAGTTGGGGAAAAATATCGCGGCCCTGCGGCACGTAGCCAATGCCCAAACGCGCGCGTTGCTCGGCAGGCTTGCCTAACAATTCTTCACCATCGAATTTAATCGAACCGGATTGGACTGGCAACAAGCCCATAATACTCTTGAGCAAGGTGGTCTTGCCCACGCCGTTGCGGCCCATCAACACCGTGCAGGCGCCGCTAGTCACGGACAAATCGACATCCCACAGTGTGTGACTCTCACCGTAAAACTGATTAACGCCATTGACCTCCAGCATGGTCAAGCTCCGAGATACACGTCAATGACGGCGGGATGATTCTGCACTTCGTCCATATTGCCTTCAGCCAGCACATGCCCTTCATGCAGCACCGTAACCTTACGGGCGATGGAACGCACGAAGGCCATATCGTGCTCCACCACTACTACGGAATGTTTTCCCGCGAGGCTGGTAAGCAGCTCCGCGGTACGCTCGGTCTCTTGATGCGTCATGCCGGCGATGGGCTCGTCCACCAATAAGACGCGCGGATCCTGCATCAACAGCATCCCTATCTCCATCCACTGCTTTTGCCCGTGAGATAACTCCGCCGCACGCAGGTCACGCTGCGCCATCAACATCACGATTTCCAGCACCTCATCAATGCGTGCGCGCTGCTCGCCGCTCAAGCGCGCCACCAGCGTCGGCCAAACCCGTTTGTCGGCACGCATGGCTAATTCAAGATTTTCGAACACCGTGTGCTGGGGAAACACCGTGGGCTTTTGAAACTTGCGACCGATCCCCGCGCTAGCGATTTCATATTCACTCATGCGCGTGAGATCCATGATCTGCCCAAAAAAGGCCGTACCGCTGTCGGGCCGGGTCTTGCCTGTAATGACGTCCATCATGGTCGTCTTGCCGGCGCCATTCGGGCCGATGATGCAACGTAACTCACCGTCATCGATATAAAGCGTCAACTCGTTAAGCGCCTTGAATCCGTCGAAACTAACGGTGATATTTTCCAGATATAAAATCGGGCCATGGGAAACATCGACCTCGCCCGCCGTAACGGTATGCCGCTCCGCACCGGCGGTATCCCGGGCGCGCTCGCGGCGGCGTTTGCCAAACACACTCAGCGGATTCATGTCGCCGCCTCTTTAAGTCCGGCCTTACGCCGGCGGCGCCGCAACAAACCCACAATGCCCTGCGGCAGGAATAAGGTGACCACGACAAACAAGCCACCCAAGGCGAACAACCAAACTTCCGGCAAGGCGCCGGTTAAATAGGTTTTAGCGAAATTCACCAATATCGCGCCCAGCACCGCGCCGTATAAAGTGCCGCGCCCGCCCACGGCCACCCACACCACCAGCTCGATCGAATTGAGCGGTGAAAACTCACCCGGATTGATAATGCCCACCTGCGGCACATATAAGGCACCCGCGATACCCGCCAGCATCGCCGAGAAAACGAAAATCCACAGCTTGAATGATTCAACTTTATACCCGATGAAACGCGCGCGATCCTCGGCGTCACGCACCGCTACCACCACTCGCCCCAGTTTGGAATTCACCACATAGCGCGCCACGCAATAACTCAAGGCCAATGTAATCGCGGTGGCGAGGAATAGGCCGATGCGCGTCGCGTCGCTCTGCAGATTAAAACCGAGGATATCCTTGAAATCCGTCAAACCATTATTACCGCCGAAGCCCATTTCATTGCGGAAGAAGGCCAGCATCAAGGCGAAGGTCAGCGCCTGCGTGATAATGGACAAATACACACCGGTCACCCGCGAACGGAACGCGAGCCAGCCGAAGACGAAGGCCAGCACACCCGGCGCCAGCACCACCATTAACATCGCGAACCAGAATTGATCGAAACCAAACCAATACCAAGGCAGCTCCTGCCAATTGAGAAACACCATGAAGTCCGGCAATTCGGGATTACCGTACACGCCGCGCTCACCGATCTGCCGCATCAAGTACATGCCCATGGCGTAACCGCCCAAGGCGAAGAAGGCGGCATGACCCAGACTCAAGATGCCGCAATAACCCCAGACCAAATCCAGGGCGATGGCCAGCAAGGCATAACACAGGTATTTGCCGAGCAAGGTCACCGTATAGGTAGACACATGCAGCGCCGAACCCTCGGGCACGGCTAAATTCAATACCGGCAGCAACACCGCGACAACGGTCAACGCCGCTAAAAATATCTTACCGCCCGTATCGTGTTCGAGAATGCGCAGCAATAAACCTTTTTGCGGCATGGCTCAGCCTTCCGCGGCGCGGCCCTTTTGCGGGAACAAGCCCCGCGGCCGTTTTTGTATGAAGAGAATGATGAAGACCAGGACTAGAATTTTCGCGAGCACCGCGCCGGACCACGGTTCCAAGAATTTATTGACGACTCCCAGCGACATCGCCCCCACCAGGGTACCCCACAAATTGCCGACACCGCCGAACACCACCACCATGAAGGAGTCGATGATGTAAGCCTGCCCCAGATTAGGCCCGACATTGGTGAGCTGACTCAAGGCCACGCCCGCGACACCGGCGATACCGGAACCCAAACCAAAGGTCAGCGCGTCCACCCACGACGTGCGTATGCCCATGGCCTTGGCCATGGCGCGGTTCTGCGACACCGCGCGCACCTGCAATCCCAAGGCGGTCTTCTTGAGGATCAACAACAAGGCGGCGAATACCAGCAAGCTGAATACAATGACATAAAGTCGATTGTAGGTGAGCGCGAAGGCGCTATTGATTTCCAGGGCGCCGCTCATCCACGCCGGCGTTTCCACCAAGCGATTGAGCGGCGAGAATATGCTGCGTACCAGCTGTTGCAGAATCAGGCTTATGCCGAAGGTCGCCAGCAAGGTTTCTAGCGGGCGACCATATAAAAACCGGATTACCCCCCGTTCGATGCCAATCCCCACGATGCCCGCCACTAAAAATGCCGCGGGCACCGCGACCAGCAAGGAATATTCAATATGATTCGGCATCAACAACTGCACCACGTAGGTGGTGTATGCTCCTAGCATCATCAACTCGCCATGCGCCATATTAATCACACCCATCACCCCAAAGGTGATGGCGAGACCGATGGCGGCCAGCAATAATACCGAGCCCAGACTTAAACCGAAAAAGACGGTTTCGAGAAATCCGTAAATTTGCCGCCGTGATTCAATATGACTCAAGGCCTGCGCCGCCGCGCGACGAATATCCGCATCGGCCTCGGCGTACTCTTTATTGGCATCCTGCACAACTAGCGCATCAAGCCGTAAACGCGCCTCTGGCAATAAGCTGCCACCCAGATTTTCTATTGCGGCAAGACGCGTGGATTTGTCCGCGCTATTCACATCCATCAAGGCCACGCCGACGCGCATGGCTTCGAGCACGGCCTCATCGGTTTCAGCACTCATCGCTTCCCGCAACAATGCCGCCGTATCCGCGTCAATATCTTTTACAATTTCCTTCACCGCATTTAGACGTACCGCGGTATTTTTATGCGACAGACTCAGGCGCGCGATCACGCCACGTAATTGCCCACGCAGGTAATTATTAATGGAAATTTTCTTAACATCGCGGCGCCCCGCCTCACCCAATGACTCGCCGCTCAATACATCGAACAATTGATAAGCATCCCCACCTTCCTTGACGGAGACCACACGCCCATCGTCTTTCCGGTAATACAAGGAACCCGCCAGCAAAGTTTTAAATACCGTTATCGCGCGCTCATCATTGGACGCCTCCAAGTCAGAAATCGTCCGCGCTTTATCATTGAAATCACCGTCCTTGAGCTGCCCAACCAAAGCGGTAAATGCAGGATCGCCGCCGCCTTGCGCCTGCAGCGGCGAAGCGGAAAAAATCAACAGCATCATGAACGCGATGGCACGGAACCATCCGTATATTCGCAATCGTCTTGAGCCGTCTGCTTGCATAATTTTTATGCCGAGTTAATCCAAGCACGCATTAGCCGCACCGTAGTTTGTATCTACCAGGAGAGTCTATTGGCTTAATCCCCCGGGGAAGCGCGGACACTTCCCCGAGGGATTACATCGCGCTTAGAAGTTTTGCCCCGAACACTTCTTGGTTTTGGAGTTGTAATTGCCGCAATTGATGGGCGGCGTCCAATCGGCGACGATATCTTTGCTGCCCGGCAGAAAATCCGACCAGGCATCGCCAATCACTAGCTTATCGGTCTCCCACACCACCTCAAACTGGCCATCGGATTGAATCTCGCCGATGAGGACCGGCTTGGAAATATGGTGATTGGAATACATCTCCGAAGTGCCGCCGGTGAGATTAGGCACTTTGACGCCGATCATGGCCTTGGCCACGGCATCGGTATCCGTCGTGCCTGCCTTCTCCACCGCCTTCACCCACATATTGAAGCCGATGTAATGCGCCTCCATGGGGTCATTGCTGACACGCTTGCTATTCTTGGTGAAGGCATGCCATTGCTTAATAAAGGCGTCATTCTCCTTGGCGTCCACGCTCATGAAATAATTCCATGCCGCGAGATGACCCACTAAGGGCTTGGTATCGATACCCGACAACTCTTCTTCACCCACGGAGAAGGCGACGACGGGAATATCGGCCGCCGAGATGCCTTGATTCGCCAACTCTTTATAGAAGGGCACATTGGCATCACCATTAATGGTGGAGACCACCGCGGTCTTTTTACCTTGCGAACCGAACTTCTTGATGTCGGAGACGATGCTCTGCCAATCGGAATGACCGAAGGGCGTGTAATTTATCATGATGTCTTCGCTCTTGACGCCCTTGGCCTTGAGATAGGCTTCAAGAATTTTGTTGGTCGTGCGCGGATAAACATAGTCCGTGCCCGCCAGCACCCAGCGTTTGGCGCCGACGTCCTTCATCAAATAATCCACCGCCGGTATCGCCTGCTGATTGGGCGCGGCACCGGTGTAGAACACATTCTTCGAGGATTCCTCGCCTTCGTATTGCACGGGATAGAACAACAAACCGTTCAGTTCTTCCACCACCGGCAGCACGGATTTGCGCGACACCGAGGTCCAGCAGCCGAAAATGGCGGCCACCTTGTCTTTGGAAATTAATTCACGGGTCTTTTCCGCGAACAGCGGCCAATTGGAGGCGGGATCAACGACAACGGGCTCCAATTTTTTCCCGAGCAGACCACCTTTTTTATTCTGCTCTTCAATCAACATGAGCATCGTATCCTTCAGCGTGGTTTCGCTGATGGCCATGGTGCCCGACAATGAATGTAAGATACCGACCTTAATCGTGTCTTCAGCGTGGGCCCATTGTGACGCCATACCCAAAGCGGCCGCGCCCGCTATGCAACGCCATGTGGAAATTGATTTCTTCATATTCATAACACCCCCTTTAAACTCGTGAGCCACCCTGCAAATGCAACATGGCCGGCATAAAGCCGGCCATGTATGCGCATTTACTTGACCTCGAAACCGTAGGTCAGACCCAGGACCACGGTATCTTCTTGATCCGTGCCCTGGCGGTCTTCGCCGCCGATCACATAGGTGATGCTCATATCGGCGCCCGTGGTCCCCACCGGATGGGAGAGCGTCAGATTCAAATGACGGAAGGCCGAGTCATTGGCTGAACTGGCAATGAAATCACCGCTCTCTTCATAGGTGTAGTAGCCAAGACTGGCGCCAAAACCGAATTCCATGGGCAGACTGGCGGAGTAATCCACGGTCCAATAAATATCGCCGGTATTACCCCAAGCCACGTCATTGGTCAGGTATTTAAAGCCCGCCTTCACCGGGCCGTAACCCACGCTGCCGACGAATTCCAAACCATCGGAATCATCCACTTCAATGTAATAGTATTGGATCAGGCCGACGTTGTAGCTCACGCCGTTGGTCTCGCCGGCGTAACCGCCATAGATATCGTTTTCAAAGCCGGTGTTGGTCATGGCATTGCCGTAACCCAGATTCGAACCCCAGTAACCGGCGTATAAGCCACTGGCGTGACTGTAGTCAAAACCGCCTTGCACCGTGGTGCTGTCGTTTTCGGTGGCGTTGGTGATGCCGCGCAACACGTATTTTGAAAACACACCGATATTACCGGACAAATCCGCGCTCGCCACCGAAGGGGCGGCCAAGGCCACGCCTGCTAATGCGGTCGCCATACCCAAGGTCGTGAGCTTGTTTGACAGACGTAATTTCATTTGTATTATCTCCTCGTTATCAGATAGCTGAGCCTATCGCGGATGATTCACACCCATCCCCAGAACTGTGCGCTCAAGACTCAGCAGGTTCCATGCCAACGAGAAGTTCAAAGTAAATACAGCGAGTTAAAAATAGTGTTCCCAGTACGGCGCTCAAGCCGCGCACAAAAATGAAGCGGCATACAGACGAGCGGTCCAATATAGTGCGTTACTAAATGAGCGTAAGCGCTGACTCACTCCGCAAAACACCATCACGCACGATGAAATCGACTATTTGCGCCAAGCCCATCGTCGTTTTCATATTACTAAACACGAAGGGTTTGTCACCGCGCATCCGCCGCGCATCCCGCTCCATCACCTCCAGTGAAGCACCCACATGGGGCGCAAGATCAATTTTATTAATCACTAATAAATCAGAGCGGGTGATGCCCGGCCCGCCCTTGCGTGGAATCTTGTCACCCGCCGCCACATCGATCACGTAGATCGTCAGATCAGACAGCTCGGGACTGAAGGTCGCGCTAAGATTGTCGCCCCCGCTCTCGATCAACACCAAATCCAAATCGGGAAAGCGCCGGCACAGCTCATCCACGGCGGCGAGATTGGCCGAGGCGTCCTCGCGGATAGCGGTGTGCGGACAACCGCCGGTCTCCACGCCGATGATGCGTTCCGGCGTCAAGGCCTCGTGATGCGCGAGAAACTGCGCGTCCTCCTTGGTGTAGATATCATTGGTCACCGCCGCGATTTCATAACGCTCGCGCAGGGCCAGACACAACGCCAGCATCAGGGCGGTCTTGCCCGAACCCACCGGGCCGCCGATACCGACGCGCAATACGGATTGAGTCATACTGAATCTCCAGATTTTATTGGTAAGCGTAATAGCCTCTCGCGGCTCAAGGCTTCACGAACGGAATAAACGCGAATACTGATTCTCGTGCAGAGCGCTGCCGATGGCCAGGCGCGGCGCGACATACGCAATTTCATCGTCGCTCAAAACCAAGGCTTCTTCGACGGCTGCGGGGATTTCTATCACCACGCGCGATAAGATGCGCTGCCCCGCCGTCTGCCCCAAGGGCACCAACTTGATCGCCGCCGCCACTTGCGCCTCGCACCACGCCCAGAGATAACCGTGCGCCGCCTCAGGCAAGGCAATACGCCACTCCACCGCCGCCAGCGCGAACAACACCGGATAAGCAGTGTGCGGATGCGTCACCCACGGCAGCGCCCGCGGCAGCGCCAAGTCACGCAGCAAACGCGCCAAGGCCGAACCCAAATGCATGTCCTCTTCTTGAAGTTCGCGCGCCTCGCGACTGGCATGCAGATAAGCGCTCCAATAGTGCAAGGCCTCTTCATCATCGTTTTCCCAGGCGTGATAGAGCCGCGCCAACAGCGGCACGTCCAAACGCGCCACAGCCTCGCGCATTAAACTGCATATCCACTCTTGCGCCGTCACCTCATCGTGCACCCAGCGCGCATGCACCGCATACTCCAAACCTTGTGAATACGCGAACGCACCCACCGGCAATGCCGGGCTGGTCAATTGCAACAAACGCAATAAAGCCGTGCCGTCTGCTTTGATATCAATGCCCATGACGATATGCGCCGGCCTCGGGCTCGAATACGCTCTCTTCATGATCGACGCGCAAACCCAAACCGCGCAGCATCTCATCCAAGACATGATCGCGGCCGTAACGCAGCCAACCCGCGGCGACTTGCACTGGCACATGACGATTACCCAAATGATAGGCCGCGCGCGCCAAGGACAGCACATCGTCACTGTACGCCGTAGACACCGCTTCCACGGCGGCACGCACGGCGATCAACTCCCCGGTTTCGGTGCGCAAGACATCGCCACCGCGCAACACCGTGCCGCGCGGCAACAGCAATACCGCCTCGCGGCCGTCATCTAAATGCACGCGCAGACGGCTTTTCTGACGTTGCTCGAAGGGCAGCGTCAGCATCGCATCACATTGAGCACTTTCAGCGAAACGCTCGGCAATTTGCAGCATTTTCATTCCTTAGCTTAGGCGCACGAAGATCGCTCTGGCACGCACTTTCTCGCAAGCGAATTAAGCAAAAGGCGGCCCCCTAAAACCCGAAGAGCGCGCGAGAACGAATTAGCCTCCGCGCCTCCTTAGGCTTCGCCGTCAAAACAAATAATAGCGCTGCGCCAATGGCAACTCACTGGCCGGCTCGCAACGCAGCAGCACGCCATCGGCGCGCACCTCATAGGTTTGCGCATCCACTTCCATGCGCGGCTGATAATGATTGTGGATCAAATCCGCCTTGCGCAGCGCGCGCGTGCCGCGCACCGCGACCAAGCGTTTTTGCAGACGCAAGGCCTCGCCCACGCCCGCTTGCAGCGCGGCCTGCGACACAAAGCTCACGCTGGTCGCGGCCGTCGCCGCGCCATAGGCGCCGAACATGTTGCGATAATGGACCGGTTGCGGCGTGGGGATGGAAGCGTTGGGGTCGCCCATGGGCGCGGCGGCGATCATGCCGCCCTTGATGATCATGCTCGGCTTGGCGCCGAAGAAGGCCGGCCGCCACAACACGATGTCGGCGAGCTTGCCGGTCTCAATGGAACCCACTTCATGCGAGATACCGTGGGTGATGGCGGGATTGATGGTGTACTTGGCCACATAACGTTTGGCGCGATAATTATCGTGCCGCGCGTTATCTTCCGCCAAGGCGCCGCGCTGCGCTTTCATTTTGTGCGCGGTCTGCCAGGTACGGGTAATCACCTCGCCCACGCGTCCCATGGCCTGCGAATCGGAAGAGATCATACTGAAGGCGCCGAGGTCGTGGAGGATATCCTCGGCGGCGATGGTCTCACGGCGGATGCGCGATTCGGCGAAGGCCACGTCCTCGGCGATATTGGGATCGAGATGATGGCAGACCATCAACATGTCGAGATGTTCGTCCACGGTGTTGATGGTGTAGGGCCGCGTGGGATTAGTCGACGAGGGCAGGACATTGGCCTCGCCGCAGGCCTTGATGATGTCCGGCGCGTGACCGCCGCCCGCGCCCTCGGTGTGATAGGTGTGAATGGCGCGGCCCTTGAACGCGGCGAGCGTGTCTTCGACGAAGCCCGATTCATTGAGAGTATCGGTGTGTATCGCCACTTGCACATCGTATTGCTCGGCGACGTTCAGGCAATTGTCGATCGCGGCCGGCGTCGTGCCCCAATCCTCGTGCAGCTTCAAACCCATCGCGCCGGCGATCACTTGCTCTTCTAAAGAAGCGGGCAGACTGGCGTTGCCCTTGCCGAGAAAACCGAGATTCATGGGCAGGCCTTCCGCCGCCTGCAACATGCGCTGGATATGCCAGGGCCCCGGCGTGCACGTCGTGGCATTGGTGCCCGCCGCCGGCCCGGTGCCGCCACCCAGCATGGTGGTCACGCCGCTCATCAAGGCCTCTTCGATTTGCTGCGGGCAGATGAAATGGATGTGCGCGTCGATGCCACCGGCGGTGGCGATTAAACCTTCACCGGCTATCACCTCCGTGCCCGCACCGATGATGATATTCACACCCGGTTGAATATCGGGGTTACCCGCCTTACCGATGGCGGCGATGCGCCCGTGCTTGATGCCGATATCGGCCTTGACGATGCCCCAGTGATCGAGGATCAGCGCATTGGTGATGACCGTATCGACAACCGCATCCGAGCTCCGCTGGCTCTGGCCCATGCCATCGCGTATCACTTTACCGCCGCCGAATTTCACTTCTTCGCCGTAGACTGTATGGTCCCGTTCGACTTCTATCCATACCTCGGTGTCGCCGAGCCTGATGCGGTCACCCACCGTCGGCCCGTACATTTCGGCATAGGCGCGCCGTGTGATCTTGCTCATGACGGCTGCTCCAAGGCGCCCATCACCCGGCCTTGAAAACCATACACCCGCCGCTCCCCCGCATACGCCACCAACTCCACTTCGCGGCGCTGGCCCGGCTCGAAGCGCACCGCCGTACCGGCGGCGATATTGAGGCGCATGCCGCGCGCTTGCTCGCGATCGAATTGCAAGGCGTCGTTGGTTTCAAAGAAGTGATAATGCGAACCGACTTGAATAGGCCGGTCGCCGCTGTTGGTGACGCTGACACGCACGGTCGCGCGGTCCGCGTTCAATTCGATGTCGCCGCCGGCGGTTTGGATTTCGCCTGGAATCATGTGGCTCTCCTTAGGATTTATTGGCCATCGCAAAGGCGCGAAAGGCGCCTCAATCAACATCACCCGTCCTGCTCTACGCGCACATACATCCGCGCGATGAATGACCCTCCAGCGAATATGGCCCGGGTGCAGTGCAATGCAAGCCGGGGTCTATGCGTTCCACTCAGGCCACCCGCCCGCTCATCACACGATGGGATTATGTACCGTCACCAGCTTGGTGCCGTCGGAAAATGTCGCCTCCACTTGCACCTCGGGAATCATCTCCGCCACGCCCTCCATCACCTCGTCGCGGCTAAGCAAGGTCGCCCCGTGACTCATCAATTCCGCCACGGTGCGGCCATCGCGCGCGCCTTCTAATATCGCGGCGGAGATATACGCCACGGCCTCGGGATAATTCAACTTCACCCCGCGCGCCTTGCGCCGTTCGGCCAGCAAGGCCGCGGTGAACAGCAACAACTTATCCTTCTCTCGTGGTGTCAGCTCCATATCATCCCCTCATCGCCATTCTATTTATGTCGCCCAAATCCGCGGCGTGCAGACCGGGCGCTGCAGGTACGCGGGCCGCAGCACGGACCACGCCGTCTCAAAACACCACCGCGCCTCTTCCGCATGATCGCCAAGATAGCGGCACACTATCACGCCATCAAGCTGGGTGACGCTGAACAAGCCCGCGGCCGGCAGCACCGTCTCGCGCAGCTGATCGATATACTCGCCAGCATCCGCCACGCATAGCAAGGTGCCGCTCACCGAACACCCCGCCAATCCCCACGACGCGGTGAGCACGGCGCTGTTTTCTTCGTAACGCGCCCGCTCTATATAAAGCGGGCGGCCTTCACGCCATAATTCCAAACGCTGCCGCACGCCACCATGGCGGAACACCTCGCCCGAACCGGGCCGGCCGAGACACAGTATCTCCCAGCCGATGAAGCGTGCCCCGTGCGCCAGCTCGACCCGTGTACCTAGCTCGGCGCGGGCACCGTCATAAATGATCGTTTCTTGCGGCAGCCATTCCAGCACCGCGTTCGCCGCCACGCGCAAATTCTGCGTCTGCCGCGCGCCGGGGCCACCGCTGCGATAAAATTTTCCGGCAGCGGGCGTGGTGAACAAGGCACTCGCGCCCGCCTTCATCTCAAGCTCGATCAACAACTCATCGCCACCCACGACGCCACCGGGTGGATGCAACATATAAACATGGCAAAGCTCATCACCTTCGGGATAAAACGGCCGCTGCACGCGCAGCGGACCGCAATGAGATCGATGGGTAATTACCGCGCGCGCGGCGCGGCGCTCAATGACCAAATTTAAATTGGCCCGCCACCCTGAATCGCGCTCATCTATTAAGGTGTGCGACATCGCCTAAGCCTGAGCCTTTATTATTATTCCAATTCACAGCAAGCCATATGCCAGCGCCATCCGTGGCCGCGCCCAATTACGGTCCAATATACTATTACCTTTGCACCATGATGAGTTAACTCCGAATTCATCATTCGGCTTATAGCACGGGCGATGTATTTATACGGATAATTTTTCCGGTACCGCACCATTAACGCGCGGGCGCCGCGCATTCAGCACCAGCAAAGTGCGGGCGCCGCGGCGTTAGCGCCGCCACGCTGACACAGCCAGGCGCGGCCCTGGCCGATCGAACATATTTTTGTAGCGCAAGCCTGACAAGGACACACCTTACCGCGGCGCAAGCTAATGCAGACGCGCCCACACCCGGCGTTTGACCAAATACAGCAAAACGGTAAGCACGATTAAATAGCCGACAACGTAATAACCTAAACCTTTACGCTCCGCGGCGCGCGGATCCGCCGCCCACTGTAAAAACGCCGCGGCTTCACGCGACTGGGTTTCTATCTCTATGCGTTGTTGCGTGTCGGCGCTGCTCCAACCCAGCATATCGGGCATGGCGGTACCGGGAAAGACGTGATTATCCACTTGGCCCGCCGCATCTTGGTAATAGCCGGTGAGCAGACTATATATATACGCCGCGCCACCCGTGCGGGCCTTGGCCATCAATGACAAATCCGGTGGCACGCGGCCGTAACTTTGTTGGGCGATATCCGCCGGCGTCATCGCCAGCAGCGGGTCACCCATTTTATTTCCCATACTCATCGCCTCCACCTCGGCACGGCTAAAACCCACATCCAGCAAATCGCGATAGCGCAGATATTTCAGACTGTGGCAGGACATACACACACTGGTAACCGTCTCGGCACCACGGCGCAAGGTCGCGGGGTCGTGATTGATTTCGACATCCTTGAGCACGGCCTCGCCCCACACCGCCTGCGCGGTGACAAGCAGGAAGAACCCCGCGAACGCATGCAAACTTCTCATCACCCTCACCGCTTCGCTTCCGGCTCGGTGGCGCTATCGAGCAAATCACGCAAGGCGGGCGGGAGACCGCGTGCGCGCAACCAACGCTCCTCCCAAACCGACAGCGGAGGCAAGACAAGAAACACGGCGAAGTAAATCACCGTCGCCACCACATCGACACCCGCGACAAGCCCTCCGGGCGCTTGACTGCCGGCATAGGTGAGCACCAGCACGTCTAGCAGAAAGATGTAGAACAAGGCGCGGTAGAACGGCCGGAAGCGCGCGCCGCCGGGTATGCGCGAACGGTCGAGAAAGGGCATGGCGGCGAAGATCAAGATCGACAAGCCCATCGCCACTACGCCGCCGAGGGTGTCGGGGATGGCGCGCAGGATGGCGTAGAAAGGCAGAAAGTACCACTCTGGCACGATATGCGGCGGCGTCTGCAAGGGATCGGCAGGCACATTATTGGCCACCTCGATAAAAAATTCCGGCGCGAAGAATACGAAGCCGCAAAAGATAATTAAAAATACGCCGAGCCCGAAGAAGTCCTTGGCGGTGAAATAAGGATGAAAGGGAATATTATCCTTATCGGCGAGATTGATGCCGGATGGATTGCTGCTCTTCACGTGGTGCAGGGCCACCAAATGGATAATCACCATCGCCACGATAAAGAATGGCACTAAGTAATGCAGGGCGAAAAAGCGATTCAAGGTGGCATCACCGACCACGAAATCACCGCGCAACCACAGCACCACCTCGTCACCGATCAGCGGCGTGGCGCCGAATAAACTGGTAATGACTTGCGCGCCCCAGAAAGACATCTGCCCCCACGGCAATAGATAGCCCATGAAGGCGCTGGCCATGAGCAGTATCAACAAGACTTGCCCGCTCCACCACATGAGTTCGCGCGGCGCGCGGTATGAGCCGTAATACAGCGTACGCGCCATATGAATGTAGATCACCGCGAAGAAAGCCGAGGCGCCGGTGGAGTGGATATAACGGATCAGCCAGCCGTAATTGACCTCCCGCATGATGTGTTGCACGGAGTCAAAAGCCAGATTGACGTCGGGCTTGTAGTGCATGGCGAGAAAAACGCCGCTGATGATCTGTATCACTAAAATGAAACCGGCGAGAAATCCGAAATTCCACCAATAGCTGAGATTGCGCGGGGTGGGATAATCGGTGAGCTCCCGCTTGATGAACGTCGTCAGGGGAAAGCGCTGATCTATCCATGCGATGAGGCGCTGCGCCATGGCACATCCTTTCCTATCCGATAAGGATTTTATCCTGGGTCACGAAATGATAGGGCGGCACGTCGAGATTACGCGGCGCGGGGCCGTGGAGTACGCGGCCGCTGTTGTCGTACACGCTGCCATGACAGGGACACAACCAGCCGGCCTTCGTCTTGTTCGGCACGCAACCTAAATGCGTACACAGGCCTATCACCACCAGCCACTGCGCTTCCTGCACCCGCGACTGATCCGTGGCGGGGTCTTTCCCCCCCTCGGTCGCCGCCATGGCGGCGATCTCCTCCGGGGTGCGATGCACGATGAAAACCGGCTTGCCACGCCAGGCGACGGTGGTCATCACGCCCGGCGCCACGGTGCTCAGGTCCACTTCGGTATTGGCCTGACCCTGCACCGCCAAGCTGGGATTCATGCTGCTGATAAACGGCCAACAGGCGGCGGCGACACCCGCCGCGCCTACCACGCCCGTGGTGGTCAGCAAAAAATCACGGCGCGTCTCATCGACTCTATCTTTCTCCGCCATCGCTACATCCTTAGTCTCCGCCGGCACAAAAAACGCCGCGCTTCCTCTCCATCTCCGTAATTATAGATTAGCGCAGATTCTAAAATTACGCTCGATAGATTTGTGGAAATTCTCCATCCGCCGCGAACACAACAACGGAGGATTGCAACACGGAAATAATATGCCTGACCGCACAGCGAGGTATTCCACGAAAATATTTTTCCGTCCTCAGCGCAGCCGCCGTCGCCTCCATCGGCCCACGCCAAACCGGCGCCTTGGACCCCGTGAAGCGGGGCAGTGTGGCATGCGCATAGACTGGGGCGCGCGAACAGCGTAACGCCCGCTGCTTTCTTGCCCGCGAACCTCATCGGCCACGTCTTGCCACGCACCGCAAATCCAGAAATTAGGCGTTTTTCCGGCTATTCACCCTGCCGCACAATCAGAGCGCGGCGACACCAATGAAATCAAAACAGCCCGGCGGGCGACCGGCCCCGCGCTGCGAACGCCCCTAGGAAAAAATAGTCAATAGCCGCACAATACGCCCAACGGTAAAAACCCACGCAAGCTCATAATCATGGGCATTATCCGGTGATTAAGGAACGGCGCATGCAAGCACCCCCACACCCTGACGGCCACCCACTCAGCAACCAGCAATGGGAAGCCTTTTTCACTCTGTCTTCGGATTACCTCGGCGTAGTCGGCTTCGATGGCCATATTGAACGCCTCAATCCCGCTTGGGAGAAAAACCTGGGATATTCACAGGGAAACCTGATGTCGCGCCCGCTGCTGGATTTTGTCCACCCCGATGACCGCACGGTCACTCAAAACGAATTACAAAACCTCATTCACGGCCAGGGCGCCTCGTCTTTCGAAAACCGCCTCATCGGCGAGGATGGCGCGACGCACTGGCTGCTATGGAGCGCCAGCGCCCACCCAGAGCAGGAAATCATCCACATCGTGGGACGCGATATCACCGATCGCAAACAGGTGGAGTTCGCCCTGGCATATAACACACAAATCGTCGAAGCGGCGCGGGCGCTGCAATCACAATATATTACCTCAGCCAAACCAGACACCCTCTTTGAAAACGCACTGCAAACACTATTGCGCTTTACCAGCAGCGAATATGGCCTCATCGGAGAGATTGACCACGAAGAAACTAGCGCGCCGCGCCTCAAAATCCGCGCCCTTAGCAAGGCCCTGCTAACTAAGAACCACCCCACACTCAACGAAGACAGCGCCACCATGGCACTGCGGGCATATCAGCTCGATGACGTAATGCGGCTTCTGGCAACCACTGGCCAGGCCACGATCAACAATGCGGCGGAGCGCGCGCCCGCGGCCAACCTCCCTCCGCTCGCCGCCTCACTTGGCATTCCACTCCATTTCGGCCAAGAGCTGATCGGCATGGCCTGGGTGGCTAACCGGCCTGGCGGTTACCAACACACGCTATTCAATCAGATCTCCCCCTTACTGAACACTTGCGCCAATTTGATACGCGCCTTGCGTGATGACCGCCGGCGTCAGGATGCCGAAGAAAACCTGCGGCGAAAAGAGATTCACTTGCGCACCATCCTCGACACCGTGGCGGATGGCATCATCACCATTGATAACCAGGGCATCATCGAAACATTTAACAGCGCCGCGGAACGCATCTTTGACTACAGCACTAAAGAAGTCCTCGGGCAGAATGTCAATATGCTGATGCCCGAACCCTACCACAGCGCTCACGATAGCTACATCGACAACTATAAACGCACTCATAAAGCCAAAATTATCGGCATCGGCCGCGAAGTGGAGGGGAGGCGCAAAGACGGCAGCACCTTCCCGCTCGATCTCACCATCAGCGAAATGATCATCGGCGGTGAATTCAAATTCGCCGGCGTGGTGCGCGACATCAGCGAACGGCAACGGGCGGCGCGGCAACTGCTGGAAACCACCAGCTTGCAAAACGCCATCCTCGACAGCGCCAACTACAGCATCATTTCCACCAACCCCGGCGGCATCATCCGCACCTTCAACCATACGGCGGAACAGTGGCTGGGTTACTCGGAAGACGAACTCGCCGGGAAAGAAACCCCCGCCATCATCCACGATCTCGATGAAGTCATCGAGCGCGCGCAGACTCTCTCCAAAGAATTGGGCCGCGATATCGCGCCCGGCTTCGAGGTGTTCGTGGCCAAGGCCCGGCTCGGCGTCGTCGATGAACGGGAGTGGACCTATGTGCGCAAGGACGGCTCACGCTTTCCCGTAATGCTGTCCATCACCGCCCTGTGGGATGACCACGGCCATATCACCGGCTTCCTCGGCGTGGGCCGTGATATCACCGAACGCAAAAAAATAGATCGCATGAAAAATGAATTCATCTCCACCGTCAGCCATGAATTGCGCACCCCGCTCACCTCCATACGCGGCTCCCTCGGGTTGATCGCCGCCGGCATCGGCGGCCAACTCTCGGAACAGACCAAGACCTTGGTCGATATCGCTTGCAATAACAGCGACCGCCTCGTGCGCCTCATCAACGATATCCTCGATATTGAAAAAATCGAGTCGGGAAAGATGCGCTTCAAGTTGGAGAATCACGCCTTGGTGCCATTATTGGAGCAAGCCGTTAAGGCCAACGAATCTTATGCCGCGCAATATGGCGCGCGCATCGAACTCCATCACTCCGGGCACGACTACTGGGTGCGGGTGGACAGCGACCGCCTCGCCCAAGTTGTCACCAACCTCATATCCAATGCGGTGAAATATTCACCGCCGGGCGGCACGGTGGAGGTCACGCTCGAACATGTAAAACAAGGGGCGCGGGTCACGGTGCAAGATCACGGCAGCGGCATCCCCGAAGAATTTCGCGATCGCATCTTTCAAAAATTCGCGCAAGCCGACAGCTCCGACACCCGGCAAAAGAGCGGCACGGGATTGGGTTTAAGCATCAGTAAAGCTATAGTCGAAAGCATGAATGGCGAAATCGGTTTCGACAGCACTCCGGGAGAGGGCAGCCGCTTTTTCTTTTATTTACCAGCCCGGCCGCGCGATGGAGACAAGCCGCCCGCCCGGGATAACGCCGACCTCGAAACGGCCGGACGGCCGCGCATTCTAATCTGCGAGGACGAGCCCGACGTTGCCACCCTGCTCCACCTCATTCTCGAACAAGCGGGCTTCACGGCCGTGATTGCCTACACCGCGGAGCGCGCCAAGCAACTCCTCGCCGAACAAAATTTTGAAGCCATGACACTTGATCTCATGCTGCCGGGACAAGATGGCATCTCCCTGATCCGGGAGCTGCGCGCGAACGATGCAACCCGCGATTTACCCATCATCGTGGTCTCCGCCAAGGCCGATGCCGGTGAAAAATCACTCAATGGTGGCGCAGTAGGCGTGATCGATTGGCTCAATAAACCCATCGATCAAAACCGGCTTATCCATGCCGTGAAAATGGCGCATGAGAATCACGCGCCACATAAACCCAACATCCTTCACGTAGAAGACGACGTCGACTTACAAAATATTGTCATGACCATTCTCGCCGGCACCGCCAAGGTATTCGCCGCTGGCAGCCTGAAACAGGCGGAGCAACTGCTCGCGGAACACACCTTCGACCTGGCCATACTGGACATGCAGTTACCCGATGGCTCTGGCATGGAGCTGCTTCCCACGCTCCATCGCGAAACGCCCTCTACACGCATCATTATTTTCTCGGCCAGCGATGTGGATCGCGACACGGCCGGTACCGTAGCGTCAACCCTAATCAAGTCGCGCACATCAAATAGCGAACTCCTGAATACGATTCAATCCCTCGTCTCAAACCGTGGCGGCCATAAATCACGCCAGCAATAAACATGGAGGCCTTATGAGCAAAACCACTCTGAAAAAAATTCTTTATGTAGAAGACGAACCTGACATCCAGGCCGTAGCGCGTTTAGCCTTGGAGGCGGTCGGCGGTTACACCATCGACATCGCCAGTTCCGGCGAGGAAGCATTGGGCAAGGCCGCCGGTTTTCAGCCCGATCTGATTTTACTCGACGTGATGATGCCGAAAATGGACGGCCCCACCACCTTGCAAGCACTGCGCGGCATGCCAGATTTTATTCAAACCCCGGTGATTTTCATGACCGCCAAGGTGCAACCGCACGAAGTGGCGCAATACAAAGCGCTGGGCGCCATCGGGGTAATCGCCAAACCCTTCGACCCCATGAAGCTATCGGCCGAAGTGGGTGAACTGTGGAGCAAACACACGGGGGATTGAAGCGTGGCGGCAACGCAGCGCCAACCTCGCATGATTCAATCCGGCGAAATTAAGACGCGGCGTGGAACATGGCGTAATGGCAGTTGGACTGAACGTATTAATCCCAGCGCGGATCCCGCACTTGCACCCGCCCTTCATGGATACGCACTGGAAAGGTGGTGACGGGTTCATAAGCGGGCGGCGCGGTAACGGCACCGGTCTTGATGCAGAAACGCGCGCCGTGGCGGGGACAGACGACTTCATCGCCCTCTAGTTTGGCATCATCCAAGGGCGCGTAATCGTGGGTACACACATCCTCGATCGCGTAAAACTCACCATTCAAATTAAACACGGCGATCTGCACATCATCCACATCGACGATGCGCCGCGTCCCCGGCGTCAACTCCGCGAGCGCGGCGATAGTAACCCAATCCGACATCTTAATGCGTCCAGTTAAAAAAGCCCGGCCTGTAAACGCGCCGCTTCCGTCATCCGGCTCTGATCCCACTGCGGCTCGAACACCAGCTCCACGTTCACGTCGGTGACATTGGGCACGGTTTTCACTTTATTGGCGACGTCGGCCTGCAGAATCGCGCCCATGCCGCAACCCGGCGCGGTCAGCGTCATTTTGATATCCACGCGGTTACCACCCGTCTCAATGGGCACGATATTACATTCGTAAATCAAACCCAGCTCGACGATGTTGATGGGGATCTCGGGGTCATAACAAGTCGCGAGTTGTTCCCACACCTGTTTTTCATCCACCGAGCCGTCGCCAGTCAGCGCCGCGGAATCGGTGGATTCAGTTTGCCGGGATTTGCCGAGCGCATCGGCGTCCACGCTGTCGATGCGCACCAGACTGCCTTCGACATAACAGGTGTAGCTGCCGCCCAAGGCCTGAGTGATCGTGACTTGCTGTCCCGCGGGCAAAGTCACCTTCGTCCCCGCCGGGATCAACACCGCATCGCAGTCACGCTGCAAGGACACGATTTCATTACTGCGCATACTCACTCCGTCGTCACGGTTTTTTCTTGATCGCCCAAGGCCGCGTGCAAAGTGTGCCAGGCCAGAGTGGCGCATTTAACCCGGGCCGGATACTCTTTTACCCCCAGCAGGACATTGAGCTTCCCCAGTGACGCGGTATCGTCCGCCGCGGCCGAGCCCGTCAGCAACTCATGAAAACGTCCGTACAAGACCTCGGCCTCGTCCACCCTCATCCCCTTGAGCCGCTCGGTCATCAGCGAGGCGGAGGCGGTGGAGATGGCGCAGCCCACGCCTTCGAAGCGGGCATCGACGATTACACCATCTTCCACTTTCAGATATAAATTCAAGCGATCGCCGCACAAAGGGTTGTGCCCCGCCGCGAAACGGTTGGCCTCTTCCAGCTTGCCGAAGTTGCGAGGGTGGCGGTTGTGATCGAAGATCACCTCTTGATAGAGATCGCGCAAATCCGACATCAGCCGAACACCTCGTTCACTTTGTGAATCGCCGCGATCAGGCGATCGACGTCTTCGCGCGTGTTGTACACGGCGAAGGAGGCGCGCGCGGTGGCGGGCACGGCGAAGAAATCCATCACCGGCATGGCGCAGTGGTGGCCGGCGCGTATCGCCACGCCTTCGTGATCGAGGATGGTGCCGATGTCGTGCGGGTGTATGCGCCCAAGCACGAAGGAAAGAATACCGGCCTTCTCACGCGCGGTGCCGATCAAACGCAAACCCGGCAGCCGCGTTGCGCGCTCGGTGGCATAACGTAATAAATCATCCTCATGCGCGGCGATCGCCTCCAAGCCGATGGCACTCACGTAATCGATGGCCGCGCCGAGCGCAATGCCGCCGGCGATGTGCGGCGTGCCCGCCTCGAATTTATACGGCAGGCTGTTGTATTCGGTTTTTTCGAAGGTGACCATGCGGATCATATCGCCGCCGCCTTGATAGGGCGGCATGGCCTCCAGCCATTCGCGCTTGCCGTACAACACGCCCACGCCGGTCGGGCCGTAGAGCTTGTGCGCGGAAAAGGCGTAAAAATCGCAATCCAAGGCCTGCACGTCCACCGGGGTGTGAGCGACGGCCTGGGCACCGTCCAACAAAACCACCGCGCCCACGGCATGGGCGGCATCGATGATTTTCTTCACCGGATTAATGGTGCCCAGCGCATTGGAGATATGCACCACCGCCACCAGCTTGGTGCGCGGCGAGAGCAGCTGGTGAAATTCGTCGAGAATGAGTTCACCCGCCTCATCGATGGGCGCGACTTTCAACACCGCGCCGGTCTGCTCGCACAACATCTGCCAGGGCACGATATTGGAGTGATGCTCCATCGCGGTGATGAGTATCTCGTCGCCGGGCTTGAAGCGGGGGCGGCCGTAACTCTGCGCCAGCAGATTGATGGCCTCGGTGGTGCCGCGGGTAAAAATGATCTCGCGGCTATCGGCGGCATTGATAAAGCCGCGCACCTTTTCGCGCGCGCCCTCATACTCATCCGTCGCGCGCTGACTCAGCGTGTGTACGCCGCGATGAATATTGGCGTTGTCAGCCTGGTAGTAATGCGAGATGGCGTCGATCACCGCCCGCGGCTTTTGCGTGGTCGCGGCGTTGTCGAGATATACCAGCGGTTTGCCGTGCACCTGTTGATCTAAAATCGGAAACTCGGCGCGAATGCGCGCCACGTCCAAGGCGGCGTGCGCCTTCGTTTTAATCTGCTCCCGCGCGCCGCTCATACAAACTCCTTTAGCTGCGGGCCGTCAGGCAGACGCGCGATCACCGCTTCTTGCAAATAGGCGCGTATCGCCGGCACCTGCACCCGCGCGATGATGTCGCTGGCGAAGGCATAGGTGAGTAGGCTGCGCGCGGCGCGCTCGTCCATGCCGCGTGAGCGCAGATAGAACACCGAGTCGGCGTCGAGCTGACCAACGGTGGCGCCATGGGCGCACTTGACATCGTCGGCGTAGATTTCCAATTCGGGCTTGGTATCCGCCTCGGCATCGTCCGACAACAATAGATTCTGATTACTCTGGCGCGCGTCGGTCTTCTGCGCGTCGGGGTGCACCACCACCTTACCGTTGAAGACGCCGCGGGCGTGACCATCGAGCACGCCTTTATAAAATTCATGGCTGGCGCCGTGCGGCTGCAGATGATCGACGCGGGTGTGGGTGTCCATATGCTGGCGGCCAGCGGCCATGTATAAACCATTCAAGGTACACTCCACGCCGGGCGCGGCCAGCTGCACGTCGATATCATTGCGCGCCAACAGCCCGCCCAAGGAAATGGCGTGCGAGGTGTAGCGGCTGTCCTTGTCCTGCGTTACATGCACACCGGAAATATGGAAGGCCTTGGCACTCTCTTCTTGCAAGCGGCAATGTTCGACACTGGCGTTCTTACCCAGCACCACGCCGGTGATGGCATTGGTGAAATACACCGCCTCGTCCAAAGCCACGTAGCGTTCGATAAGCGTGGCTTGGCTGCCCGCCGCGGCGGAGACCACGATGCGCGGGTGACTCACGTGACCGCCGTGGGCGGCCGTGGCGGCAAAGACTATTTGCAAGGGCTGCTCGAACACCACGCCTTGCTCCAAGGCGATGAACGCGCCCTCTTCAGCGAAGGCGGTATTAAGCGCGGCAAAGCGATGGCGCGAGGTATTCACCGCCTTGCCATATGTCTCGCGCAGACCCGGCGCATCAGCGCGCATGGCCTCGGCCAGACTGAGCACACGCACGCCCGCGGGCAGCGCGTCGAGCCGCGACCACTCCGCGCGATAACGGCCGTCGATGAAGACCAAGCGATGGACCGCGAATTCCGTATGCAAGGCTTGCTGCAAACGCTGTGCGTCCACGGGCGCGCCGGTCACGGGCGCGGTCACGAAGGCGCGCTTCTCGATAGCATTGGTGCGGGTGTATTTCCAATCTTCATCGCGCTGCGTGGGAAACCCGCTCGCGGCGAAGGTGGTAATGGCATCACGGCGCAGCTCACGCAGCCAAGGCAAGGCGGCGCCCGCTAAACCAGACTCGACGCACTCGAACTCGGCAAGGTAATGTTGATCGGTTTGGATAACAGCATTCATTCGAAACAGACCTGTGATATTGCGCTCAAGCGGCGCCCGCTTGAGTTTCGATCCAGCCGTAGCCCTTTTGCTCCAGCTCCAGTGCCAGACCGCGGTCGCCGGATTTGACGATTTGACCGTAGGCCAAGACATGGACGTAATCGGGCACGACGTAATTCAATAGACGCTGGTAGTGCGTCACCAGCACGAAGGCGCGGTCTTTGCCGCGCAGCGCGTTGACGCCCTCGGAGACGATTTTCAAGGCGTCGATGTCCAGGCCGGAATCGGTTTCATCGAGTATGCCCAAGGCCGGTTCGAGCAAGGCCATTTGCAGAATTTCATTGCGCTTCTTCTCGCCGCCGGAGAAGCCCTCGTTGACGGCGCGATAGAGAAACTGCTCGTCCATCTGCACTAATTTCATCTTCTCGCGCACCAGGGTGAGAAAATCCATGGCATCCAGTTCCGGCTGGCCGCGATGTTTGCGCGTGGCATTCACCGCCGCCTTGAGCAGATAGACATTACTCACGCCGGGAATCTCCACCGGGTATTGAAAGGCGAGGAACACGCCCGCGCGCGCGCGTTCTTCCGGCGCCAGTTCCAATAAATTCTTGCCCTGAAAAATCACTTCACCGTCGGTGACTTCGTAGGCCTCGCGGCCCGCCAGCACATTGGCGAGCGTGGATTTTCCGGAACCATTCGGCCCCATGATGGCGTGAACCTCACCGGCCTCGATCTCGAGATTGATGCCCTTGAGGATGGGCTTGCCATCGACGTTGACGCGCAAATTTTTGATACTCAGCATGACAAATTCTTCTCACTACGTGACGAATATAAAAAAATTAACCGACGCTGCCTTCGAGGCTGACGCCGAGGAGATTCTGGGCCTCCACCGCGAATTCCATGGGCAGCTCTTTGATGACTTCTTTACAGAAGCCATTGACGATCATCGACACCGCGTCTTCCGCCGACAGCCCGCGCTGCTTGCAGTAGAACAACTGGTCTTCGCTGATCTTCGAGGTGGTAGCCTCGTGCTCCACCTTGGCGCTGGAATTCTTCACTTCTATATAAGGGAAGGTGTGGGCGCCGCACTTGTCGCCCAGCAGCAAGGAATCGCACTGGGTGTAATTACGCGCGCCTTCGGCGCTCTTGAGAATTTTTACCAAGCCGCGATAGGCATTTTGGCCTCGGCCGGCGGAGATGCCTTTGGAGATAATTGTGCTGCTGGTGTTCTTGCCGATGTGGATCATCTTGGTGCCAGTGTCGGCCTGCTGATAATTATTGGTCAGCGCCACGGAATAAAACTCACCCACCGAGTTATCGCCTTCCAAAATGCAGCTCGGGTATTTCCAGGTGATGGCCGAGCCGGTCTCGACCTGGGTCCAGGAAATTTTTGAGTTGGCGCCGCGGCAATGGCCGCGCTTGGTGACGAAATTGTAAATACCGCCACGGCCTTCGGCGTCGCCGGGATACCAGTTCTGCACCGTGGAATATTTGATCTGCGCGTCTTTCAGCGCCACCAGCTCCACCACCGCCGCGTGCAATTGATTCTCGTCGCGCATGGGCGCGGTACAGCCCTCGAGATAACTCACATGCGAGCCCTCGTCGGCGATTATGAGTGTACGTTCGAACTGGCCGGTGTTGGCGGCATTGATGCGGAAATAGGTCGACAGCTCCATGGGGCAGCGCACACCCTTAGGTATATAGACGAAGGACCCGTCACTGAAGACCGCCGAGTTGAGCGCGGCGTAGAAGTTATCTCCCGTAGGCACCACGGTGCCGAGGTATTGCTTAATCAACTCGGGGTACTCGCGCACCGCCTCGGAGAAGGAGCAGAAAATCACGCCCTTCTCCGCCAATTTGCCCTTGAAGGTGGTCGCCACCGAGACACTGTCGAACACCGCGTCCACCGCCACGCCGGCCAGGCGCGCGCGCTCGTGCAGCGGAATGCCGAGTTTCTCGTAGGTCTCCAGCAATTGCGGGTCGACCTCGTCGAGGCTCTTGGGGCCGTCTTTCTTTTTGGGCGCGGAATAATAACTCAGGGCCTGAAAATCCACCGGCGGATAATGCACATGCGCCCACGCGGGTTCTTGCATGGTCTGCCAGTGGCGGAAGGCATTGAGCCGCCATTCCAGCAGGAATTCCGGCTCGTTCTTGATCGCCGACAGCGCGCGGATAATGTCTTCATTCAAACCCGGCGGCAGGCTGTCGGACTCGATGTCAGTGATGAACCCGGCGCTGTATTCCCGCTTGACCAGGGCGTCGATGGATTGATTGGCCATAAGCTACTCCGTAAATCTCACAGACTGCCCGCGCTGGGCAAAGCGCCGGGCGTCATAAAACGTATGGGCTGGACCGGCCGCGCCAATTCGGCCAAGGATACATTCTCCAAGGCCTCGCGCACCGCGCGATTGATCCGCTGCCAATTTCCGCGCACCGAACAGCCGGTTTCCTGATTACAGCTGCCCTCGGTGTCGCTGCACTCAGTGAGCGCGATGGGCCCTTCGATGGCGGCGATGATCTGCGCCACCGAAATGGCCTCCGCTGGCGCCGCTAAGGTATAGCCCCCCTTCGCGCCGCGGTGCGACACCAACAAACCGTGATGCAACAAAGCCTTGAGAATCTTGCTCACCGTCGGCAGGGCCAGCCCCAGCTCGGCGGCAATGTCATTGGCGCTGCGCATCTGCTCCGGCTCGCGGGCCAGATAGGTCATCACGACCGTGCCGTAATCGGTTAATTTACCCACGCGCAACACGTGATACACCTCGAATCATGAATGTGGACTATTTTGGTACTATTTATCGGCAGTGTCAACGCGCTCATTAACATTGATATTTTATGGGGGAATGCTAACTCAGACATTTTATAGCCCTCAACCACGCCGCCCCAAACCGAGACAACTAAAGCAGGTCCGACTTGAAAAAACCAAAAAGAAGCGACCTCACCTCAAAAATGAATATCGAACAAGCCCCAAAAGAAAAAGGCGCCATCCCCAAGGATGGCGCCCGCAAACATACCTCTTAAATTATTAAGCCGCTGCTTATCAGGCCGCCGCCGTTTGCCAGCTCGACGCAATCACCGGCGCCAAGGCGTCCTGCAAATCGGACGGCAAGGTCAACTGCCCGCTGGCCGGCGGCGCGAAGGCCGCCATGGCATCCACCAATTGCTGCACTTGGTTCTGCAACAAAGTAGAGCCTCCAGCCAGATGAAATTCCTCCAGTTGATAATTACTTCCCGCAAACCAGTTATCAATCGTAACTGAATCCGATGCACCTATCACGGCCACCTTCAAACTATTCGCGCTGCGGCTAAACCACAGCTGATCCGCCGCAATCCCTGCATCGAACTGCAGCCGATCTTTGATCGCGCCATTACTTAGTACATCGTTATCATCATAGTCGTAAACGATATCCTGCCCGCCACCGCGCCCGAAAAGATAGACGTCGCCGCCATGGTCACCGCGCAGATTGTCGTTCCCTGTGCCGCCATTTAGAACATCGTCTCCATCGCCACCATACAGCGTGTCAGACCCCGACCCGCCTATGATGGTGTCGTTGCTGGACGTGCCTATCACGGTGTCATTGCCCCCACCCGCATCAACATGACTGATGTTGAGCAGCGTGGTGCCACTAAGGTCGATGGTGTTGACGCTGCTATGGCCTTCGATCACGTTGATGCCGGCGCCTCCATCAATGAGCTCGACGGTGTTGTCTCCACTGAAGTTGCTGACGCGGATGGTGTCATCTCCTTGACCGCCCAAAACGCGGTCGTAGCCCGCACCGCCGTTGAATACGTCGGATGAACTGTCCGTGCCGTAGACCAGGAAGGTGTCGTCTCCATCGCCACCATACAGCGTGTCAGACCCCGACCCGCCTATGATGGTGTCGTTGCTGGACGTGCCATATAGGGTGTCGTTCATTTGGGTCCCTGAAATAACTTCCCCGGCCGTTCCCTCGACATTAATAGTTAATGTTGTCGATGCTGCCGCACCGGCGTTATCAAGGGCGGTCAACTTAACCACCGTCGCCCCCACTTCCTGATTACCAGGCGCACCCGAAAAGATGCCGGTGACGGCATCAAAGGTCAACCATGCAGGCAGGGGATCACCGTTTTCCAATGTAGCGGAAAGACTGAGCTGATCGCCCACATCAACATCAATGAAGGTGTTATTTGGGATTGCATAACTATATGCAGCCCCTGCCTGTACGGCCTGGGATGCCAGAAGAGTAGCGACGGTCGGCGCATCATTCGTGTTCTCAACATTCAATAAAAACACATCAGAAACAACACCACCACGGCCATCGTCCGCCCTAACTTCTACTTCCAACGCCCCCACGTCTTGATTTAAAGGCATACCGCTAAACGTTCTGGTTTCCGCATCAAATTGCAACCATGCTGGCAATACCGAGCCATCAGCCAACCGCGCGCTGAATTGCAAACTATCACCCGCATCAGCATCAACAAAGGCATCCGCGGGCACTTGATAACTGAATGCCGCATCCTCGACAGCCACTTGATCCGCCAGCACTGTAGCCAAGACGGGTACATGATTCCCCGCTTCCACCATAAGGGTGAAAGAATCAGAACCTTGACGTCCCGGCAACCCGTCATTCGCATAAATATTTATCATGACCGCACCCAAATCCTGCTCGCCGGGCAACCCGGAAAGGATTCGCGTTTCCGGGTCGAAGCTCAGCCAGCTTGGGAATGGCGCCCCCAAGGTCGATACCTCATATTCCAATGGCGAGCCGCTATTGGAAACGAACTGATCTGATAGCAACTGCAGACTAAACGATTCACCCGCAATGGCGGCTTGCATAAACAAGGGCTTATTCAATGAGACCGCGGGTTGATATTCAAGCGGGTAAAGCCCACTACCCGAGAAAATCACGGTGCCGGGATGACCCAGCGCCACAACATCTTCCAGCGACAATACATCTCCACCATCAAAAACAAACTGCTCGATCAACCCGTCTAGAAAATCTCTATTATCAATAATGACTCGATCGGCCGACCCTTCAACCCCTATCGACATCGCCGAGATTTCCAACTCGCCCGACCACCAAGAATAGTCATATTCAAGGATGACATTAAGATCGGCAGGTGAAATACCAGGGCCAAAACTCAAGACATCCACATTACCGATCGTGGCCGCTCTGATGGAAGAAAGGCTACCTGGCGCATAGGCATGATCCATAACAACATCAACGCCGTAACCCCGCTCAAAGCGATAAGTATCACTGCCATAGCCACCGGCTAAATTATCATTGCCCGTGCCGCCATCTAGATAATCATTACCAGTACCACCCAGCAGCAAATCATGTCCCGCCTCACCATACAGCGCATCGCCACCGTCAGCGGGATAGCCTGATGAGGCCGTCCAATATAGGGCATGCTGACCCAGCTCCCCATTGTCATATGCTCCGCCAACCAGGTAGTCGTTCCCATCACCACCCAGCAGCGTGTCCGCGCCTTCATACCCCCACAGCCAATCATTGCCTGCTAGACCGGTGATGGTGTCAGCACCGATGCCACCATTGAGGAAATCATACTGGTCGGTTCCGACGATCTCCCGGTTCAGCGGGGTAATAAACAAATTAAAGCTGCTCGAACTCGAATAGCCTTCGAGATCGGTGGCGGTAATTGAAATCTCATAAACACCCTCATCATCCGTAGCGGGCGTTAGGGAGAACGAGAGCGGATCATCATCAAACGTAAGCCAAGTCGGTAATGTGGAGCCATCGGCAAGCGTGGCCGAGTAGCTCAACTTATCGCCGATATCCGTATCCAAAAATGCAAGCGGTGGAAGCCAGAACTGAGATGTTTCCCCGGTAAACAATAGCTGGGCGGAGAGTGGTTCAATCGCCATGGGAGCGGAATTTTCCGGCAATAGCCCGCCGAGGCTTAAAACCGCGCGGACATCGTCCGGCGTCAACGTACGCCCATTGGCAAACTCAATCCCATCGAGCTGATAGGCGTTACCGAGAAACCAATTTTTGATGCGGATTTGATCTACAGCATCCACGACGGAAAGAAGCAGATCATCGCCCTCTTGCTCAAACTCAACATCAGCGGGATTAATGCCTGCTCCGAGAACGAGATTGTCCGACTCAACCACGGCTTGATAGCCACTGCCCGTGTCATACACATAATCAACCCGGACACCTGAATAGCCCTGCAGATCAAGACCAACATACTGATCGCTGCTATACCCGCCATTGAGCATAATGACATCTTGAGCGCCACCACCCGCGTGACTGCTGGAAGCGGGGACATAATTGAAGATGACATCTTGCCCGCCACCCAACTCAAAGAGATAGGAGTCGTCACCTTGACCACCGGCTAATTCGTCGTAACCGGTACCACCAGAAATAACATCATTACCAAAGCCGCCAAACAGACGGTCATCACCACCAGAGCCGGAAAGACGATCATTCCCCGCGTCACCATCCAGGTAATCGTTCCGCTCCGTGCCTATAAGATCATCATCACCGATGAAGCCAGCAGAGGTCTCACCAATCCCCGCTTCCCAGCCCTCGATCGAGTGCATGGTGCCAGACGCAAACCTGACCAACTCGACCTCATGCCGGTTAAACCTGACCGATCCGCCGCTATCGAACAAAAAGGTGACGACCGAGCCGGAGGCATCCGCTGAATAGCCGGTAGGCGTCGCACCCTCAGCGAACTCAAGGGTGTCGACACCCGAGGTATCTGAGATAACTACATGACCGCCCGCGTCACTGTATTTATAGGTGTCGCGCCCCTCCTCGCCACTCAGGCCATCGGCACCCACACCACCGATCAACACATCGTTGCCAACACCACCATAGAGCGTGTCGTCGCCAGCCCCGCCATCGAGGTAGTCCGCGCCCTCACTGCCGTAAAGCTCATCATCCCCCTCATCGCCGTTCAGGGTGTCGTCACCGCTGTCACCCACCAGGACGTCATTATCAGCGCCACCGCTTATGGAGTCATTGCCTTGGTCACCGAACAAATAATCGATGCCGTCGCCGCCTTCTATCGTGTCGTCGCCATCGCCCCCCTGAACTTCATCGCTTCCGGCGTCACCGTAGAGCTTATCCGCACCCTCATCGCCAAAAATAAAGTCATCCCCGTCGCCACCGCGAATTATGTCAGTGCCTGCACCCCCCTCGAGTTGATCATCACCCGCTTCGCCAAAGAGCACATCCTCGCCCTCTCCACCTAAAATAATCTCAGCGCCGTCGCCACCGAAGACATTATCCGCGCCCTCTCCAGCTAAAATAATATCAGCGCCGTCCCCAGCGAGAATGGTGTCATCACCAATACCCCCTTCAAGCCAATCATTCCCAATACCGCCCTCGACGTTATCATTTCCATCACCGCCGACAATGGCATCATCACCCTCAGCGCCATAAAGAAAGTCATCGCCCTCCCCACCGCGAATCAAATCATTCTCGGTGCCGCCAAAAATAAAATCAGACCCGCCGCCGCCAAATAAAACATCGCGCCCCGCGCCACCCACCAGCACGTCATCCCCTGCCCCACCATAAAGCGTGTCATTGCCGTTGCCGCCGAACAGTCCATCGTCGCCCGCTTGTCCATACAAGGCGTCATCACCTTCGCCGCCATCAAGCGTATCGTGACCGCCCGCGCCAAATATAATGTCATTGCCCGCCTCACCGCTGACGTACTTATTGTCAACTACGGGATCGATTTCCGTAACATGAATATAGTCATATGAAAACGCACCGGCGAAGGGGAACGATTCCATGTAATGATCGGCAACGAGCAGATTACGCGTTGGCACCTCTGTATACGAAAAAAAGCCGCTCACCGCGGAAGGCACATTGTAGTCTACATAAAGTGTATATACCTCGAATGCGTAGTTTATATATCCGCCAAACACCACATCATCACCGTCGCCGCCATAGATAACGTCACGACCTTGACCACCAACGATCACATCATGTCCATCACCACCACTCACATAATCATCACCGCCGAAGGCTAAGATTGTGTCATTCCCCAAGCCACCCTCTATATAATCATTCTCGAGGGCCACTTCCGTGTCTTGCGTACCCGTCCCGCTAATAAAATCATCCCCATCGCCACCGTAGAGAGTATCGTGACCTCCACCGCCAAACAGATAGTCGGCGCCGGCGCCGCCATCGAGAAAATCATCTTTATCGTCAGCAGACAAAATATCATCGCCTTCACCACCGTACATGGTGGCGAAGCCGCCATTAAAACTAATGAGGACATCATTACCCCCTTGGCCATACATAACATCAACGAAGGCCCCACCGATTAAACCGTCATCTCCGTCGCCGCCGTCGAGCACGTTTACGCCATCGTAACCGACCAAGGCATCATTACCCGCCTCGCCGAACACCCAGTCATTGCCAAGCCCACCATGGAGAAAGTCGTCACCTCCCCCGCCATGCAGCTCATCGTTATCCGCGTTACCGTAAAAAGTATTGGGGCCACCGTCGCCTACAATATAATCATCCCCGCCGCCACCATAGAATTCACCGCTGTTGTTGTAATATTCAGCCAAGGGTTCGGTTGGATAAGTGCCGGTCGCCGCATCGTACGGCCGGCCATCCGAGACATCGATGAGGCCGCCCCCCGCCGATGGTGGCGGCAACACAAGTGGAATGACCGTGGGCGCAAGCGGCGCGGCGCCACCACTACTTTTAAAAGCGCTGATAATGCTATTCAGGTCTTTTTGCAGATCGGAGATGAAGTCATCAACAAAATTATTGATGGCCTTGTCGAGCTTTTGAACCGTATCATTTATTTCTGCATTGAATTCATCGGTGAAAACAAGACCGATTTTATCGGGATTATTCAATGCCAGCGACACCAAACCCAAAGCCACCGCCAAGGCTTTGGCTTGCGGCGCGGGAATTTTCATGGCGATTTCACTGGCCGCCGTTAGAAAACCTGCAATGTTCTCCAACGCAGCCACGACATGCTTAGCTTCGAGATCTCCTTCCAAGCCGTGCTGGAGAACGTTAGCCAGACTAGCGAGCACAGCTAAATGGGAACCAGACAGAATAAGAGCTGCGCCTGGCGTTGTTCTTACTAAAGGCTCTAAACTTGAAAGAAGTGCCGTAGTCGCACCAATACCTGCACTCAAGGAATCCAAGTATTTGGATTTTTCATCAGCCGTGGCATCAGTTACGGCATCAGTCACGGTGTTGATGCCATCTGCCACCTTAATGACATTAACAGCAGTTTCTAGATTATTTACTGAATCGTACGCAGCTTGCCGCCATGGAATTATTGCTGGCATTTTTCAACCCCCCTTTATTTTCATTCGATATAACATTACCCCAAACAACACCCCACCTCACGCCAATCAATTATCTTGCATAAATAAATTTAAAAAATATCATATAAAAAATAATAGTTATAAAAACCAAAGCGCCCAAAACAGCAAACAATATAGATATCTTGGGAATTATTTTTGATTTCCCAATGTAGCGCCTTCGCGGGACACCGTAATCCTCGTAGTTCTCGTAATGTTTTCGCAAATACTTCTTATCAATAAAAACAAGAACAATCGCGATGCTAAATGGTATCCAGAAAAAATATAAATCTAATCTACCCCAATCTAAATTTTTCACATCCATACTGTACCCCGCTAACCGCAAATCATGGATTGAGAAAGAAAGCCTACACCTGAGCGCACGCCGCCACATCGCGGAGAATGCCTTCAATCGACTCAAACCTGTGGGCTTTCGCCTCTATCGATAACGGCCATCCCAGAGCCGAGCTTTATGTTGTCTTTACAGTCGAGAGCAGGATGCTTTGAGTGCAGTAGGTTGGGCTGAATGAAATGAAGCCCAACACATCACCGCTCGCCATAACATGGCACCTCATGATCCACACACCCACCCCAATCCGGGATCACTATTCCCCGCTCGATGTACCCGTGCAAGGTTGAATGAGGCCAATCCACAGCCCGTGTAACCCAACCATGCTTCACTGGGTTGTAATGAATGTAATCCACATGACGCGCCAAGTCGGCGTCGTTCCGGATTTGATGTTCCCAATACCGCCGCTGCCAGATGCCGCGTTCACGTTTTGCGACCCGGCTGGCGCGGACGTGCTCGCCTTTTGTCAGCCGCCGCGAAAATCCCGCCTTGATCAGCGACCAGCGCAACGGGTATTCCGCATCACCCGGCGGCAAGCGCCATATCGCGTGCAGGTGATCGGGCAGTACCACCATGGCTACCATGACAAACGGATGCGTACCTTTCACGGTTGCCATGACCGCACGCAAATCATCTATATGCCGCACCAATACATCGGAGCGACGTTCGGCCAGGTTGACAGTGAAAAAATAGGTTGCTCCCGCCGTATCGGCACGCCGGTAACGCATTTGCTCATCCACCCCCAGTGATGTTGGGCTTCATTTCATTCAGCCCAACCTACCGGGCTAAGACCGCTTTGCATGCCTCGCCCCCTATTATTGATTGTTTATGCTTGTTTTTGCCGCCTGCTCAAAATGACGCAGCAGCTCTCTCAGCCCGCCATCGATCTCCCGCCAGTGCTCCAGGTGATCCCTAGCGAAGCTATAGTCAATGTAGATGTCATCCGTGTAGTCCATATAGACGTCACAACTTGGAGACGGCATGTTTTCTAATAGCTTACAGAACGCCATATAGGTCACCTTCCCCTCCTCTAGATGGACCATCAATTCATCCCAATGTCTGCGCGGATCCCTATAAAGTGCCAGCCCCATCCGGCTCATCTCCTCGCTTGAGACAGGCTCCGAGTACTGCCCTTTTATTCTCTCATAGACTCCCGCCAAGCTCGGCCTGCTTTCTCTGACGCCGAGGCCAATAGATATTTCCCTCCCCCAACCGGGCTTGTCAAACTCCTGCTTGGTGTCCTCGGCATAAGGTTTCATATCGGGCAAGAGCGCCCTTATTTGCATGCGGCTGCCCTTGATTTTCTCCCGCCTTAGTCCGCCGCTCCCGAAATAGCCCTGGGGTATCGCGAATTGGTGATCCGCGATCTCCACGATCACGCGCTCGGGATATGGCTTTCCCAAACCTACGAAATCCAAACCGGCTAAAAGGTAGGCGGGAAGCACGCCAAAGGCTGCAAGCAGGCCAACAACGGGGGTTATTAACACGGCCCCGACAATCAACAAAATCAACAAAACACCCCACACGGTGTGTTTGATGGTGATTTTTAAAGATGTTTTAGACACATTAAACCTCACAACCAAGCTGGCATCCTGCCAAGGCTATACGGATCATACATTCGTCAACCATGCTACCAACCCTCCTCCCGCCTCCACGCATAATCCGTCACAGCGCAGCATGCATGCCTCATAAAATCGCTCTTGCAGGGCTTGGCCTCTGCAAGAGCATCCAGGCTGGGGCTCAGCTGGTTCTTCATCTTCGCGGTCGATTGCGCATCATTAGGACGGCACATTGGCTCGCGCGCTTAAGTGGCTCCCGTTTCACTTTAGTCACCGCACAAGCCTCCTCTGCTTACCAGCTCATCGTAGTCATACTACTTCTTTGTCTTCCAATGTTTTAATCCGCTGCTGTAGCGCTTTGATGGTCTTGCTGTGTTCGCCATAGGCGCGGGTCAGTTGCTTGGTGATATCGGCCAGGTTTTTGATGGCTGCAGTCAAATCGTCCTTGCGCGCATGCACGGCGTCAATGTGCATCAGCACCAGACTGGCGAGTTCGTTGGGATCTTTGATGATCCGTTGCCGGCGCGTGCCGGCGGCCGGGCCCGCCGCGCCGTTGGTTTTTTTCGCCGCTGGGGCGGACGGCGTTGGTGTTTCTTGGTTTGCGCCCTGGTTTGCGTCGATCTTTTTGTCCACTGTCATTTTGTTGCTCCTGCTCTAGTCAATGTTAACGTTCGCGCCCGCTCTCGCCCGCGTACTCCATCACGGGACTGAGCACGTATTCAATCAATTTGCGTTTGCCGGTTTTGATCTCGGCGGTGACGCTCATGCCGGGGCTGAGGGGGATGTGTTTGCCGCCGACGTCGATGGTGGCTTTCTCCAGATGCACTTTGGCCTTGTAGACCAGCCCTAAGTTTTCATCGGCGACGGCGTCGCTGGAGACATGCACCACCGCGGCGTCCAGCGTGCCGTATTTGGTGAAGGGGAAGGCGTCTATTTTCACCTCGGCGATTTGGCCCGCCTCGACGAAGCCGATGTCTTTGTTGGCGAGCCAGGCCTCGACTTCCAGCGCTTGATCGTCGGGGACGATGATCATCAGCGCCTGCGCGGGGGTAACAACGCCGCCGAGGGTGTGCACTTCGAGTTGATGCACGCTGCCCGCGACCGGGGCGGTGAGGCGTTGCAGGCGCTGGCGTTGTTCGGCCTTGCGCAATTCTTGTTCGGCCGCGGTGACGCGGCGCTCGGCGTCGGCGCGCTCGGCGAGGGCGCGCGCCTTGATTTCCGCCAGCAGGGCGTCGCGCTGCCGCCGCACGGTGGCGATGGCGGCGTCGATTTCCTTGACGTGTTCTTGTTGCGCGGCGAGGTCGTGCTGTTGTTCCAGGCGCGCTTGTTCGAGCTCGAGATAATTTTGCCGCGAGGCGAGGTTTTTTTCGGCCAGGGTTTTGAGCGCGGTGGCGCGCTCGCTGGCCATGGGCAAGGTGGCCTGGAGTTTTTCGACCAGCCTGCCGGTGCCCGCGCGCTCCGCCTGGCGTTGGGCCACTTCGCTGCTGAAGGCGGCCAGGCGCGCGCTGTATTCGTTGAGCTGGCTTTGCAGCAGGGCGCGATGCTGGCTGAGTTGGTCGGGGCTTACGTCGTCGATACCGGCAAAGGCGCCGCTGGGCACGCGCAGGCTGTCGCCCCGCAGTTCGTAGGCGGCCAAGGCTTGTGAACGCGCGGCGTCCAAACGCGCTTGGCGCCATTCCTGGCCCAGGCGCTCCTCGTCGGCATTACTGACGGTGGCGTCCAATTCGATCAGCACCTCGCCCGCGGCGACGCGCTGGCCTTCTTGCACATGGATGGCGCGCACCACGCCCGCCTCTAAGGGTTGAATGAGTTTGTCGCGCCCGCCGGGGATGATCTTGCCCTGCGCGCTGGCGACGATGTCGACTTCACCGACGCAGGCCCAGACGATGGTGATGGTGACGAGGGCGAGCAAGGTCCACGCCACGGCGCGTCCCAATGGCGAAGGCGGGGTTTCCTGCACTTCGAGGACGGCGGGGAGGAATTCGTGTTCGGGTTTGGGCATGTGTTAGTCGTTAGTTGTCATTGGTGATTGGTCATTTGTTTTTTTCGTTTTGCCTATGGAATTGAGATAGGCGTTCAGGCGTGGGGCCAGTTCATCCAGCATGGGTTTGATTTCATTTATCTGGTTCACTGTTAATAGGCCTCGTTTATAGGCTCGCCGTAGCCAATATTGGGTTGCGTTCAAGGAGCCTCTGGCGATTCGCGCGAAACGCCGGTTGTCTGGATGGCCGCCTCTGCCTATCCCTTCAGTAATATTGGCGCCGATATTGTCGGCCGCTCTCACCATTTGTTTCACCAAGGTAGCTTTCGAAAATTGCCCCCATGCAAGCACCACCTCCCAAATCACATCCACAAACTTCTCTGCTAGCTGATACACCTCTAAATTCTCGATCTTGTTCCGTGGTCTCGATCTTGTTCCGTGGCATCTTCGCATCCCCTAACAGGCTGTTGAAAAACTCCCTCTCCCACAGGGAGAGGGTTGGGGTGAGGGGATGAATGCATTCAACTGTTTAATTAGATTCCCTCATCCTAGCCTTCTCCCTGAGGGAGAAGGAACTAAAAGCCTTTTTCAACAACCAGCTAAATCAACAATCAACAATCAACAATCAACAATCAACAATCAACAATCAACAATCAACAATCACCCGTCACCCGTCACCCGTCACCCGTCACCCGTCACCCGTCACCCGTCACCAATGACCAATGACCAATGACCAATGACCAATGACCAATGACCAATGACCAATGACCAATCACATTTGCAACTTATGCAAACCCGCATAAATCCCATCCCGCGCCAATAGCTGCTCATGATTACCCTGTTCCACGATCTGCCCTCGATCCACCACAATGATCCGATCGCAGCGCCGCACGGCGCTGAGGCGATGGGCGATGATGATGACGCTGCGGCCTTGACAGATGGCGTGCATATTGTCGTGGATGATGCGTTCCGATTCGTAGTCCAGCGCGCTGGTGGCTTCGTCGAAGATGAGAATGCGCGGATCGGTGACCAGGGCGCGGGCGATGGCGATGCGTTGCCTTTGGCCGCCGGAGAGATTGCAGCCGTGCTCACCCACCAGGGTGTCGTAGCCTTGGCGCAGTTCGAGGATGAACTCATGCGCGCCCGCCAGCTGGGCGGCGCGGATCACCGCGTCCATGGTCAGGGCGGGGTCGCGCAGGGCGATGTTGTCGCGCACCGAGCGGTTGAAGAGAAAGTTTTCCTGCAACACCACGCCGATCTGGCGCCGCAGCCAGGCGGGTTCGACCAAGGCCAAGTCCACGCCGTCGATGAGCACGCGGCCGCTCTCGGGGACGTAGAGGCGTTGCACGAGTTTGGCCAGCGTGCTCTTGCCGGAACCGGAACGGCCGACGATGCCGATGACTTCGCCGGGGGCGATGTCCAGTGACACGCGGCGCAGCACTTCGGGCGCGTCGGGCTGATAACGGAAAGTCACTTGGTCAAAGCTGATGCGGCCTTTGATGGCGGGCAAGGTGGCGCGGTTGGGGCTGTAGCCGGGTTCGGGGTGGGTGTTGAGGATGTCGCCCAGGCGCTGCACCGAGATGCCAGCCTGCTGGAAGTCTTGCCACAACTGCACCAGGCGCAGGATGGGCGAACTGATGCGCGCGGCGAACATATTGAAGGCGACCAATTGACCCACCGACAGCTCGCCTTGAATCACCAAGCGGGCGCCGAACCACAGGATGAGCACATAGGTAATCTTGTTGATGAAGCCCGCCGCCTGATTGGCGATGTTGCTCAAGTTGCCGGCGCGGAAGCTGGCGCGCACATAGCCCGCCAATTGCTCTTCCCAGTGACGGCGCCATTGCGGCTCCACCGCCATGGCCTTGAGGGTTTCCACGCCGTGGACCGACTCGACCAGAAAGGCCTGGTTCTCGGCGCCGCGGTTGAATTTTTCGTGCAGCCGCGCGCGCAGCACCGGGGTGACGGCGATGGAGAGGATGACGTAAAACGGGATGGCGCCGAGCACGATGTAGGTGAGCAGCGGACTGAAGTAATACATCACCGCGAAAAAGACCACGGTGAACAGCAGGTCCACAATTAATGTAAGCGCCGAACCGGTGATGAAATTGCGAATGCTTTCCAGCTCGCGCACCCGCGCGACGGTTTGACCCGCCTGCCGCGCCTCGAAATAGGCCAGCGGCAAGGCCAGCAGATGCTTGAACAGATTGGCGCCGAGCTTGACGTCGATGCGCTGAGCGGTGTGGGAGAACAGATAGGTGCGCAAACCGCCCAGTAGAATTTCGAACAGTGACACCACCACCAGGCCGATGATGAGCACGTCGAGCGTGGTCAGCGCCTTGTGCACCAATACCTTGTCGATGACGACCTGGAAAAACAGCGGCGTGACCAGGGCGAGGATCTGGATGAAAAATGAGATCAGCAGCACCTCACCGAAGAGGCGCTTGTATTTCATGATTTCGGGGATGAACCAACTGAAATCGAAACGGCGGAACTCATCCAACACGCTGGCGCGGCGGGTGATGAGGATGAGCTCACCGGTCCAGGACTGGTCGAACAACTCGCGCGGCAGGGTAAGCGGCCGCTGCTCCAGCGGGTCTTGGATTAATACCCGCTCTTGATCGACCTTGGCGATGATGAAATAGTGGCCATCGCGATGTCTGGCGATGGCGGGCAAAGGGGTTTTGGCGAGCTTGTCCCAACGGCTAGTCACCTCGCGGGCCTTCAAACCCAAATGACGCGCGGCGCGCAGAATGTCATTACTGCTGAAGGCGCGATCGCTTTGGCCGAACTCGTGCGCCAGCTGACGCGGCTCGGCCGCCACGCCGTGCAGGCGCGCGAGCAGTACCAGCGTGCTTAAACCGCTGTCGATCGAAGACGAGGCATCCGTAGCATGGGGCATGCGATTACTTATTTCTTGTTTATCGATAGCGCCTTGAGCGCGGCATTCACGGGCCCTAGCCATTATTATCAGCTTATTGGCCAGCGCACCGGCGACCCCCTCCGACCGCGCCTCAATAAGACATCAAGCCCCGGGCTTTTTCAAGTAAAATCTCTCCCGGTATTAACCCGGCGACAAAAACCGATCGTGCTCTTATCCCCTCTCCTTGAGGGGCAGGGTTGGGAGGGGGGATAAAAAATGCAACGGCTTGTTTTTGATCCCCTCATCCCGCCCTTCCCACCTGGGAGAAGAGACCCACCTATAAGCGTGTGCGATATATTTGATTACCGGGCTGATAAAATCCACTGGCAATCTCGTACTGACATTCACCCAGAGACCGCCGCTTAATATGCAGGCCGTGTATCGGCGTTACGCTACATACCACCACGGCCAACCGTTACTTGGAGACACTAGCCGTTTGTTGCAAAGTGCTTTATGGCGCCTTCCCTCTTCGGGAGAGATTTAAGATGATAGGGCGGCTAAAAATATTACGTTGGATATGATTCTCTCGCCCCCGCCTTCTCCCTGGGGGAGAGGGAGAAGACAGGCGCTATTTAATAAGCCGACGTCAAAATATATCTCGTTTAGAGCGTCCCCTCTGCCAACGGGAGAGGGCCAGGGAGAAGAGAAGTTGATGGAAAATCATTTACCCCCTCTCCCCTGCCCTCTCCCGCGAGGGGAGAGGGGATGTATTTAATTCCCGGGTTAATAGTTTAGTGAGAGCAACAATAAAATTCGTTTCAGCCGCACCGCAGGAGATTGACGATGAACTTACCCTTAACCGGCCGCACCATTGCCTTGCCCGAGACCCGCGAACTGGACCTCTTCGCGCAGATGCTGGAGACTCGCGGCGCGGCCACGCTGCGCTGTCCTTTGGTGTCGATACTCGATGCGCCCGATGCGGCGCCGGTGGAGGCGTGGCTGCGGCAGTTCAATGCGGGCGGCTGCGATGATTTGATTTTGCTGACGGGCGAAGGCCTGCGGCGTCTGCTCGGTTTCGCCGAACGCGCGGCGATGAAAGACGCCTTCATCGCGCAACTCGGCGCGGTGCGCACGCTCACCCGCGGACCCAAACCGGCAAAGGCGCTGCGCGACATCGGCCTGCGCAATTCCTTGTCCGCCGAGACGCCGACCAGCGACGGCGTCATCGCCGCGTTGAGTAAATTGGATTTGCACGGCCGCCGCATCGGCGTGCAGCTCTACGGCAGCGAGCCCAATCTCAAACTCATCGACTTTATTAAACAGGCCGGCGCCACGCCGCTGCCGGTCGCGCCCTACGTGTACGCCGACAAGAGCGATGACGCACGGGTGATCGACTTCATTCGCGCCTTGGCCGCGGGCGGCGTCGACGTCCTCGCCTTTACCAGCGCCGCGCAAGTCAAACGGCTGTGGGACGTGGCGGCCACGGCCGAACTGGCCGAGGCATTGGATGAAGGGCTGCGCAAAACGCGGGTGGCGGCGGTGGGGCCGATCGTGGCGGATAGTCTGCGCGAACGCGGCGTGGCGGTGGCGATGATGCCCGCCGAGAGTTTTTTCATGAAACCGCTGGTGAATGAAATCGTCGCGGCGCTGAGCGCGGATTGAGCTGAGCACGGCTCAATAAGCTGAGCGCGATACGAATAGGCGCGGTGATTAACGACAGACAAAGCCCCTTCTCCCCCAGGGAGAGGGCGGGGTGAGAGATAAAATCAAACGTTCAAATTCTAATTCGATCCCCTCATCCTAGCCTTCTCCCGGAGGGAGAAGGGACGATATACATAAAATTATTCCACCGGCGAACCACCAAAAATGAAGCGAGGGCTGAAGAGGATGATCATGCACGCCCTGGATAAAGGATAAATCGAATTTCTTTTCTCCCCTCCTTGCCAAGGAGGGGTGGACGCGTAGCGGACGGGGTGGTTCCGCCTCCGCAGGGCGGGAATCTAGACAGGGTGGGTTTTATATTTTCTTAAACCCGCCTCGGCGCCGCGACCCGCACCACCCCGCCCCTGCGGGGCACCCCTCCTCGATGAGGAGGGGAGTTATATTTTCTTTCTCCCCTCCTTGCCAAGGAGGGGTGGACGCGTAGCGGACGGGGTGGTTCCGCCTCCGCAGAGAGGGAATCTAGACAGGGTGGGTTGTATATTTTCTTAAACCCGCCTCGGCGCCGCGACCCGCACCACCCCGCCCCTGCGAGGCACCCCTCCTCGATGAGGAGGGGAAAAATATGGTTCTTCTCAGCGCCGCGCGTGCCGCGCACTACAAGTCGCTTCTCATCAGCGACCGAGCGACCGAGGGGATGATATAAAAAAATTCTTCAGCAAGCGGATAAAAAATAAAACCACGATCAACGCGCGAACAGTGTGCGCACTTCCTGTAAGTCTTCACGCGCCGCCTCGAGTGTGGCCACGCTCTCTTCCGGCGTGAGGCCCAGCTTGGTGAAGGCGGGGATGTCGTTCCAATCCATTTGAGTCAAGCGATGATCGCTGCCAAGATGAGCGTGAAGGTTGGCGACGATCACCACGTCCACATAGGTGATCTCCGAGCCTTCGTTGCGCCACAGATCTTCGTGTTGCGAGGTTACCGCCACCAGTTCCGGCGAGAAGCCCCATTCATCGAGTATGAATGGACCGATGATGGTGTGCAGATGTTTGATGACCTCTTCCAAGGCCTCGGGGTTGCCGGCCAATTGAGGATAGGCCTCGGCGCGGCGCAGGATGGGCAGCACGCCGATGTCGTGAATCAAGCCGCCCAGCATGGCTTGGTCCGGCTGCAAGCGGGTAAATTTTTTGGCGATGACGAAACTCAGCGCCGCCACCTTGGCGCTGTGCGCCCATAATTCCTTGAGCCGTTTCCGCGTGTGTTGCGTGCCCTTGGCTTGATAGAGTTGCTGCATCACCAAGGTGGTAATGAGATTGCGCAACTGCACCGCGCCGAGCCGCGCCACCGCGATTTGGATATTCTCGATCTTCTCGCGCCCGCGAAACACCGGGCTGTTCACCACCTTGAGCAGGCGCGCGGACAGCGCCGGATCTGTGCCGATCAAACGTGATACCTGACGCGCGGTGGCCTTGGGGCTGTTCACCAATTTACGCACTTGCACCGCCACCTCGGGCAGGGTGGGCAATACCACACGGTTGCGGTTCAAGTCCTCAAGGAACGCGGAAAGAAATTGCTTTTCTATCTTCACTGATATTGCCGCCGCTTCGCAGTCTACCCTTGTGTATCGGCCATGCCGTGATTTACTTCAACCGCCGCGCTAGCGATGCAAGGCGCGGTCCGCCACCGCCAAGGCCGCCTCGTGCATGGCCTCGGACAAGGTGGGATGCGCATGCACGGTGCGGGCGATGTCTTCCGCCGCGCCGCCGAATTCCATCACCGTCACCGCCTCGCTAATCATCTCCGAGGCATAGGGGCCGATGATGTGTACGCCCAGCACGCGATCCGTCTTCGCATCGCTCAAAATCTTCACCAGGCCCGCGGTGTCGCCCATGGCGTGCGCGCGGCCATTGCCCATGAATGGAAATATACCCGCGCGGAAGTCACGATTGGCATCACGCAACTGTTGCGTGGTCTTGCCCACCCAAGCGATCTCCGGCCAAGTGTAAATCACCCAAGGAATGGTCTCGTAATTCATATGAGAATGCTGGCCGGCGAGGTGTTCGGCCACGGCGACACCTTCTTCCGAGGCCTTGTGCGCCAGCATCGGTCCGCGCACCACGTCACCGATGGCGTACACACCGGGCAGATTGGTGCGGCAGTGTTCATCCACCGCGATAAAGCCGTGTGCATCCACGGCCAAACCCACGCCCTCGACATTCAAACCTTCAGTGTTAGGCACGCGGCCGGTGGCCACCAGCACCTTGTCCACTTTCAAAGTCGCCTCACCCTTGCCATCTTTAATCTGCAGGCTCACCTGTTTTTTATTGACGCTGAGTTTCGTCACCTGCGCGCCGAGGCGGATATCCAAACCTTGCGCGCCAAGCTGGCGGTAGGCTTCTTTACCCAGATCCTCATCGACCTTCGACAAGAACACCTTGCCGCGATTGAGCACGACGACTTCGGCACCCAAGCGCCGCCATACGCTGCCCAGCTCCAAACCGATGACGCCGCCGCCGATCACCACCATTTTTTTTGGCACCTCGGTGAAGGCCAAGGCGCCGGTGGAATCGACGATGCGCTCACCATCGAAAGGCGCTTGCTCCAAGGGCGCGGGCGTGGAACCGGTGGCGATGATGAGATGCTTGCCTTGCACGGTTTGGGTCGCGCCATCATGGCCGCGCACTTCTACCTGACGCTCGCCGATCAAGCGGCCGTGGCCGCGCAGCCAGGTAATCTTATGCTTGAGAAACAGGGCCTCGATACCGCCCGTGAGCGTGCGCACCACTTTTTGTTTACGCGCCTGCATCACGCCGATATCGAGCTGCACGCCCTTCGTAGTGATGCCATGCGCGGGCAACGCATGTTGCGCATGTTCGTAATGATGCGATGAGTCGAGCAGGGCCTTGGAGGGAATGCAACCGACATTGAGACAGACACCACCCAAGGCGGGCTTGCCGTCCTCGGTGCGCCAGCTATCGATGCAAGCGGTTTTCAAGCCCAATTGCGCGCAACGAATCGCGGCGACATAACCGCCCGGCCCGCCACCTATCACCACTATGTCGAACTTATCCATATCTTTCCTTCTCTTGAACCACGGAGGGCGCGGAGCGCACGGAGATAATCCATTAACACAAAATTTTAATTGCAGGCAGATGGATCAGGAAAGCACCTTGGCTGGCACGCCTCGCAGAAAATCTCTTCTCCGTGTGCCGCCTGCCCTCCGTGATTAATGCCTTTCACACCTGCAACAGCAAGCGCGCCGGGTCTTCCAGCATATCCTTGATGGTCACCAGAAACCGCACGGCGTCGTGACCGTCGACCAAACGGTGGTCGTAAGACAGCGCCAGGTACATCATCGGCCGCGCGACGATCTGGCCGTCCTCCACCATCGCGCGTTCGGCGATTTTATGCATGCCGAGAATCGCGCTCTGCGGCGGGTTGAGAATCGGCGTGGACAGGAGTGAACCGAACACGCCGCCATTGGTGATAGTGAAGGTGCCGCCCGTGAGTTCTTCCATGCTGAGCTTGCCCTCACGGCCGCGCTTGCCGTAATCGGACACGGTCTGCTCCAGCGCGGCGAAGGACAGCGCATCGGCATCACGCACGATGGGTACGACGAGACCACGCTCGGTACTCACGGCCACGCCGACATCGAAATAATTGTGGTACAGCACATCACCGCCATCGATGGAGGCATTGACCGCGGGATATTGCTTGAGCGCTTCGGTCGCCGCCTTGATGAAGAAGGACATGAAACCCAGCTTGATACCGTGCTTTTTCTGGAAATCGTCTTGATAGCGTTTACGCAACTCCATCACCGGCTGCATATTCACTTCATTAAACGTCGTGAGCATCGCCGCGGTATGTTGCGCCGCGACTAAACGCTCGGCGATGCGCGCGCGCAAGCGGGTCATGGGCACGCGCTGTTCGCTGCGGCCGGCTGGCGGCACCGCGCCGCCAGCCGCCGCTGGTGAGGGCGATGACGCGGCGGCATGCTCAAGATGGCGGATGACATCACCCTTGGTGATGCGCCCGCCTTTGCCGCTGCCGGAAATCTCTGCGGGATCGACCGCCTCTTCGACAACGAGTTTGCGCACCGCGGGCGACAACGGCGCCGCGCCAGCCTTTTCTTCCGGCGCCTGCTTAGCGGCCGCGGGCGGCGTCTCGGCCTTCGCCGCGGCGGGCGCCGCCGCAGCCACGGCTTCGGTATCGATCACCGCGATCACTTCGCCGCTTTTTACCACCGCGCCGTCGCTTTGTTTAACTTCGGCGAGCACGCCGTCTTGCGGCGCGACGACCTCCAGCATCACCTTGTCGGTTTCGAGGTCCACCAAGTTTTCATCGCGCCGCACCGTTTGCCCGGCCTGCTTGTGCCATTTGGCGAGCGTGGCGTCCGCCACCGATTCGGGCAAGGCCGGCACTTTCACTTCAATCCGCATACACGCTTCCTTTTATCCTTTGGCGATTTATCCTTTGGCGATCCGCACGCCGCTTTTACGCGCCTGAACTTCCGGCCCCAGGGCCTCCGCCACCAAGGCCGCCTGCGCGGCTTGATGTTTGATTAAAGAACCCTCGGCGGGCGCCGCGTAAGCGGGCCGTCCGGAATAACTCAGACTTTGCGCATCGCTTAAACAGCCTTGCAGCAAAGCTTGAATGAAGCGCCACGCCCCTTGGTTTTCCGGCTCCTCTTGGCACCACACCAACTCTTTCGCCTTTTTGTAACGCGACAACTCCTGCAGCAGGGTTTCGCGCGGGAAGGGGTTGAGCTGTTCGACGCGAATGATGGCCACGTCCTTGCGTTGCCCGGCACGGCGCTGCTCCAGCAAATCGAAATACACCTTGCCAGCGCAGAGCACGATGCGCCGCACCTCGGCGTCTTTCAGCGGATCGACCTCGCCGATCACGGCATGAAAATGACCCTTGGTCAAATCAGTCAGCGCCGATACCGACAGGCGGTGGCGCAACAAACTCTTCGGCGTCATCACGATCAGCGGCTTGCGGTATTTGCGCACGGCCTGGCGGCGCAGCATGTGGAACATTTGCGCGGGCGTGGTGGGCACGCACACTTGCATATTGTCGCCAGCGCATAATTGCAGATAGCGTTCCAGCCGCGCCGAGGAATGTTCAGGGCCCTGGCCGTCATAACCGTGCGGCAGCAAACACACCAAACCCGCCAAGCGATTCCATTTGGCCTCGCCGGAGCTGATGAACTGATCGATCACTACTTGAGCGTTGTTGGCGAAATCGCCGAACTGCGCCTCCCACATCACCAAACCTTCGGGCGCGGCGGTGGCGTAACCGTATTCAAAACCCAGCACCGCCTCCTCGGACAGCAGCGAATCGATGACATTGAAACGCGGCTGCCCTTCAAAAAGATGTTGCAGCGGAATGTAGTTGCCCACCTCTTTTTGATTGTGCAGCACGGCATGACGGTGAAAGAAGGTGCCGCGGCCGCTGTCCTGCCCCGAGAGGCGCACGGGATAACCTTCGCGCAGCAGACTGGCATAGGCCATGGTCTCGGCGTAGCCCCAATCCAGCGGCGCATCGCCAGCGGCCATGGCGCGGCGCGCCTCGAAAATCTTCACGACTTGCGGATGCAATTCGAAATCGCCGGGCACGGTAGTGATTTCCGCGGTGAATTCGCGTAACAACTCCAGCGGCACGGCGGTGTCAACGCGCTCCTGCCACACGCCGTTGACGTAAGGCGCCCAGCCGCGCGCGTATTTGCCGTCGCCGTCCATGACGATATTACGCGCCACCATCGCGCCTTCGTCCAAGGCGGCGTGATAGCGTTTGGTCATCCCTTCGGCCTCATCCGCCGTAATCACGCCCGCGGCGATCAGACGCTCGCTGTAGATGCGGGTGGCACGCGGATGATTGCGGATGGCTTGATACATTTGCGGCTGCGTCACCGCGGGCTCATCCGCCTCGCTATGGCCGTGGCGGCGGTAACACACCAGATCGATCACCACGTCGCTGCGGAACTCCATGCGATAATCCAAGGCCAACTGCGTGACCCACACTACGGCCTCGGGGTCGTCTCCGTTGACGTGAAAAATCGGCGCTTGCACCATGCGCGCCACCTCGGTGCAATAAAAAGTCGAGCGCGCGTCGAGCGGGTTGCTGGTGGTGAAACCGATTTGATTATTGATGACGATGTGCACCGTGCCGTGGGTCTTGAAGCCGCGGGCCTGGGACATATTGAAGGTCTCCATCACCACGCCTTGGCCGGCGAAGGCCGCGTCGCCGTGGATCAACACCGGCAATACCTGCCTGCCTTCGGCATCACCGCGGCGGTCTTGGCGCGCGCGCACCGAGCCTTCCACCACCGGATTGATGATTTCCAGATGCGAGGGATTGAAACCCAGGGCCAGATGCACCGGCCCGCCCGGCGTGAGAATATCGGAGGAAAAACCTTGGTGATATTTCACGTCGCCGCCACCGGCGCCGCTCAACTCCGCCTTGCCCTCGAATTCCTTGAACAGATTCTTCGGCGCCTTGCCCAGCACATTGACCAGCACATTGAGGCGGCCGCGATGGGCCATGCCCAGCACGACCTCCTGCACCTTGCGGCCGCCGGCGCGATGAATCAATTCATCCAGCAGCGGAATGAGGCTCTCGCCCCCTTCCAGCGAAAAACGTTTTTGCCCGACGTATTTGGTGTGCAGGTATTGCTCCAGCCCCTCGGCGGCGATCACCCGCTCCAATATCTGGCGGCGGAACTCCGCGGAAAACGGCGGCGTGGTGCGCGCGTCTTCGAGATAGCGCTGGATCCAGCGCTTCTGTCCTGTGTCGGTGATGTGCATATACTCCGCGCCCACCCGCCCGCAATACGCCTCACGCAGCGCGGCGATGATGTCACGCAGGCTCGCTTGAGGCGGCCCCGCCAAGGAACCGGTGCTGAACACCGTGTCCATATCGGCCTCGGTGAGGCAGTGAAACGCGGCGTCGAGCTCGGCGATGGGCGACTGTTCCTGCAACCCCAAGGGGTCGAGCCGTGCCTGCTGATGCCCGCGGAAGCGATAGGCATTAATGAGCTGTAATACCGCAATTTGCTTGGCCGCGGCGTCGGCATCCGGCGCTGACGCCGCGGCCTGGTGCGCGCGAGGATGCTGGGCCTCGGCGATCAAGGCCGCGCGGATCGCCGCGTGATCCGCCTCGCCCGCGCCGGACTGCCACTCGGCGAAATAACGCCGCCAGTCTTCGCTCACCGACTCCGGCTGTTGCAGAAAACGCTGGTACAGTTCTTCGAGAAAAGGGGCGTTGCCGCCGTAGAGAGGACTCTCTTTTTGCTCAGCCATGCTTCGTCCAAGCCGCCTTGGTTATTGATTCCCTGTCCTATTTGTCGCCCGAAGCGCGGACAACTTTAGACCGCCGTGCCGCATCCTCCACCTCCGCCGCCAAGTCCGCGTCCCGTCACCTGCGTCAGCCGTCCCCATCCCGGGCCTTACACACAGGAATACTCCTAAGCGCCTGTGAGGTCAACGTCCACCTTAATTATCAAGCAGGCTGCAAACCCGTGTTTTGTTAACAAGAAAACCCGCTTCGGCACCCCCGCGAGCAACTCTTTTTCGGCGGGTGCGTCCAAGTGAAGGTGATTTTGTGCAAAAATAGACACCCAGTTAGAGTAATATCACTGCCCCGGCAGCGGACCGCGTGCCTTAATCGTTGCCGCCACAGAACAGCAAAAAGTCTGGAATTAGTAGCCGCTTCATGAATCAACCCACTCAAAAACTCATTATCGAAGGTGTTCGCGAGGACGGCAGCCGCTTCCGCCCCAGCGACTGGATCGAGCGCATCTCCGCCACCTTGGCCACCTTCGGCCCCGACCATCGCTTGCGTTATGCCCGCGGCGTCCAGCCCAAGGTCATCAATGGCCAGAAGTGCCTGGTGGTGGACGCGATGCTGCGCCAGGAAAACCCCGCCGCCTATGAATATGTGCTGGCCTTCGCCAAGGCCAATCAGCTGCGGATGAACGAGACCACCGTCTCCGACGAGGGCGATGAGTAGGCGTCCCGCGCCACGCCGCCGCGCCCCGCGATGCGCAAATACCACGGCAATTTGATCCACCGTTCGCGGGACGGCTACGGCCCCATCGAAATCATCGACGACGGCCACACCCGCAGCCTGCATTTCGGTAACGGCACCCGCCAAAGCGCCGCCATTCTGCATCAACCCGGGCAACTGCTGCTGGTCTACACCCGCGTCATGATGAGCTGCCTGCTGTTTCAGCCCGCGCCCCGCCACGCCCTGCTCATCGGCCTGGGCGGCGGCTCCCTCGCTAAATTTTTGCTCCATCATTTTCCCGATTGCGAAGTGCATGCCGTGGAGCGACGCGCGGCCGTCGCCAAGCTGGCCTTTGCCTATTTTCAATTGCCGGACACGCCGCGCCTGCAGGTACATATCCAGGATGCCGGGCAGTTCATCCAAGACACGAGGCGCCCGCCCTACGACCTCATCCTCCTCGACGCCTATGATGAACACGGCATGGCGCCGGGCATGGAAGAGCGGGACTTCCTCCACGCCTGCCGCGCCGCGCTCAGCCCCCAGGGCATACTGGCCGCCAATCTGTGGGGCCGCGAACGGGCGCGCTTCAAACTCACCCTCTCCAATTTGCACGCGTGTTTCGGTGCGCGCCCACTGCAACTGCCCGCCGAAGGCACCACCAATATCATCACCTTTAGCGCCGGTCACGCCCTGCCCAAGCTGGGCATCAAACCCCTGCCCGCCGCGATGAAAACATTGGAAGCCCGCTGCGGGCTCGAACTCGGCAAATTCGCCCGACGTCTGCAGCAACACAATGGCACGTGGTGGGAACGGCTGTTCGCCTGAGTAAAACCTAACGGTAACCGAGCCGCCACAGCTGTTGCGCCGCCGGCCCGCGCACGAACAACACGCCGTGCAGCATTTCGAATTGACTCAGCTTATCGCCGCGGCGGGTCATGAGCGCCACGTCGGCGGCGAGCAGCGGCTGCGCTCCATCCGTGAGGTGCGCCGCGAGCGCCGCCCACTGCCGCGGCAGCAAGTCACGCGGGTCGAGGTCGGCCCGTGCACGGTAGCGAGGGTCGGAAATCACATACGCATCCACCACCCCGGCGTCGTACAGCCGCGGGTTGGCGGCGATGGCGGCCACCGGCACCTCGACCCGCCCCGCGCCCGGGGTCAGTTCGCCGAGACGGCCTAAATAGCGCACCGATTCAAAATCGCCGAACAGCGGCGATTTATAGGGCAGCAAATAGGACCAGCGCCCCGGCTCGACCATGCCCACCGTCTCTACCAGCGCATACAAACCGTCGCTCTGCGGATGATAGACATAGGCCACCATGCGCCGCGGCGTACTGTCGTACATACCCAGAAAAACCACCACGCAGACGCCGAGAGCGAGCAAAACGATCGTCGGCCATGCGCTGATAGCGTAACGGGATTTATTGTTATTCGTGTACATGGTTTCTCCGCAAGACCGCCGCCAAATCACCGCCTGATTCAATCACCGCCAGACGAGAAAAGACTGCTCAGCTTAGCGGCCGGGTCAGCGCAAACTCCACGCACGACGGGAAAACCGCCGCGGACTCAATCCTCGCGAATCCGTGCCGATAATCTCTCAACACTACACGCACCCTTTGAAACATGAGCGATTCTAACGAACCCAGCCTAATAACCGCCGTGATGAACAAAGCGGTGGTTTGCGTCGAACCGGAGACCCCGATCACGGCGGTCATCGACACCATGCGTGATAAACGCTACTCCTGCATGGTGGTGGCCCGCGACAACATCCCCGTCGGCATCATCACCGAACGGGATATGGTGCGCATCCTCTCCGAGGTGCTGGCGCGCAAAGACGCGTCCGGTGAGATGAGCGCCGGGCAGTGCATGTCCACCCCGCCTATCGTCGTGAAAGAATCGGCCAGCCTGTTCGAGGCCTTGGTGATCGCGCGGGCACGCGGCATCCGCCACCTGCCCGTGGTCAATGACCGCGACGAGCTATGCGGCCTCATCACCCAGTCCGATATGATGCGGGCGCACTTGATCTTAATCGAACAACAGCGCGAAGAAATCGAAAAACTGGTCAATGAGCGCACCCAAGAGCTGGAAAACGCCAACGAAAAACTGCGCGCCCTCTCCCTGGAAGACGGTCTGCTCGGCATCGGCAACCGCCGCGCCATGGAGGTGGATCTGGAACATACCCACGCCACCGCGCAACGCTATAAACGGCCTTATTCAGTCGCCTTATTCGACATCGATTTCTTCAAAAGATATAACGATCACTACGGCCATTTGGCGGGTGACCAGGCCCTCATCCAAGCCAGCGGCTTCATCCAAAGCCGCATCCGCGGCGCGGACCGTCTCTACCGTTACGGTGGCGAAGAGTTGCTGCTGCTGTTACCGGAAACACCCGGCGAGGGCGCGTTGATTATGGCTGAACGCTTGGTCGCGGGCCTGGCGGATTTACACATCCCCCACGATGCGAACCCGCACCGCTGTATCACCATGAGCGGCGGTGTCGGCGAGTTGCGAGGGGAGTTCAGCGCGGCCGCAGGCTGGCGCGACATCGTTCTACAAGCCGACGAGGCGCTCTATCAAGCGAAGCAGTCTGGCCGCAATCGCGTGACGCTGGCGAAACCCAGCCACCGAGACCCCGCGCCCGCGCCGCACGGCGCGGAAGAGAAAAAGGCGCGGTGACTTTCAGCATGCCTTAACCATCAGCGGGCGCGGCCCCCGGGGCGTCAAACTGCCGCTCTTCCACCCGCCAGCCATTAATGCTGGCCTCCAAAATCACCACAGACGGCCCGCCGTAGGTGCGGACCTTACCCGCCGCGCCGGGATTGATTACCCACGGTGTCTCGCTTTGATCGATCACGCGGCGGTGACTGTGGCCGTACACCACCAAACGCGCCTGCGGAAAACGCTCGCGCAGCACAGCATGACGCTCAGCCGGTTCGCCCGCCTGATGGCCGTGGATCACCGACACATGCCCGCCCGGCAAATCCAGCGTGCCCTCATAGGGCAGGGTTTTAAGTATCAGGCGATCAGCGGCCGGCCAGGTTTCCTGAGTGTCATTATTGCCCCGTACCGCGATCACCAGCCGCTGCCGGGGTTTGAGCGCGCGCAATACCGCCGCCGAGCCCACATCGCCCGCGTGTACCGCGTAATCACATGCGGCGACCACATCGGCCACGCGCGCGTCCAACTCACCGTGGGTATCGGAAAGCAGGGCCACTCGGATAATGGTCTCGGAATCGCTCATCGTTCTTCAGTCAAGTACCTAGGGCCTGTTAACACTCATTACAAAGCAGCGACGGCGGCCATTTTTTCTTGGAACAAGGCGCATTGAGCGCAGTGTACTTAACGTACATAAGCGAAATGCAACACAGTTCCGAGAGAAAATGGCCCCGTCCCTCCGGGCTGGGCCCCAAAACAGGCCATGCGGCGTTGCTCGTCGTTCATTTGGAATAACCAAACTTCTCTCCTCGCGCCTTGCCTGGCCTGTTTTGGGGCTCCAGCGCTGCTTTGTAATGAGTGTTAACAGGCCCTAGGCAGGCATCTGCAACGGGAACCCATCATAAGGGTTGCGCACGCCTTTTCCCACTCCAAACCCGGATAAATCGCGGCCACGGATGAGGACGCCGCACAACGCGAGGGCTAGATCGTAGATCGGCCAAGCGGCGACGGACTTGATACAGCCAGCGAGCCGCGCAAGACGGCCCCCAAGGGAAAATTTTTCTACTTCGCGGACCAGGTATCACCCCGGCTGTGACTCCGGTCACACTCGCGGCTCACGCAGTGAAGCGGAGAACCCGAAAACATAAACAAGACAGCGGGCCAGCGCCCCCATGCGGACCCCACCCCCTCACGGCATGGCAGCCCTATATTAAGGTGGTAAATAATATGAGCTCCCTACTCAAACAAATCGATCACGCCACGCTGCAAAAATTGGTTCCACTCAATAATCTCAGCTTAGGCCGGCTGAGCCGGTTGCTGCACGACGCCGAAGAGATCACGCTCCCCGCCGGGCACCGCGTGTTTGAGCGCGGTGACACGGCGCGCACCACGATTTATTTACTGGAAGGCGAAATCACACTGAAATCACCCCTCGCGGCGGAAGAACGGATCCGCGCTGGCTCCGAGGCGGCGTGTTATCCCGTGGCGCATCACCTGCCGCGCCACGCGAGCGCCCGCGCCCTGAACACCGTCCGTTTGCTAATCATCAACGCCGACATCACCGAGATCTTGCAACAGACGAAATCAAACGATGAAACGCGGATCAATCCCGATGAAGATGACGGCCTGTGGAAAACCAAATGGCTGCAATCACCGTTGTTCCGCCATATGCCGCGCGCCACCATCGAAATGCTGCTGCGCCGCATGGAAGAGATCGACACGCGGGCCGGACAGGTCATCATTCATCAAGATGAAACCGCCGATTGCTACTACGTCATCAAACAAGGCCGGTGTACCGTCTCCCGCCGTCCCGCGCCGCGGGCGCGCGATGTCAAACTCGCCGAACTGAATGTAGGCCAAGGTTTCGGTGAAGAAGCGCTCATCACCGATGCCACGCGCAATGCCTCCATCACCATGATCGAAGATGGCATCCTGCTGCGCCTGTCCAAAGAAGACTTCATAGAACTCTTGGCCAATCCATTATTGCGCCACCTCCCATTTGAAGAGGCCATGGCCCGTCCCGATACCGTGCTGGTGGATGTGCGTTCGCCGGAGGAGTTTGAAACCGACGGCCTGATGGGCAGCCTCAATATGCCCATGCCGGTGCTGCGCCTCAAAGCCAATCGTTTCGATGCCCGCCAATCCTATGTCGTCTACTCCAATACCGGTCACCTCAGCACCGCCGCGGCCTTCCTGCTATTACAACAAGGCTTGGACGCCTACGTGCTTAAAGGCGGCCTCAGCGGCGTGCCGCGCCATCGCATGAAACATGCGCCGAACCGCGACGGCGACCGCGCAAACAAAAGGGAACACGCCGTGGTCTCCTTTCCCGAGACGGAGCAACTCAAGCCAGGCTCACGCAAACCTGAGAAAAATGAAGAAAACCAGTCCGTCAGTTTCGATTGGCTGTCCGACGACGCCATGTGGCGCAACACCATTGGTCTGCGCGACGATGACAAAATCGACGCGCTATTCGCGCCCAGTGATATGTATAAAAACCAAGCGCAGGATAATTCCATCCAAGGTTTCGAAGAGGTGCGCCTGTTCACCACGGTGAACAATCTCAAAGGCGCCAAGCTGAGCCTAGCCAGCAACGACGATAACCAGGCTCCCGAACCCATTGCCTTCGGCACGGGAGACAAAGCGGCGGAACCGGCCAATTCGGGAAATTCCGATTTCACTTTTTCCTCGTCCGCCCGCAAGACCGCGGCAGCCGCAGCCGCTAGCGTGCATCATTCGCAAGTCCAGCCACGGCCCCCCCTTAAACGCGGCGGCCTGTTCGCCCTTGCCTTGTTATTGCTGACCACGGGTTTAATAGCCGCCTATTTGAACAACGAAGACGTGCGCGCCGCCGTGAACGATGCGCCAGAGTGGATCAAACAACAACGCGACATGGACGCCAAACTCAACCGGCTGATTGATACCATGGAAAAGCTGCCGGGAATTAAGCAAATGCAGACCCTGGCTCCCGCCATCGCACCGGCGGAACCCCCCACGCCTCCGGTATTGAAACCAGATCCGGGTGAACGCCCAGCACCTTAATCCCGCCAGCCATGGCCACGGCCCAACGATCGCGGCCGAAAAATAAATACCTATTCGGAGAAACCCGGGTTGCTTCGGCCTGCCGACTCACCCACAATCGGCCCCAATAATAAGGAAATTCTCTTAACACGCCCGGAAATCAGGCAGTATAAATATACGGATGCCCCATCCATTCTCCGGACACCGCCGTCACCGGCTAAACTTCGCCTTATTACCTCGAAATAGGGGAAGCTATCTAATATGCGCGGGGATAACCGCCGCCTTCGTTTTCTTAAGCGACGCGCCACAATACGCCATGGCACAAGAGGCGCGCACCCCTATCCATATTGGGGTACTTGCCTATCGTGGTGATGAATACGCATTACAACGCTGGTCCGCGACCGTGGATGAGCTTAACCGTACTCTGCGATCATACCACTTTGATTTACAAACCTTTGATCTAGCCAGAATGAATCAAGCCGTCGCCGCCAACAGCGTGCACTTTGTCTTGACCAACCCCGGCCATTATGTCGAGCTTGAATCCCGCTACGGCGCCACCCGCATCGCGACGCTTAAAAATTTTCAAAGCGGAGTGCCGCTCAGCCAATATGGCGCGGTCATTTTCACCCGCGCCGGACGTGACGATATCCAAACCCTGAAAGATTTACGCGGCCGGCGCATCGCCGCCGTCGGGCTCAACGCCTTTGGCGGATTCCAAATGGCGTGGCGGGAAATCAGCCGCCATGGCCTCACCGCCTTGAGCGATGTCCACCTTATTCCCATGGGCTTTCCGCAAGATAACGTGGTGCGCGCCGTCCTGAACAATAGCGCTGATGCCGGCACCGTGCGCACCGGCGTATTGGAATCGATGGCGACGTGGGAACAAATTAATATCCAAGACATTAAAGTGCTCAACCCCATGCCCGGCGACTACCCCTTTCTGCTCAGCACACAACTCTACCCGGAATGGCCCTTCGTCAAACTGGCCAACACCCCGGGAGAACTCGCGGAACGCGTCGCCATCACCCTGTTATCCATGAAACCCAGCGACGAGGCGGCGAAATCAGGACACTACCCCGGCTGGACCATCCCCCTCGATTACACGCCGGTGCATGCCTTGCTGCGTGAGGTGCGCGCCGCGCCTTACGAAAACTTTGGCCAAATTACCTTGCCCGAGTTGATTAAACAATATTGGCCATGGCTGCTGACCATCGGCATCGGCTTTATCATTGGCAATCTCTTACTGCTCTACGCCCATCATTTGAATAGGCGGCTGCAACAAGCATCGCGTTGCCTCGAAGAAGAAATACAAGAACATAAACTTATCAAACAACGCCTGCTCAGCCTCAACACCCGTCTCCAGCATTTACTTACCGCCACTCCGGCCATGATCTACAGCTGCACGCCCGAACGGACCTGCCCCACCACCTTCATCAGCGATAACGTCCGCGCCCAACTCGGCTACGAACCCCACGACTTTTTGAACGACCGGCAATTCTGGTTCGATCACATCCACCCCGACGACAAACTACAGGTGCAAAAAAGCATGGATACGCTGCTGCGCACGGGCGAGCATCAGCGCGAGTACCGTTTTCGAAACAAAGCGGGAGATTACCGCTGGCTGCACGACGATGTGCGCGTGGTGTTCGATGAGCACAAAACACCGGTGGAGGTCGTCGGCTACTGGGTGGATATAACTGATAAAATTACCGCACAAGAATTGGTCCGCAGTCATGAAAATGAACTCGCCCACTGCCTGCGCCTGACCACCATGGGCGAAATGGCCACGGCCCTGGCCCACGACATCAATCAACCCCTCTCCGCCGTGCATAATTACGCGCAAGGTTGCGTGTTGCGTCTGCGCGCGGGCCAGCTCGATTCACAGCAATTGCTGCACACACTCGAAGAGGTGATAGGCCAAACCGAGCGGGCGGCCGCGGTAATCCGTCATGTCCGGGCCTTCGTCAGCAAGGAAACACCTTTGCGCGCCGTTCGTGATATCAACGAACTGATCCGCGACGCAGTGCAGCTGGTGATGCCGGAGGCGCGCGGCGCCGACATCCCGATCCGGCTGCACCTTTATGAACACCCCTTACCGGTAGAACTCAATCCCACCCAGATACAACAGGTCATCATCAACCTCGCCCGTAACGCGCTGGAAGCCATGGCCGCCATGGAGCGGGGTAACCGCGTGTTATTCATCGAAACATCACTGGACGATAACATGGCACGCATTGCTATACGCGATACCGGCCCCGGCACGCCCCCTGAGCTGCTTGACAGTATTTTCGATGCCTTCTACACCACCAAAAGCAGCGGCATGGGCATGGGCCTCTCAATTAGTCGTACAATAATAGAAAGTCACGAAGGCCGCCTGTGGGCGGAACCGGGTGAGCCCCGCGGCCTGGTGCTCACCTTCACTTTGCCTTTGGCGAGGGAAAATTCATGACCGAGCTACCCCAAGCAATTACTTACGTCATTGATGACGACAACGCGGTGCGCGAATCCTTGCGCTGGCTCATTGAATCAGTGGGCCTGCGCGTGGAAACCTTCAGCTCCGCACGCGAATTTCTCAGCAAGTTCGATAGTAAGCAGCCCGGCTGCATCGTGCTCGATGTCCGCATGCCGGAAATCAGCGGCTTGGAGTTGCAGGAATATTTGATAACGCATCAAATTCAAACCCCCATCATCATCATCACCGGCCACGGCGACGTCCCCATGGCGGTGCGCGCCTTGAAAAACGGCGCGGTGGATTTCATTGAAAAACCCTTCAACGATCAAACCCTGCTGGACCGCATCCAACACGCGCTGCAACAAGACGCGGAAACCCGGAATAAGCAGGCCGCTCTCGGCGAAGCCATGGCAGGACTGGGGCATCTCACCAAACGCGAACATGAAGTCTTGGAGCGGGTCATCGCCGGCGAATCCAGCAAACGCATCGCCGCGGCACTGGGCCTCAGCACAAAAACCGTTGAGGCCCACCGCGCCAAAATCATGCAAAAACTCCACGTAAAATCCGTAGCGGAATTGGTCCGTGTCACAGTAGCTTGTGGAGAAACTAGGTAAAATCACCTAACGCAACCAGGGCATGCCCCTCCTTTATCTTCGCGTTAGATTGAGCTTCTATTATAAAAATTGTCACTCCATTTAACCTTGAGAGTGATAGTGCAGGAAGAGGGCGTGTTGTCCGGGCCGTGGTGCTGGATATGCAATCAAGTCACCACCGTGCGGGGGATGTTTGCTTCCAATTTATACGACACCCACGCTGAACTTTTAGCCTTTAATTCCAGCCATAACAGAACTCCAACAAGCGAATGCTGGCCAGATGGGAAATGGAGGTCATTATGGAACACCGTTTGAGCGAGCGCACCGTGCTCGATACCCACGTCGCCATTTACTACAACAGCCTGGGCCTGCTCCAAGCAAAGGCCATCAATCTCAGCCGCCATGGCATGCTCGTCAACACCGGGCGGCTCAGTCTGCCACTGCATGCCTTGATTGAAGTCGCTTTTCCGCTGGTGAAGGGCGTGCGCAAACAACCTCTACGTACGAAAGCCATGGTGGTCCGCGTCGGCCGCAATGGCATCGGCTTGATGTTCGGCAACGAAATCGAGGCGGTGGAGGCCGGCCAACAAGCACCCAGCGCCATGGATGAAGAGGAATTTTACAAGGTCTGCGCCGGGTAACGGGCAAACCAGCCCAGAGGGCGGCCCGGCCAAAATGTGAAATGGAAAAATAGAGATGGTGGCTACGGGTGGACTCGAACCACCGACCTCAGCATTATGAGTGCCGCGCTCTAACCAGCTGAGCTACGTAGCCGAAGGCGCATAAAGATACAAGATACAGAGGGCAAGTTACAAGTCAAAATCCAGGTAATTCGGCGGTTATCGCAACTGGCCGCCGAATTACTTTTAAACATTAAAGCGAAAATGAATCACATCGCCGTCACGCAGGATATATTCCTTCCCTTCCAAACGCCATTTCCCCGCCTCTTTGGCGCCCTGCTCGCCCTTGCAAGCGACGAAGTCGGCATAGGCGATCACCTCGGCGCGGATAAAGCCGCGTTCAAAATCGGTATGGATGACCCCGGCGGCCTCGGGCGCGGTGGCACCGATACGCACGGTCCAGGCCCGCACCTCTTTTTCACCGGCGGTGAAATAGGTTTGCAGGTCCAATAAGGTGTAACCGGCACGGATCACCCGGTTCAAACCCGGCTCATCCAAGCCGAGGTCGGTGAGAAATTCGCCCTTCTCATCTTCGCTCAACTCGGCGATCTCTGACTCGATGGCGGCGCACACCGGCACCACCTCGGCACCCTCGCGGGCCGCGAGCTCAAGCACCTTGTCGAGATAGGGGTTATTGCTGAAGCCGTCTTCGGCGACGTTGGCAATGTACATCGTCGGCTTGGAGGTCAACAGGGTGAGTTCGCGCACTATGCGGCGCTCGTCATCGTCCATTTCCAAACTGCGCACCGGCTGGCCCTGGTCGAGATGGGCGCGCACCCGCTCCAACAGCGCCGCCTGCACCTGAGCATCTTTATTACCCGTCCGCGCCACTTTCGCGGTGCGGTGCACGGCCTTTTCCACCGTGTCCAAATCCGCCAGCGCCAGCTCGGTGTTAATCACCTCAATGTCGGAGAGCGGGTCGATTTTACCGGCGACGTGAATGATATCGCCGCTGTCGAAGCAGCGCACCACATGGGCAATGGCTTGGGTCTCGCGAATATGGGCGAGAAATTTATTGCCCAGGCCCTCACCCTTGGAGGCGCCCGCGACCAACCCGGCGATGTCGACGAATTCCATGGTAGTGGGCACGGTGCGCTGCGGCTTGACGATCTTGGCCAATTCGTCGAGACGCGGGTCGGGCATGGGCACGATGCCGACATTGGGCTCGATGGTGCAAAAAGGATAATTCGCCGCCTCGATCCCCGCCTGCGTCAGCGCGTTGAACAGGGTGGATTTGCCCACATTGGGCAGACCGACGATGCCGCATTTGAAGCCCATATATTCAGTTCCACTTTATCGGGAAAATGTGACGAGTATTGAGCGGCAAGCAGTGAGCAAAATTAGGTCACGCCCGCCACTCTAAGCCCCTACTTGTCGCTGTGAAGTTTATGCATGGCCGCTTGCGGCTCTCCCGCCGCCAACTCCGGCATCACCCCCAAGGCCCGCGCGATCGCGGCCTCGATCAACTCGCGATCTTCCTGCGAGGGTTTACTCAACACGTAATCGCTCACCATGTCCTTGTGCCCGGGATGGCCGATACCGAGACGCAAACGCCAAAAATCACCACTACCCAAATCGGCCATCAGGCTGCGTAGACCATTGTGCCCGCCGTGACCGCCGCCCTGTTTGAGGCGCGCGGTGCCGGGGGGCAGATCCAATTCATCGTGAACCACTAAAATCCGCGCCAGGGGAATTTTGTAGAAACCCGCCAGCGCCGCCACCGACTGGCCACTGCGATTCATGAAGGTGCCGGGCTTAATCAACCAGCCGCCATCCAGCTCCGCCACCTCGCCGTGATAACGGGACGCGGCCTTGAACACCGCGCCGCGCCGCGCCGCCAGCGCCTCCACGAACCAGAACCCCGCGTTGTGGCGGGTGGCTTGATAGCGGGCGCCGGGATTACCCAGACCCGCTATCAGCAACACACCCTCCGCCACAACCGGGGCTCCTTGTTCGCGTCAGCTGAACGGGTGACCGGCTTATTCGCCGGCCTTACCCGCGCCAGATTCAGGCGCCGCTGCGGCTTCCGCCGCGGGCGCCGTTTCTTCAGCCTCCACCGCCGCACGCGGCAGGGCGACGGCCACCACCGGCAAGTCGTGCTCCGAACCGGCTTCCAAGCCCGGGATTTCCACGCCGGCAGGCAGCGCCAAGTCGGACAGATGCAAAGACTCGCCCACGTTCAGAGCGGACACGTCCACCTCGATGTACTCGGGCAGGTCCTTGGCCAAACAATGAATGTCGATGCTGTTCATCAAGTGATTGACGATACCGCCGCGCAGCTTGACGCCCGGCGCGATGTCCTCACCCTTGAAGTGCAAGGGCACGTGCATGTGGATCTTGTCGATCTCGTTCACCCGCTGCAGGTCCAGGTGCATGATGAAGGGCTTGTAGGGGTGGCGCTGCAAATCTTTGAGCACCGCCTTTTCGGGCTTGCCATTCACATTGACGGTCAGAATGTGGGAATAAAAGGCTTCATTCTCCAAGCTCTTCGCCACGTCTTTGTGGACAAAGGTGAGCGAGGTGGGGCCCGCGGCGCCGCCGTACATGATGCCCGGCACTTTTTGCTCACGGCGTAGGCGGCGGCTCGCACCTTTCCCCATATCCGTGCGCAGTTCCGCGCTTAATTCAAAATTGTCACTCATGATGATTCTCCAAAAAATAAAAGCCGCCCCGGGGGCAGCGCAAACCGCCGCCGCATAATCACGGCAACGGGTTTCAGGGGCGGCGCGCGACCTCGCCACCCGCCGAATTCGATCAATCCATGAACAAGGTGCTCACCGACTCTTCCATGCTGATGCGGCGCATGGTCTCGGCCAGCATACCCGCCACGCCCAGCTGGCGGATGCGCGAACAGGCCTTGGCCTCCGCGCGCAAGGGGATGGTGTCGGTCACCACCAGCTCATCCAGCACCGAGCTTTCAATATTCTTCACCGCCGCGCCCGATAATACCGGGTGCGTGCAATAGGCCACCACCTTGGCGGCGCCGCGCTCTTTCAAGGCGCGGGCGGCTTCACACAAGGTGCCCGCCGTATCCACCAAATCATCCACCAGCACGCAGGTGCGGTCTTCCACCTCGCCGATGATGTGCATCACTTTGGCCTCATTGGGCCGCGGGCGGCGCTTGTCGATGATGGCTAAATCCGCGTCACCCAGGCGTTTGGCCATGGCACGGGCCCGCACCACACCACCCACATCCGGCGACACCACGATCTGATCCGGGTATTTCTGCCGCCAGATATCGCCCAGCAAAATCGGCGAGGCGTAAACATTGTCCACCGGCATATCAAAAAAGCCTTGGATCTGATCCGAGTGCAGGTCCACCGTTAGCATCCGGTCGGCACCCACGCTGCTGATCATATTGGCCACCACCTTGGCGGAGATGGCCACCCGCGCCGAACGCGGCCGCCGGTCCTGGCGGGAATAGCCGAAATAAGGGATGACGGCGGTCACCCGCGCGGCGGAGGAACGGCGCACCGCGTCCACCATCACCAGCAATTCCATCAAATGATCGTTGGTGGGATGGCAGGTGGGCTGCACGATGAAGACGTCCTTGCCGCGGACGTTTTCCATGATCTCCACCATGATCTCGCCATCGCTGAAACGGCCGACGATGGCCTTACCCAGCGGCAGGTTCAAATAATTGACCATGTCTTCGGCCAGCTGGCGGTTGGCATTTCCACTGAAGACCAGCATCGAGTTGTACGACACGTCGACCCCTCTTTAGCTACGCGCGCGGCAATCGCCGACTCGATTGAACCTGTTAAAACAGCAAATGGCTGGGGTGCCAGGATTCGAACCTGGGAATGCTGGAATCAAAATCCAGTGCCTTACCGCTTGGCGACACCCCAACAAACACATTGACGCTCAAGGCGCCGCGCGGCCGTCTCGTGACGGCCACTCTTATTCTTCCGCGCGCATCCCTTCGCGCCGCAATTCATCGTGGAGCGGGGACCGGTTGCGGCCTTTCGCCGCGAAGGCCCGCCACGCGGCGGGCGCCAACGCGGCGATCCGCCGCGCCGTCGCCTCATCCGCGCAGGGCGCGAATACCGCCGCGCCCGTCCCGCTCATCCTCGCCGGCGCGTACGCGCCCAGCCAGTCCAGCGCCTCTCCGACCGCCGAATAACGGCGCCGCACCGCCGCTTCGCACAGATTGGAACCAGCCCCGGAAAGAAAGGCGGCTATTGTGAGGGGAGGGGCGTTTCGTGTCAATTCGGGCGCCCCAAATATTTCCGCGGTCGCAACGTGGCAGGGCGGCACCAGCACCACATACCATGGCTCGGGCAAACTCACGGGGGTCAACTGCTCACCCACGCCTTCGGCCCAGGCCGCCCGGCCACGCACGAACACCGGCACATCGGCCCCCAGACTCAAACCTAGCTCGGCGAGCCGGTCTTCACTGAAGCCCACGCCCCATAACTGATTGAGCACAACCAGCACGGTGGCCGCGTCGGAACTGCCGCCGCCCAAACCCGCGCCCATGGGCAAACGTTTTTCCACGGCGATGTCGGCGCCCAAGAACATCCCCGCCGCGGCTTGCAGGCAACGGGCGGCGCGCACCGTCAAATCCAGGTCTTCCGCCACGCCGGCGATGGGCGTGACGCGGCGGATCAAGCCGTCGTCCCGCACGGTGAGACTGATCACATCGCCCACGTCGAGGAACTGAAACACGGTTTGCAACAGGTGATAACCGTCGGCGCGGCGCCCGACGATGTGCAAAAATAAATTGAGTTTGGCCGGGGCCGGCCAGCGGGTGGCGGTCATCGTCAATGGCTCACGAGGGCGTCCAGCTATCGAGCACTAAACGCACTTTATATTCTTCATTATCTAAAAATATCTTGGTGGGCAAATCCCGGCCTTGCACCGACTCGTAACGGCGAAAATCCACCCGCCACCCGGCTTGCTCCAGCCACAGCAGCCGTCCCTGGCCATCAAGCTCAAAACCGGCGGGCCGCGCCGGCAGCGGCAAGCCGCGCACCCAATAGTACAAAGCCGAAACCGGCACGGGCGTGCCTAAAGCGCGGTCGAGCAGGCTGTCGGGGTCGGCGGCATGGAGACGCTGGCCGTCGGATAAACTGAGCTCGACACCCGCGGAATTGCCCTGCAATTGCGCCGAACCCTGGCCCAAGGGGGCGTTGAGCACGATATTGAAATCCCTCCCCGCCTGCCGCCAGTGCAGCGTGGCATGCCAGCCGGTCTCGGCGCTCTGAATACCGATGCGGCCGGTAATCAGCCAGTGGTCCAGCCGGGCCAAGTCCGCTTGGCGCTGCTGCCATAGCTGGGTTTCTTCGGAGACGCCGAGTGGCGCCGGCACGCTGGCGCAGCCGCCAAGCAGCCATGCCAATGCGGCAAACAGCCACAGACTCCGGCCCTCGCCGGTTTGAAAATTCATGAACCCGCCCCCGCCGCGCCGGCTTATTTGTGATCGAGCTTATCCATTACTTCGATCAAGAATTTATTACCCGGCGACGCATCCAATGCCTGTTTCCACACGCTGCGCGCGCCCTGCTTATCGCCCATCACCCACAAGACCTCGGTGAGATGCGCGGCGATTTCAGAGTCAGGACTGGCCTCGAGGGCACGGCGCAAATAACGCACGGCGTCGTCATATTTGCCGAGACGGTATTGCAGCCAGCCCATGCTATCGAGCACGAAGTGGCTGTCGGGCCGCAATTCCAAGGCCCGCTGAATATAACCTAAGGCATCGTCGTAACGGCGGGTGCGGTCCGCCAAGGTGTAACCCAGCGCGTTGAGGGCATCGGCGTTGTCCGGCTCACGAGCCAGAATGCGCTTGAGGTCGTCTTCCATGAGATCGAGCTGATCGAGCTTCTCCGCCACCATGGCGCGCGAATATAGCAAGTCACCATTGTCCGGCAACTCCTCCAAGCCGGCACTGAACACTTCCAACGCCTCCTCGTTGCGCCCGGCATCGCGCAGAATCTGCCCTTCGACCAAATAAAGCCGCAAGGCCTGGGCCGGCCCGCGCGGGGTGATGGTGCGCAAATGCGCGCGCGCCATATTGACCTCACCCTTTTGCGCCATTAAAGCCGCGATACGCACTTGGGCCTCCAAGGCATTTTCACCGCGATCCACCTTCGAATACCACTTGATGGCCGCGTCGGGGTCTTTGTGGAATTCCTCCGCCAAGCGGCCCAAATAATAGGCGCTCTCCACCCCATAACCCTTATTGGCGCTGTTGAGCTGGATCAAGTAGCGCTCACCCTCGTCCACCCGCTCCAATTGCACCGCCACCATGCCCAAGGCGAATAAAATCTCCGGTTGGCCGGGAACCTGCTTGTTTACCAGTTTGAATTGCGCCAAGGCCTTGTCGAACTGCTTGGCGTCCACCAGCAAACGGGCGTAGGCCGTGCGTAGCGCGGCGTCTTTAGGGTGCTGTTTAACCGCGCCCTCCAACAGAGCGAGCGCCTCGGCGGCCTTGCCGCGCATGGTCAGGATCCGCGCCTGCTGCACCAAGGGCTCCACCTTCCCGGGCTGCAACTCAACCACCCGCTTGATGGCATTCTCGGCCAAATCCAGCTCGCCGCTACGCACCGCCAAGTGACTCAACGCCAATAACGCCGCCGGATCATTGGGCCGCCCGGCAATGAGCCGTTGCATCACCTGCAAGGCGGCCTGCTTGTCTTGTTGCCGCCCCAGCAACCCGGCAATCAACATAAAACCGTTTTCCGCATCGGCGGGCGACAGGGCCAAGACCTCTTCGAGCTGGCGCTGAGCCTCATCGAGCTGGCCGTTACGGATGTACAGTGCCGTAACTACCTGCCTGGCCTCCATATTGCCCTGGTCTAAACTCACCCAAAGTTTAGCGGCTTCCAGGGCGCTCTCGTTTTCGTGGGCATATACCGCCAGCCGCGCCGCCCGTTCCGCCATGCGCACATCACCGCTGTCCCGCCCCAGCTCAAGGTAATTCTTGATGGCCAGATCATATTGGCCGCGCTGCATCGCCACTTCCGCCACCAGCACTTGGTACATCACCTCCGGCTTGACGGAGGTGATAACCACCGGCTTGAGGGGAGGAGCTGCGACAGGCGCGGGCACGACCACCGGCTCCGGTGCCAAGGCATCACGCGCGCCCATATGGGTGGCGCAACCGGTCAACAGGGCCGGCACCATCACTACGAGCGCTTTAATAAACTGTGAGCCGTCCATACGCATTCTCCACACAACTGCAAGCCACAAGGTACAAATCCATTTCACAAGAGACAAGATTTATCCCGCAATTACTTCAAAGCAAGGGTCATTATTCGCTAAACTTGCCACCCACCCAAGAATTACCGCAGAATGACTGAAGTCTATGTCGGCCTGATGCCATGCCTCTTTTAGCGTTTGGGATAAATCACAAAACCGCGCCGGTCGCGATCCGGGAGCGGGTGGCCTTCGCCCCGCCGCAGCTTTCCGACGCCCTGCACCAGCTCACCACCCTGCCCGCAGTGCAAGAAGCGGCCATCCTATCCACTTGTAACCGCACGGAAATCGTCTGTTGCCTGGAAGAAGACCGCTCGCAGGAAGTCGTGGATTGGTTCCAACATTATCACAATCTCCAAGGCGGGGAGATCGGCCCCTATCTTTATCTCCACCCCGACCAATTCGCCGTGCGCCATTTGCTCCGCGTCGCCTCCGGACTGGATTCCATGATACTAGGCGAGCCGCAGATTCTGGGCCAGATGAAGGAAGCCTACCTCACCGCCCTTAAAAATGGCACGGTAGGCACCCTGCTGGGCCGCTTGTTCCAGCACACCTTCGCCGTGGCCAAGCAGGTGCGCACCGACACCGCCATCGGCTCCAGCCCGGTCTCGGTGGCCTTCGCCGCGGTGAGCCTGACCAAACAGATCTTCAGCGACTTCTCCAAACACACGGCCCTGCTCATCGGCGCCGGTGAAACTATCGAACTCACGGCGCGCCATCTGCGTGAAAACGGCATCGGCCGCATGATCATCGCCAACCGCACCGTGGAAAAGGCCCACACCCTCGCCACGGAATTCGGCGGCTTCGCTATTTCCCTGGGCGACATCCCCGATCACTTGGCGGAAGCCGACCTGGTGATCTCCTCCACCGCCAGCCAATTACCCATACTCGGCAAAGGCGCCATCGAGCGGGCGATCAAGCAACGCAAGCACCGCCCGATGCTGATGATCGACATCGCCGTACCGCGCGACATCGAACCCGAGGCCGGCGAACTCGACGATGTGTACTTGTACGCGGTGGACGATCTGCAAGAAATCATTCAAGAAGGCTTACGCTCGCGGCAAGAAGCTGCCAAGCAAGCGGAAGAGATCATCGAAAACCAAGTCGCGCGCTTCATGGGCTGGATGCGTTCGCTGGACGCGGTCGCCACCATCCGCGTGTTTCGCGACAACGCCGACGCGCTACGTGACCAGGAGCTCAACAGGGCCAAGCGTTTACTGGCCCGGGGCATGCCCGTGGACGAGGTCCTGTTTCAAATGGCGCGCGCCCTCACCAACAAACTCACCCACGCGCCCAGCGCCCACATGCGTCAAGCCGGTTTCGAGGGCCGTTCCGAGGTGCTCGACATCGCCCGCGAACTCTTCGATCTCAAAGACCCTCACTCGTAGCTTTCCAACGTGAAGCCCTCGATACGCGCCAAATTGGAGACCCTCTCCGAACGGCTGCAGGAGCTCAGCGCGCTCCTCGCCGATCCGGGTGTCATTAATTCGCAAGAACGTTATCGCGCCCTCTCGAAAGAGTACGCGCAACTCAGTCCGGTGGTGGCCTGCTTCGCGCGTTACCAAGACGCGCTCGCCGACATCGCCGCCGCGCGCGAGATGATGCAAGACGCCGATCTCGAAGTGCGGCAGATGGCCGAAGACGAACTGCTTCAAGCCAGCGCGCGCGAAGCGGCGCTGGAATTGGAATTGAGCAAACTGCTGCTGCCGACCGACCCGCTCGACAACAGCAATATCTTCCTCGAAATCCGCGCCGGCACCGGCGGCGACGAGGCGGCGATTTTCGCCGGCGATTTATATCGCATGTACACGCGCTACGCCGAACAACAAGGCTGGCAAAGCGAAATCATCAGCGAAAGCCTGGGCGAACACGGCGGCTACAAAGAAGTCATCGTGCGCCTGATCGGACTAGGCGTGTACTCGCGGCTCAAATTCGAATCGGGCACCCATCGGGTGCAGCGCGTGCCGGAGACCGAGGCGCAAGGCCGCATCCACACCTCCGCCGCCACCGTCGCGGTGCTGCCGGAAGTCGAAGAGGTCAATCACATCGCCATCAACCCCGCCGACCTCAAAACCGACACCTTCCGCGCCTCCGGCGCCGGCGGCCAGCACGTCAATAAAACCGACTCGGCGATCCGCATTACCCACATCCCCAGCGGCACGGTCGTGGAATGCCAAGACGAACGCTCGCAACACAAAAACCGCGCGCGGGCGATGTCGCTGCTGCAAGCCAAACTGCTCTCGGCGGAACGCGAAAAACAGACCGCGCAGCAAAGCGCATCGCGGCGCCTGCAAGTCGGCAGCGGCGACCGCTCGGAACGCATCCGCACCTATAATTTTCCGCAGGGCCGGATGACGGATCACCGCATCAATCTCACGCTGTATAAATTGGACAGCATCATCGAGGGCAACCTCGACGAACTCATCGACGCGCTGATTAACGAACACCAGACCGAGCAACTGGCGGCGCTGAGCAATTAAATGCAGACGCACGCGCGGTGAACACCCCCAGCCTGGCAAGCCATCTCACGCTCGCGGCCGCGCTCGAAACCGCCATCACCCAACTGGATGCGGCGCGCGGCGGCAACAGCCGTCTCGACGCGGAGATATTGCTCGCCCACTTGCTGAGTAAACCGCGCAGCCATCTCCGCGCCTGGCCCGAACAGATACTGACTCCGGCGCAACAAGAACATTATTTCGCGCTCATCGCGCGCCGCGCCAGCGGCACGCCCGTGGCCTACCTCACGGGCGAACGCGAATTCTGGTCGCTGACGCTCAGCGTCAACCCCAGCACGCTCATTCCCCGCGCCGACACCGAACGTCTGGTGGAACTGGCCTTGGAACGCATCCCCGCGGATCACGCCTGGCGCATCGCCGACATCGGCACCGGCTCCGGCGCCATCGCCATCGCCCTCGCCAGCGAGCGGCCGCGCAGCGAAATCGTCGCCACGGATATCTGCCCGCGCGCCCTCGCCACCGCGCGCCATAACGCGGAAAAATTAGGCTTGCGGAATATCCAATTCCACCTCGGCGACGGCATCGCCGCCCTGCCCGGGGAACGCTTCGACATGATTTGCTCCAACCCGCCCTATATCGCGGAACACGACCCGCATTTGCTCAAAGGCGATTTAACCGCGGAGCCGCGCACGGCCCTGGTCGCGGGCGCGAACGGTTTGGAAATCATCGCCGCGCTGGCGCGCGCCGCGCCGCCGCGTTTGCGCGCGGGCGGCTGGCTTGTACTCGAACACGGTTACAATCAAGGTCCGGCGGTAGCTCAATTGCTGATCGGCTTACACTATCGCAAGGTGCAAACATGTCGCGACTACGCGGATCAAGCGCGGGTCACCCTGGGACAACGAGACTGAAACATGGACACGCAACAACTGCCCCGCGGCCTGGTCAATCAATTACTGCAACACGCCCAGGCCCATCCGCAACACGAAGTCTGCGGTTTGATCAGCGCCGCGCACGCGGCGCCGGCGCGTGTTTATCCCATCGCCAACACCGCGGGCGAACCGCAGCATCTGTTCGCCATGGACCCCGCGCAACAGATCGCGGCCATGCGCTCGATGCGCGAATACGGTGAAGACCTCTACGCCATTTACCATTCACACCCCAACTCGCCGCCCGTGCCTTCAGCTACGGATCTGGCGGAGGCCGCCTACCCCGAAGCGCTTTATCTCATCGTCTCCCTGCAAACCAAAGGGGTGCTGGAAATGCGCGGCTACCGTTTGCGCAACGGCACGGTCACCGAGGTGGCGCTGGAGATAGCCGAGTAACAAAACCGCCCTCCCTTCGCGGCAAGGCTGCGTGAACTGGGATCACATCGCCGCGGCACATCATCGCCACACCGGCGCCGCGAACCGAACTCAAACCCCAAACGGACCGCCTCTTGTTTCTCACGCGGCTGACTGTGTAAGCTCGACGCAAGACCAACCCGGCCTAAGCGCGCACAAGGAAGGCGGCATGAAAACGTTGATAAGGAACCCTAGGAGCCTGCCGGACTTGGGCGATCGTAGCGGGCAAGGTGGGAGGGCGAGACCAGTTTTTCGATCGTTTGTGGAGAATAGCCGTCGCCCCCTTTTTATATACAAGGGGACGAGAAGGATCGGGAAAATGGACCGTTCTCGCACCGGCGCAGCAGATCAGCCCCAAGTCCGGCAGGCTCCTAGGCGCGCGCTCCGCGTCTGGGCATTAACCCTGGGTTTGTTCCCCGGTTTAGTCCACGCCCTGCCCGTCATCCCGGATCATTTCACGCGGCTCTCCCCGGGCGAAATCATCGACGCGCCTTTCACTAGCGCAAGCGGCGTCTCCAGCACCCAAGGCTACGGCGCGTGGGTGGAAGTCATCGTGACGGGCAGCGGCTACAGCAACGGCCTCAACCGCAACGATGCCTTCTACTGCACCGCGGCCGTGGATCCGCGCTGCGCCGCGCCCGGCACGGTAATGGACCCGCAATTTTATCAACTCAACATCGGTTTCACCGGCCTGCCCTTCGATGGCGAAGAGGCGAACAACATCGACCAATTCATCCGCTTCATCGACGGCATCGGGCCGGTAACGCCTCCGGCCTTGCCCGCCTATGACGGCCTCGGCCATCGCTATCACTTCGTGGTGAACCTGCCATTGGCGGCGCCGTCCCTGCTCGCTTTCGGCGTGGCCGACATCCTCTACGCCGACAATGGCGGCGACTACCGCCTGCAACTTTTTTCACTCGCGCCTAAGGCGCTGCCGGAACCGGGCGGCTTGATGCTGGCCATGCTCGGCCTCGCGGCGATGTGGCGGCAAAGCAAAACAACACGGCCTCGCGCGGCATCAGCCCATAAAAATGAGACGGGCGCGGGGACGCGCCTGACTTAGCACGCAGATGCATTATAACGAGAAGCATCATCCCGCTAAACAGACCCGCCACCGATGCAGGCCATTAATGCGCTTCAGCGCAGCCCGCGCTTAAACATCCACCGGCAGACCTTATTGAGCCCGTAATTTTTTTCTTCAAAACCATCTGCTGCCCCGGGCGACGATACGGAGACACTCGCTCACATCGTTCAAAGTGAGCGATTCTCCACCCCCGGGTAAATACCCTGCGGTGACAAACCTGAGCAATCACGGTTACCCTCAAACAGAAATTAAAATCACAGCACTGAGCACAAGACCATGCAGCTTTAGGGGACTTTAATGCTCGAGCCGGTGATAAATATAAAAAACTACGCCCTGAATCCCCACGCGGCCCCGCTGTTCATCACGGCCTTCGCCATTCTCTTGCTCGGCGCATTCACCCTCTTGCGCGAAAAAAATTCCCGCGCCGCACTCCCGCTCAGCGCGCTCATCACCACCCTGCTGCTCTGGGTCTTCGCTTATGGCTGGATGTATTCCTCCATCGAGCCGGCCACCGCCATGTGGTGGAGTCACTTCGCCCATATCGGCATCATCGCGATCCCCGCCGCCGCCTACCATTTTTCGGTCGTGGTCGTGGACCGCTATCATGAACTTAAAACCTGGGTCTGGACGACTTGGGTCATGAGCTGCGCGCTCATCGCCCTCAGCCTGGGCACGGACTGGTTTCTCAGTCAGCCCCAGCGTTACCCTTGGAGCTATCATCCGCGCTACGCCCCGCTCGGCCTCGGCTACATCGCCCTGCTCATCGTAGTTTGGTTCCGCTGCACGCGCCTCTACTGGCAGGCCTACCGCGAGGCGACTCCCGGCAGCCATGCGCAAAAGCGCGCCAAATACCTCGGCCTGATTTTCGCGGCCAGCGTCCTCGGCGCGGCCGATTTCGCCCCAGCCCTCGGCATTGCCGTAATACCCCGGGGCTACCTCGGCGTTTCCTTCCTCGCCGCGCTGCTCGCCTACGTCACCTGGCGCTACCGCCTCATCGACATCACCCCGGCCTTCGCCGCCCAAAAAATCATCGAGACCATCAATGACGGCCTGGTGGTGATGGACACGGACGGCATCGTGCGCCTCGCCAATCAAACCGCACACGGCCTTCTGGGCTATGACAACAAACCCCTCCTGGGCGAAAACCTGCGCCAGCCCCTCGGCCTGGCCGGGGACACCCTGACAACCCTAATGAACGGGGAAGCCCTCAGCCACTATGAAACCGCTTACACCCAGCCCGGCGGCGCAGAACTGCATCTCGGCATCTCCGCCTCCATAATGCGCGAACGCGACGGGACGCCGGCCGCCTTCGTCTGCGTGCTGCGCGACATCACCGAACACAAACGCGCCGCGGAACAAATTCACCAGCTCGCTTATTTCGACGGCCTCACCCAGCTCCCCAACCGCGAACACTTCCACCAGGGGCTGGAAAAAATCCTGGCCGCCGCCCGCAACAACGGCCAGCAAGCCGCCTTGCTCTTCATCGACCTCGACCATTTCAAGCGCATCAATGACAGCCTCGGCCACGCCGTCGGCGATCAATTACTGCACGCCGCCGCCGGCCGCATCCGCCAGAGCGTGCGCGACACCAGCCACGACGGCGCCAGCCGCGGCAACGAAACTCTGGTGGCGCGCTTGGGCGGTGATGAATTCGTCGTCGCCATCTACCCCATCACCCGCGCCGATGACGCCGATCAAATCGCCGAGCGCCTGCTCAACGTCTTATCGCACCCATTCCGGCTGCAAGAACACGACATCTTCGTCGGCGCCAGCATCGGCATCAGCCTCTTCCCCCGCGACGGCGATGACAGCGATACCTTGCTCAAATACGCCGACACCGCCATGTACGAGGCCAAAGGCGCGGGACGCGGCCATTATCAAATCTACGAGCAGAGGATGAGCGCCAGCACGCAACAACACTACGCCCTGGAAAGCGGCTTACGCGCCGCGCTGGAACGCGATGAATTAATTCTGCACTACCAGCCCCAATTCGATTTGCGCCAGCAAAACCCGGTCGGCGTCGAGGCCCTCTTACGCTGGCGGCACCCGCGACAAGGCCTGCTGTCAGCCGAGGCTTTCATGTCCAGCGCCGAGGAATCGGGCCTGATCGTCCCCCTGGGTGAATGGGTCTTGCGCGGCGCCTGCCGCCAGGCCAAACACTGGCAAGATGCCGGCCGGCGCGATTTGCGTCTGGCCGTCAACATCGCCACGCGGCAACTGCGCCACCCCGGCTTCGCCGCCGCGCTCGAAACCCTCTTGCACGAAACCGGCCTGCCCGCGAACACCCTCACCCTCGAACTCAGCGAGGCGGCGCTGGGCCAAGATGAAGCCAGCGCCGCGGCCCACTGCCATACCTTGTCCGAGCTGGGCGTGAATCTCATCATCGACAACTTCGGCGGCGGCCATGCCTCCCTGCGCCAGCTCACCCAGCTGCCTATCAGCGGCCTGAAAATCGGCCACGGCTTCCTCGGCGGCGCCGCGTTCACGAGCAGCGACGCCGCCATCACCAGCGCCATCATCGCCCTGGCGCGCAACTTGAGTCTGGAGGTGATGGCCGAAGGGGTGGAGAACACCGCCCAGCTGACTTTCTTGCGCGAGCATCAATGTTACCGGGTGCAAGGCCGGCTGCTGGCCAGCGCCGCGCCCGCCGCCGAGATCGATCTCTCACGCGCCTGGCGGGTCAATGCCGGGGTGGAATAGATCTTCGCCCTAAACCGGCAACACCGCCCGGCCTAACTTCCCGCCCGCAACCGGTCCAGCCGCAAACGCTGGCGCTCGTCGAACAGCCGCCGCGCGCCGATCCACACCGCCATCACCGTGCCGAAGCCCGTGCCCGCGGCGATGAGAAACATGATGAGGATTTGATATTTCACCGCCTCCACCGGCGGCGCCCCGGCGAGGATCTGGCCGGTCATCATCCCCGGCAGACTCACCACGCCGGCCGCGGCCATGGAATTGATGATGGGGATCATGCCCGCGCGCATCGCCTCCAAACGCGTGGCGGCGATGGCCTCGCTCCAATTCAAACCCAAGAGCAATTGCCCCTCGATGGCGCGGCGCTGCTGCCAGGCGCCGTGGGTGAGCCGGTCCATGCTCAAGGCAATGCCGTTCATGGTGTTGCCCAGCAACATGCCCAGCATGGGAATGGCGTATTGCGGCGCGTACCACGGCTCGGCGCCCACCATCGTCAACAGCGCCAGCACCGTCACCGAAAAGGAAGAGACGAACATCGACAGCGTGCCCAGGCCGTAACCCCACAATCCGGCGAAGCGCCGCTGCTGCCGCGCCATCACCTCGCGTCCCGCCACCAGCAGCATCACCGCCGCCATGGCCATCACCCAGCCGAGATGCACATTGGCGAACAGCGCCTTCAGCACCAAGCCGATCAACAATAATTGCACCGTGGTGCGCAGCGCCGCCACCAGCAATTGCTGGCTCACGCCCAATTGCAAACGGAAGCTCAAACCCGCCAAGGCCAGCACCAAGACGGCGGCCATGATTAAATCCCAGGTATCAAGCGTGACCAGCGTCATCGCGCGCTCCTGCTTCGTGCAAGCCGTCCGCATCCAAACGCCAGTGACGGCGCGCGACGCGCTGCGATTGTTCGGGGTCGTGACTGACCCACAACACGCTCACCCCGTGCTCTTCGCGATAACGCGCCAGCAGGGTTTCGATGCGGGCGGTATTTTTCGGATCGAGACTCGCGGTGGGTTCGTCGAGCAACAACACCCGCGGCGCCTGCACCAGCAAACGCAGCAAGGCCAGCCGCTGGCGTTCGCCGGTGGAGAGCTGGTGGACCTCGGCGTCCATCACCTTGGGTTCAAAACCCAGTTCGCGCAGCAGCGCCGCGTCCACCCGCGCGAAATGCGCGCCGGCACGGTCGTGCCACCACGCGCTCTCGGCGCTGAGCAAGCCCACTTGCCGGCGCCACGCGGGCGGGTCGATGGCGCTACAGCTCACGCCGTCGAGCAACACCTCGCCCTCGTGCGGCTCCATATCCGCCAGCGCGCGCAACAATAAACTCTTGCCCGCGCCCGACGGCCCCGCCAGCGCCACGCATTCACCGTCCGCCACGGCAAAATCCAGCGGACCAACGTGCCGCACCCGCAGCGCCCGCGCCTCCAAACGTTTCAGTGGTGAACCCTCTCGATTATAAAAATAGCGCCGCGCTGACTGTAGCACGCGCCAATCTGGTTCTGACATGATTGACATGCGCGCTTGACACCGCGCGGCGGCAAGCCTGTAATCGCCAGCAAGGCGCTCGCGCGTCATTCAACACCCACGGTGAACAAGGAGTCCCTCATGGCCGAACCGACCATCGCGAAAAAATCCCCTTACATACTGCAACTGGAGCCCGGCGATTACCACTGGTGCGCCTGCGGCAGATCCGCCAATCAACCCTTCTGCGACGGTTCACACCAAGGCACGGGGTTCACCCCCGTGAAATTCACCGTCACCTCCAAGGCCCCGCTCGCCCTCTGCGGCTGTAAACACAGCCATGACAAACCCTTTTGCGACGGGACGCACAACAGCTTGTAAGCGGCGTTTTTATTTTTTCGCGCAACGCCCGGCGGTGAAACCGGCGTTCTGAGCCGAAGCTCGCGGCACAACGCTCAACGCCGGTTTAAATCGCCTTCACCAGCAGCACGGCGTCGCCGCGGCAACGAATCAAGGGATGGGGCACGATGGCCGCGCGTGCGCGCTCACGGTAACCCAAACGCGCATAGAGCCGCGCCGCGGCCGTGTTCCGCTCAAACACCACGAGACTGAGTTGCCGAAATTTCAGCGCGCGCGCCCGCTCTTCGGCGCAGGCCATCATCCGTCCGCCTATGCCGCGGCCGCGGTATTCGGGAAACAGCGCCACCCCGCACACATAGAAGCTGGGGCGGACTTCAAGTTGCGCGTACGGGGCGAGCACGGGATCGGGGTCCGGCGCCGATGGCGCGTCCCCGGCGTTGACGGGAAAGGCCACCATCATGCCGGCGATGGCGTCACCGAGGACGGCGAGGGTACAGTTTTTATAACTGAACACCGAGTCCTCACGTTCATAACGGCGCTGGCCCACGTCTAAAATATCTTCACCGGCTTGAGCCTCGCGAGTCCAAACGTACTCGGACACCCCGTCGGAGGAGATGGCGTATAAACGCGCGATGGTGCGGCACTCGCTTTTGCGCGCGGGGCGCAATTGCAGCACGCCGCTTGCATCCCCGGGCGGCGCGCGCTCACTCATCGCGCGCCTTCACATAGTGCAACTGCACCAAACCGCTGGCGTAAGACCGCGTCTGCGCTAATCTCAAATCTTCCTGAGGCAAGCCCGCGGCGAACAGCGGGATGCCGTCACCGAGCAAGACGGGGTGGACGAAAATCTCATATTCATCGATCAAACCCGCTTGACGGAACTGCGACACCACGGCGCCGCCACCCACCAGCCAAATGGCCTTTTTCGCCACGGCGCGCACTTGATCTAAAATCAGCCCCGCGGCGCCGGAGACGAATTGCACCGGCTGTCCCGGCGGCGGCCGCAAGCCGCGGCGGGTGAACACATAACTGCTGACCCCGGGATAGGGCCACGCCCCGAAACTCAAGGACTGCTCATAGGTTTTACTGCCCATGATTAACGCGTCCACTGAGGCGAAGAAAGGCGTGTAGCCGTAATCTTGATCGGAGAACAGCCAATCGATACCGCCATCCTTGCGGGCAATATAACCATCGGCACTGGTGGCGATGAAGAGTTTCACCGGGGCCATGACACCCTCGCTGCTGCGGCACGGGTGTTATTTAAGGAAGCTCTGAATAATGCCATCCTGGCATTTTCAGCGCAAGGAAAGCGAAAAATGTGATTTTCACTTTCCTTCATTTTCCATGACTTTCAGCCATGGAAAATGGCGGCGCGTCCTTGCGCCGCACGGAATCTCTAATAAATCAGAGATTCCTTAAGCACAAGCTCCACGGGCGCAACAGCCGCGGGCGGAGGATCATCCCCCGGCAAGGAGCGGCTGAAGGGCGCCACCAATTCACGGAAGATGCGCGTTAACAAACGCGCCTCCTGGGTGACGATGTCGGCCTGACCTTCCATCTCCTGCATGAAGGCCAGGCGCTTGCCGAAACTGGTGACCAGGGGCGCGGGCAAGGCCACCTCCACCGCATACGTCTGCTGCCGCGGCACTTGCGAGATATTACTGATCCGGCCCTGCACCAGACCGTATTCCTGATAAGGAAAACCTTCGAGGCGGATGTGAACCTGCTGCCCCACCCGCAGCTTGCCCGAATTGCTCAAGGGCACGCGCATCTTGCCGAGGATTTCACCGGCATCCGCGGGGACGATGCTCATCACCTCATCACCGGCGGCGACGTATTGATTGTCGCTCCAGTAATCAAACAAGGCCACGCGACCGGCAATGGGCGCGCGCAACACATAGGCACGCTCCCATTCGGCGATGCGGCCCAGCAAGGTTTGATAGGCCTCATCGATCTGGGCGCGCATCTCTTCCACCCGCCGCTCGTCAAGCACGCGCAATTGCAAACGCTCCTCCTCGGCGCGGCTCAAATCGATGCGCGCCGCCGCGCGCTCCGATTCCAATTGCTCCTCGGCACGGCGCAGGTCGAGGCGTTCGGCGCGCTTGTCGTCGAGCATCTTCTCCGAGACCGTTCCGGCTTGCCGCAAACTGGCGTAACGCGCCAAATCCTTTTCCAGCAACGCGCGTTTTTCCTTGAGGGTCCGCGCCTGATGCGTCAAGACCTCCAGTAGGGCGAGGGTCTCGCGCCGCCGCGCCTCCAGCGCTTGCAGCTGTTGCGCCGCGCGGTCGTGGCGCAAGGATTCCAGATATTCACCACAACGGGCTTGATAGGCGGCGTAGGCCTCTTGCAGGACGCCGAGGCGCGGGAGCGGCTGGGCCGCGCGCGCCGCATTGATGCGGCAAGCGCGCGCCGCGGCGCTGTCATTGAGCTGAGCGGCGAGCGCCTGCGCGGCCTCGGTATCGGCGGTATTTTCGATCACCGCCAGCATATCCCCCGCCGCCACCTGCTGCTGGTCGCGCACCGTCACCCGCTGCAACTTGCCCGCGCTGGGCGCCACCAAACGCGCCGGCGGCATGGGGGTGGTGACGACGATGCGCGCGGGCACGACCTCGGGATATTTAATCCACCAGGCCACGCCCACCAGCAGCGCGATGGCGGCGCAGATCACCGTGGTGCCCCAGCGCAAAATCCACGGCGAGATCGCGCCCAAGACCTCACGGGCATAGTGACTGTATTCACCCAGCTCGTTATTGATCTCTAGCCGCGGCATGACTCACCCTCCTTGGAGGCGGCCCTCACTGACCCAGCTCCAACTGATTTTTCACCAGACTGAAATACGCGCCCTTGCGCGTGGTGAGACTGGGATGATCCCCCAGCTCCACCACCTCGCCGCGATCGAGCACCACGATTTGATGCGCGTTCTTCACGGTGCTGAGGCGATGGGCGATCACCACCACGGTGCGGCCCTGATAAAACGCCTCCAGATTCTCGACGATCACCCGTTCGTTGTGCGCATCGAGCGCGCTGGTGGCCTCGTCGAAAAATAAAAAATCCGGTTCCTTGTAAATCGCGCGGGCGATGAGGATGCGCTGGCGCTGGCCGCCGCTGAGGGTGATGCCGCTGGCGCCGATGCGGGTGTTATAACCCTGCGGCAGACGCTCGATTAATTCTTCGAGATTAGCGATGTGCACCGCGCGCAGCAAACGCTCGCGATCGATGGCGCCTTCCGAATCCGACTCGGTGATGTTGCGCGCGATGGTATCGGCGAAGATATAGCCGTCTTGCATCACCACGCCGCAACGTTGCCGCCATAGATGAGTATCGATATCACCCAAGGGCAAGGGGCCCACCTGTATGCGCCCGCGCTCCGGCTCATAGAATTTCAGCAGCAACTTGAGCAAAGTGGTCTTGCCGCTGCCGCTGGCGCCGACGATGGCGGTGATCTTGCCTTGCGGGATAACCAGATTAATGTCCTTGAGCACCGCTTCGGAGCGCGGACTGCCGTATCTAAAGGTGAGATTGTTGGTGATGACGATATCGCGCTGCGCCGGCAGCACCCGCACCTTGGCCGTTTCGCCGGCATCCTCTTCGTCACGATGATGGATCTCCGCCAGACGGTCGAGACTGATGCGGGCGTCTTGCCAGGCTTGAATGAAGGAGACGAAGTTGCGCACCGGCACGTTCAACTGGCCGATGATGTATTGCACCGCCAGCATCTGCCCCAGGGTCATTTGTCCGGCGATCACCGCCTTGGCGGCGAGCACGGTGATGAGAATGTTTTTCACCTCGTTGATGAAATTGCCACCGGTGGTTTGATATTGCAATAAGGCCAGACCCTTCACCGAGACGCGAAACAAACGCACTTGTATCGCCTCCCATTCCCAGCGGCGGCGCTTCTCGGAATTATTGAGCTTGATCTCTTGCACGCCGTTGATGAGCTGCACCATGCTGCTTTGATTGCCGGACGCCTGATCGAAGCGGCGGTAGTCCAGCTCCGCGCGGCGCTTCATGAAGGCCAGCACCCACAGCAGATACAACACCGTGCCCGCGAGAAATATAAGGAAGATTTGCGTACTGTAAATCGCCAAAACGATGCCGAACAGCACCACGCTGAACACCGAGAACAACATCGTCAACGTCGATGCGGAAAGAAAGGATTCAACGCGGTCGTGATCCTGCACCCGCTGCAACAGGTCGCCTATCATCTTCGCGTCGAAGAAGGCCATGGGCAGACGCATGAGCTTGCGCAGAAAATCCGAGAGCAGGGATATCTGCATACGCGAACCCACATGCAACAAGATCCAATTACGAACGATGTCGACACTGGTCTGTGACAGGAACAACATCAACTGCGCCGCCAGGATCAAATATACGAAATTTAAATTTTGAAACTGGATGCCATTATCGACGATGGCCTGAGTCAGAAACGGAAAGCTCATCAACAGTAAACTGCCTACCAAGAGGCCCAATAACAACTGAGCGATCAAATGGCGATAGGGGCGGAAATAGGGCGTAAGAAAACGGATGCCGCGCCGCGGTTCGCGCTCGGGCGCGTCACGTTCGTAAAATTCCGGGGTGGGTTCCAACAACAACAGTAAACCCGGCGTCGTTTCATCGGCATCACGCTGGCCCAGCCAACCTTCCATGAATTCGCGCTTGCTGTACTTTATCAGGCCATGACCCGGATCGGCGGCGTAAATATAATCGCCCTTCACGCGATGTATCACGATAAAGTGACGCTGCCGCCAGTATGCAACGCAGGGCAATGGCACCTCAGCCAGCGTCGTGACCGGCACCCGCACCGCCAGTGATTTTAGCCCTATCGCCTCGGCGGCCGCGGCGATGCCGCCCAAGGACACGCCTTCGCGGGTGATGCCGCACTCTTCGCGTAATTGCTCCTGATCGACCACGCGGCCGTAATGATGCGCCACCATGCGTAGACAAGTGGGGCCGCAATCCATCTGATCCATTTGCCGGAAGAACGTGAAGCGCTTCATGATCTACCCTCTTTGCGGCTTGCGGCCTCAAGCCGCATGACCGGGATTCAATTGATTGAATCGTCCGTAATGAAACACATATGGTTGATTGGAGTAATCGAATCCGCGCAACTCGGCGGCGCAGGCGGCGATGGCCGCCTCATAACATTCGTGAAAACCGCGATATAACAGCGTGCCCTCGGCGGTGTAGAACTTGGGCTGGGCCAGACTGCGCAAATCACGCTGAAACTTGAGCAGATAAAAACCCAAACGGGCGCGCGCCTCATGGGCCTGCGCGCTATTGAGGAGACCGCGGCGCACACTCGCCAGCAAGACACTGACGATAAGACTGTAGGTGAACAAGCCGTGGAAGGCGGAATAGAGACTGCGGCGGTCATCGCTGTCCGCCACCACGTCGCGTAGCGGACGCTGAGGATCGGCCTTCAAAAAGCGGCCATGATTTAACGTGGCCGCGTTGAAGGCGACATGTCCGCCCTGATGGGCGAAGTCATCTAGAAAAAATACCGTGCCCGGGCGCTCGACGCGATTGAGAAACGCGGCGCCGTGCATGGAGAGGCTGGCGAAGGAATTCGGCGCCTCGGCCCGATACACATGCACCCGCCTATTCGCCATGCATAACAAACGATAAATATCAGGCCGCGCCTGGCGCATCAGCGTCAGCGCGGAATTGAATTGGGTTTGGATTTCCGTGATTTCATCCAAGGCCAGCGCCGCGGCATGCACATGCCCGGTCTCCGCGAATAAAGGCCACAATACGGGGTCCATGGTGTAAGTGAATTCTAATAATCCGGCGGCGGCAAAACGCGCCGGGATAAATTCCAGCGGGTGGACGTCCGCCGCGGTCAGGGACACCCAATCCATTAACCCGCCTTGCCGCATAAGCTCGGTTTGTTGCAACGGTGCCAAACCGGCGAAATATCCCAGCCGCGGAATATGGGCGAAACCTCGCGCATCCGCCGCCAGAAGCAGACACGATGGCCGCGCCGATTCCGGCAAATAGGCATAGAAGATTTGTTGCGGATCGATATCCTCGCGCCGCGCCGTCAGCCATGCAAATACGGCGGGCTCCAAAAATGCGGCGTCATTATTTGCAGCCAAGGACGCGGCTAAGCCAGGCGCGCGCCGCGACAGCAAACCACGCACTGTCCGCGCCAGTTCAGCCTGGCCCACGCGAATATTCTCCGCAAGATACTGCACCAGCTCGTGACTAAACATATCGCACCCCCGCTCGCCTTTCTAAAAAATTGAGACGGCGAAACGGTATCCTTTCCGTCCCGCCGCCTCAGGGGGATTAAACCATCGCCGCCACACTGAAGGAGGCGATGCTCACCCGGGACAGACTACTGGCCGTGGCCAGCTTGCCGCCGGTATGACAGCCGGACAATAAACCGCCGGTGATCTTTTCCAGGGCAGCGGCATCGTCGATGGCCGAGGCCGTGGTTTTGAAAGCGTCCAGCGAGGACTTTTTGACTTGGTCGCGTTTAAAGAAGCTCATGATGTAATCTCCATATTGATGTCGTTAAATCCCGGACAGCACATTGCATAACCCGGTTGACGCGGCGGTTGGCGTAAAAGGAAACGAGTCACCTAATACTCACCTAGACCGCTACGTCGTTCTCGCGAGGCTCAGGAAGAAAGTCTCCTGAACAAAACTCCAACCCGCGACATCAAATTACCGCCGCGAAGATGCAGACTCAGTCAAGGAGTTCACAATGCACGTGTGAAAAATTCACGATGCGTCGCCATGCACGCGCGAAGCGGCCGTCACGTACCGGCCTATCGCAGCCCAACGCTGGCGCATCGCCACCTTCAGTCAAGCGCGGGAACACATGGGTCAAGGACAGCGCGCCTAACGGCGGAATCCACGCGGCGCGGGCAAGGCCCGCGGAGAACACTCAGGCTGCCGGCGAACAGCAGCCGCACCCGGCAAATACAAGGCAAAAAAAAGGGCGCCCGAAGGCGCCCAGTGTCATGGACAAGAAAGGTCTACTTAGAGGTTGTAACCGCGCTCGTCGTGCAGCGCGAGATCCAAGCCTTCGGTCTCCTGCTCCTCGGTGACGCGCAGACCCATTACCACATCCAACACCTTCAAGATGACATAGGTCGCGATGCCGCAATAGACGATGGTAATGACCACGCCCTTGATCTGCGTCAGCAGCTGGCTGCCGATTTCGATATCGGAGAAACCGCCCATGGTGGTCGAGGCGAAGACGCCGGTGAGCACCGCGCCGACGATGCCGGCCACCGCATGCACGCCGAAGACGTCGAGCGAATCGTCATACTTGAGCATGCGCTTGAGCTTGGTGGAGGCCAGGAAGGCCAGGACGCCCGCGGCGATGCCGATCACCAGCGCGCCCACCGGGCCGACGAAACCCGAGGCCGGGGTAATGGCGACCAGGCCCGCGACCGCGCCGGAGGCGATGCCGAGCACGCTGGGTTTACCGTGACTCAACCATTCGCTGAACATCCAGGTCAGCGCGGCGGCGGCGGTGGCGATCTGCGTGACCGCCATGGCCATGCCCGCGGCGCCGTTGGCGGCGACGGCGGAACCGGCGTTGAAGCCAAACCAGCCCACCCACAGCATCGATGCGCCGACCAGGGTCAGCACCACACTGTGCGGCGGCATGGCGGTGGTGGGCCAGCCTTTACGTTTGCCCAACACTAAAGCCGCAACCAGACCGGCGATACCGGCGTTGATATGCACCACGGTGCCGCCGGCGAAGTCGAGCACGCCCATGTCCCAGAAGAAGCCGCCGTCACCGCTCCACACCATATGCGCGATGGGGGCGTAGACCACCAGCGACCAAATCGTCATGAACCACAACATGGCGGAGAATTTCATGCGCTCGGCGAAGGCGCCCACCATCAAGGCCGGAGTGATGATCGCGAAGGTCATCTGGAAGGTCATGAACACCGACTCGGGAATGGCGGCGGTAAGGCTGTCCAGGGTCAGACCGGAAAGGAAGGCCTTATCCAGACCGCCGACGAAGGAACTGAAATTAGTCACCCCCGCCTGCATGCCGGTGGTGTCGAAGGCGAGACTGTAACCCAGCACCATCCACACGATGGTGATGAGCGAGGTGATGGCAAAACACTGCATCAGCACCGACAGCACATTCTTGGAGCGCACCATGCCCGCGTAAAACAGGGCCAGGCCGGGAATGGTCATGAACAACACCAAGGCGGTGGAGGTGAGCATCCAGGCCGTATCACCGGAATCCAATGTGGGTGCTGCCTCTTCCACGGCGGCGTCGGCCACCATCTCAACGGCTGGGCTTGCGGCATCAAGCGCGGGCGCCACTTCATCGGCCATGGCCATGGGCGCCAGGGCCAGCAGAAGCAAGGCTGATAAGAAAACACCGATTATATTTTTAGCTAGCTTCATGAGTAACTCCCCCGCTTACAGCGCATCCGGGCCAGACTCGCCCGTGCGGATTCGAATGGCTTGTTCCAGGTTAAAGACGAAGATTTTTCCGTCGCCGATCTTGCCGGTATTGGCCGATTTGGTAACGCTCTCGATCACCCGATCGAGCAGCGCATCATCCACCGCCACTTCCAGCTTCACCTTGGGCAGAAAATCCACCACGTATTCGGCACCCCGGTACAGCTCGGTGTGCCCCTTTTGGCGGCCGAATCCCTTGACCTCGGTGACGGTGATGCCCTGCACCCCGATCTCCGACAGTGCTTCACGCACGTCATCCAGCTTGAACGGTTTAATAATGGCTACTACTAGCTTCATGAAATGTCTCCTCGAATCAGATTCCCACGCGCCGAATTACATCGTCTGTCCCCGGCCCGCCTTGGCCTATCGCAGCGCCTTTATTTTTTAATTGAGCGGACCCCAGCCTTGCGGCAACTCGCTAAACGGCCTACGGCCTAGGCTTCAGCACGATCCATGCCACTAGAAAAATAAAAACATTTTCAGCGAGATGGCGTAAAGAGAACCCCGTCAACGCACAGCGGATGCACCAACATGGATGCAATATAAATCGCCCGCACCAAGCCAGTGCGGTCACGCATGACACTATGGCAAGGCGTTCGCGCCGCCCGTCAGGCGCGCTACACTAGCCTCTCTCAACCCCAAAAAAAGAGGACGCCGCACCGTGATGGACCCCCATACCCTCGACCAACTCGCCGAACGCCTGGCCAAGGCGCTGCCGCCCGGCGTGCGCGAAATACAACAGGACGCCGAAAAGAATTTTCGCGCCATTCTGCAAAGCACCTTCGCCAAATTGAATCTGGTCACCCGCGAGGAATTCGACGTGCAAACCGCGCTGCTGGCCCGCACGCGCTTGCAGCTGGAAACCCTCGAACGGCACATCGCCGAACTGGAAACGCGCAGCAAGCCTCACGACGCCCCGGCAGCCAAGGGACCGCGCGGCGTTTAATCCCTGGCGGACGTCACTCATCTCGGGAATAATGGCAGCGGCGCCACGCCGCCCGTGATGGGCGGCGGCACACTGAGCGCGCACCGCCCGACCGAGAAAGGCGCACCGTGTCCCTCGCTGTCATCCACACCCGCGCGCAAACCGGCATCAGCGCGCCGTCCGTCACCGTCGAGGTGCATCTCGCCAACGGTCTGCCCAGCCTGTCCATCGTCGGCCTGCCCGAGGCCACGGTCAAAGAAAGCAAAGATCGCGTGCGCGCCGCGTTGCTCAACGCCCAATTCGACTTTCCCGCGCGGCGCATCACCATCAATCTCGCGCCCGCGGACATCCCCAAAGACGGCAGCCGTTTCGATCTGCCCATCGCCCTCGGCATCCTCGCCGCCTCGGGACAAATCCCTGCCGAGGAATTAGCCGCCTACGAGTTCGTCGGCGAGCTCGCGCTCACCGGCGAGCTGCGCAGCATCCGCGGCGCCCTCCCCTTCGCCCTGCACAACCGCGACGCGGGCCGCACGCTGATCCTGCCAAGCGTCAACGCGGAAGAGGCGGTACTCGCGCGCGGCGCCACGGTGCTGGGCGCCAATCATCTGCTCGAAGTGTGCGAACACCTGCGCGGCACGGCGCGGCTAACACCGCAAACGCGCACGGACAGAGATAACACCGCCGCGCAGGCCTTGGATTTAAGCGAGGTGCGCGGCCAGCATCACGCCAAACGCGCCTTGGAAATCGCCGCTGCGGGCGGCCACAATTTGTTATTCATCGGCCCGCCGGGCACCGGCAAGACCATGCTCGCCAGCCGCCTCGCCTCCATCCTGCCGCCGCTGAGCGAAGAGGCGGCGCTGGAAGCCGCGGCCATCGCCTCGATCAGCGACCAAGGTTTCAGCGCTGAACTCTGGGGCCGCCGCCCCTTCCGCGCGCCGCACCACACCGCCTCGGCGGTGGCGCTGGTGGGCGGCGGCTCGCAACCGCGGCCGGGGGAAATCTCCTTGGCCCATCACGGCGTGCTCTTTCTCGACGAGCTGCCCGAGTTCGACCGCCGCGTGCTCGAAGTGCTGCGCGGCCCCTTGGAATCGGGCCGCATCACCATTTCCCGCGCCGCGCGCCAAGCGGAATTCCCCGCGCGTTTCCAATTGATCGCGGCAATGAATCCCTGCCCCTGCGGCTACCTCGGCGACGCCGGCGGCCGTTGCCGCTGTACCGCGGAACAAGTGCAACGCTACCGCGCCCGCCTCTCCGGCCCCCTGCTCGACCGCATCGACTTGCACGTGGAAGTCCCGGCCCTGCCGCACGCGCTGCTGCGCGGCGCGCAGACGGACCAGCCCACGTCCAGCGCCGAGGCGCGCGAACGGGTGGCGGCGGCACAGGCGCGGCAACTGGCGCGGGCGGGCAAGCTCAATCATCTGTTGAATACCACGGAGACGGAACGCGCCTGCGCGCTGGACCAAGGCGCGGAGGGTTTATTGGAACAGGCCGTGGCGCGGCTGGGCTTGTCGGCGCGGGCTTATCACCGGGTGTTGCGCGTGTCGCGCAGCATCGCCGACTTGGCGGACTCCCCGGCGATCGAAGCCGCGCACATCGGCGAGGCGATTTCGTATCGAAGATTGGATCGCGTGGCGCGCAGCGCCGCGGCCGCGCCTTTGTAAGAATTTTCCGGCGGCGCGCAACGCCGCGGCGAATAGCCGCGGATCAAGTCGCGGGCGGCACCGGCATGGGCTTGCGCTGTGCGTCCACCGCGACGAAGGTCAGCGTGGCTTGGGTGACCTTGATGCAAGCGTCCGGCTGGCGGTTGCGCTCGGCGTAGACCTCCACCGCCACGGTGAGCGAGGTGCGGCCCACGCGCACCACTTCCGCGTAGCAACTGATGAGATCGCCGACGAACACCGGGTGATGAAACTCGAAGGAGTTGACCGCCACCGTCACCACCCGCCCCTTGGCGCGGCGATGGGCCACGACGCTGGCGGCGATATCGACTTGCGCCATGATCCAGCCGCCGAAGATATCACCGGCGGCATTGGTGTCGGTGGGCATGGCCACCAGCCGCAAAGTCGGCTCGCGGCCCGGGGGTAAACAAGAAGAACTCATCAGGCAAATCCTTTTCGTCAATGGCCCTCGTAGAGCCGGGCCACGTCTGCTTCATATTGAGCGAGGATGCGGGCGCGGCGCGTCTTGAGGGTGGGGGTGAGCAAACCGTTTTCGATGGTCCAGGGTAACAGACTCAAGCTTACACGCCGCACTTGGGCATAACCGGGGAAGCCGCGCAGCTGCGCGCCGATGTGTTCCAAGGCCCATTTCTCCACCGCTTTCGCGCGCAGGTCATCCGGCGCGGCGGGATCGACGCCCAAACCGCGCGCCGCCGCTTTCCAGCGCTCGGGGTTGAGCACCGCGAGCACGCTCAAATAAGGCCGCCCCTCGCCTATCACCAGCACCTGCTCGAACACCGGATCGCGGGCGATCGCCGCCTCCATATCCCCCGGCGGCAGCTTCTCGCCGTTGGCGAGCACGATGATCTCCTTCAAGCGGCCGGTGATGAAAATATGCTTGTCCTCGATGCGCGCCACATCACCGGTATGCAGCCAGCCTTCACTGTCGATCAGCGCGGCGCTGGCCTCGGGATTGCGCCAATAGCCGAGACACACGCCGGGGCTGCGTACCTGTAATTCACCCTCGGCGCCCAGCCGCACCTCCACATCGGGGAAGGGCAGGCCCACGCTGGCGGGCAGATTGTCTTTCACAATATTCGAACTCAGCACCGGACTGGTCTCGGTGAGGCCGTAACCTTGAATCAGCGGCAGGCCCAAGCCGACGAACACCCGCGCCACCGCGGGCTGCAGCGCCGCGCCGCCGCAAATCGCCACCCGCAAACGGCCGCCCAGTTTGTCCATCAATTTGCGCGCGACCAGTTTATCCAGCAGCGGCCACATGACTTGGCGCAAACGCCACGGCGCACGGCCCTGCGCGTGTTCGAAACATTGCCAGCCCACACTCACGGCCAAATCAAAAATGCGGCGCGCGCGCGGCGGTTTTTCCTCCAGCTGCGCGCACACCTTGGCGTAGATACGTTCATAGATGCGCGGCACGGAAATAAGAATGGTCGGCCGCACGCTGAGCATGTCTTCACTCAATTGCGGAATGGAGCGGGCATAGGCCACGCTGGCCCCCGCCAGCATCGGCAGGTAATGGCCCACGGTGCGCTCCAAGGTATGCGACAGTGGCAGGAAAGACAGAAACACATCGTCGGAAAACACCGGCACCACGCGCCCGCAGGCATGCGCGTTCCACAAAATATTGCGATGACTGAGCATGACGCCCTTGGGATTGCCGGTGGTGCCGGAGGTGTAGACGATGGTCGCCAGCTCATCGGGCTGCGCCACCGCCGTGCGTAAGTCACCGCCATCGGCGGGCAACCAGTCGCTCAGCGCGGTGAGCGCGGGATCCATCTCCGTGTAGGGCTTGACCACGACGATGCGCGTGAGCGCGCTTAATTTATCGCGGCACGCGCACAGACCTTGCCAGTGATCCGCGCCGCCGATCACCAGCAGCTTGACCCCGGCGTCGCGCAAAATGTACACGGCGTTTTCGCCGCTATCGTTGACGTACAGCGGCACCACCACCAAACCCAGACCCAGCGCCGCTTGTTCGAAACACACCCATTCGCGGCCGTTCGGCAACATCAGCGCCACGCGCTCGCCGCGTTGCAGACCTTCGCCCTCCAACGCGGCTTGCCAGCGCGCCACCTGACGCGCCATATCGGCCCAGCGCGCGGTCTGCCACTGCATCGTGGCCTCGTCGAAGTAGCGATAGGCGGGCGCGTCGGGACTGCGGCGCACGCGTTCGCGGAACAGGCCCGCGAGACTGATCGCCTCGTCCGGGGTAATCATGTCCAGCGCCTCATCTGACATCGTGACCTCGTACAAACTAGGCGGACTGCCATCCTTCATCCGGCGCGAAACCCGCGCCGTGCTGCTGGCTCAACTCATCCAAACGCCGCCGCACCGCCGCCGCGCCCGTGTGCCCGGCGAAGTGCAGCGGCCCGCCGCGGAAGGGCGCGAAACCGGTGCCGAAGATCATGCCGGCGTCGAGCAGATCGGCGTCCTCCACCACCCCCTCGCGCAGACAGGCCATGGCCTCGTTGAAATAGCGGAACATCAAACGGTCGGTGATATCCGCGGGGGGCTGATAATCCTTGGGCGGCTTGACGAACACAGTCTTGTCGCCCTGGTACTCATAAAAACCGCGGCCGCTTTTTTTGCCGAGATGACCCGCGGCGACCAAATCACGCAGGCGCTGCGGCACGGTGCCCCGCCCCAATTGCCGCGACAGAATCTCCGCGACCGAGAGACAAATATCCAGACCCACGGTATCGGCGAGCAGGATGGGGCCCATGGGCATGCCGAAGTCGGTGGCGGCGGCGTCGATCACCGTTGCCGGCACGCCTTCTGATTCGAGCGTCACCGCCTCGATCAAATAAGGCATCAACACCCGGTTGACCAAAAAGCCCGGCGAACTCTTCACCGGCAGCGGCAGACGATCGATGTGACGCACGAAGGCGGCGGCCTGTTTGCACACCTCGGGCGTACTCACTTTGCTGGCCACGATTTCCACCAATTGCATCTGCGCCACCGGATTGAAAAAGTGGATGCCGACCAAACGCTCGGGCCGCGCCAGTGCCTCGCTCAAGGTCTCCAGTGGAATGCTGGAGGTGTTGGTGGCCAGCAAGGCATCGGGGCGGATCACGGGCTCGATTTCGCGATAGAGATTCTGCTTGGCCTGCACGTCTTCAAAAATGGCCTCGATGATGACATCGGCGCGTTTCAAACCGGCGCCGCTTTGATCCGGCAGCAATCTGTCCATCGCCGCCTGCACCAAGCGCGGCTGCTTCAGTTTCTTTTTGTACAAGCCAAACGCGCGCTTCATCACCCGGCCCAAGGCCTCGGGATTGCGGTCCTGCACCGTGACCTGCAAGCCGCGCAGCGCGCACCAGGCGGCGATGTCGCCGCCCATCACGCCCGCGCCGATCACATGCACGCGCTTGGGATTGAAGTCCGCGCCGCGGCCCAAGGATTTCATGCGCTCTTGCAGAAAGAACACCCGCACCAGATTGCGCGCGGTGTCGTCCGTCACCAGGCGCGCCACCGAGCGCCCTTCTTCCTGCATCATCCGCCGGGGATCGCCCATGTATTCCGACCACAGATCGATCAGCGCATAGGGCGCGGGATAGTGTTCCGCGGGCGCCTTCTCCGCCACCTTCTTGCGCAGCATATGCGCCAGCAGCGGGCGCACTAAACCGTGATTGGTGACGCGCTGGAGAAATTTGGGCCGATGGCGCTCGGGCTGCTCCAGCACCATCGCCGCGGCGGCGACGCGCAGCTGCCGCGCGGGCACGGCGTAATCCACCATGCCCAGGCGTTGCGCCGCGCGCGCTTCCACGGTGCGGCCGCTCAACATTAAATCCATCGCCGCGGGCGCGCCGATCAGCGGCGGCAGGCGCACCGTGCCGCCGAAGCCGGGATGGATGCCGAGCTTCACTTCTGGCAGGCCGAGACGCGTGCGCGGATCGTCTTCAGCGACGCGGTAACGGCAAGCCAGCGCCAGCTCCATGCCGCCGCCGAGACAAAAACCGTGGATCATCGCCACCGTGGGAAAAGACAAAGCCTCGATGCGGTCCAGCGCCGTCTGGCCGCGCTGAATCAAATCCATCCCTTCCTCAAAATTTTGGAGGACGGTGAATTCCTTCACATCCGCTCCGGCGATGAAGCCATTGGCCTTGGCGGAATAAATCACCAGCCCGCGCGGCGCCTCGGCGGCGATCACGCCGAGTAGCGCGTGTAATTCTTCCAGCACCTCTTTTGAAAGCACGTTGGCGCCCGCATCCGCTTTATCGATGGCCAGCCAGACGATGCGCTGGGCGTCGGTCTCGACGCGCCAGTGTCTATATTGATGTTGATCGGCCATGGCTCAAGCCTCCCTTTCCACTAACATGGCGCCGCCCTGGCCGCCGCCGATGCACAGACTGGCGATGCCGCGGCGGCCGCCGCGCTGTTGCAGAACATGTAAAAGATGCAGCACGATGCGCGCGCCGCTGGCGCCCACCGGATGCCCGAGGCTGACGCCGCCGCCGTCGACATTGAGGCGCTCGTGCGGGATCTCGCCCACCGCGTGATCCCAGCCCAGCTCTTCGCGGCTATAGATCTCATCCTTGAGCGCGGCGAGCACCGCCAGCACTTGGGTAGCGAAGGCCTCGTTGATCTCCCAGTAATCGATGTCGTTCACCTCAAAGCCGCCGCGCCGCAACAGCGGCGCCATGGCGTTGGCGGGCCCGAGCCCCATCTGCGCCGGATCGACGCCAGCCCATTGGCTGTCCACCAAGCGGCCGAGCACGGGCAGTTGATATTTTTTCACCGCCTCTGCGCTGGCGAGGATCAATAGCGCCGCGCCGTCGGTGATCTGCGCGCTATTAGCGGCGGTGACCTTGCCGAATTTTTTGTCGAACACCGGCTTCAACTTGGCGAGCTTGGTCATGTCGCCATCGCGGCGCAGGCCGTCGTCCTCGGCGTAGACCTTGCCCGCGCTGTCGTAGAGAATTTCAATTTCGCCGAGGCGCTTTTCATCCTGCGCGGCGGCAAGGCGGCGATGACTTTCGAGCGCGAAGGCATCCATCGTCTCGCGGCTGATGTTGAAGCGATGCGCGAGGTTTTCCGCGGTCTGCCCCATATTCAAACCTACTAGCGGATCGGTGAGGCCGCGCAACAGACCGATCACCGGCGCGAAATAGGCGGGCCGCAATTTGCCCAAGGTCTTGGCGCGTGCGCCGAAGCCGCGCGCGGCGCTCCATTGTCCGAGCCACGTCACCATCGCGTCGTTCAACAACACCGGCGCGCGGCTCATGGATTCCACGCCGCCCGCCAGCACCAGCTCGGCGCGGCCCGCGGCGATATCATGAAAGGCGCAATCGAGGGCCTGCATGCCCGAGGCGCAATTGCGCTGCACCGTCCACGCGGGGGTGCGCTGGCCGCAACCCAGACGCAGCGCCACCAAGCGGGCGATATTGGCCTCATCGGGTCCGGGCATGACACAGCCGAGTATCACCTCGTCGAATGCATCCGGCTCGAAAGGCTGGCGCAGCAATAAAGGCCGCCCCGCGCCCACCGCCAGATCCGCCGCGGGAAAGGGGCCCGGCGCGCCTTTCGCTTTTAATTGCGGGGTGCGGGCGCCATCGACGATGTACACCGGCCGGCCGCCGTTGTTTACTTTTGCCTCAGGCATGACCGTCCCTCCTCAAATAGCTTTGGGTGAACTCGTCCACCGTGATGACTTCGCGCCGCCATTGTTCCGCGGCGCGTACCCGCTCGGCGTCTTGCCGGTCGATGACCTCGCGTTCCACCGCGAGATCGAGCAACTCCAGCAAGGGTTGCTTGGGCAGACGCCCGCCCTTGATGGCCTTGTGCAGATTTTTTTCCACCGTCTCGGCGCGCTCCACTTCCTTGAGCGCGATCTCGATGCGGCCCAAGGCCTCGGCCGCGTCTTCGGGCACGAACATGCCGGCGGTGAGGCGGTCGCGCGCGGCGGAGGAGGTGAGTAATAAGCTGGCCACTTGATGGCCGAGGTGGTCGCCGGGCGGCGAATAGGGTCTGCCCAGCGGGAAGATCAAAGCGCGCAACAACCAGGCCACCGGCCGCAGCGGGAAATTTTTCAGCACGCCGTCCAGCGCGTCTTGCGCGCGATAGAGTGCGTCTTCGCAGGCCCAGCGCAGCAGCGGCAGATCGTGCTCGGGGCGGTTTTGATCGTGATAACGCTTGAGCACGGTGGACGCCAAGTACAACTGACTCAAGACATCGGCGAAACGGCCGGAGAGCTTTTCCTTGCGCTTGAGCGCGCCACCGATGGTGAGCATGGCCAAATCCGCCGCGAGTGCGAAGCCCGCGCTGACGCGAGTGAGCTGTTGATAGTAGCGGCGCACTGGCGCTTGCGCGGGCACGCCAACCCAACGCGCGCCGGTGAGGCCCAGCCACAGAGCGCGCACAGCATTGCTAAGCGTGAAGCCAATGTGGCCGAAGAAGGCGGCGTCGAAGTTGCGCGAAGCAATGAGCGGCTCGGTCTCCGCCACCGCCTGCATCTCCTTCAACACGTAGGGATGACAGCGTACCGCGCCCTGGCCGAAGATGATGAGACTGCGGGTGAGGATATTGGCGCCCTCGACGGTGATGCTGATGGGAATCGCCTGATAAGTGCGGGCGATGAAATTGCGCGGCCCCATGCAGATGGCGCTGCCGCCCTGCACGTCCATGGCGTCGTTGACGACCTGGCGCATGCGTTCGGTCAAATGGTATTTGACGATGGCGGAGATCACCGAGGGCTTTTCGCCCAGGTCCACCGCGCCGGCGGTCATGGTGCGCGCCGCGTCCATCATATAGGTATAGCCCGCCATGCGCGCCAGCGCCTCTTCCACGCCTTCGAATTTACCGATCGGGGTCTTGAATTGCTTGCGGATGCGCGCGTAGGCGCCGCTGCCGCGGCACACCAGTTTGCCGGCGCCGGTGCTGAGCGCGGGCAGTGAAATCGAGCGGCCCGCCGCCAGGCTTTCCATCAGCATGCGCCAGCCCTGCCCCACGCGCGCCTGCCCGCCGATCACCCAATCCATGGGGATGAACACATCGTGGCCGCGATTGGGGCCGTTTTGAAAGGGGATGTTGAGCGGGAAGTGGCGATTGCCGATGTCGATGCCCGGGGTCTTCGTGGGGATCAAAGCAACGGTGATGCCCAGCGCCTCTTGTTTGCCGAGCAGATGATCGGGATCGTGCAGTTTAAACGCGAGTCCCAGCACCGTGGCCACCGGGCCGAGGGTGATGTAACGCTTGTCCCAATTGAGACGGATGCCGAGCGTGTCCTTGCCCTCGAATTCGGCGCGGCAGACCACGCCGGTGTCGGGGATGGAACTGGCGTCGGAACCGGCCTCGGGCCCGGTGAGCGCGAAGCACGGGACTTCTTCGCCGCGCGCGAGACGCGGCAGATAATAATTCTTTTGCGCATCGGTGCCGTAGTGCAATAACAGCTCAGCGGGGCCGAGTGAATTGGGCACCATCACCGTCACTGCCGCCGTCGCGCTGCGGGTGGAGATCTTCATCACCACCGCCGAGTGCGCCAGCGCCGAAAACCCCAAGCCGCCGTATTGCTTGGGGATGATCATGCCGAAGAAACCTTGCGCCTTGATATAGGCCCACACCGCGGGCGGCAGATCGAAGTCTTCTTGGGTGATCTTCCAGTCATCGAGCATGCGGCAGAGTTCATCCACCGGGCCGTTGATGAAGTCCTGTTCCTCTTGACTCAACTTGGGCGCGGGGATGGCGAGCAATTTATCCCAATTGGGGCGGCCGCTGAATAACTCCGCGTCCCACCACACCGTGCCCGCCTCCAAGGCGTCGCGCTCGGTCTGCGACATCGCGGGCAAGGCGCGGCGCAGCAGCGGCAAAACCCGGTCGCTCACCAGCAGGCGCCGCAACGGCGGGATGGCCAAGGTGACCAAGACCGCGGCCACCAGCCAACCCAGCAGCAAGGGCACGAGGCCGACGTTGCCGGAGGCGGCGGATAAGAAAACGAAAGCCGTCGCGGCGGCGGCGGCGATCGCGAGGGAAATACGCCAATAAGCCAAGCCAGCCAACCCGGCGGTAAAAATCAGCAGCCAAATCCATGGGCTCATGCGGTTCCTTTCCGTTTGCCGAAAAATATTATTTTGCTTTTACGCGGCGGCACCGCGGACTCATCGTCCCCGGCCGTCATTGCGGCACCCTCAACGCCGTGCAGCGCGCCCACCTTCACTGGGCCGCGATCGGGAATATAGCAATCATTTTCATCATTACAGATGACGCCGTCTTGATTCCATGGCAGCTGGCGGTACAGCGCCAGATCGTCCACGCCTAAAATAGGGTACTTGATAATGTCGAAGTAAGGCGAATAATCGAAATCGCGCGGGGTAAATAAACGGGTATTGCGTTTATACATATGCAACTTGCCGTCCGCGTCGCGATGGATCACCGGCAAGATCGGGTAGTGTACGCCGGTAAACGCCGCGGCGATCATCGACGAGCACACGGCGCGGGTGGGAATGCCGGCATTGTGTTCGAACAAGCTGGAGCGCCAGCGCCGCGGCACGATGGCATAAGGAAACATGAAACGGCCCAAATCGAGCAGCTGGCGGATATCGTAATCCGCGCCCAAATGATGGGCGCAGTACTCGATGATGCGTTGCGCGTCTTGCCGCGACAGGCCGCGCGGGCGGCAGATGCGCAGATGCTCGCCCCGGTATTTCGCTAAAGGACCGACCACGGTGCCCTCGCCCAGCAGGCCCTCGATAATCAACTGTTCGTTTTCATCGCCGTCGTAGAACTTCCGCACCAAGGCGCGCAAGGTGGGGTCTTCGATATCGTGCGGGCGGCCGATATACAGCGCGGAATGGGTCCACGCGGTTTGGGTGATGTTCTTGATGATATCGCTGACGCGGCTGCGCCCTTCAACGAGCAGCACATCGCAGGGGCGGATCTCGAAAGACAGGCGTTCGAAATCGCATAAAGGCATCTCGCTCAGTGGCCGCTCTTTCACCAGCCACCGGGTCAGGTGATGGACCAGCCAAGTTTTCAATCCCACTACCGTATCCTCGTATAGGCCGTTTCACCCGCGCATATCCGGCATCAAGTGTATCGACACTGGCACATTTTTCTAAACCAGGGCGGGACCTTAAGCCGCATCAAGTCTGTCCTTTCTTCCTTCGACAGGCAACGCGGCCGGGAGTTTTGAGCGTGGCTCGCCCCCTTCGCTTAAGTTGAGCGGGTGAGTAGTCGATAAGTTTTTCGTGGTATAGGCCTTTGCGGCTGAACCAAGGCGGCCTTGACGGTGGCTAGACTCACTTCAATCCCATGGAAAGACTGCACATGATCCACCGTACATTTATAAGGAAAGCACAAACCACGCGGCTGCGCGCAGCGCCGCATCACCGGGATAGGCAATGAGCGATATCCGTCAGCGCTTATTGCTGGCCTTCACCAGCATAGCACTCACCATCGTGATCGCATTCGGCGGCTTGAGCTATTACATCGCCTTGAATGCCGGCGTGGAAAAAGAGGCCCAGATCATCCGGCATTTCGCCGAGAGCCAAGCGCACAAACTGGCTCAAACCTTAAGCTCACCCCCCGACAAGCAAGCCCTCGGCGCCGCCTTGTGGCTAAGCCCGGCAAACGACAACATGATGACCATCATCGACGCCCAAGGCCGCACGCTCACGGGACAGCGCTTGGAGGATATTTTCGGCGGGCACGCCATTCCATTTTCACTCAAACACCCGCTCAGCGAACAAACACTCGAAGGGCATCTGCACGACGAACAGGGCACCGTCTTTTGGATCAGCACGCCCATCCCAGGCAGCCCATTCAACTTGCTGTCCGTGCACCATGCCAATCTACCCATGGCCTCGCTCATTGAACACGCCGGCGTCCAATTATTGATCAGCGCGATAGCGATACTCTGCCTCGCGATCTGGGGCGCGTTACTTATCGCCAATTTCATCGCCAAACGGCTCAATAAACAACATGCCGCCTTGGCTTACCAAGCCGTGCATGACAGCCTCACCGGACTCGCCAATCGCAACCGTTTATTGGATAGACTGGGCGCGCTGACGGCGGACAAGGAAAACTCGCCCGGCCCCTTCGCCCTGCTCTTCATCGACCTTGACCGTTTCAAGGAAATAAACGACACCCTCGGCCATCATCTCGGCGATGAAATGCTGAAGGAAATCGCGCTGCGCCTGCAAAAAACCTTACCCAAGGCCGACACCATCATCCGCAGCGGCGGCGACGAATACCTCATATTGATGACTGACACCGGCGCGCAGGCCGTCATCGCCATCGCCAGACAGATTCAAGAGGCCATCAATCAAACCATCAATCTTGATGGCATCGAGATTACACCTCACGCCAGCATCGGCATCGCCCTCTACCCCGAACACGGCGATGACACCAGCGGCCTCATTCGCCGCGCCGAGGTAGCCATGTACAACGCCAAGCGGCGCGGACTAGATCACATCATCTACACCAAAGAGATCGACCCTTACAATATCCGCCGGCTGACCCTGGCGGGCGAGTTGCGTAACGCCATCGATAATCAGCAGCTCATCCTCTATTACCAGCCCAAAGCCGACCTGCGCAAACACACCACCATGGGCGTGGAGGCATTACTACGCTGGAAACACCCCACGCACGGCTTCATCCCGCCCACTGATTTTATCGCCCTCGCGGAACAAAGCGACTTGATCCGGCGCTTGACCTACTGGGTGATCGACGAGGCGCTATTACAATGCCGCGCCTGGCGGCAGATGGGCATTTCCTTGAATATCGCGGTTAACCTCTCGCCCCGCAATCTGCATGATCCGGGCTTAACGGCGAAAGTGGCGGGCCTATTAGCCAAGTGGTCCGTCCCCGCAAATCAGCTCACCTTGGAAATCACCGAAAATGCCATCATGCTCGATCCCGAGCGGGCGCTGACTATCTTGACCCGCCTCAACGGCATGGGCGTGCAACTGTCCATCGATGATTTCGGCACCGGCTATTCCTCGCTTATCTATTTAAAAAAACTCCCCGTCACCCAGCTTAAAATCGACCGTTCCTTCGTCATGGAAATGACCCGCGACGAAAACGACACCATCATCGTGCGCTCCACCATAGACCTTGGCCACAATATGGGCTGCCACATCGTGGCCGAAGGCGTGGAAAACAAAGAAACTCTCGACCAACTTAACGCCTTGGGTTGCGATCACGTCCAAGGTTACTACCTCAGCCGCCCGCTGCCCGCGGAGGAGCTCACCCACTGGCTGACACAGTCCTCCTGGGGTTTAAAACCGGCGACGGGCCCCTACGCCGCCCGGCGTTAATCCGTCATACCCCCCGGAATTTCCGCTTCCCCTTGCGGCTTCAGCGTCTATAATAAATGCACATTGCCGACAGCCGGGGAGGGTGCTTATGCTGCACGAAAGCCGCGAACACGAGCGCAAGGCGCTACTGCCACTGGAAGAAGGCCCCTCGTTCTTCATTGAATCACACGCCTTGTTTTATCCCTTTCACAAGGTCGACAATGTTTCCGTTTCCGGCGCCGGCATCGTGCTTAACGCACCCGTGGCTCCCGCCACCTCGGTGACACTCGGCTTCGACCAGGATGAGAGGCAGATCCGCGTGCAAGGCACCGTGGTCTGGTGCGAGGACATCAACGGCGAAGCGCCCAGCGAGACCAGCGGCCCTTACCGGCTCGGCGTGCGCTTCAATCAGCGCGATATGAAGAACAGCTCCATGCTATTTCTGGCACTGCGAGAATACATCGACCCCTTCGGCGCGGCTTGAGTTTGCTCACCGCGCCAGCCACGGTATAAAAGGCCGCCGCGCGGCCGTTAACCCTTTCGGGCTCACTTTTCCCGAGGGAGGTTACTATGTCACGCGAACGGCGCCGGCATGAACGGCGTGTCATCCGCATTCCCGATAAAGAAGCGTTTTTCCGGCTCCACATCCATGAAAAATGGCATACGATTAATGACGTGCATGATGCTTCGATTTCCGGCATGGGCATTAACTTCACCGAAGCCATCGACAAAGAAACGCCGGTAAAGATCCTCTTCGTCTCCCGCGACTTTGAAATCGTACTCGGCGCCCGGGTATGCTGGTGCCAGCACACGGCGCAAGATATCAGCATAGCCGGCACCACCGAGGTCTACCGCCTCGGCATCGAATTCGACCCCGGCCGCGGCGAAGACAATATGTTGATGTTCATGGCGCTACGGAAATATTTGGATGGCTTCTGCTGAAACGAGACGATACTAAAATTAAAAGACGCACGGCGCAGGGACGCACCGTCTCCAAGCAAACACACGCGCCGCAACCAATGCCACGATTGCTTCTTTTACATTCCGCCGCCCACTCCCGCGGCCTTAAAACTCAAATGCCCGCGGCGAAACGCGCCCCGGCTTGCGTCCGCAAACATTAACGCACCCGCGGGACCTACCCATTTGCTGCACGGCCAAGCTGATAAAACTCACCGCTAAAACCACACATCCTTGCCCGGCTCGATGAGTCCGGCGCTCACCACTTTATCACGTCCACTGGATTTAGCCTCGTATAAGGCGCGATCGGCATGACCCACCAGCACATCGCCGCGCAATTTGTGCGTGCCGCTGATTTTTTCGGGATGATAGGTCGCCAAACCGATCGAGATGGTGACGCGAAACGACTCGCCGGCCTCATTGATGAAATGATGCTCGGCGATGCTGTGGCGGATGCGCTCCGCCACGTCCGCCGCCTCTTGGCTCGCGCTGCGCGACAACAAGGCCGCGAACTCCTCGCCGCCATAACGCGACAACACATCGCTGCCACGCAACTGCGCGCGGATCAGCGCCGCCACTTCGCGCAAGACGTGATCGCCGGTCTGATGGCCATAGCTGTCGTTAACCTTCTTGAAAAAATCCACGTCGAGCAACAAGCAAGTGAGCGGCACGGCTTCGCGCGATGAACGTTCCAATTCTTCCTTGAGGCGCTGATCGAAAAAACGGCGGTTGTTGATGGCGGTCAGGGTATCGGTCAAGCCTTGGCGCTTGAGCCGTTCGAGGTTACCGGCGTTCTCGATACAGATCGCCACCACCGCCGCGAAGTGTTCGAGGAAGTCGGTGCGCACACCTTTGACGAAACGCTCGATATTGTAACTGCCGATATTCAAGCTGCCGATCACTCGTCCGTGCCGCACCAGTGGCAGCAAGGCGATACTATTGGGCGAACGCCCGGTGGTGGCGAACAAAGGCGCATGCTGTTTCGGCTTGTAGGTGCCGAGGGTAGGGAACAGAGAGCTGGGAAACAAGGCATCCAAATCGTCACTGTCGGCGGCAAACATCAAGCCCGCGTGATCACTCACTACCACGCCTTCTTCTTCGAGGATGCGGCGCAACTCGTATTCGGGATCGAACAGCAAGAGCGTGACCACGTCCCAGTTGAACACGGACGGGTCGGGGTAAATAATTTCTTGGACCAATTCGAAGAGCGAATTGAGACCGATGAGCCGCAATTCGTGCGACTGAAAGCGGCGCAGCTTCGCTTCATTGCGGTGGGCCTGGGCGAGGTAATCTTCCAAGCGCCGGCGTAATAGCCGGTTTTCTTGACGCAGGTCTTCACTCACGGATTGCGATGTCATAGTTCAACTCGGGCGTAACAATGCCAGGCTTCGGAGTCCACTCCCCGCCTGACGTTATCTTGAAGGCCACGTGCATTCCTCCTCGTGCTACTCACGCGACACCCGCCTGGACATCTAAACTCATGCGGTGAAAAACCGCCAGTGAATTTCCTCTATGCTCACGAAATCCATTAAGCTTGCGTGGCCAGTCATGCCGCACGTAACGCGCCGCCCCAGGCAGGCGGGAGTGCTGGGAGCATACCACAGCGAATAAACGCGGGGAAAAGCGGCGGACGGACTACGGCCAGGGCGCACTCTCATTCTATAATGACCCGCCTCGCCCGGACTGGGGCCGGGATCGGGCAACACCAAAGGCACCATGACTTCAAACCACACATCGCTCCGGCTCTTACTGCTGCTCGCCGCCGGCCTGGGCTTTTTTCTCAACCTCCACGCACTGCCGCTGTTCGACCTCGACGAGGGGGCCTTCAGCGAGGCCACGCGCGAGATGTTCCTGCGCGGCGATTTCATCTCGCCCTATCTCAACGGCGAGCCGCGTTTCGACAAACCGGCCTTCATCCACTGGCTGCAAGCGGCCAGCGTGCTCGTCTTCGGCTGGAACGAATTCGCCCTGCGCCTGCCCTCGGCCCTGGCCGCCAGCCTGTGGGTGCTGGCGGTGTACGGTTGCGTGCGCGTGCTGCGCGGCGAACGCATCGCCCTTATCGCCGCCATCGCCATGGCCACCTCGCTGGAAATCCCCATCATCGCCAAGGCCGCCACCGCCGACGCCGTCCTCAATCTCTTCGTCACCGCCGCCATGCTCGCGGCCTTTTTATTTCATCACAGTCAGAAGCGCGTGTACCTGCTCGCCTGTTTCGCGCTCATGGGCCTGGGCTTTCTCACCAAGGGGCCGGTGGCGGCGGCCATTCCCGGCGCGGTCACGCTGCTGTTTTATCTGAGCCGCGGCGAGCTCAAGGCCTGGCTGCGCGCGGTATTCGACCCGTCGGGCATCGCGCTGTTCCTGGCCATCGCCCTGCCGTGGTATGTGTTGCAATACCTGAAAGAGGGCGACGCCTTCATCGCCGGTTTCTTTTTCAAACACAATCTCGGCCGCTTCGAGGGGGCGATGGAGGGCCACGGCGGCTCGCTGTTTTATTACGTGCCGGTGGTGCTCATCGGCCTGCTGCCCTACACCGCCGTGCTCATCAAGACCCTGTGGCAAGGCCGCGCCCTGTGGCGCGATGCGCTGAGCCGCTATCTGCTGATCTGGTTCGTGCTGGTGTTCGTGCTGTTTTCGCTCTCCGGCACCAAGCTGCCGCATTATGTGGTCTACGGTTACGCGGCGCTGTTCATCCTCATGGCGCTGCACTTCGACCAACTGCCCGGGCGCGGCTGGCTGTTTCTGCCGCCGCTGCTGCTGTTCGTGTTCGCCTTGTTTTTACCCGAGCTCATCACGGCGGCGCTGCCGGCGATCAGGGACGCGCATGCGGTGGCGATGCTGCAGGATCACGCGGCCTATTTCGGCCTGGCCTACCGGCTGTTCTTCGTCATCGCCGCCGCACTGATGCTGTATTTCATGTGGGACGGCCGCCACAGCGCGCAAAACAAATTGCTCGCCAGCGGCCTCGTCACCGTATTCGCCGTCTCCGGTTTTATCATGCCCACGGTGGCGGCCATCCAGCAAAGCCCCGTCAAAGAAGCGGCGGCACTGGCCAAGGCGGCGGATTATTCCGTGGTGATGTGGCGCCTCAACACCCCCAGCTTCAGCGTCTACGCCGAACGCCTGGTGGAAAAACGCGAACCCCGGCCCGGCGACATCGTGCTCACCAAATCCATATTCCTTCCCCAGCTCGACGGCGCTGAAGTACTCTATGAAAAAAACGGTATTGCTCTAGCGCGCCTGCCCCCCGTGAAACCGTGACGCGGCGCTGGCTATAATCGGCGAAGATGGACCTCGCAACCCTCAAACCTGTGATCGACTGGCTGGCCGCCAACCCCACCTGGGGCGGGCTGGCCGTGTTTCTCATCTCCGTCAGTGAATCGCTGGCCGTCGTCGGCCTGTTCATCCCCGGCGTGGCGATGATGTTCGGCATCGGCACCCTGGTGGCCATGGGCGCGCTCGACCTGTGGAGCACCCTGGCCTGGGCCGCGGCCGGGGCGATAGTCGGCGACGGCATCAGCTATTGGCTGGGCTATCACTATAAAGACCGCTTGCGCGGTATGTGGCCCTTCAGCCGTTATCCCGCCTTAATGACGCGAGGCGAAAGCTTCTTCACCCGCCACGGCGGCAAGAGCGTGCTGTTCGGCCGCTTCGTCGGGCCGGTGCGGCCGGTCATCCCGGTGATCGCGGGCATGCTCGGCATGCCGCCCGCGCAATTTTTAATGGTCAACGTCGCCTCGGCCGTGGCCTGGGCCCCGGCCTACACCCTGCCCGGCGTGGTCTTCGGCGCCTCGCTCAATCTCGCCTCCGAGGTCGCCTCGCGTCTGGCGGTGCTGCTGCTCACGGTGCTGGTGACGCTCTGGCTCACATTGTGGCTGACCTACCGCATTTACCGTCTGCTGTATCCGCGCGCCAGCGCCATCATGGATCGCCTGCTCGCCTGGGGCGGCGAACACCGCTACGCGGGCAGGCTGGTGTCCTCGGTGCTCGACCCCGAACACCCGGAGTGGCGCGGGCTGGCGGTGTTGGCGGGCTTACTCATCATGCTCGCCGTGGGCCTGATCGGCGGCGGCCGCCTGCTGTTCGAGCCCGCGCTGCTGAGCTTCGACACCACGGTACTCAACTTCATGCAAAGCCTGCGCGCGCCCTGGCCCGACCAGCTGATGGTGTTTCTCGCCGACCTCAGCCTGCGGCCGGTGAGTCTGCCAGTAGCGGCGGCGGTGATGATCTGGCTGGCGTGGCGGCAGCACTGGCTGGCCCTGCTGCATGCGGGCGGGGCCAGCCTCTTCGCGGTGATCCTCAGCTTCGCCCTCGCCTGGGGCATGGCCTCGCCCTCGGCCGGCGGCATCGTCAGCAACACCGTGCTCTACGGTCTGCTGGCGGTGATGATCGCGCAAGGTCTCAAGGACAAGTGGCGCTGGCTGCCCTATGGCGCGGCGGGTTTGCTGGTGGCCGCCTTCATCTTCGCCCGGCTCTACCTCGGCATGACCGAGGCCTCCGGCGCCCTCGCCGCCTGGCTGCTGGCCTTATTATGGGTGACGCTGCTCGGCGCCGCCTTCCGCCGCCACAGCGCCACGCCCATGGCCTCGGGCCAGCTCAGCCTCGTCACCGGCGCCGCCCTGCTGCTGTCCGCATCCACCTATGTCAGCACCCATTTCCAGCAAGACCTAGCCCGGCACACGCCGCGGTACGCGGTGCAAACCCTGGACGCAACGGCCTGGTGGGACGGTGGCTGGCAAACGCTACCGCCCTATCGCCTCGATCTCGAAGACCACGCCAAGCAACCCTTGTCCGTGCAATGGGCCGGACCCTTGGACCCGCTCGCCGCCCAACTTGAAGGCGCGGGCTGGCAAGCGCCGCCCGCCTTAAACTCGGCCGCCGTTCTCCACTGGCTGCTGCCCTCACCCGCCTTGGGCGAATTGCCGCTGCTGCCGCAAGTGCATGACGACCGCCACGACGTGTTGCGCTTGGTGCATGGCGACGGCAAGGGCGGATGGAGCGTGCTGCGCCTGTGGCCCGCCGACCGGCTGCTGCAAAACCCGCGCGGCGAAGTGTGGGTGGGCACGGTCACCAGCCTGCGCGCCGCCCATCCCCTGCCGCTGTTCACCGTGCCGCTCACCGGCAGTCAATACAACGCGCCGCTACAACAACTGCAAGCCAGCCTCGGCGAATTGAACTGGCGCGCGGTACGCCGCGCCGACACCCGCGACGACGCCTGGGATGGTACGGTGTTATTGCTACGCGCCCGCGCGCCCGCCGGAGAACCGTGATATGAAAAACCGCGCCTTCACGCTACGCCTCGGTTTCGCCTGGGCCGGCCTGCGCAGCGCCTGGCGCAGCGAAGCCAGCCTGCGCACCCACGTTGGGATGACGGCGCTGTTGCTGCTGGCCTTATTAATCCTGCGCCCCGCCCTGCTGTGGTGGGCGCTGTGCGGCGTGATGGCGGCGCTGGTCATCGCCGCCGAACTCATCAACACCGCCCTCGAACACCTGGCCGATCACCTCCATCCCGAAACCCACCCGCGCATCAAACTCGTCAAAGACTGCGCCGCGGCGGCCGTGCTGGTCCTCAGCCTCGCCGCGCTGGGGGTGGCGGTGATGATGGTGGGGTCGGTGGTGTAAGGGGGGGTTTAGGGTATTAAGTAGTCACGCAGAGGCCATTTCTGCTCACTGATCACGATCAATGCAGTTAATCCCTCACCGCATCTGCGCACTTTAGGGTCACGATACAACCGATGTCGACATTATTTACATATACGCCAAGGTGAGTATGGTCAATATGACAAATGTACTGATTAATCAATATATAGCCATGTTGGCGCTTTTATTGCGTTATCGTATATCCTGACTAAGAATAATTTTAAATAAAATAAAGAGCGCACAGAATGTCTCCACTTAATTATCTAAACCCGAAAACAATATCCATAAGCCTAATCAGAGGGTGTTCAAAACTCTGTGTCAAACGCAGTTCACAGCGCGATGTGCTTATCCAACCTTCCCTCGAAATGAATCGCCAGCTGCGACAGTGTGAGGTTCCAGTTTTGCACGGGATGCGTCCAGCGC
>CAMYKQ010000028.1 GCA_947259075.1 uncultured Gammaproteobacteria bacterium | reverse complement strand
TGTTGCCGGCGTCGAGTTCCATGAGGACGTGGCTCATGCCGAAGATGGGCGCGGTGACGTAGCGGGTGGTGACGCCGTTGACGGTTTTGGTTTTGCGCTGGCCGAGGGCGTCGTAGCTGTAGCGGATATCGAGGCCGGGCCGGGTGAGGCGCTGGAGGTAGCCGCGGGCGTCCCAGTCGTAGGTGGTGAGGCCGTGTTGGGCGTGATTGCGGGTGGTGGGGCCGGAAATTTTCTTCGTGGGCGTTCGCGGGTCGTTACAGGCAAGTAGCCGCTGATTTATCCTGCCACGTCTCCCGCTCGTGCTGGACACGCAAGGCATGCGGAGCGGGCGCGCTGTTGTTTCTCGTTGAAGGTTGTTAGTCCTGTTCAAACTGAGTGCCGCCTTCGGGAGATTGTATCGCCACGATTTCTACCGCGCGGCCGCGCATGGTGACGCTGCCGCGCAGACGTTCGGCGCCGTCGAGACTGTATTCAAAATTGTAGGTGCGGCGCCAGACGGCGTGCCCTCGCTTGTCACGCGCAACACCCAGGCGGCGCAGGGCGACGGTGTCGTCCAAGAGTTGCGCATTGATTTTGTCGCAGGCTTGAGCGCAAATTTTCAGGGCGTGTTCGCGCGCGCGGAGGCTGTCGAACCAGAACCAGCCAATGAGTCCGAGGGCGGCAATGAGCAATAGCGGGATGAGTTCGTTCATCGTGTCGCGTCAAATTGCTTCGGGTTTTATCATGGTTCGCGCTCATTCTGTTCCAAGGTTTCGCTGGCGTGCAGCCATTGTTCCTCGGCCTCGGCGAGCGCTTGCAGGGTTTGCGTCTGCTCGCCCAAGAGTACGCGCAGTTTATCTTTGTTTCGTGCCTCATACAGCGCGGGGTCCGCTAATTCTAGTTCCAGCGAGGCTTTTTGTGTTTCGAGTTTTAGCATGGTTTTTTCCCAGCGCTCCAGCGCGGCCTTGAGGGGGCGCAATTGCTGGCGGCGTTCGGCCTCGTCGCGGCGTTTGCTCTTGCGCGCCTCGGCGCTGTGCTCGCCACTCGCGCGTGTCTCTTCGGTATCGGCCGCCTTGACGCGTTGCAGTATCCAGCGGCGGTAATCGTCGAGGTCGCCGTCGTAGGCGAGGGCGCGGCCATCGGCGACCAGCACGAAGGCGTCGCAGACCGTGCGCAGCAGATGGCGGTCGTGCGAGACCAGGACGACGGCGCCGGGGAAGTCTTGCAAGGCCATGTCGAGGGCATGGCGCATTTCCAAATCGAGATGATTGGTGGGTTCGTCGAGTAATAAAAGGTTGGGGCGTTGATACACCAGCAGCGCGAGCACCAGCCGCGCCTTTTCGCCGCCGGAGAAGGGCGCGACGGCGGCGAGGGCGTCGTCGCCGATGAAGCCGAAGCCGCCGAGGAAATCACGCAGACTTTGTTCGGCGGCGCTGGGGTCGAGGCGCAGCAGGTGCTGCAGCGGGCTGTCCTGCGGATGCAATTGTTCCAGTTGATGCTGCGCGAAATAGCCGATGCGCAGCCCCGCGTTTTCTTCGCGCTCACCCGCCAGCGGCGCGAGTTCGCCGGCGAGCATTTTAATGAGGGTGGATTTGCCCGCGCCATTGGGGCCGAGCAGGCCGAGGCGGTCGCCGGGGGCGAGGCTGAGTTTCACTGCGCTCACCACGGCACGGTCACCGTAACCCACGGCGATCTGTTTCAGTTGCAACAGCGGATGCGGCAGCTGCGGCGGCGCGCGGAAACTGAAGTGAAACGGTGAGTCGACATGGGCCGGGGCGATGAGTGTCAGGCGTTCCAGCGCCTTCAGGCGGCTTTGTGCCTGGCGCGCCTTGGTGGCTTGGGCGCGGAAGCGGTCGACGTAGCTGCGCATATGCGCGACTTCGCGCTGCTGTTTTTCATAGGCCGCCTGCTGGCCCGCGAGCTGTTCGGCGCGGCGGCGTTCAAAGGTGCTGTAGTTGCCGCTGTAGAGCTTCACCTCCTGATGGGCGATGTGAAGAATGTGGCCGCAGACGTTGTCGAGGAAGTCGCGGTCGTGCGAGATGAGCAGCAGGGTGCCGGGGTAGGCGCGCAGCCAGTCTTCCAGCCACAAGACCGCGTCGAGGTCGAGGTGATTGGTGGGCTCGTCAAGCAGCAATAAATCGGAGCGGCACATCAGCGCGCGCGCGAGGTTGAGGCGCATGCGCCAGCCGCCGGAGAAGTTGCGTACCGGGGTATTTTCTTGCGCGGCGGTGAAGCCCAGGCCGTGGATCAGCTGCGCCGCGCGGTTGCGCGCGGTGTAGCCGCCGATGGCGTCGATGCGGGCATGCAGCGCGGCGATGCGGGCGCCGTCATCGGCGGACTCGGCCTGTTCCACGTCGCCGTGCAGGCGCGCCAGCTCTTCATCGCCGGCCATCACATAATCAACGGCCGGGGTGTCGACGGCGGGCATCTCCTGCGCCACATGGGCGATGACCCAGCCCGGCGGCAGGCTGAATTCGCCCGCGTCCTGCTTGAGTTCGCCGCGGATCAAGGCGAAGAGGCTGGACTTGCCGCTGCCGTTGGCGCCGGTGAGTCCGGCCTTGTGGCCGGGAAAAATAGTGAGGCTGGCCCCTTCAAAAAGTTGGCGTGGCCCCCGATATAAAGTGAGATCGTTTAGAATTAACATGGTCGCGCAGTGTATCAGCCCCTCGGGGTGTGCTACCATGCGGGCCTGACGATTAGAGGACGCAAAGGTCGCGTCCGCCCGCGTGGTGTATCCCTCCTGGTTGTACCCCCCGCCTTCATTAAAAAACACCGCCTGGACCTTCCTGAGTTTTCTCTGGGCAGACGGTTCTTGGAGTATTCAAAACAATGTCATTTTCAGAACTCGGCCTGAGTGCCGAACTCCTGCGCGCGATCGCCGAGCAGGGCTACACCCAACCCACCCCCGTTCAACTGCAAGCCATCCCCGTGATTCTTGAAGGCCGCGACATCCTCGCGGGCGCGCAGACCGGCACCGGCAAGACCGCCGGTTTTACCTTACCTTTGTTGCAGCGTTTGAGCGCCGCGGCGCCGGCGCAAAGCAAGCGCCCGCTGCGGGCCTTGATCCTCACCCCCACCCGCGAACTGGCGGCCCAGGTGGGCGAGAGCGTGCAAACCTACGGTAAGCATCTCCCGCTCAAATCCACGGTGATCTTCGGCGGCGTCGGCATCAATCCGCAGATCGACGCCTTGCGCCGTGGCGTGGATATTCTGGTTGCCACCCCGGGCCGTTTACTCGACCACGTGGGACAGAAGACCATCGACCTCAGCAAGGTTGAAATTCTGGTCCTGGACGAGGCCGATCGCATGCTCGACATGGGCTTCATTCACGACATCCGCAAGGTGCTGGCCTTATTGCCGCAGGGCCGGCAAAACCTGCTGTTCTCCGCCACCTATTCCGACGAGATCAAACAGCTCGCCGACAAGTTGCTCAACAATCCCGCGCTGGTGGAAGTGGCGCGCCGCAACATCGATGCCGAGGGCGTGAGTCAGATCGTGCACCGCGTCGACCGCGAGCGTAAGCGCGAGCTCCTGTCCCACCTCATCAGCACCAACGACTGGCGCCAAGTGCTGGTGTTCACCCGCACCAAGCACGGTGCCAACCGCCTGGCCGAGCAATTGGACAAGGACGGCATCAGCGCCGCCGCGATTCACGGCAACAAAAGTCAGGGCGCGCGCACCCGGGCATTGGCTGATTTCAAGGCCAACGCCGTGCGCGTGCTGGTGGCCACCGACATCGCCGCGCGTGGCCTCGACATCGATCAGCTGCCGCATGTGGTGAATTTCGAACTGCCCAATGTCTCCGAAGACTACGTGCACCGCATCGGCCGCACCGGCCGCGCCGGTGCCAGCGGTGAGGCGGTGTCGCTGGTGTGTGTCGATGAGCTGGATTTATTGTCCGGTATTCAGCGCCTCATTAAACGTGAACTGCCGGTGGTGAATGTGCCTGGTTTCGAACATGATCCCAGCATCCGCGCCGAGGCCATTCCCAATGGCCGTAATAACCGCGGCGGGCGGGGCGCGCCGCGAGCGGCGCGGGGCGAGCAACCTCAGCGTGATACCGCGCGCCGCGGTTCTAATTACCTGGGTCGAGGACAGCGCGATCAAACGCGTGGCGATCAATCGCGCGGTAATCAAGCCCGCCCGGAGGCAGGCGCGCGTCCGCGTCCGGCGCGCGCGGCTGGGCGTCCACAGGGCGAACGTGGCGGGCAAAGACAAGGGGGCGGCCGTCATGAGCAGCCGCGTGGTGAGGTGAATGGTAATGTGATGCATCCCGCTTCGCGCAATGAACAGGCCAACCCGCGTGGTGAGCAGGGCCAGCGCCGTCATGCGCCACAACGTCCGCGTTTCGCGGATCAAGCGCAGCCGCGCCGTGATTTCGACTCACGCCGCGACTTCGCTGAACCCCGTGAGCAGGCCGCGCCGCAGCGTCCCGCGCCGGTGGTGCGCCACCGTCCCGCGCGGCGCGAAGTGCCCGCCCTGTTCGGCCGCGGCACGCCCGCGCCCGAGGATAAGTCCGACAAGTAATCCGGCGGCAAGTAAGGAGCCGGTTCACGCCGCTTCCTCTCCCGGCGGGAAAGGGGCTTGATTGCATCACTTAATTGAGCCCCTCTCCCGCGTTGGAGAGAGGGGCTTGTTTTGATGCCGGGTTAATCCAAGAGCCTGTGCCGTGCGCAACGCTCGTGCTCCGTGTGTTTATGAACTAAGGGCGCTTTGCGCCACTCAAGCCCCGCCGATGCGGGGCTTATTTTTGGACGGGAAAATAAGGAGTGGGAGCGGGTCGGCTTCCGTGTGCCGGTGAGTCCCGGCCGCGCGCGGCCGTCAGTGAGAATCCGCGGCGTCGCGCGCCGCTTTGGTCGCTTAGGCGGTAGCGCGCCGCCGGCGACGCTGTACGCCCATCGCCAGCAAGCCCAGTCCGAAAAGGCCGAGGGCGGCCGGTTCCGGCACTTGGGTGATGCGCACGGGCATGGAGACACTGAGTTCATCGTTGCCGCAGCTCGGCGCCCAGAAGATCGACTCGAGCGTACTCGCGCCGAAGAGGCTGGTGCTGATCGCCAGTTCGATGATGGCGTGCTGACCGGTGACGCCGTTGCGCGTGAAAATGAAGTCGGCGCTGCCTAGCTGTTGACTGGCGCCGTTGATGGAGAATTGCACTTTTTCTTGCACCGGACCGATTGGATCGAGGATCCAGTCCACGTCGCTCCACACCGAACCGGCGGTTTGCGCCGCCTGGGTGCTGCCGTGGCTCAGGGTGTAGCCGTTCGATTTCAGGCCGTAGGTAGAGCCGCTGGCGCCCTCGCTGAGGGCCGTGCCGCTGCCGCCGCCCGCGCCGCCGCCGACTTCGATGCCGATGAGGCCGTCGCTGGTGCTGATGCGGATATCGCCCGGCGAATAATTGCTGAAGCCGTTGTCGGGCCGCTGGCCGGTGACGATGGCGATGTACAGGGTGCCGCCTTGTCGCGCCACGCCCATGAATTCCGCATCGTAGTTTTGTCCGCCGTATTGAGGGCCGAGATAGGCGCCGTTGGCGGCAAGATCGTTTTGGTCTTCCAAATGGAAGCCGAGCAGACCGATGTCGGTCTTCAGATGGGTGAAGTCGCTGGCGTTATTGTCGGCGACACTGATGCCCCAATCGCCGAGATTCCCGTCAATGGTGAGCGGGGCGGCGAGGGTGGCGGATGAACTGAAGGCCGCGATGAGGGCGGCGGTGAGTGAAATGCTGCGTTTGAAAGACATGGTCCACCTTTACTGCGATACGGCTGAGGGACCATCCTTGATGGGCGTACTTCCTTAATTAGATATAACTAAGCACGATCAGCGCCAATGTTGTATTGAAATTAAAAACAATAAGTTAATGGTGTTTTGGTGAAAGACCCTGCGCGGCTGTAAGAATAGTCGACGCCATATCCGGGTCGTCCGCCCCGGCCGGCGGCGGGCCGCGGCGCGGTGTCAGCGTCGCGTTTGGCGGGGCGCGGACGCCGCGTCGTCCATGATCTCGATGTTGAGGATTTTGAATTTGCCCGAGGCGCGTTTGCCGTCTTTTTTCGACCGGCATTCGACCTTGAGATCGTCCACGTCGAGGCGCCACTCGCCTTCGGTGATGTAGTGCATGTCTTTCAGATGGGTGCTGGCCGTCCAGTTGTAGGGTGTGTAGCCGTGGTCTCGCAGATAACCCAGTGTTTTTTCCTTGCACCAAGCGCGCGCGTCGCCGGCGCGATCGAAGCCGGCCTGGCTTGGGGGCGTAAAGATGATCATGGCCAGGATCGCTCCGGTGATTTTCAGGCGCATGCGTTGTTTCCGATATTTGCCGGGCGCGTGCCGTGCGCGGCGTTCGGCCGGTGTTTAGAGCCTATCTCAAAATATGAACGGGATCCAAAATGCCTCGACGGCTGGCATGGTACGCAATCCTATTATCTTCCTCTCCCTCAGGGAGGGGGTTGGGGTGAGGGGGCGTAATGCCTTAATTATTTGATCCCCTCATCCCGTCTTTCTCCCTGAGGGAGAAGGAACCAAGATTAATCAGCTCGGTGGAACATATGTTATTACGCAGCCAAATTTAATTTTGAGATAGGTTTTACGCTACCTTTTAAGTAAAGCGCGAGGGCGTTGGTTGAGCCACCCTCGCGCATTGAGTGGTGTTGTACCGGACCTATTTGAATATCACCCCGAAGAATTTCTGCATTTCGCGCCACGAGGCTTGGTCGGCCTCGGCGTTGTAGGCCAAGGGTAGATTGAATTCTTTGCCGAATTGATCGGCGTCGGGATTGGTGAAGCTGTGTTTGGCGCCGGGGTAGGTGATGAGTTTGTAATCCGCGTCCGCGGCGTCCATTTCTTTCATGAATCGCGCGACTTGTTCGGCGGGGACGAAGGGGTCGTCGGTGCCGGTCAATACCAGAATCTTGGCTTTGAGGCCGCCGGGCTGAGCGGGTTGAGCGGTGGATAAATTGCCGTGAAAGCTGGCCACGCCAGCGAGAGGGGCGCCGCCGCGGGCCATTTCCAAGACCACGGTGCCGCCCATGCAATAGCCGATGGCGGCGATGCGCTGCGGGTTGACGGTGGGCTGGCTTACCAATAAGTCGTAAGCGCCTTGAAAGCGTGCCTTGGCGAGGGCCTGATTTTGGCCGAGTTCACTGGAGAGTTTGTTGGCGTCGTCGGGGTGATGGGCCTGTTTGCCCTCACCGTACATGTCGAGAGCGAACGCGGTGTAGCCCAAACCGGCGAGCGTGCGGGCGCGTTTGCGCGCATATTCATTGTGGCCCCACCATTCGTGGACCACCAGCACGCCGGGGCGCGGGCCGGTAATGGCGTCGTCATAGGCCAAGTAACCCTTCATGGTCACGCCTTCGACGGTGTAGTTCATTTCCTGGGTGACGACGGCGGCCTGTGCCGTGGCGAGGTTCAAAGTCAACAAGAGCGCGCTGATCCAGAGTGTGCGCATGATGTACTCCTTTTGAGTGGCTGTGATAAAGCCGTGATGAAAAGCGGACTGCTTTTTGGGTATTGTTACATGCGAGTGCTCGGGCGTAATTATGCTCATTTTCGGGTGGCTTAGTCTATGTTTACTGGATGAGTCTTGGTTTCGTATGAAAACATATTTATGTTAAGGGTTGTCCGTCCTCAGTGAGCGCGTGGGCCGGCTCTGATTGTAATGGCAAGATGTAGTGTAAGTACGGCTTTAAAAGCATTAAGTCCATCGTCAAGACCAGTTGGGCCGAGCGGCGGCCGATAACGGCAGGGGCCAAGGCCGGACCCGTGGGGTATGGTTTTTACGCCAATGTGAATCTCACGATGGATCACCCGCGCTGGAATTAGGCCAAGGAACGCCGTTTCGGCGATTTCTTCAAGCGTGATACGCGCATGTTTAACGGATGCGCCGATGCAGCCGCCCAATTTTACGCGAGTATGGATCTGAAGGAGTATTTTTTACGAAGGCTGATGACGCTGAGCGGGTGGATGAGCCGAGTGCGGTGATGTATGCGTTTATCGTGGTCGTGTTGCTGGGTGCGCGTGTATGACAACAGCGCCGCCTGGTAGTCCGGGGTCCAAGGTCACCATATTCCGAATTTGACGCGGCGTTGGAAAAGCAGGGGCCGCCTTAACTCGCGCAGGCGGCGCGCACTTGAATCAGGTCAGTGTGACCTTGCAGCACTTTCTCAATGCCGTCTTGTTTGAGTGTCTTCAGGCCCGCGCCGATTGCGGCGCGCATGATGGTGGGTGCGTTCGCGCCGTCCAATATCGGTCGTTTAACCGTGGCGCTGATTTCCAGTAATTCATGCAATGACAATTGTCCGGCGTAACCGGATTTTTGGCAGTGCTTGCATCCCGCCGCGCGATGCAGCAGGAGTTGCCCGGTGCTATCCGCCCAGGCGTCTTGCCATTTTTCTAAAATCTTTTCACGCAAGGCGTTGACACGCGCGGGCGGGTCATCCGGTGAAAGGCTGTCGGCATAATATTCCGTGGCGAGACTTCGCAGTTCTTCAGCGGTAGGAACATAACGTTTTTTGCAGTTCTCGCAGAGTTTTTTGATTGAACGCAGGCTGAGCACGGCGCTGAGTGCATCGGCCAATTCATAACGCGGTACACCCATATTGGTGAGACGTTCTATCGCCTCGCCGGAACCGCGGACCGGGAGGCTGGCTAGGATTTGCGGACCGCTCAATGCTCCGCTGATCGCTCGTTTGGCGATGTCGGGTTGAGAGAGCGGGTTAACCGAGATCAGATCCGGATCGGCGCCAAGTATGGTGTCGATGGGGTGTGGTCCGTGCCCCAGGTTAATTGCGCCAAGCCGGACATGACGGACATTGGCGGGCATTTTTCGTTCAACGTTGTCGAGCATCCATATTTTTTTTACATCGTTATTCAGGTGCAGCAGTAAGGCATGCAACAAGCTTGTTTTTCCTGACCCCGCCGGACCACATACCAGAAATAATCCGTGGCCTTTCAATGTGAGATCGTCGATGCGTTTTAAAAGGGCGTCACTGAAGCCCAGCTCCGCCAAGGCGGGGGTATGGCTGAGTGAGGTAATTTTAAGCACGATATCATGTTCACCGTTGAAGGTGGGAATGTCGTATATTCGTACTTCAAGCGTGGCGGGATAAAAAAAAGAGCCGTCGATAAGCCCTGCCCGAGCATTGTTGCAATCGATTCCATCGAGATGGGAGAAGTGGTGTAGCCGGGTTTGCAATCTGGACCACAAATCAGCGGTGATATTGCCTTTCTCGATCAGTTCGCCGTTCTTGCGCAAGCGGATGCGCGCGCCATTACTTGGTATGGACTCAAGGTGGACAGCATGCGTCTCATCGCGTGCCGCATTGAGAATAAGTTTGCGCAGATAGTCATCGGCGTCATCATCACGGTCAATCACCTGGTTCTGCTTTTCATTAGCGAGAGGGCCGGACGTTGCCGTCAAAATAGATGGGTCAGCTAATACGCTTTCGCTAGAGACGGCGATTTGCGGTGAGCTGGGAGCGGGTGTGCATTTCTCGCTCATTGTTTCACTGGCTGGATTCAATGAGGGGTTGTTATGGCCGTCGTGATAATAGTGTTTGATGGCCCACGATAAATCTGAGCGGGTAGCCATGACCGGCTCAATGGTGAGTTTCGTTGCGGCGCGCAGGGCATCGATGGTTTCCCATTTTGTGGGGTCTTCCATCGCGACAACGAGCTTTCCCTGATGGCGCTGTAATGGCAGGATGGAGTGGCGCGTGGCGATATTTTTATCGAGTAGCTTGAGGATGGTGATATCAAGGGGGAATTGACGAAGGTCAAGGAAGGGAATGCCTAGCTTGGTGGCGAGGCTTTTTTGGATGTCTTCCTGTTTTACTATTCCCTTCGAGGAGAGTAATTCACCCAGTGTCGTGCTGCGTTCACGTTGTTGCTGTGATAAAGCCGTGTCCAGTTGCTGTTGGCTAATAAGTCTTTCCTGTACTAGGATTTCGCCGAGTTGAAGATGAGGCATTTTTTTCTGGCGGTTGAGGGCATGTTCCAGTTGTTCGCTGCTGACAATCGCGGTAAGTGTGAGGTGTTCGCCCAGCGATCGTGAGCGGTGTTCTTGTTGTTCTAATAGCACCATCGCGACATCTTGGTCGCTGACTACCCGATCTTTAATGAGCTGTTGTCCGAGGTGTTTTCCAATGCGATGCCGGGCGATGGCGTTATTCGGCACGAAAAGATGGGTGTATTGGTTGCCGTCTTGTACGGGGAACAAATGGATGCCGTGACGGCCGTTGCGAAAACCGAAGGTGTTGCCATCTATAGTGCTGTGGTCAGTGAATTCAATGTTGAATTCTAGTGGCTCGGTGGAGACGAGCACGCCTTTGGCGTTGGAGAGTACGGAGTCATCATCTCTTACCCATTTTCGTGGATGAGGTATGCGCATAAGCCGGATTTCATGCATGCCAAGATTCTTGGTTTTTTCATGGCCATCGATGATGATGGCAATCTTGCCTTTATCCGAATCGAATTTATCGAGTTTGCCAATGATTTTACGGCCGTCTATCAATTCCACCACGGCGCGTTCGCCCCGATGCACCGCGGTTTCGGCGCGCAAAGCGCAGAGGGGGGGTACGGGGAAGTCGATGGGGCTATCCATGGATTAATCCTGAACCGGAATAACTATTCGCAGTAAGCGCGTGCGGCCGCGTAAGCCGCCGGAGGGTGACCGGAGGTAGAGATTGGAATATGTGTCCCGTTTCGGCATGGTAAGTCTTGATGTTGTTGAAATTTAATTACTATGGTGCACCCGGCATGCCCAGGTTTTCCATTTGCATATGTAAGTTATCGGGAGTTGTACGGAAAACTTTTGCGGACCCATTAGCGGAAACAACAAGACCGTGAACCAGTTAACCCTCAGCATATGAGGGCATGAGGCGTGGTTCAGTGTTCCCGCTCACATTCGTGGGTGACTTCGACGGTACCGTCTTCGGCGACGGATTCCAATTTAACCGTGAAGCCCCACAGGCGGACGAAATGACGCATAATTTCATCAATATCGTCGGCTAAGGGCTGGCGGTTGTGTTGGGTATGACGCAGGGTCAGTGAGCGGTCGCCGCGCAGATTGACGTTGTATATCTGGATATTGGGTTCGCGCACGCTCAAGTTGTATTGGCTGGCCAAGATACGCCGCACTTGGCGGTAGCCGGCTTCATCATGAATGGCGGATATTTCCATATGGCTCTCAGTGTCGTCGTCCAGCACACTGAAGAGTTTGAAGTCCCGGATCAGTTTCGGCGACAAGTATTGGGCGATAAAGCTTTCATCCTTAAAATTACGCATGGCGAAATCTAATGATACCACCCAATCGGTGCCCGCTAGTTCGGGGAACCAGTGGTGGTCTTCCTCGCTGGGGTGTTCGCAGATGCGGCGGATGTCGCTCATCATTGCAAAGCCGAGGGCATAGGGATTGATGCCGGAGTAATATTGGCTATTGTAGGGGGGCTGATACACGACGTTGGTATGCGTTTTTAGAAATTCAATCATGAAGCCATCGCTGACCAGCCCTCTATCGTAAAGCGTATTCAAAATGGTGTAGTGCCAGAATGTCGCCCAGCCTTCGTTCATGACTTGAGTCTGTCGTTGCGGGTAGAAATATTGGGCGATCTTACGTACGATTCGCACCAATTCGCGTTGCCAGGGCTCTAGCAAGGGCGCGTTTTTCTCAATGAAGTACAGCATGTTTTCCTGCGGTTCGGCGGGGAATTGGGCTAGTTTCGCGGCATCAGCCGCATTGTCCGCCCGGGGAAGCGTGCGCCACAGGTCATTAACTTGTGATTGGAGAAACTCCTCTCTCTCCCGTTGCCTCATGCGTTCTTCCTGCGCGGAGAGGCGGGGTGGCCGTTTGTAGCGATCCACGCCGTAATTCATTAGGGCGTGACAAGAATCGAGGATTAATTCCACTTCTTCCTCGCCGTGACGCCGCTCGCATTCCGCCACATATTTTTTGGCGAATACCAAATAATCTATGATCGAATCAGGATTGGTCCAGGTGCGGAACAGGTAATTTCCCTTGAAGAACGAGTTGTGGCCGTAGGCGGCGTGAGCGATAACTAGCGCTTGCATGGTCATGGAGTTTTCCTCCATGAGGTAGGCGATGCAAGGGTTAGAGTTGATCACGATTTCATAGGCGAGCCCCATCTGGCCCCTTTTGTAGCGCTGTTCAACGCTCAAGAATTGTTTGCCGAAGGACCAGTGATGATAACCCACTGGCATGCCTACGGAGGAGTAGGCATCCATCATCTGTTCGGCGCTGATGATTTCTATTTGGTTGGGGTAGGTATCGAGTTTATACTCCGCGGCGATTTTCGCGATTTCCTCGTCATAACGCTGCAAGAGATCATGGGTCCATTCCGACGTGTAGGGTAAGGTCTTGGCGTTCATGCGACCTTCTTTTTGAAGAGTTTGCGGAATACCGGGAAGATGTCGGCCACCTTCTCGATTCGTTGCATGGCGAAGTTGGAGTGGACCTTTTTTACACCCTGAAATTCGCGCCACAAGCCGCGCGGCGTGTCTTCGGTGATTTCAATATAGGCGTAATACTGAGTGCGCGGCATGATGGATTTGATGAGTAATTCTTTGCAGAGAGGGGAGTCATCGCTCCAGTTGTCACCATCTGAGGCCTGGGCGGCATAGATATTCCATTCCGTAGGGGAATAACGTTTATCTATTATCTCTTCCATGAGCTTGAGCGCGCTGGAGACCACAGTGCCGCCAGTTTCCCGCGAATAGAAAAATTCATTTTCATCCACCTCTTTGGCGATGGTGTGATGGCGGATAAAGACCAAATCGATATGGTCGTATGTGCCAGTCAAAAAGAAATAAAGAAGCGTAAAAAAACGTTTTGCAATATCTTTTTTGGCTTGATCCATCGAGCCGGATACATCCATTAAGCAGAACATCACGGCTTGACTGGAGGGGTAGGGCTGTTTTACACGGTTGTTATAGCGCAAATCGAAAGTGTCAATGAAGGGTACTGCTTTGATGCGTGTCTTTAAGTGAGCGATCTTTTCCCTTAGCGCGGAAGCGCGAGCGCTGTCTTCATCGTTTATCAGGCGGAGCGCGTCCAGTTCTTCTTCCGCCTCGCGTAACTGGTTTTGTAGCGGTGATCGCAGCGCGATGCGGCGGCTGAGGGCGCCTTTGAGGGAGCGGATGATGTTGATATTGGTAGGCACGCCGTCGCTGGTGTAGCCAGCGCGCACGGTTTTTTCCCGCATCAACTTTTGCAGCTGGGTTTTAATGAGGTCGGGTAGCTCTAAATCTTCGAAGAATAGATCGAGAAATTCTTCGCGGGAGATTTGGAAGACGAAATCATCCATTCCTTCGCCGCTGTTGCTGGCCTTGCCCCCGCCAGCGCCGCCACTTCCACCCTGTGGGCGCGCTAGGCGGTCACCAGTGACGAAGTCAGTATTGCCGGGGTGGACGGTTTCGCGATGTCCACCCGGTCCGTGATGAATGACCGGCTCGGAAATATCCTTCGCCGGTATATTGATCTTCTCACCGCGATCCAGGTCGGTAATGCTGCGCTCGGCAATCGCGTCGGAGACGGCTTTCTTTATCTGGTTTTTATACCGCCGGATAAATTTATGCCTGTTAACCGCACTTTTATTTTTGCCATTGGGCCGCCTGTCGATGAATTGTGACACGCTATCCAGTCCTGTCTTGCTTAAGATGACTTCCGTGTGCGTAAGTGCCATTCACACAGCAGGCGTACCTGTTTCGGAGTGTAGCCTTTGCTTACCATGCGATTGACGAATTCCTCGTGTTTCTTCTTGTCATCGGACGTCGATTTGGCGTTGAAGGAAATCACCGGCAGCAGATCCTCTGTCGTCGAGAACATCTTTTTCTCGATGACTTCACGGAGTTTTTCGTAACTGGTCCATGATGGGTTCTTCCCGGCGTTATTAGCCCGTGCCCGTAGAACGAAGTTGACGATCTCGTTACGAAAATCTTTTGGATTGCTGATGCCGGCCGGTTTCTCGATCTTCTCCAATTCGGCGTTCAGCGAGGCGCGATCAAGGAATTCACCCGTATCCGGGTCGCGGTATTCCGAATCTTGAATCCAATAATCAGCGTAAGTGACGTAGCGGTCGAAGATGTTTTGACCGAACTCCGAATAAGATTCGAGATAGGCGGTTTGAATCTCTTTGCCGATGAATTCCGCATAACGCGGCGCCAGATAACCTTTAAGGAAGGAGAGGTAGCGCTCCTGCACTTCGGGTTGAAATTGTTCCTGTTCGATCTGCTGCTCGAGGATGTACAGCAGATGCACTGGGTTGGCGGCGATCTCTGAGTGGTCGTAATTAAAGACCTTGGAGAGAATCTTGAATGCGAAGCGGGTGGAGAGGCCGGACATGCCTTCGTCCGGGCCAGCGAAGTCGCGGTATTCCTGATAAGACTTGGACTTCGGGTCGACATCTTTAAGATTCTCACCATCATAGACCCGCATCTTCGAATAGATGCTGGAATTTTCCGGATCTTTGATGCGAGACAAGATTGCGAATTGTCCCATCATTTCCAGCGTGCCGGGCGCGCAGGGCGCGCTCGACAGCGATGAATTGGTCAGCAATTTTTCGTAGATTTTCATCTCTTCGTGGACGCGCAGGCAATAAGGCACCTTGACGATGTAGATGCGGTCAAGGAAGGCCTCGTTGTTCTTGTTGTTACGGAAGGCTTGCCATTCCGATTCATTGGAGTGCGCGAGGATAATGCCGTCGAAAGGAATGGCGGGGAAACCTTCAGTGCCTTTGTAATTGCTCTCTTGCGTAGCGGTCAGTAGCGGGTGCAATACTTTTATCGGCGCTTTGAACATCTCGACGAATTCCAGCATACCTTGATTGGCGAGGCACAGACCGCCGGAGTAGCTATACGCATCGGGATCGTCTTGCGAGAATTGTTCGAGCTTACGGATGTCGACCTTGCCCACCAGGCTGGAAATATCTTGGTTATTTTCATCGCCGGGTTCGGTTTTAGCTACGGCGATCTGGCGCAGGATGGATGGCATGCGCTTCACCACCTTGAACTTGGTGATGTCGCCGTTATGTTCATGCAGGCGTTTGACCGCCCAAGGCGACATGATTTTGCCGAGATAGCGCTGTTCAATGCCGTAGTCTTCTTGGAGAATAGAGCCGTCTTCTTCCCGCGAAAACAATCCCAAAGGAGACTCGTTTACCGGGGAATCCTTAATGGCGTAGAAAGGGATGTGCTCCATCAGCGATTTGAGTTTTTCCGCCAAGGAGGATTTGCCGCCGCCCGGTGGTCCGAGCAGATAGAGAATTTGTTTTTTCTCTTCTAGGCCTTGTGCCGCATGGCGGAAGAACGCGACGATCTGCTCAATGGTCTCTTCCATTCCATAAAAATCGCGGAAGGCGGGGTAGATCTTAATCACCTTGTTAGCGAAGATGCGGCTAAGGCGGGAATCCTTGCTGGTGTCCACTAGTTCCGGTTCGCCTATAGCCATGAGTAGGCGCTCGGCCGCGGTAGCGTAAGCGGAAGGATCTTTCTTGCAAATCTCGAGGTATTCGTGAAGCGTTATCTCTTCTTCGCGGGTTCCTTCGTATCGCGCCTGATAACTATCGAATATGCTCATAATCGACTACTCCCATGCTTTGCGGGGCCGCCGTTGCCCAATGCCGATGGTGTCCCTGTCTATGCGTACCAAGCGTATTGGCGTTGCAGTTAAGAAATTGCAACTATCAGGCCAATCTCTTGCTCGGGTGGGGGTCTGTCCTTGCCTGGCTCTAGAGAGAGCCTGATTCATCCCCCAAGCCATTTACTCCAGTATAGACAATCGTTTAATAAAGTAATGTCTTAATCCAAGGTATTTGCTGTCCTACGATAGTTAGCGGCTGGAGGCCGTCAATTATTAAACCTTTCTATCGGGGTCGCCATTTTTTCGACACTGGATTAAGCGAGGAGGTTTCATCTGGGTGGGAAATAATCGCGCCCTAGCCTAGAGCGGTGATGCCTTGAGGGGGCGGTATGAATGCCAAGCACCCGCCGGTTACGAAGAGGAAGTAGCTGTGTGTATAATGCCCAACCTTTTTCTTCGCATTGATATAAAGAATTTTCATGGCAAGTATCGCAGCAGAGGCGGCGCGGCGGCGCACATTCGCCATCATTTCTCACCCTGATGCCGGCAAAACCACCCTGACCGAGAAGCTCTTGCTCTATGGTGGTGCCATTCAGTTGGCGGGCGCGGTGAAAGGGCGCAAGGCGGCGCGTCATGCTACTTCGGACTGGATGGAGCTGGAAAAGCGCCGCGGTATCTCGGTGACGACCTCGGTGATGCAGTTTCCTTATAAAGGTGTTGTGGTCAATCTGCTTGATACCCCCGGTCACGAGGATTTTTCCGAGGACACGTATCGCACGCTGACGGCGGTGGACTCGGCGCTGATGGTTATTGACAGCGCTAAGGGCGTCGAGGAGCGCACCATCAAGCTGATGGAGGTGTGCCGCTTGCGCGATACGCCCATCATCTCCTTTATCAATAAACTCGACCGCGACGGCCGCGAACCCATCGATTTGCTCGATGAGATCGAGTCCGTACTTAAGATTCAATGTGCGCCTATCACCTGGCCCATCGGCATGGGTAAGGGATTTAAAGGCGTGTTTAATCTCTACACCAACAGCGTGCATTTGTTCAGCTCGACCCATGGCGGCCGCATTCAAGCGGGCGAGGTGATTCAAGGTCTGGATAACCCGCGCCTCAATGAGCTGTTCGGCACCATGGCGGAAGAATTCCGCGATCAAGTGGAGCTAGTGAAGGGCGCCAGCCACGAGTTTGATTTGGACGCCTACCGCGCCGGGCGTTTGACTCCGGTGTTTTTCGGCTCCGCGGTGAATAATTTTGGTGTGGAGGATTTGTTGACCGCCATGGCCGAATACGCCCCCGGTCCCTTGCCGCGCCACGCCACCGCGCGCGACGTCGCGCCCACCGAAGAGAAATTCACCGGTTTCGTATTTAAGATACAAGCGAATATGGACCCGGCGCACCGCGACCGTATCGCCTTCTTGCGGGTGTGTTCCGGCGCCTATAGCAAGGGCATGAAGCTGCATCAAGTGCGGCTCGGCCGCGACGTGAAGATCGCCAATGCCATCACGTTCATGGCGCGCGAGCGCGAGCAGGTGGAAGATGCCTATCCTGGCGATATCATCGGTCTGCACAATCACGGCACCATTCAAATCGGCGATACCTTCACCGAGGGCGAAATCCTCAAGTACACCGGTATACCCCACTTCGCGCCCGAGTTATTCCGCCGCGCCCGTTTGCGTGATCCGCTGCGGATGAAGGCGCTGCAGAAGGGCCTGGAGCAATTGTGCGAAGAGGGCGCGACGCAGTTGTTCCGCCCGCTCAACAGCAATGACCTGATTCTCGGCGCGGTGGGCGTGCTGCAGTTCGACGTGGTGGCGCAACGGCTGCAGGATGAATACGGCGTGGAGTGCATCTTCGAGCCGGTGGCGGTGGCCACGGCGCGCTGGGTGATGTGTGGTGACGCCAAGCGTCTCGAAGAATTCCGCCGTAAAGCCCATGACAATTTGGCCCTGGATGGCGGCGGCGATCTCACCTATTTGGCGCCGACCCGCGTCAACTTGGGATTAACCATGGAGCGTTGGCCCGAGATTGAGTTTGTGGCGACACGGGAACATTGAACGCCCGTGCCGCGCTCGTTCCGGTTTAACCCGCCGCTTCTTTAAATAGGCCGGGTTCCAAATGATGGCGCCGTAATAGTTTGTAGAATTCCGTGCGATTGCGCTTCGCCAGGCGCGCGGCCTGCGTGACGCTGCCTTGGGTGATTTGCAGGAGTTGCACCAAATAATCTCGTTCGAAACGGTTACGGGCGTCGGCGAAGGCCAGGATGTCGCCCGATTCATTGCGCAGCGCCTTGTTGACCAAAGAGGCGGGCACGATGGGGGTGGTGGATAAGGCGACTACTTGTTCGACGACGTTGAGTAATTGCCGCACATTGCCCGGCCAGGGCGCGCCCACTAACAGCTCCATCGCCTCCGGTGAAAATCCTTCGATCTCGCGCCGGTTTTTCACGGCGAGGAGACTGAGGAAATGGCCGGCGAGCAGCGGGATGTCCTCGCGGCGTTGTGCCAGCGTGGGGATTTCCAGCGCGACGACATTGAGACGGTAATACAGATCCTCGCGGAACTGTCCCTCGGTCATCGCGCGTTCGAGATTGCGATGCGTGGCGGAAATGACGCGCACGTCCACCTTCACCGATTCGGTGGAACCTACCGGGCGCACCTCTCTGTCCTGCAATACCCGTAGTAACTTCGCTTGCAATGACAGCGGCATGTCACCAATTTCATCGAGAAATAAAGTGCCTTTGTCCGCGGCTTGGAACAAGCCCTTGTGATTGCGGGTGGCGCCGGTGAAGGAACCTTTGCTGTGGCCGAACAGCTCGGATTCCAGTAAGGGTTCGGGGATGGCGCTGCAATTGATGGCGACGAAGGATTGCGCGTGACGCGGACTGGCTTTGTGAATCGCGCGCGCCAGCAGGTCTTTGCCCGTGCCGCTTTCTCCATGAATAAAGACGCTGATCTCGCTTTCCGCCACCAGGCGTGCCTGATGCAGCACATCTTCGATGGCGGGATTGCGCGAGATGATTTCCTGCCGCCAGGCGCCATCGCTCCCTCCCTGGCTTTCCGCGCTCTGGCCGTTACCGTTAATGCTGATGGCTTTGTTGATTTGATCGAGCAGCGCCTTGCTCTCGAAGGGTTTGGTGAGGAAGCCGAACACGCCGCGCTTGGTGGCATTGACCGCGTCGGGAATGGTGCCGTGCGCGGTTAGGATGATGACCGGGACCATGGGGTAACGTTGATGAATAGCATCGAACACCGCCATACCATCCATGCCGTTCATGCGGAGATCGGTGACCACCACCTGCGGGCGGTGGATGGGAAACTGCGCCAGCGCGCGTTCGCCGCTGTCCATGGGGATTACATCATAACCGGCCGTGTTTAGCCGGATGGAGATGAGCCGCAGCAGGCCCGGATCGTCATCAATGAGTAAAACTTTTCCTTTTGCGCGGTTCATTGCTTGTTTGTCACCTCGACTTTTCGGCGTTCATAAATGCTTCGTTCGATTTCCTTCAAGGCATCCAATTGATTTTGGATGGCGGTATTATTGTTCTGTAACTCTTTTATATTTTCCATAAGCGCTTGGATTTTTTTCTGATCCTGCTGTGAACTAAGGATGTTCGCCTTCGCCAAGGAAGCGCTGTCGCGGATGAGTTTGGACTGTGTGTGCGGATCGGCGATGATTTCATCCAGAATTTTCAGCGCCCGTTCCGGATTGTGGAAGGGTGTGCCACGTACGCTGAGTAGCGTAATCATACGCAGGCGGTTATGTAGAGAAGCGTCCATAATCAAGCTGGATTCGGCGCTCTTGTATTCGGCGGCGGTCAGTTTTTGCGTCTGCGTGCTAATGCTTTGCTGATAATCCAGCCACCAGCGTATGGTTGCCAAGGCAGCCAGTTCGGAAGCGCTTATTTCGCGTGCCTCCACCGGCGCCGAGGGTGTCGATGTATTATTTCCGGTGGCTTGTTTTTGCGGCGGCATCATCCCGCAGGCGCTGACGCCGAGGCTGATGAGTCCGATGGAAATGATTCGCCAATTATGCGGCATGAACATGGTCGGCTTGTTTGTGAGGGAGGATGACGCGCAGGTGGGCGCCGCTGGTGTCGGGTATGGCCTCGATCCGCCCATTATGGGCGAGCGCGTGTTCGCGCGCGATTGATAGGCCTAGGCCGGAGCCTTTAATAAAACCATCGATGGGTGCCTTCCCTTGGTAAAACGCATCAAAAACTTTGGGTGATTCCTCGGGGTCGATGCCGGGGCCGGAATCACGCACGTCGAGAATAACGTGCTTGCCTTGCTCGCGCAATGTGAGACGAATGGTGCCGCCGTGGGGCGAGTATTTTACGGCATTGGACAGTAAATTATCGACGATTACTCTGAGTTTTTCCGGTTCACCTTCGATAGTGGTGGGGCCGATTTCGGTTTTCAGGCGGATGTCTTTGCTTACCATGCTGAGCTTGTGATCATTGGCCACGGTAGCGATGATTTCATCCAGTCTTAATGATTCGATGTGATGGGCGGCGGCTGGCGTGGCGGCAAGATTGAAATTCAGAAGATCCTCAATGAGTTTTTGTAATTTGATGCTGTTTTGTTTGAGGATGCTGACAACTTCTTTTTGTTCGCCGTGCAAATCGCCCACGACTTCATCGGCGAGTAGTTCTGCGCCTTCGCGCAGGGCGGTGAGCGGGGTTTTGAGTTCATGAGAGACATGGCGAATAAATTTGGTTTTTTGTTTCTCGAGGTCAATGAGCTGCTGGCGTAACCATTCGAGCCGCTGCCCGAGGTATTCCATGTCACGCGGGCCGGTGACGGTGACGGCTGCGGTGAATTCTCCATTCCCAAGCCGGCGGATTGCTTGGTCGATCTGCTTGATGGGCCGATTCAGCAACACAACGAATAAGCCCGCGAAGACGACCGCCGCGGGTCCTAAGGAAAAAGCGAGCCAGAGAAATGCCTTTAGGGTGCGTTCGGTGGCTTGGTGCATTTCGGCGACTTCGTCGTCGATGATTTGATTGCTCTTGGTCAAGACGCCTTGGGCTAGGTCGGTAAGCGCAATGAATTGTGAAATGGCCTCCTCGGCGCCTGGGGAATTAGCCGTCTGTTTGCTGAGTAAAAGAAACTGCTGGTTTTCCTTTTCCGCGAGCTCATGGAGCCGGCTGACCACGGCGGGATCGTGTAGCGCATCTAACAGCATATTGACCGTCAACTGAAAGTTCTGGTGTTTCTCGGCGTAGGCTTGAAACAGGACTTCGTCGCGCAGCACGCGGTATTGGCGGGCGGTGCGTTCCATCGCGGTTAACTGTTCCAGCAGCATGCGCGTGTGTTGCGTGGTTCGTACGGCTTTGTAGACCGTGGCCTGACTTTGCGCGGCAAGGCGGTCGACATGGATGGCGCCATAAATCAAGGCGAAGGTCAGTGGCAAAGCCACGATGGCGAAGCCGATCAAGGCCAAAGTCAGAAAAGATTTCGGGCCGTAAAAATACAGGGATTTGCTGGGGGGGTGAGTATAGGTAGGTGGCATCGTGCGTTTCGTCCCCGTCAACATCAATCTGTCCGTTTTGTGAGTGGGTTGTGTCGGGCGCCATTGCCGCTGGTCCGGCCTGTATTGCCTGCATTGCATCTAATTGGCCCCCGTCGGGCTTGGCCCCTGTGCCATTTACTGACGGACTGTCCCGGCAAATGGACACAGTATAGAGCATGGCTGAATGACCCTGGGCAATGAATATACGCCCCTTTTTTACATTGTCTCCATAAGGAGACGCGTAAAATTGCGTGGATTCATTGACATAAATTTCGCTTGCGGGATATTGTCTCCATTATGAGACGCGGTCCCGTTGCGCGTGAGGGCGGAGTGGTTTTAACGGTTTGTATTTAATAGCTAATCATTTGCTGGTACAGGGTTTGCTAATACGGTGTGCGATCACTTGGTGATTGCTTAAGTAAGGAGCCTACAGTTGGCAGGATGCATCCACTTCTACGACCTTGCGCCGGTCTCATCGGGGATGTCTGTATCAACGGGCGTGCTCGCATGATAATGGGCGGTGATATGGCCGTGTCGTTGACCCTTCGCCTTAGTATGCCTACCCCCATTTTTCGGACCCGTGGCCGTGGTTACCGCAGGGGCGTCCGCCGGTGTTGTCCATTCGCTTTTCGAGGGTTTACCACTTTACGCGGGTTCAGGGTTCAGCCCGGCCGGTCCATGCGGCCATGTTTTTCGGCGCCTATTAATTAGTTCTTGCTTGGAAGGTTCCGGCGGCAGGGAGGAGCGAGTGGTCATGTTTAGTGTAGGGAAGATTAAGGAATGAGTCATTGGCCCATCGAAGGGAAAGACCAGGGAGCGATCATGCCTAAGGAACATTTTGAAGTTGTTCTGGCGGACGATGAGTGGAGTCGCCGTATACATTATCAGCTTCGTTATCAGGTATTTTGCGTGGAGACGGGTTATGAGGATCCCGCCTTATTTCCTGATGGCGAAGAAAAAGACGAATGGGATGACAAAGCGGTCCATTTCTTAGTGCGGGAGCGGGAGAACAATCGTTGGGTTGCCGCGATGCGGCTGATCCTGCCTCACGGCGATGTCTTGCCTATTGAAACGCGCACCGAAATTGAAGAGGCTCTGCGCCCCCCTTGTAATCAGGTATTGGAAATCTCCCGCTTGTGCATGGTCGGTCACTACCGTCGCCGCCTGCAAGGCCAAGCGCTGCCCTGCGAAGGGCGCGATGCCTCTCCGCTTAATGCCGCAAGGGCGGCGGATGAGGCGCGGGTTGAAATGCGCAAACGCTTACGCACCGCGGAGATACTGCGCGTCCTATTGGACGCGGCGGTTGCCTATAGCCGTGAGTGTGGCGCGGAGCATTGGTATATGTTCATCACTAAGGCCTTGTCCAAAGTGATCGGTCATGTGCTGCACTTGGATTTGCAACAGGTGGGTCAACCCGCCTGGCATCGCGGCGAGCGTTACCCCTTTTTGGTGAATGTCGAACATTTATTCGAGCAGTTCGCGCAGGCGATGATGGGCGAGAGGGGTCCGGATGGGCGTCAGCGCGCATTTCATTTGCACAGCGAACTCGCCGTAGCCGCGATGCCCCGGGCCGTGGGGGCGATGTAAGGGGGCAATTACGCATCACCCGCCACATGGCCGGTGATGCGTCACCCCGCTGCGATTAATCTCATTCTCTTCCGGCGCGTACCCGGCGCGAATTTTGCCCGGCGTTGGCGTTTACGGTTGCGCGGCGGTGTAGTCGAGCGTTGATTCACCGAGCGTATTGCCCGCGCCATCAATAACGCTGACCCGCCATTCCCCCGTCCATTCCGGCAGTAAGTTCTTGCTCGACCATACCCGCCAGCGATTGGCGCCTACCTCGAATTTAATTTCCGCCATCACTTGACCGTTGTGCTGCCAGCGATGAATGACGCTTTGGCCGTTGAGGCCGTGCAGCTCACTGAAGAAATAAACTTGACGGTGCTCGTTGCTCAAGGAAGACAGACTGTCCACCGGTTCGCGATCATTGATGGCGCTGGTAAAGCCGGTTCGCGAGGCGCTGGCGTTTGCGGCGGCCCCATCTTGGGCCCAAGCGAAAGGTGTGAGTTGTAGTAATGCCGTTAGCAGTATCGCGCTCAATGCGCGCTTGAACAGATTGGTATTCATGGCTGATTCCTTCGTGACGTGCTGATCCTTGGCGGTTTGATTCGTCATGCCTTGAGCCGGGGGCCCGGCAATCAAGCTTACTCGTTTTGAGATGAACAGGCCAGATTGAGTAATAGGGGTGTTTGCGCAAAAAAAACCGGCTTGTAATAACTAAAGCCGGTTGAAGGGGGATGGGTTTATGCCGCGTACGATTTTTTATGGCCGCGATGATGCACGTCCAATTGAGGGCGCGGAATATTGATGCCATTGGCGTCGAACACGTCTTTGATGCTTTCGTTCAAGTCAAAGCGTGCGGGCCAGTAATCAGGGGTTTTCACCCAAGGCCGCACGGCCAGATTGACACTGCTTTCGTCCAGTTCCAGTACCGCGATCAAGGGTGGGGGGTCACGCAAGATACGTTCATTCTGGGCGAGGATGCCTTCAAGTAATTTTTTCGCTTTACGGATGTCGTCGTCATAACTGATGCTGACCACCAAATCAATGCGCCGGGTATTTTTGGCGGTGAAGTTGACGATGGTGCCGCCGTAAATATGTGAATTGGGGACGGTGATTTCCCGGTTGTCGTCACTGCGCATTTGGGTGTCGAGCAGGCGGATTTCCTCCACCATGCCGCTGGTGCCCGCCGCCTCGATAAGGTCGCCGGTTTTAAAAGGTTTGAACAAGATCAACATTACCCCGGCGGCAAAATTAGATAGTGAATCTTTGAGCGCTAATCCTGCCGCCAAACCCACGGTCACGAACACGAGCAATACCGCGTTGGTGTTCACGCCGAGTTGGTCGAGAGCGGCGACGACGACTACAGCTAACAATACCGTGTAGAGGATGTTGCCGAGAAGACGGGAGAGTGTTAGCTCGGTCTTGGTCTTGGCCAGCAAGCCTTTGCTGGCTTGGGTGATGAGTTTTGCGAGCCAGCGGCCGGCAATGAAGATCGTCAAGGCCAGGGCGATATTGATACCCCAAGGAAGAAGGTAGTGGGTAACAAGGTCACTACTTTGCGCTTCCTGCATCAGTGAATTCATGACGGTCTCCTCATCCTTGCCTGGCGGACCCGTTAAGCGCGGGACGGATATTCCGTCCCGCGCTTGGGCCAGGGCTTAACGCCCCAGGATCCGCAGTTCCACGCGGCGATTGGCCGCGCGTCCATTGGCTGTAGCATTGTCGGCCAGCGGGGTGGCGGGGCCGTAACCCTTCGCGCTCAGATTGGCCGCGTTGACGCCTTGGCCGATCAAATATTGTTTGACCGCCTCGGCGCGTTGTTGCGACAGTCTGACGTTGTAGGCGTGATTACCCCGGTCATCGGTGTGGCCCGCCACCTCAATTTTGAGATCGCTATGACGGCGCAGGGTCTCGGCCGCGTCATCCAAGGTGTTGACGGATGACGGGTCCAGCTGAGCGGAGTTGTTCGCGAAATTGACCCGTTCCAGCTTGATCACCGCCTGCAGTTCACAACCCTTGTTGTCGACCTTGGTGCCAGCTTGGGTATTGGGGCACTGGTCTTTGTTGTCGACGATGCCGTCGCCATCACTGTCGAGCTCGCAGCCGCGGCTGTCGACCTTGATGCCGGCGGGCGTGCCCGGGCATTTGTCGCGGCTGTCGACCACGCCGTCTTTATCGCTATCGACTTCACAGCCCGTGGCGTCGACCTTGGCGCCCAGCATGCTGCCAGGGCAGCGATCGGCGCCATCGGCGATGCCGTCGCCGTCACTGTCCACCGGCGCGGGCGCCACGGGCGCTGGGGCTGCTTTCGGCGCCGCCGCCACGGCCGCTACCGCGGGTGCGGCGGCAACTGCCTTATGCTGGCTGCCGAAGGGAATCACTAAGCCGACGTTGAGCAGCCAATCGCCAAAGCCATTTTCGCTGGCGATACTGGAGTTGTCGTTGTCCATGCGATAACGGGCGTCGGTGCGCAGCGCCAGGCCGTAGTCATTCAAGCGGCTCATGAAGCCCAGCCCCGCGCTCACCGTGGTATGCGTATTGGCGTTGTTGGCGAGCTCGGTGCGCAGCAGGCCCATGCCCACCGTGAGATAAGGGGCGAAACCGCGGTTACGGGTGAAGAAATACAAGCTGTCGAGGCCGAGGCCCGCTTGATCGAATTCGCCGCCAGCGGTGCGTTCAAGGCTGTCGGCCACCGCCGTCAATTCCACGTTCCACTTTTCGTTGACCGGCTTGCCCACGCTCAGTTGCGCGCCGACATCGTCATCGGCATTACGGTGCTCGTCGGCGAAGATATAGCTGACGGACGGAGCGATGTACCAACGCTCATCAAGGGCGTCGGCATTCGCGCCCAGAGGCAGGAGCGCGGCGCAGATCAAGGTGTTTCTCAGACGCGTGTTTTTCATTTAATTATCCCCTTAAGGTTGGTTACGTTGTTAGATCAAAAATTCGTTGCGCCGCCACGCGTCACTGATATTTCGGATATGAACATCGGTTCGCGTTTGGCCTGCGCAAATAGTAGGGAGCCAAAGGCGGGGATACAATGCGTAACAACTCGAATTTACAAATATTCACCCCGCCTTCACAGAAATTCACAAATTATGAGGTGTATTACGGGGGGGCATGGAATGACGGTGCCGAGGGCTTGCTCAATCGCTGGGTGGCGAAGCGATCAAATATTGGCGCTGTTGGCCCCGTCTTTCTTGCGGTGTATTGGCTATGTGCTTGCCCTAGCATGGGTTTTCCCTTTTGCGCGCCAGGCCATTATCGTGTAACATGCTGTTCCAATTGAAAATAACAGACGAAGCGAGATGTTGGCGCGACTTCAAGCCAGTGTGGATTTTCTGAGTTTGTCTATTGCGGGGGGATAACATTGCGAATTGCATTGCTTGAAGACGACCTGGAACAGGCGCGTTACATGCAGGTCTGGCTGGAAGCGGCGGGGCATGTGTGCGTGCATTTCGCTAGAGGCGAAAAATTTTTACGCGCGGTGTCCACTGACAGTTTTGATTTGCTCGTGCTCGATTGGTTGCTGCCCGACATCAACGGTGACGTGGTTTTAGAGCAAGTGCGCGAGCGGCTTGAATGGCGTATTCCCGTGATCTTCATTACGGTGCGCGATAGCGAACAGGACATCGTCTCCGCCTTGGAGCGCGGTGCCGATGACTATATGATCAAGCCGGTGAAACCCTTGGAAATGTTGGCGCGCATTACCGCCCTGGCGCGGCGCGCTGGCATGCAGCTGGCGGAAGACAAGGTTTTCGAAATCGGTGATTATGCCGTGGACGGCGTGCGCCGCGCGATTTCTCGCGACGGCGAGACGCTGGAACTCACGCATAAGGAATTCGATCTGGCGGCGTTCCTGCTGCGCAATGTCGGGCGTTTGATTTCGCGTAAGCACATCATGGAGAGCGTGTGGGGGCAGCGGGCGGACCTCAACACTCGCACCGTCGATACGCATATGAGCCGCATCCGTAATAAATTGGGCTTGAGCCCCGAATTAGGATGGCGTTTGAGCGCCGTGTATCAGCATGGTTACCGTTTGGAACGCATCGACGACGCCACTGAGCAACAAACGGCTTGATATAAGCCCGTCCCGCTCCGGCCGCGGCCGGGCACTTTTACATGGCGCTGATCCGCTGGCGTTGTTCCGCCAGCTGGCTCAAGGATGAGCGCATCTCATCCACGCGCTGGCGCTCTTTGGCCACCACCTGTGTGGGCGCCTTGTCGGCGAAGTTGGGGTTTTGCAGCTTCTCTTCGCAGCGCTGAACATCCTTCGTGAGCTTTTCAATTTCCTTGCTCAAACGCGCCAATTCCGCCTCTTTGTCGATTAAGCCCGCCATCGGAATCAGAATCTTCATCTCGCCGACGAGGGCGGTCGCGGCGTCCGGTGCGGTTTGATTGGAGTCGAGGAAGTCGATGGTTTCCAATGAGCTGAGAAACACGCTGTAGCGACGCGTATTTTCCACGCGGCGGCGGTCGTCCTCGCTCCAATTCTGTAATAACACCGGCAGCGGTTTGCGGGGCGGGATATTCATTTCACCGCGGATCTTGCGCACGCCGAGGATGAATTCCATCACCCATTGCATCTCGCCGGTGGCGGCGTGATCGACGAGCGCCTCGTCTGCGATGGGATAGGCCTGCAGCATGATGGTCTCGCCTTGTTTGCCCGCCAGCGCCGCGACGCGCTGCCAGATCTCCTCGGTGATATAGGGCATCAAGGGATGAGCGAGACGTAATATGTTTTCCAGCACCTCGACCAAAGTGCGCCGCGTGCCGCGCCGCGCCGCCGCACTGCTGTCCTCGGCGTTGAGCACCGGCTTGCTCAGTTCCAGATACCAATCGCAGAACTCGTTCCAGGTGAATTCGTAGAGCGTCTGCGCCATGAGATCGAAGCGGTAGGCCTCGCAGTGCTCGCGCGCCTGGCGCGTGACGATCTGCAAACGCGAGCGTATCCAGCGGTCGGCGAGGCTGAGTTCGATGTGGTCTGGGTGGAACGAAGTGGAACCCGGGGTTTCGTGGCGTTCACCACCGTGGCTTCCCGGGTTTCGCTGCGCTACACCCAGGCTACATTCTTGGCCGCAATCCTGTCCTTCGGTATTCATGAGCACGTAACGCGAGGCGTTCCAAATCTTGTTACAGAAATTGCGGTAGCCCTCGATGCGGCCCAGATCGAATTTGATGTCGCGGCCGGTGGAGGCCAGCGAGGCGAAGGTATAGCGCATGGCGTCGGTGCCGTAGGCGGCGATGCCATCCGGAAATTCTTTGCGTGTCGCTTTTTCGATGCGCGGAGCGTCTTCGGGGCGCATCAAGCCGGTGGTGCGCTTCTTCACCAAGGAATCAAGATCGATGCCGTCGATGAGGTCGATGGGGTCCAGCACATTGCCCTTGGACTTCGACATTTTCTGGCCGTGGGCGTCGCGCACCAGGCCGTGGATGTAGACTTCGCGGAAGGGCACCTCGCCGGTGAACTTCAGGCCCATCATGATCATCCGCGCCACCCAGAAGAAGATGATGTCGAAGCCGGTGACCAGCACGCTGGTGGGGTAAAAAGTTTTCAACTCGGGTGTCTGTTGCGGCCAGCCTAAGGTCGAAAACGGCCACAGCGCCGAGCTGAACCAAGTGTCGAGCACGTCCTCGTCTTGTCTCAAATCGACATCTTTGCCGTGGTGCGCGCGGGCTTGCGCGTGTGCCGCTGCGCTGTCGCGCGCGACGTAGATATTGCCCTGATCGTCATACCACGCCGGGATGCGGTGGCCCCACCAGATCTGGCGCGAAATGCACCAGTCTTCGATGTTGCGCATCCACTCGAAATAGGTGTTCTTCCAGTTGTCGGGCACGAATTTGATCGCGCCGCTCTCCACGGCCTCAATCGCCGGTTGCGCCAGCGGACCCACCTTCACGTACCACTGATCGGTGAGCAGGGGTTCGATCACCGCGCCGCTGCGGTCGCCGCGCGGCACTTTGAGTTTGTGCGGTTCGATCTTTTCCAGCAGGCCCGCCGTGTCGAGATCGGCGACCACGCGTTTGCGCGCCTCGAAGCGGTCGAGTCCAAAATATTGTTCGGGCGCCGCCTCGTTGATGCGGGCGTCGCTGGTGAAGATGTTGATGAGAGGCAAGCCGTGCCGCTGTCCCACCGCGTAATCATTGAAGTCATGCGCCGGCGTGATCTTCACGCAGCCGGTGCCGAATTCCTTATCAACATATTCATCGGCGATGATGGGGATCAAGCGTTCGGTCAAGGGCAGCTTGATCTGCTTGCCGATGAGATGCTGATAGCGTTCATCTTCGGGATGCACCGCCACCGCCGCGTCGCCCAGCATGGTTTCCGGCCGCGTGGTGGCGACGACCAGATGACCGCTGCCGTCGGCGAGCGGATAGCGCATATGCCACAGGCTGCCGTTTTCTTCTTCGGAGATCACTTCAAGATCGGACACCGCCGTGTGCAGCACCGGGTCCCAATTCACCAGGCGCTTGCCGCGATAGATCAGGCCTTCTTCATGGAGGCGCACAAAGACTTCGCGCACGGCCTCCGACAAACCCTCGTCCATGGTGAAGCGCTCGCGCGACCAGTCGGGCGAGGCGCCGAGGCGGCGCAGCTGGCGGGTGATGGTGCCGCCCGATTCGCCCTTCCATTTCCATACCGCGTCGAGAAAGGCCTCGCGGCCGAGATCGTGACGGCTCTTGCCCTGCTGGCTAAGCTGGCGCTCCACCACCATCTGGGTGGCGATGCCGGCGTGGTCGGCGCCGGGTTGCCACAAGGTGTTGCGGCCGTTCATGCGCTGATAGCGGATCAGCGTGTCCATGAGGGTGTCTTGAAAAGCATGGCCCATGTGCAGGCTGCCCGTCACATTGGGCGGCGGGATCATGATGCAATAGGGCGCGCCGGCCGATTCACTCTTCGCCGGCTCTCCCTCTGGGAGAGGGATGGGGTGAGGGCTGACACCTTGCGGGGCGAAGTAGCCGGCCTGTTCCCAAGTGTTATACCAATGTTGTTCGATAGCGTGGGGATTGTACGTCTTGTCCATGGAGGGTCCGGATTGAGCGAAAAGGGCTGAGGTTGAGCGCGGGCCGCGTGTGGCGCCGCGGCCGTGTTTAATGGTCTTTGTGTTTGAGTTGTTGTTGCACCGCGGCTTGTACCAAATCGGGGAGCATATGTTCCAGTTGTTGATGTAAGTTTTGTTTCACGCTGCTGGCGACTTCTTCCATCGCCGCTTGCAGCCGTTCATACACCGCGCCGTCGATGGCGTAATTCAACTCGCGGGTGAGCGAGAGTTGCAGGGTGTCGGCCAGTTCCGCCATGGCCTCGGCCGAGAGCAGTTCCAGGGTTTCGCTCACCGCTTGCGAGGGATCGAGCACCGGAATCTCCGCGTCCTCGCCGGGCACGACGACATCCCGCAGCACCGGCGGGGTGCCCGCGGCGGAGGGGGAGAGATTGCGGGTGTCGTCACTCATCCTCGGCCTGTGCGCTCAGTGTGTGCGTGTGTAGAGCATAACCCCGGTCGCGGTAAAAACGAAACCGTTCGCGGCCGGCGAGCTTATTGTCCTGGTTTTGATCCACCATCTCCAGCACCCTTTCGAAGCGGCTGAAGAAGCTGGGCACCGTGTCGGCCAGATTGATCAGCAATGTGTGGGCGTGCCCGGGCGGGTCTTCGTGGCCGATGAGCACGGGGCTGTCCGCGGCGTCTGCCGCGCCGTACAGCTCGTGTGGCACGAAGCTGCCGGCACGGAAGGTCCACAGCAAATCGTCCAGCGCCGCCGCGTGGTCGCGCGAGCGGGTGTGGATGTAGACCGGCTGCCCGAGGCGGAAGGCCTTGTCCGCGAGGCGGCAGGCCAGCCGCTCCCGCCCTTGGGGGGCGGCGTCTTCCAGCACGTAAAAATCGACGCGGGTCATGAGTCCGTGGCTGGGCGGCTTATTTGCCGCCGTCCGCGCGTTGCATCAAGAACTGCGCGAGCAAGGGCACGGGCCGGCCGGTGGCGCCTTTCTTCTCGCCCGTGACCCAAGCCGTACCGGCGATGTCCAAATGCGCCCAGTGATATTTTTTCGTGAAGCGCGAGAGGAAGCAGGCGGCGGTGATGGTGCCGCCTTCGCGTCCGCCGACGTTGGCCATATCGGCGAAATTGGTCTTGAGCGACTCCTGATATTCCTCCCACAGCGGCAGCTCCCAGGCGCGGTCGCCGGTGTCTTTGCCCGCGTTGAGCAGCGCATGCAGCAGCGGCGGATGATTGCCCAGCAGGCCGGAGGCGTGTTTGCCGAGGGCGATGACGCAGGCGCCGGTGAGGGTGGCGATGTCGATCACCGCCACGGGATCGAAGCGCTCGGCATAGGTCAGCGCGTCGCAGAGGATCAGGCGGCCCTCGGCGTCGGTGTTGAGGATCTCGATAGTCTGGCCCGAGAGGCTGGTGACCACGTCGCCGGGTTTGGTGGCGAGGCCGCTGGGCAGGTTTTCGGTGGCGGGGATCAGACCCACGACGTTGATGGTGAGCTTCATCTCGGCGATGGCGGCGAGGGTGCCGAGCACGCTGGCGGCGCCGCACATATCGTATTTCATTTCATCCATGGCGGCGGCGGGCTTGATGGAGATGCCGCCGGAGTCGAAGGTCACGCCCTTGCCCACCAGCGCCACGGGCTTGTCGCCTTTTTTGCCGCCGCGGTACTCGGCGATGATGAATTTGGGCGGCTCCTCGCTGCCGCGCGCGACGGCCAGCAGGGCGCCCATGCCCAGTTTTTCCATGTCGGATGTATTGAGCACCTTGACCTTGAGCGCCTTGTGACGCTTGGCCAGGGCGAGGGCCTGATCGGCGAGATAGCTCGGGGTGCAGATGTTCGGCGGCAGATCGCCCAGCTCCTTGGTGAGCTTGATGCCCGCGGCCACGGCCATGCCGGTGCGCGCCGCGGCTTCCGCGCCGGCAAGTTCGCCGCGCTCGGCGACGTTGATGACGAGCTTGCGCAGCGGGCGGCGGGTCTCGTCTTTTTTGCTCTTGGTCTGTTCGTAGCGATAGAGCGCGTCTTCGCAGCTCTCCACGGTTTGGCGCACCTTCCACGCCGTGTCGCGGCCCTTCACCGGCAGTTCGGCGAGATAGCTCACCGCCTCGCTGGCGCCGGTGTCGTTGAGCGTGGTGGCGGCCTTGGCGATGATTTTGCGGAATTGGCTGTCGCCCAGCTCGCGGCTGGGGCCGCAGCCGATCAGCAGCACCCGGTCGGCGGCGAGGTTGGGGACATTGTGCAGCAGCAGGGTTTGGCCGAGTTTGCCGTCCATATCGCCGCGGCGCAGCAGCTGGGTGATGAAGCCGCCGGCGGCCTCATCCGCCTTTTCCGCCGCGGGCGACAGATGCCGCGCTTCCAAAATCCCCAGCACCAGACACGCGCTGCGTTGTTTTTCCGGGGTGCCGCTCTTTACCGTGAAATCCATGTTTGCTCCTGTTGAGTGCGCCATTTAGTATGCCGGCGATTAAAGTACCGTGAGGGCTGGGCCTCGCCGCGCGATAGTGAACACGGGTGCTGATATAAAGGACTTCCCGCGGCCCCGCAAGGGGCGGGGGCGCGATTCACTAGTTCGCCTTGCATGAGAACGCCCACCCCTCATCTCAAGTCTTGTGGCATTTGCTATGGTATAAGCCTGTTCGCGCCGGGCCGCGAGGAATAAAAGGAAAAACTCTATGAGTTCACAGTGTACCGCAAAAGACGCCGTTTTCCAGCGCGGTCCCCGGCGCGCGGCGCGGTGGAGTAGACGGTGATAATCAGCCGCTATTTACTGCGCGAAATAGTGCTGGCCCTGATCGCGGTCACCGGGGTGCTGTACGTCATTTATGTGAGCAATCGTTTCATCCGCCTCTTGGCCGACGCCGAGGGCGGGAATCTCCCGGGCGATGTCGTGGTGCAATTGCTGGCGCTGAAATCGCTCAGCAATCTGGTGACGCTGTTGCCGCTGGCGCTGTTCTTCGCCGTGCTCATCGCCTTCGGGCGCTTGTATAAGGACAACGAGATGCTGGCGCTGGCGGCCTGCGGCGTGGGCACGGGCCGCCTGCTGCGCACGGTGTTGTGGGCCGCCTTCGGTTTCGCCGGGCTGGTCGCGGGCATCTCGCTGTACGCCGGGCCGTGGGCGGAGGAGCAGAGCTATCGCATCACCGACGCCTTGAAGGCGGGCGCCGATACCCGCGGCATGGCCGAGGGGCGTTTCCGCGAGTTGCGCGACGGCAAGCTGGTGTTCTACGTCGAAACCCTCAGCAATGACGGCCGCACCATGGAGAACGTCTTCGTCGAGACCCAAGGCCCGCAAGGAGTGCGCAATGTGCTGGCGGCGGAGCGCGGCTATTACTTCGTGGATGAAACCGCGGGCGACCGCTATTTGGTGTTGCAGAACGGTTACCGTTACGAAGGCCAGCCCGGCGATCCGCAATTCAAAGTCATTCAGTTCAAGGAGCACGGTCTGCTGGTGGAAGAACGCGCGGTGGTGAGCAGCGCCCGCAAGGTGATCGCCTATCCCACCCCGGCCCTGCTGGGCGGGAAGGAGCGGCATGAGGTTGCCGAGCTGCAATGGCGCATCGCCATGCCGCTGGCGACGCTGCTGCTCGCCGCCTTGGCGGTGCCGCTCAGCCGCACCACGCCGCGTCAGGGGCGTTTCGCCAAGCTCTTCGTCGCGGTGCTGGTGTACGTGGTCTATATGAATTTACTGGTGGTGTCGCGTTCGTGGCTGGAGCAAGGCACGGTGCCGCCCTACATCGGCATGTGGTGGGTGCATGCCTTGTTACTGCTGCTGGTGCTCGTGCTGGCCGTGAGGCAAATGGGGGTGAAGTGGCGCTTCTCCGCCAACGGGGCCGCGCATGAATCTGCTTGATCGTTACATCGGCCTGAGCATCGCCGGCAGCACCTTCATCGTGCTGCTGGTGCTCATGGCGCTGTTCTCCTTCGGCGCCTTCGTGGCGGAACTGGATTCGGTGGGCAAGGGCGATTACGACCTGATGCACGCCGCGCAGTATGTCCTGCTCACCCTGCCGCGGCTGGCCTATCAATTGTTTCCCGTGGTCGCGTTGCTGGGCAGCGTCATCGGTCTCGGCATCCTAGCCAGCAATAACGAGCTGCTGGTGATGCGCGCGGCCGGCATCTCGGTGGCGCGCATCGCCTTGGCGGTGATGAAAGTAGGTCTGTTGTGGATGGCGCTGGCGGTGATACTCGGCGAATACCTGGCGCCGCCGGCGGAAAAATTCGCCCACAATATGCGCAGCACGGCACTGGCCGAACGTTTCGCCATCACCAGTGACAACGGCCTGTGGGCCCGAGATGGCCAGATATTCATCCATATTCTCGAGGTGCCCTCGCAGAATGAAGTGAAGGGCGTGAGCATCTACGAGTTTGATGAGGCACGCCGCCTGCGCACCATGACCGTGGCGGATAGCGGCCGTTACAGCGGCGAAAAATGGCGGCTGCAAAAAGTCGAACGCAGCCGCATCGACGTGAGCGGGGTGGGCACCGAGCACTTCGCCGAACTGGAGTGGCGTTCGCTGCTGACGCCGGAGATGATCGAGGTGGTGGCGGTCAAACCCGACAGCCTGTCGGTGCAGGGTTTGGTGGATTACATCCGCTATCTCAAAGACAACGGTCTAAGCACCGACCGCTATTATCTCGCACTGTGGAATAAATTAGTCTTGCCGCTCACCACCATCGTCATGGTGTTTCTCTCCATCCCCTTCATCTTCGGGCCGCTGCGCTCGGTGGGGGTGGGGCAGCGCATCTTCGTCGGCATGCTCGTGGGCATCGGCTTTTACTTGCTCGATCAAACCTTCAGCTACGTCGGTTTGGTCTATCAATTTCCCGCCCTGATGAGCGCCGCCTTGCCCACGGTCTTATTTCTAATCTTGGCCGTCGTGTTGATGGCGCGGGTGCGTTAGCGGGCCGCCGCTGCATCAGCCCCGCGCCGCCGGAGACGGGACGCGCTGCTGCAGTGTGCCGGGGACGGCCGCGCTGAAGCGGTGTCACGGCGCATGCACTTGCACCGGCGCCGCCGCGTTGGCGGCGCTGCCATCGCCCAATTGGCCTTGATAATTGCCGCCCCAGCTCCACACCGTGCCGTCTTGCGCCAAGGCCATGGAATGCAGCTTGCCCGCGGCGATGGCCGCTATCTTACCGAGGAAGCCGACTTGCACCGGCGTGTCGCGGTTCACCGTGGTGCCGTCACCCAATTGACTGCTGCTGTTCTCGCCCCAGGCCCACACCGCGCCGCCGGCGGTGAGCGCCAGCGAGTGCCGCTCGCCCGCCGCCACGGCGGTCACGCCGCTTAAACCGCGCACGCGTAGCGGCACCGCGCTGTCGGCCGTGCCGCCGCCGCCCAATTGGCCGCTGCCGTTGGCGCCCCAGCTCCACACCGCGCCGTCGGCGGTAACGGCCAAACTGTGGGCGCCGCCCGCCGCCACCGCCACCACCTGCGTCAGCCCCGGCGCTTGCGGCGCGCCCTGCGCGCCCGCGGTTGCCGTGCCCAATTGACCGCTGCCGTTGGCGCCCCAGCTCCACGGCGTGCCGTTGGCGGTCAGCGCTAAGGCATGCGCGCCCGCGGCGGAACTGCTGAGCGCGGCGGGTATGGTGCTGGTGACGGTGCCGTCGGGCGGGGTGAAGAAGGCGGTAAAGCTTCTTCCCTCCGTGCGCCGCTCGATCAGTACCCGGTATTGTATCCCCGCGGTGAGAATGGGTTCACTGCCGCCTACCCCTTGCGCGCCACTGGGGATATTGCCGTGGGTGACCGGCGAGGAAACCGTGTCGTTGAACACACTGAAGCCCCATACCGGGTTGGTGGGGTCACTCAGACGCACCACGTTGAGCGAGGAGATGGGGCCGACATTCCAGGTGTAAGTCGGTGTGACGCCGATACCCACGGTAAGGCCGCTGACCCGCACCGCGTTCTCTTCCGCCGGAATCAGTTCACTGCCGTCGCTGAGACAGCCGCCTAACAGCAGAGTGAGCAACAGGCCGCTGATTTTTGCCAGGGCGGAATGTTTTGTGTGATACAGCTTTTTCATCGTCATTCTCTAAATTGTGTGACTCTCTCAAGCGGCATTCAGTGCCGCAGGATATCATCTACGCCTTTACACCTTGTCGTCCCGAAACGCGATTTATGGTAGCACAGCCAAGCCGCGCGCCGCTGTGACGCAGCGGCCAGGCTTTGCCGGGTTTTACTCGCTAGGGCGGAACTCTACCCATCGTTTAGTTTCAGTGTACATTTCAAGCTGACGGATAAACGGCGGGTGCGGATACCTGTTACATGTATCGGTAGAGAGGAAGGAAGCATTGAATGGATCGCGTAGTGGTGCGGTTATTTCGTCGTAAAGAATGTGCGGCATGAAGCGCCGCGCATTTCTCGGCTTGCTGGGTGTGGGGGCCGTGAGCGCGGCCTGTGTGCGCTGGTGGCCGGACGAGGGCTTGTGGAATCCTTGTCTTGCTCCGGTGTTGCCGCCGCATTTGGCGGCGCATCCGTGGGTGCTCGATGCGTGGGCGGGGTTGGATCCGGCGCGGTGCTGGGACAGTCATGTGCATTTGATCGGGGTGGGCGACAATGCCAGCGGCGTGTGGGTGAACCCGGCGATGCGCAGTGTGTGGCACCCCGTGCAGTCGACGCAATTGCGTTTTTATCTCAATGCCTCATGCGTGGCGGACAATGGCGACGTGGACGCCGCGTATGTGGCGCGGTTGCGGCAGTTGTGCGAGGGTCTGCCCGCCGGGATGAAGCTGATGTTGCTGGCCTTTGATTATCACTATAACGAGGCGGGTGAACGTGTCGAGGCGCTGAGTGCGTTTCACGCGCCCAATGATTACGCGGCGGCGATGGCGGCGGCGTTTCCCGCGCGTTTTGAGTGGATCGCTTCGGTGCATCCCTATCGCGCGGATTGCGTCGAGGCGCTAGATGAAGCGGTGCGGCGCGGCGCGCGCGCGGTGAAGTGGCTGCCGCCGGCCATGGGCATGGACCCGGCTTCGCCTTTGTGTGACCGTTTTTACGCGGCGATGGCGCGTCATGATTTGCCGCTGTTGAGTCACGGCGGCGATGAACTCGCGGTGCATGGCGCTGATGCGCAGGATTTCGGTAATCCGCTGCGTCTGCGCCGCGCTTTGGAAAAGGGGGTGCGGGTGATCGTGGCGCATTGCGCCTCCATGGGCGAGGGCGTGGATCTGGATCGCGGCGCGGACGGGCCGCGGCGGGAGAATTTCGCGTTGTTCGCGCGGATGATGGATGAGCCCGCGTACCGCGGCCGTTTGTTCGGTGATATTTCCGCCATCACCCAGATCAATCGCGCCGGACCGTATTTGCACACGCTGTTGCGGCGCGATGATTGGCACGCGCGTTTGCTTAACGGTTCGGATTACCCTTTGCCAGGCGTGATGCCGCTGTTTTCGCTGCGCGCCTTGGTGCAAGACGGCTTCATTGACGGGGACGAAGCGGCGTTGTTGTCCGAGCTGCGGCCTTACAATCCGCTGTTGTTCGATTGGGTGTTGAAGCGGCGGCTCAAGGCCGAGGGGCGGCGTTTCGCGCCGGCGGTGTTCGAGACGCGGCGCGTGTTTCAAACCGCGGCGAGTTCGAATGCTTGAGTGGTTTTCCGGCTGGACTCGTCTCGTTTCCGGGTTGTGATTGACTTAGTCTAGTGACCGGTAAAGAGTACGGGCGCTCTTGCCTTTGAATTTTTTCTCCTTCCTGAATAAAGACGGGATGAAGGAATGGTGTGCGGCTATTTTATTCTCCCGCCCCAGCCCTCTCCTGGAGGGAGAGGGAGAATAATTGTAAGCGCTTCGTTTTGTCTGCCAGTTACGGTTACAGAGGTCTCTCGCGAATGAAAAATAAAAAAGAAACCCTCTCCTGGGCCTTTTACGATTGGGCCAACTCCGCCTTCGCCACCACGGTGATGGCCGGTTTCTTCCCCATTTTTTTTAAAAATTATTGGAGCGCGGGCGCGGATGTGACCGAGAGCACCTTGCGTTTAGGCGTGGCCAATTCCTTCGCGAGTCTGGTCATCGTGGCGCTGGCGCCGGTGCTGGGGGCGATCGCCGATCAGGGCGGCGCCAAGAAAAAGTTTTTGTTGTTCTTCACCGCCATGGGCGTGGTGATGACCGGCGCGCTGTATTTCGTGGAACAGGGCGCGTGGCAGTGGGCGGTGGCGTTATTCGTGCTGGCCACTATCGGTTTTTCCGGCGGCAATGTGTTTTACGATGCCTTGATCGTGCTGGTGGCGCCCAAGGAAAAATACGATGTGGTCTCCGCGCTGGGCTATTCGCTGGGTTATCTCGGCGGCGGCCTGTTGTTCGCGCTCAACGTGGCGATGACTTTATGGCCGCCGGTGTTCGGCTTGGCGGACAGCGCCGAGGCGGTGCGGGTCTCTTTCGTGATGGTGGCGCTGTGGTGGGCGTTGTTTTCCATTCCGGTGATGGTGTGGGTGCGCGAGCCGCGTGCGGCGCAAGTACCCGGCGTCGCGCAATGGGTGGCGGGCGGTCTGCGGCAGTTGGCGGCCACCTTCCGCGAGATACGCCGCCTGCGGGTGGTGTTCACCTTTCTGATCGCCTATTGGTGTTACATCGACGCGGTGGACACCATCATCCGCATGGCGGTGGATTACGGTTTGTCGCTGGGCTTCAAAGCTGAGAGTTTGATCGTGGCCTTGCTCATCACGCAGTTCGTGGGATTCCCGGCGGCGCTGGTGTTCGGCAAATTGGGTGAACGCTTCGGCGCCAAGAGCGGGCTGTTCATCGCCATCGCCGTGTACGTCGCGGTGACGCTGTGGGCGATGCGCATGGATCAGGTGCATGAGTTTTATATCTTGGCGGCGGTGATTGGTCTGGTGCAGGGCGGGGTGCAAGCGCTCAGCCGCTCTTTGTACGCGCGGCTGATTCCCGCGGACAAGGCCGCGGAGTTTTTTGGTTTCTACAATATGCTGGGCAAGTTCGCCGCGGTGCTCGGCCCAGCTTTGATGGGGGTGGTGGCTGTGCTCAGCGGCAGTACACGCGCCTCGCTGTGGGCGGTGGTGGGTTTGTTCGCGGTGGGCGCGGCGGTGCTGTATTTCGTCGATGAAGAGGAGGGCCGCCGCCAAGCGCGGGTGCTGGAAGCGATCGATTGAATTGCGACGACGGGTCAAGGAGAACGAAATGATGGCGATGAGCACGCGGTCGCCGCGCAGCGGCGTCAATCACCGTGGTCGCCATGAGGCGATGCGCACACTGGCGCGTCGTGGCGGCCGCAGGTCGGCCGGAGCGAAAGGAATCAACGCCGCGAGACCGAGGTCGATTCGTACATGGATGTACGAATCGTTTCCTGCGGGCCGCGGCATACCGTAGTCATCGCTGAATAGATTCAGAGTTCGTTTTAAGGTGTTGGTGCTCAAGTTTTTGATCGCCGGCATCGGTAGTCATCGTTGAATAGATTCAAAGCTCGTTTTAAGGCTTTGATTGAGGGTGTCGGCTTCTTTACCACCCCGCCGCTGCGGGGCACCCCTCCTCAAAGAGGAGGGGAAAAAGATTTATATCTCCCCTCCTTTCCAATGAGGGGTGGACGCGTAGCGGACGGGGTGCTTAGTCCACTTTTAGCGCCGCCATCATTTTTGGATGACGGGGGCGACGGAATCTAGGTTAGGCGAGGATGTCGATGAGGCTGCCCACGGTGTCGGCGGCGGCCTTGAGCGCCTTGGCCGAGGCCTCGATCTGGAGGCGATTGCTTTGTAATTCCACTAAGGGTTGGGCCAAGTCGGCTGGATTGTCACTCGTGAAGCTCCCGGCGCCGGCCACCTTGGCCGCGTTGCCTTTCATATCGCTGAGTCCTTTCTGCATGCCGGAGAGGGCGGATTGCATGGCGGAGTCGATTTTCATGATTCACCTCGCGGGGCAGGGCGGACGGGCGTACTTTAGGGGGTTATCGGCACGGGCAATCTTGCGTTTGAGCGGCGGGCGGCGGGGTGGCGACACGGCTAGATTTATCCCGTAGATTAAGGGGCGAGGGGTTCTCGGGCTTGGGCAGGGAGGTGGTGCCATGTACAAGGTGAAATTTTACAAGGGCGAGTATCTGGAACGGCAGCGGGCCGCTAACGCCGACGGCTGCGTGGCCTATGTCGAACATCATTTCAACAGCAGCACCGATCCTTCCGCCAAGTACACGGTGGTGATTACCGGCGCCAACGCCTCGCAGACCAGTAAGAACTGGGGGCGCTGGTACGCGGCGGCGATGGCGCGCGAGTTCGCCGTGCCGGTGGGCGGCGACGCCGGCATCATGGTGGGCGGCTACGGCGGGCGCGGTGATTTTAATCTGCGCTACACCGATATGCCGGCCTTGCTGCTCGAGCCGCTGTTCGCCAGCAATCCTCAACACGCCGAATGGCTGCGCTCGGAGGCGGGGCAGGCGCGTCTGGCGCGGGTGCTGTGCGAGAGTATTCAGCGCTTCTTCCAGGCCGGCGGCACCATCGGTTTCAGCGTTGGCCATAAATACAAGCGCAGCCGCCCCAATGACCGCGGCGCGGCGGTGTACGGCGGCGGCTGGGAGGCGGATTACGCCGAGGCGGTGCTGCAGCGGACGCAGGCCCTGCTGGAAGAGGTGGAGGCGGTGCAGGAGGAGCGGCAATTGCGGGTGCTGGAGGGTGACACGCTGCTGTGGGAGGGCGCTATCGACCCCGATGCCGATGTGATTTGGGACCCGGTGCGGGGTGTGCTGCGGATCAATCAGCCGCCGCAGGGGCGCCGCCGCGGGCGGGCGGGCCGCTGAAAATGGCGCTCCCTAGGGGGTTCGAACCCCTGTTCTCGCCGTGAGAGGGCGATGTCCTAGGCCGCTAGACGAAGGGAGCGGTTGTGCGTTGCGACGGCGCGCGAAAAGCGGATATTATACGCGGCGACTTGAACTGACAAGTTTTTGAAAAGAAGAAGTTAGCCACCGCACGCCTTGGAAGGTCGCACTATTAACGCACGGTCACGCATCATACCCCGCTCGGAGCACGCGATCTCGCGGTCCAATATCAACCCCAACGCCCTCAAGGTGCTCTACCGTTTGAAGGAAGCGGGTTTCGCCGCCTGTCTGGTGGGCGGCGGCGTGCGCGATATGTTGCTGGGGCGTGAGCCCAAGGATTTCGACATCGCCACCGACGCCCTGCCGGAAGAGGTGAAGAAACTCTTCCGCAATTCCCTGTTGATCGGGCGGCGCTTCCGTCTTGCCCATGTGCGTTTCGGGCGCGATGTGATTGAAGTGGCCACCTTCCGCGCCCAGGGTGACGGTGCCAGCGAAGACGAGGCCCGCACTGAGGGCGGCCGTATCTTGCGCGACAATGTCTACGGCACCATCGAGGAAGACGCCTGGCGCCGCGATTTCACCATCAACGCCCTGTATTACAACATTGAAGATTTCTCGGTGGTGGATTTCGTCGGCGGCATGAAAGATCTGCTGGCCGGTGTGTTGCGCATGATCGGCGATCCGGTGCAGCGCTTCCGTGAAGACCCGGTGCGGATGTTGCGCGCGGTGCGCTTCGCCGCCAAGCTTGGCTTTCGCATTCACCGCGACACCGAGGCGGCGATCTTCGAACTCGGCCATTTGCTGGAGGAGATTCCGCCGGCGCGCTTATTCGATGAGAGCCTCAAACTCTTGCAGGGCGGCTGCGGACTCGAAACCTTCGAGCTGCTGCGCCACTATCGTTTGTTCGCCTACCTTTTTCCGCAAACCGAGGCCTGTCTCGCCAAGGAAGAGCAGGGTTATCCCAAGATTATGCTGGCGCGGGCGCTGGCCAATACCGATCAGCGCATTGCCGAGGATAAGCCCGTGACCCCGGCGTTTTTGTACGCGGCCCTGTTGTGGGAGCCGCTGCGCCAGGCCCTGGCCGAGCGCGAGGCCGCCGGCGAGCCCGAAACGCAGGCCTTGCAGGACGCCGCCAAAGACGTGGTCGACGCCCAATTGGCGCACATTTCACTGCCTAAACGTTTCAGTCTGCCCATGCGGGAGATCTGGGCGATGCAGCCCCGGCTCAAAAAAATCACCGGCTTGCGGCCGGTCAAGCTCCTCGAACACCCCCGCTTCCGCGCCGCCTATGATTTTTTATTGTTGCGCGCTGAATCCGGAGAGGATTTGGGGGAATTATGCCAATGGTGGACAGAGTTTCAGACCTTGGATGAGAATGGGCGACTTAGCCGGGTCCGGGGGGCGGGCAAGGCGGGGGCGACAGGGAAGAAACGTCGTGTACGGCGGGCCAAACGGAAGACGGCCGAGCAAGACAAACCAACATCCAACGGCTGAGGTCCCGGCAACGGGTTGCCATAACGCGAGGGGGAAGAACATGAATTCCAGTCTAGTGCGGGCCTATGTGGGCCTGGGCAGTAATCTTAATCATCCAGTGCGGCAAATTCGCAGCGCACTGGCCTCATTGGATTCCATTACCGCGACATGTTGCGTCGCCTATTCTTCTTTGTATCGCAGCAAGCCGCTGGGTGAGCGCGCGCAGCCCGATTACGTCAACGCCGTGGCGGCGTTGGACACGCATCTGTCGGCCCACGAATTATTGCAGGAGCTGCATTTCATCGAGGCGCAGCACGGCCGCGTCCGCGACGGCGATCGCTGGGGGCCGCGCACCTTGGATTTGGATTTGTTGCTCTATGGCGATCAAACTCATGAGGGTGAAGCGCTGACCGTGCCTCACCCCGGCTTGCCGGTGCGTGACTTCGTGTTGTTTCCGCTGCATGAAATCGCGCCCGAGTTGCACATTCCCGGCGCTGGCAGCCTGGCCAATCTAATGGCGAGTTGTCCGCCTCCGGCCTTGCAGGCCATGCACGCCGCGGTATGAGTCAAGACGCGCCCGGCTACATCATCGTCGAAGGCCCGATAGGGGTAGGCAAAACCAGCCTGGCGCGGCGTTTGGCGGAGACCTTCGCCAGCGAGCTGTTGCTGGAGCGTGCCGAGGACAATCCTTTCCTCGAACGTTTCTATCAGCAGCCGCGGCAAGCCGCGCTGCCCACGCAGTTGTCGTTTCTGTTTCAGCGGGTGCAGCAAGTGGAGCACTTGCGTCAAGGCGATATGTTCCGCGGCCGTTTGATCAGCGATTTTCTCTTGGAGAAAGACCGCCTGTTCGCTCAGCTCACTTTGGACGATGATGAGTTGCGGCTGTATGAGCAGGTCTACGCCCATGTCTCGGTCGCCGCGCCGCAGCCGGATTTGGTGATCTATCTGCAGGCGCCGGTGGATGTGCTGCTGGAACGCATCAAACGCCGCGGCATCGCTTATGAACGCTTCATCGAGTCCGCCTATCTGCAACGGCTGGCCGACGCCTATGCCCAGCTGTTTTATCACTACGCTAATTCGCCGCTGCTGATCGTCAACGCCGCCGACATTGATTGGGTGGATAACGAAGAGGATTACCAAACCTTGGTTGAGCACATCCGCCGCAGCCGCAGCGGCCGCCACTACATTAACCCCTTGCCCGCGGACATGCTGGCATGAGCGCAAACAAGCCGGCGGCGGGCGGCGCGGTGACGGTCAATACGCTGCGAAAATTGCGTCACGCGGGCGAGAAATTCGTGTGCCTCACCGCCTACGACGCCAGCTTCGCCGCGCTGCTGGACGCGACGGGCGTCGAGGTGTTGCTGGTGGGCGATTCGCTGGGCATGGTGGTGCAGGGCCGCGAGACCACGGTGCCGGTCACCATGGACGAAATGATCTATCACAGCGCCGCCGTGGCGCGCGGCCGCCGCCGTGCCTTGTTGATGGTGGACATGCCCTTCATGAGTTATGCCACGCCGCAGCAAGCGCTGGGCAACGCCGCGCGGCTGATGCAGGAGGGTGGCGCGCATATGGTCAAGCTGGAAGGCGGCGCCATTCAAGTCGAGACCGTGCGTCAGCTCACCGCGCGCGGCATTCCGGTGTGCGCGCATCTCGGATTGCAGCCGCAGTCGGTGCACCGTTTGGGCGGCTACCGCGTGCAGGGCCGCGATGAGCAGGCCGCGCAACAGATGCTGCAAGATGCCCAAGCCCTGCAAGCGGCGGGCGCCGATGTCTTGCTGGTGGAGAGCGTCCCCGTCGTGCTCGCCGAACAGATCACCCGCGCCGTGGACATCCCCGTCATCGGTATCGGCGCCGGGCCGGCCTGTGATGGCCAGGTGCTGGTGCTCTACGATATGCTGGGCATCACCCCCGGCCACCGGCCCAAATTCGCCCGTGACTTCATGCAGGGACAGACCAGCGTGAGGGCGGCGGTGGAGGCCTATGTGCAGGCGGTAAAGAGTGGCGCCTTTCCCGCGCCGGAACACTGTTTCGAGTAGTACAGAAGATGCAGACCGTACACACCATCGCGCAATTGCGCGCCACGGTGGACCAGTGGCGCGGCCGCCGTGAGCGTGTCGCCTTCGTGCCCACCATGGGTAATCTGCATGAGGGGCATTTGCACTTGGTCAAGCGCGCCGCCCGCGCCGCCGACCGGGTGGTGGTGAGCATCTTCGTCAATCCCACCCAGTTCACTGAGGGTGAGGATTTCGGCACCTATCCCCGTACCCTCAAACAAGACAGCCTCAAGCTGGCGGAGAGCGGGGTGCATCTCTTGTTCGCGCCCGAGGCGAGCGAGCTCTATCCCTTTGGGGCTGAACATACAACCCAGGTGCTGGTGCCGGGACTGTCCGATATTTTATGCGGCGCTTCGCGGCCCGGTCACTTTGCTGGCGTCGCCACGGTGGTCGCCAAATTATTCAACGCGGTGCGGCCGCATGTCGCGGTGTTCGGTGAAAAGGATTATCAGCAGCTCTTAGTGGTGCGGCGTATGGTGGCGGATCTGTGCCTGCCCATCGAGATCATCGGTCTGCCCACGGTGCGCGAGCCCGATGGTTTGGCCCTGAGTTCGCGTAACGGTTACCTCTCCACCGAGGAGCGTGCGCGGGCGCCTGGCCTCTACCGTGCCCTGCGCTGGGCGGGGGAGGTGTTGGTGACGGCCAAACGGGATTATCAAGCGCTCTGTGCGCAAGCGAGTGAGATGCTGGTGGAGGGCGGGCTGCGGCCGGATTATGTCAGCATTCGCCGCGCCGATGACCTTGCTGAACCCCAAGCAGCTGATTCACGGTTGATAATCCTCGCGGCGGCCTGGCTCGGACAAACACGGCTCATCGATAATTTGCCCGTGACATTGAAGAATCCAGAGTAAATCCCCATAATCACTTGTCGAACGCTAGTGCGTGCGCCGCCGTTGCGGCGGGCGCGGACGTCATCCGCTGAGGGATAGCCGGTTTATGCAGTACACGATGCTCAAATCCAAACTTCACCACGCCCGGGTCACCCACTCGGAGCTGGAATATGAGGGCTCCTGCGCCATCGACGGCGCCTTGCTGGACTTGGCGGGCATCCATGAGTACGAGCAGATTCAAATCTACAACAAGGCCAATGGCGAGCGTTTCACCACCTATGCCATCCGCGCCGAAGCGGGTTCGGGCATCATCTCGGTAAACGGCGCCGCGGCCCACAAGGCCGGACCCGGCGACCGGGTGATTATCTGTACCTACGCCATTCTCAACCAGCACGAGCTGGCCAATTTCAAACCCACCCTGGTGTATCTCGACGAGCACAACCACGTAGTGCGCACCAGCAACGCCATCCCGGTGCAGGTGGCGTAACTTTTCTTGATTGCCCCTGGGCCTTGCGTTGACGTATATGCGTCGAGGTGTAATATTAGGTATTCCTAATATTAATTATCGCGGGGGTACCATGAAAACGCGTTTAATCAAAAATAAACTACTGGCGCTGGGGGCCGCGGCTGCCCTTTTGGCGGGCGGTTCCGCCGCGGCGGGCGAGGGCGGCTGGCGCCTGTTGCCGCTGAATGACGCCGGTTTCGAACTCAAGCCCACCGTCTCCGTCATCTACGGCGTGTTCGATCCCGATTCCAAGCAGGGCGGCAGCGCCGAGGCCGTGGGCGTGGAGTTCGCCTTCAATTGCATTCTCTTGCAGCCGCCGACTAACCGCGTGCGCCAGCAGCTCAGTTACACCCAATACGACGACGGCGGTTTGGAGGTGAGCAGCCTCGAACTCAATCCGCATTACACTATCGACCTCACGCCCAATTGGGCGCTGGGCTTCGGCCCCGGTCTCGGCTATGTGATGGCCGATAGCAAGGCGGGTGCGGACGCCGATATGTTCGCCCTGCAAGTGGGCGCCGGTGCGCAATACTATCGCGGCGCGTTCTTCGCCGGCGTGGAAGCGCGCTATCAAGTCACCGAAGGTAAAACGCTGGGCGTCAATGATGAGGGTTTGGACAACTTCCGCGCCCTGGCCAAACTGGGCGTGAATTTCTAAACGCCGCTTGAGTGCAGTGATGAAAACGGCCCCGTGCGGGGCCGTTTTTTATTCGCGTCCGCGCGGATGGCTCAAGCCCGCAATTGAGCGATCAACGCTTGCACCTTTTTTTCGATGAGGTCGCGGGTTGCGCGAAAGTCGTCGTCGGACATGTGTTTGGGGTCGGGGATGCCCCAGTCCTCGCGTTGTCTGGCGCGCACCAAAGGACACTCGTCGCCGCAGCCCATGGTGATGGCGTAGTCGTATTCCACGGTGGGAATTTCGCTGAGTGCCTTGGAACCGTGCCGGTTTAAATCATAGCCGCGCTCGCGCATGAATTGCACCGCGCGCTCGTTGACTCTGCCCGAAGGCCGCGAGCCGCTGCTGTAGGCTTCAAGCATCCCGGCGCCGTGCATGCGGGCGAAGGCCTCGGCCATTTGGCTGCGGCAGGAATTTTCCACGCACACGAACAGAATTTTTTTCATATACAGCACTCCTTCTCACGCAGGCAACGGCAACAGGGTATCGCCAAACAAGCGCCGATCAAGGGCGCGCTCAAATAGATCCAAAGCGCATCGAGGTGGCCGCTCACCAGCGCCGGGCCCAAGGAGCGCGCCGGGTTCATCGAGGCGCCGGAAATCGGCCCGGCGAACAGGGCCTCCAAGCCCACCACCGCGCCCACCGCCACCCCGGCCATCAGGCCTTTTTCCTTGGCGCCGGTGGCGACGTTGATGATGGTGAGCATGAGGATGAAGCTGAGGATCACTTCGAGCACGAAGCTTTGTCCCGCGCCGCCCGCGGGCAGGGTGGCGCCGAGACTGGTGTGCCCGTTTAAGAAGAGTAGCTTCACCGCGAGACTGGCCAGCAGCGCCCCGGCGCTCTGGCTGAACAGATAGGGCGGCAGTTCGCGGGCGTGCAGGCGGCCCGCGGCCCAGAAGCCGATGCTCACCGCCGGATTGAGATGGGCGCCGGAGATGTCGCCCAGGGTGTAAATGAGCGCGGCGACCACCAAGCCGAACACCAGGGCGATGCCGACATGGGTGATGGCGCCGCCGCTGATGTCGTTGACCACGATGGCGGCGGTACCGGCGAAGACCAAAATAAAAGTGCCGATGAGTTCGGCGAAATAGCGTTTATACGACATGAGCGGTCCGCCGCGCGATTTCAAACTCAATCACTCTACGACAGTTATGTTGCGTTTTTATGACCAGCGGGCCGGAAATCTGAGACTTCCGGCCCGGGTCTTTGACTTGTAGCGCTAACTCAACCCGTATTGCGCATGCCCGCGGCGATGGCATTGATGGAACGCAGCAGCGGGTCCAGCCACAACACCCGCTCCGCTTCGCTGAGCGTGATGTCGCGATAACGTTCGAGCAGGGTGATCTGAATGTGGTTGAGCGGATCGAGATAGGGATTGCGCCTTGAGAGTGAAAAGGCCAACGCCGGGTTCTCTTCCATCAAACCTCGCGCGCCCACGACATTGAGTACTTGAGTAACGGTGCGGCGATACTCGTCGTTGATGCGGTCGAATACTTGTTGCGCCATGGCCTGGTCGCTTACCAAGTCGGCGTATTGCCGGGCGATGGTCATATTGGCCTTGAACAGCGCCATTTGCGTGTTGCTGAGCATGGAGCGGAAGAACGGCCACTCTTGATACATGCGTTGCAGTTTCGCCAAGTGGTCGGGTTCGTGGGCGCGCCAGTTCTCCAAGGCGGTGCCGATGCCGTACCACGCCGGCAGGGTGTGGCGTGATTGCGCCCAGCCGAACACCCAGGGAATGGCGCGGATCGAGGATTTGGAACGGCTGCTCTTGTTGCGGTGGCTGGGACGCGAACCGATATTGAGCAGACCGATCTCGCTCACCGGCGTGGCTTCGTAGAAATAATCCAAAACGCCGGCGGTGTGATCGGTGAGGCCGCGATAGGCGCTCTCGCCGCCCGCCGCCAGCTCGTCGAGGATGCCGAGATAATCGTTGCGGTCTTCTCGGGTCTCGCCGATGAGATTGCGGCTGGCCTGCATCAGGCCGGTGATGCCCATGGTGAGCTCGTACATCGCGGTTTCGCTGTTGCTGTATTTGTACGACAGCACTTCGCCCTGCTCGGTGAATTTGATCTGGCCATGCACCGTGCCCTGCGGCTGCGACAGGATCGCTTCGTGCGTGGGTCCGCCGCCCCGGCCCACGGTGCCGCCGCGGCCGTGGAACAGGCGGCACATCACCCCGCGCGGCGCGGTGATGGCGACGATTTTTTTCTGCGCTTCGTAGAGTTTCCACGAGGAGGCGATGATGCCGCCGTCCTTACACGAGTCCGAGTAACCCAGCATGATTTCCTGCTGTTTGCCCGATACCGCGAGCAGGGCGGAATACACCGGATGGTCGAGCAAATCGCTCAGCACGTCTTCGATGCGGTTCAAGTCATCGATCGTTTCGAACAGCGGCGTGACGTGCAAGTGGCAAAAAATCCCTTTGCCGTTGCGCCCGGCTAGGCCCGCGACCCGTGCTAGCAGCATCACTTCCAGTACATGGCTGGCGTGATGGGTCATGGAGATCACGTAATTGCCGAAGGCATCAACGCTCACCTCCTCGCGCATGCGCGCCATCACCTCGAAGACCTGCAAGGTCTCGTGCGTCTCCGGCGTCAGCTTGTTCATGTCGATCAGCAACGGTTCGCTTTGATCGATGAGTTCGCCGAGCCGCGCCAGCCGCGCGTTTTCATCGAGCGCCGGATAATCCAGCTTGCCGCCGCTGTGGGCGAGGATGTCCGCCACCGCGTTGCCGTGGCGCGTGGACTCTTGACGAATGTCGAGCCGCACCAGGAAAAAGCCGAAGGTCTCCACTAGACGGATGACGTCTTGCAATTCACCGGCGGCGATGACGCCGTCACCGTGACTGATGAGCGAATCGCGGATGAGGTGGAGATCACCCAGCAATTCCCGGGCGTCGCGGTAGCGGTCTTCGTGTTCCTCGTTGCGTTCTTCCAGCCGCGCCTTGATGAACATTAAATTGTGTTCGAGGCGATGGCGCATGAGATAGAGTTTGCGGCGATAGGGTTCGTTGCCGAAACGCTCGGGGGTGTCGCGGAAGGCCTTGGCGCGCAGGGTTTCGTCGCGGCGCAGGCTGTGCATGAATTCGTCCGAGGGGCGGCATAGCAAACTGGAGTGCGTGAGGATGCGGCTCAAACGGGTGATGCGCGAGAGATAGGTCAGCACCGCGGTGCGCGCATGCAAGCGCACGGCCAGCACCGTGGTCTCGGGGGTGACGAAGGGGTTGCCGTCGCGGTCGCCGCCGATCCACGAGCCGAAACGCAGAAAACTCGGCACGCTCACCGGTGCGTGCTGGCCTTCGCCGTAGACGCGGCGTATGCCTTTTTCCAAGCCGCGATAGAGGCGCGGCACGGCATCGAACAGGCTCTCTTGAAAATAGAACAGGCCGTTGCGGATTTCGTCTTTGACCTGCGGGCGGTTGGTGCGCACCTCATCGGTCTTCCACAGAATTTGGATCTCGCTTTCCAATTGCCGGGTGATCTGCGCCTCTTCCTCCGCGCCGAGGCGCGGGTCGTCGAGTTTTTCGCTGCTGAGAAAGATGCGCCGTAGCGCTTCCATGATGGTGCGGCGCTTGGCCTCGGTGGGGTGGGCGGTGAACACCGGCATGTAGAATAAGTTGTCGAGCAGGGTTTGCAGCTGCTCGGCGCTGATGCCCTGGGCGTGAAAACTGCGCAGGGTGTGATCGAAGGAGCCCACCCACAGCGGCCCGCCCTTGCGAATCTGCGCGTAGCGTTGTTGATGTTGGTAGGCCTCTTCAGCGAGATTGACCAGACTGAAATAGGTGCTGAAGGCGCGCACCACGTGGGTGAGGGTGTCGGGGTCGAGCTTGCTGATGAGCTTGTCGAGCCGGGCGCGTTTGCGCGGACTGTCTTCTTTTTGCAGGCTGATGTAACCCCGGCGCAAGGTCTCCACCGCGGCGTAGACATGGCCGCCCGCTTGGGCGCGCAAGACATTGCCCAAGAGTTTCCCTAACAGTTTGACGCGGGCGCGCAGTTGTTTATCGCTCATATCTCTTCACTGACTTTGTCGTTAGATGGGTGTGGACACACCGCCGCGCGGCTAGGCCGGCGGGGGCGCAAGGGCGGCCATTATACCGGTTTATGGCGCTTTGCCTGCCCCCGCGTGCGTGATGGCGAGCCGGTAAAGTTCGAGATAGGCCTTGGCGCTTTGCTGCCAGCTGTAGTCGCGGGCCATGGCGTTGGCCATGACCCGGCGCCAGCCGCGCCGGTCGCTGCCGTAGAGTTTGAGGGCGCGCAGCAGGGTGTCGAGCAGGGCGCGGGGCGTGGCCTCGTCGAAGACGAAGCCGGTGGCGCGGTCCGTGCCTTCACTCCAATCTTGCACGGTGTCGGCCAGGCCGCCGGTGCGCCGCACTAACGGCAGCGTGCCGTAACGCAGGCTGTAGATTTGATTCAAGCCACAGGGCTCGTAACGTGAGGGCATTAAAAATAAATCGGCCCCGGCCTCGATGCGATGGGCGAGCGCTTCACTGAAACCGATCTTGACGTGGCAGCGTTGCGGGTAATGGACGGCCAGGGCGGCTAATGCGGTTTCGAAGGCCTTGTTGCCGCTGCCGAGGATGACCACTTGCACCTCCTGTTGCAGCAGTTGCGGCAGGATGGTCAAGAGCAAATCCACGCCTTTCTGTTCCACCAGCCGGCCGACGAAACCGATGAGCGGCACCTCGGCGGCGCGGGGCAGGCCCAATTCCTGTTGCAGCGCGGATTTATTGGCGGCCTTGCCTTGCAAGGCGTTCGCGCTGTAGTGCTGCGGCAAGTGGGGGTCGGTGGCGGGGTCCCACTCGGCGTAGTCCGCGCCGTTGAGGATGCCGGTCAAGCGCGCGGCGCGGGCGCGCAACAGCCCGTCCAATTGGCAGCCGAAGGCGGGGGTGCGGATCTCTTCGGCGTACGTCGGGCTGACGGTGTTGAGCATGTCCGCGTAATTGAGGCCACCTTTGATATAGGAGGCCTGGCCATAAAATTCCAGGCCGTCCATCGCCCATAGTTGCGGCGGCAGACCGAGGCTGCGGTAATCCGCCGCGGGAAAGATGCCTTGATAGGCTAGATTGTGAATGGTGAACACCGTGGCGGGGCGGGCGGGCTCCAAAGACAGCAGGGCCGGCACCAAGCCGGTCTGCCAATCGTTGCAATGCACCACATCGGGCCGCCAGCGCAGGCCGGCCTGATCGAGCGCCACCGCGCTGACGGCACGGGCGAAGGTGGCGAAGCGCGCGGCATTGTCGGGCCAGTCATGGCCGTCGGCGCCGGTGTAGGGGTTGCCGTCGCGGTCGAAGTAGTGCGGCGCATCCACCAGCCACACGCGCACGCCGCTGCCGGGCAGTTTGCCTTCCAGCAGCCGTAGCGGATACGGATCAGTCTGCAGGCTCAGACTCACTATCTTTAGATTGCCGATGCCAAGCATGGCCGCGCGATAGGCGGGGAGGATCAGGCGCACGTCTTGCCTTAAATTATGGAGCGCGGCGGGCAAGGCGCCCGCGACGTCACCGAGGCCGCCGGTTTTTATCAGCGGGTGGGCCTCACTGGCGGCAAAGAGAATTTTGAGTTTTTTCGCGGGGCGCGGTGCGGGTTTGGCCACGGGGTCCTTTCCTAGCAGCGGAGGCGTGATATAAGGCCTAACATTAGTATCAGATGCTTGTTACCTTAGCATAGAGAATTAGCGTAAAGCAGGGTGCTAAGCTACGGATTAAAGGTGCTGTGCCCTAGTGGCGATATAGTGGAGACCCGGACGCGCCGCGAAGCGTGGCGCACGACGCAAGGAGAAAGGATTTTTATGCGCATGGCAATGGTAGGCTTAGGGAAGATGGGTGGCAATATGGCGCGGCGCTTGTGCCGCGGCGGCATCGAGGTGGTGGGCTACAATCGCTCACCGGAGATCGTCAACACGCTTGCCGCGGAAGACGGTTTGATCCCCGCCGCGTCCTTGGCGGACGTGGTGAGCAAGCTGACGGCGCCGCGGGTGGTGTGGCTGATGCTCCCCGCCGGTGAGGCCACGGAGCAGGCCATTCACGAATTGATTCCCATGCTGGCCCCGGGCGATGTCATCGTCGATGGCGGCAACTCCAACTTTCACGACGGCGAACGCCGCGGCGCCTTGTGCGCGCAGCACGACATCGGCTTCATGGATGCCGGCACCTCCGGCGGTGTCTGGGGTTTGGCCAACGGCTACTGCCTGATGGTGGGCGGCGCGCCGGAGGTGGTGGCGCATGTCATTCCCGCGCTAAAAGTGCTGGCCCCCGCCGCCGATCGCGGCTGGGCCCATGTCGGGCCGGTGGGCGCGGGCCACTTCACCAAGATGATCCACAACGGCATCGAGTACGGCATGATGCAGGCCTTCGCCGAGGGCTTCGCCTTGCTGCGCGGCAAGGAGGCATTCAATCTCGATCTGGCGCAGATCGCGGAGTTGTGGCGCCACAGCTCGGTGGTGCGCAGCTGGTTGCTGGATCTGTCCGCCGAGGCGCTCAAGAACGATCAGAAACTCGAGGGCATCGCGCCCTATGTGGCCGATTCCGGCGAGGGCCGCTGGACGGTGGAGGAGTCCATCGCCCAAGGCGTGCCGGCGCCGGTGCTGACCCTGGCCTTGCAGATGCGTTTCGCCAGTCAAGACAAGGAAGGCTATCCCTATCGCTTATTGTCGATGATGCGCAACGCCTTCGGCGGTCATGCGGTGAAGAAGGCGGGGGAATAACGATGCAGCCTTGCAGCTTGGTGATTTTTGGCGCGACCGGCAATCTTGCCCGCCGCAAATTGATGCCCTCGTTGTTTCAATTGGAAGAGGCGGGGCGTCTGCCCGAGAAGATGGTGATCGTCGCCTTCGGCCGCCGCCCTTGGGAACGCGAGGCGTGGATGGACGAAGTGGAGGGCATGTTGCGCGAGAAGAACGGCGATAATCTCAACGCCAAGGCCTTCGCGCGTTTCAAGGAACGGCTGTACTACCTGCAAGGTGATTTGCACGACGGTGAGTCGGTGGAGCGGTTGAAAGCCACCTTGATCGACGATCCGCGTTTTCCCAGCAATATTATTTTCTACATGGCCATCCGTCCCAGCGATTTCGGCGAGTCCATCCAGCGTTTGGGCGCGGCGAGCTTGCTTTCGGAACAGAGCGGCTGGCGCCGGGTGGTGATCGAAAAACCCTTTGGCTACGACCTGCTCAGCGCGCAGATCTTGCAGCAGGGCATGCACAAACATCTCAAAGAGAGCCAGATTTACCGCATCGATCATTACCTCGGCAAGGGCACGGTGCAGAATGTCTTGGTGTTCCGCTTCGCCAATTTGATGTTGGAGCCGCTGTGGAACCGCCAGTACATCGACCATGTGCAGATCACTCATTCCGAGACCCTCGGTGTCGAGGGCCGTGCCGATTACTACGAAGGCGCGGGCGCCTTGCGCGATATGATTCAAAGTCATCTGCTGCAACTCCTCACCCTGGTGGCGATGGAGCCGCCGGCGATGATGGACGCGGAATCGCTGCGTGATGAAAAGGTCAAGGTGCTGAAATCGATCCGGCCCATTCCGCAAAATGCGGTGCATGCCCACGCCTTTCGCGGCCAGTACGCCCAAGGCATGATTAATGACAAAATGGTGCCGGGTTATCTCGAAGAAGAAGGCGTGGACCCGCGCAGCACCACCGAGACCTATGCCGCGGTCAAGCTTTACGTCGACAACTGGCGCTGGAAGGGCGTGCCGTTTTATCTGCGTACCGGCAAACGCATGGAGGAAGGCGCCTCGGCCATCAATATCCGTTTCAAGCACCCGCCGCACCATCTGTTCCGCAACACCCGTTTGGAGCAATTGAAACCCAATTGGATGATGCTGGGCCTGCAACCCAAGGAATGCCTGCGTATGGAATTGCAGGTCAAGGTGCCGGGCCTGGAAATGCGTACCCGCACCACCAGCTTGGATGCCAGTTACCGCAACGAAGGCGATACTGAATTCGACGCCTACGGCGATCTACTGCTCGACGTAATCGAAGGCGATCGCACCCTGTTCTTGCGTTATGATGAGGTAGAATGGGCCTGGCGGGTGGTGGACCCCATCGTCAAGGTGTGGTCGATGGAGCGCGACTTCATCAATACCTACGCCGCTGGCAGTTGGGGGCCGCGCGGCACCTACCGCTTGTTCGAGCGCGAGGATCAATTCTGGCGCCACTCGCTGGATGCCAAGGGCGCCAATTTGGAGGCGTATTGATGCAGCAGGGTTGGCGCCGCGTAGCCACCCTGCGTAAAAAATGACGAGTTTCAGCTTAGAGGGGAATGGATGTCCGTCTTAATACAATCCGCCGCGTGGCAGGCGCTGCAAGCGCATTACCAAACCTTGCGCCATACGTCCATGCGCGATTTGTTCGCCGCCGACCCCCAGCGCTTCGCTAAATTTTCACTGACCTTCAACGAACTCTTGCTGGATTATTCCAAGAACATCGTCACCGAGGAGACCATGACGTTGCTGCTGGACTTGGCGCGGCAGGCGCGGCTGCGTCAGTGGACGGAGAAAATGTTCAGTGGCGAGCAGATCAACTTCACGGAAAACCGCGCGGTGCTGCACGTGGCGCTGCGCAACCGCTCCAACCGGCCCATCCTCGCCGATGGCGCCGACGTGATGCCCAAGGTCAACGCGGTGCTGGCGCAGATGCGCCGCTTCAGCGAGCAGGTGCGCGGCGGCGCATGGCGGGGTTACAGCGGCAAGCGTCTTACCGACGTGGTGAACATCGGCATCGGCGGCTCCGACCTCGGGCCGGTGATGGTGTGCGAGGCGCTCAAGCCCTATGGCAAAGGCGGTTTGCGGCCGCATTTCGTTTCCAATGTGGACGCGACTCATCTCGTCGAAACCTTGCGCGGCCTCGATCCCGAAACCACCTTGTTCGTCATCGCCTCGAAGACCTTCACCACCCAAGAGACACTGACCAATGCCCGCAGCGCCCGTGCTTGGTTTTTAGAGCAGGCGCGGGACGAGGCGGCCGTCGCCAAACACTTCGTCGCGCTGTCGACTAACACCAAGGAAGTCACCGCGTTTGGCATCGACCCGCAAAACATGTTCGAGTTTTGGGATTGGGTGGGCGGGCGTTACTCGCTGTGGAGCGCCATCGGTCTGCCCATCGTGCTGGCCATCGGCATGGACCATTTCGAAGAGATGCTGACGGGCGCGCACGAAATGGACGAGCATTTCCGCAGCGCGCCCTTGGCGCAAAATCTGCCGGTGATCCTCGCCCTGCTCGGGGTGTGGTACAACAATTTCTTCGGCGCGCAGACCCAGGCCATCCTGCCCTACGATCAATACCTGCACCGCTTCGCCGCCTACTTTCAGCAGGGCGACATGGAGAGCAACGGCAAACGCATCGATCGTGAAGGTGAGGTGGCGGATTACAGCACTGGTCCGGTGATCTGGGGTGAGCCCGGCACCAACGGCCAGCATGCCTTTTATCAATTGATACACCAGGGCACCAAACTGATCCCCTGTGATTTTCTCGCGCCCATTGAGAGCCATAACCCCATCGGCGAGCATCACGCGATTTTGCTGGCGAATTTTTTCGCCCAGACCGAGGCGCTGATGCGCGGCAAGACCGCGGACGAGGTGCGCGCTGAATTGAGCGCCGCGGGGCTGGCGGGTGATGATTTGGAGCGGCTGTTGCCTCACAAGGTGTTTCCGGGTAACAGGCCGAGCAATTCACTGCTCATCAAAAAAATCACGCCGCGGAATCTCGGCGCGCTCATCGCGCTTTACGAACACAAAATCTTCACTCAAGGCATCATTTGGAACATCAACTCCTTCGATCAATGGGGCGTGGAGCTGGGCAAGCAATTGGCCAAGGCCATCCTCCCCGAACTCGAGGATGAGCATGTGGTGTCCAGTCATGACGCCTCCACTAACGGGCTCATCAATTATTACAAGGCGCACCGCATGGACTGAGTTCGCCGCTGGTCCCTATTTTTATATTTAAAACACCAATACTATACCGCGACCGGTGCCGGCGCCGGATTCCCCGGTCTCGCTTCGTCTGCCCCGCCGTGCCGCGGGGGATTGCTTGAGTCAAGAATAAGCCGCCTAGGCCCGAGCGATTTTGAGGCGGGTTGTTTTTCACGCCCGTGCTATCACCGAACGGATGCCGCTAATCTCGCGCTGAGCTTGACAAAGATGCGCTATGGATTTAAGAAAGGTGGGGCGTATAGCAGATGCATATACTCCATCATTCATTTTTCATCCATAGAGAGAAAAGGACGACCATGAAAAACAGAATCGCATTAGCAGCCGTATTGAGTCTATCCTCCATCAGCGCCGCCATGGCGGCGCCGAACAATGTTGGTTGCGGTGTCGGCACCATCATCTTCGAAGGTCAATCCGGCGTTGCGCCGCAGGTGCTGGCGGTGACCACCAATGGCACGCTGGGTAACCAGACCTTCGGCATTACTTCCGGCACCTTGGGCTGTTCCGAAGACGGCGTGGTGGCCAACCCGATGAAGGTCAGCATGTTCCTCGATACCAACCTCGACAAACTCGCCTACGATATGGCGGTGGGTCAAGGTGAAACCTTGGAATCCCTGGCCAACCTCATTGGCGTCGACGGTGCGCACAAGGCCGCCTTCTTCGCGGCCACCAAGGCGCATTTTTCCGAGATCATTTCTTCCGAGCGCGCCAATACCCAAGACGTCATCGCTGGCTTGAATCGTGTCTTGGCGCAAGAGGCTGAGTTGGCGCAATACGCCCGTCTCGTTTAATTAATTTCTCATCCATCCAAGGCACCCAGCGCGGCGCGCTGGGTGCCTTATTTTTGAATCGCGTTTATCGCATGTCGCGTCTAATTATTTTTTTGGCATTGTTCGGATTATTGGCGTCTTCGCCGGTTTTTAGCGCTGACGCTGATTATCTGCAAACGCTCACGGCACAGGCGCGTGCAGGGGGTTTGGCCGAGACGCGCCAGTGGCGCGCGCTCATGCATTACCGCGACAATCTCATCTTCCCCGGCGTCACCGGCCAAGCGGATGACCCCGCTTTTTATCTCGCCGCCGCGGGCAAGACCGATCCGGCCGCGGAATTGGAAGCCAGTCTGAAAGCTTTTTTCGCGCCGCCGCTGGTCGAGACTGATAGTCTGCAACACGCGCAGTGTAAATTTATCGCGCGTTATCAGTGGCTGCGTGAGGTTTTAAACTTCGATCCGCACCGCTTGCCGCCGCAGCCTTGTCCGCGCTTTCACGCCTGGCGTGATGCCCTCAATGCGCGGTCACTCACCTTAGTGTTTCCCTCGGCCTATATCAACAACCCCTCGTCGATGTTCGGCCACACCTTGTTGCGCGTGGATGGCGCCGACCAAGACGAACGTACCCGCCTGCTGGCCTATGCCATCAATTACGCCGTGGGGCCGGATGGCGATAATGGCGTGTTGTTCACCTTCAAAAGTTTGATCGGCGCTTACCCCGGTGTGTTTTCCCTGTCGCCTTATTACGTCAAGGTGAAGGAGTACAGCGATATGGAGAACCGGGACATATGGGAATACCGCCTCAATTTCACCCAGGAAGAGATCGACCGGCTGCTGATGCATGCCTGGGAACTGGGTCCCACCCGTTTCGATTATTACTTCTTTGATGAGAACTGCGCTTATCACTTGCTCTCTTTATTTGAAGTGGCGCGGCCCAGCTTGCATTTGACCGATCGTTTCCGCGGCTGGGTGATTCCGGTGGACACCGTGCGAAGCTTGGCGGAACAGCAGGATATGCTGACGGAGGTCGTTTACCGTCCAGCGAATAACACGCGCTTGCGCGCACGCTTGGCGGAATTGAGCCTTCACGAGCGCGAACTGCTCCATGCTTTGTTGACGGATGCGCCGCCGCGCACGGTCTTGGCAGACGTGTCCGCGGTGCGGCAGCCCTTATTGCTGGAAGGTGCCTACGCCTTGCTGCGTTATGAGGCCAGCGAAGGCTTGCGCGATCACGCCGCCGCCGCGCGCCGCTCACGCGAGTTGTTGCTCGCCCGCAGCCATATATCAGCGGGGGAGGAGGGCAGTGAGCCGCCCGTGCCGACGCCACGTCCCGATCAAGGCCATCCGACACGGCGGCTGGCGTTGGGTCTGGGGCGCGAGCACGGCCGTGATTTTCAAAGTCTGGCCCTGCGTCCCGCCTATAATGATTTGCTCGATCCCGCTGGCGGCTATACCGAAGGTGCGCAAATTAATTTCATGGACATCCATCTGCGTCATTATCAAAACAGCGGCCGTGTGGCGCTGGAAAAATTGGCCCTAGTGGACATCTATTCGCTGGCGCCGCGCGATGATTTTTTCAAACCGGTGTCGTGGAAGATCAACACCGGTATTGCACGGACGCGATTGCGCGACGATGAACGCGCCGCGGTATTCCGCACCAACGGCGGCGCCGGACTGGCTTGGGGCGGCTGGGACGGCGCGGTGGTCTACGGCTTCGTCGAGGCTACTTTGGATGTGGGCGCACGGCTGGACGGCGATTATGCCTTGGGTCTGGGCCCCAGTCTCGGCGTGTTCGTCCGCCCGCTACCGGCTTGGAAAATAAATCTGCATGCGCGCTTGCAAGATTATCGTTTTGGCGATGAGCACACCGAGCGTGAGTTCCGTTTGGAACAGAGCGTTAGCCTCAGCCGTCGTCATGCCATACGCCTGAATTTGAGCAGCCTGCGCGAGCGCGGCGCCGAACGCGCCAGCGCCGAGCTGGCTTGGCATTGGTATTTTTGATGCGCGGCCTCGCTCTCATTTTGCTGTGCGCGGGATTGTTACAGGCGTGCAGCGGCGCCTTTTTCCTCCCCGATCGCGTCATGCGTTTGGAGCCCGGGCGCATTGGCCTCGCCTATCAAGATATTCATTTCGAGAGCGGCGACGGTGTGCGCCTGCACGCCTGGTATTTACCAGCGCAGGGCGAGGCCAAGGGCACGGTATTGTTTCTCCACGGCAATGCGCAAAACATCAGCAGCCACATCGCCAGCGTCTATTGGCTGCCCGCGCAAGGCTACAATGTGCTGCTTCCCGATTATCGCGGTTACGGTCAGTCGGCGGGCGAAGTCTCGCTGGAGGGTGCCATGCTTGACGCGGCGGCCGCGCTCAATTGGCTGGCCGCGCGTCCCGAGGTGCAAGCGGAAGGCATGATGGTGTTCGGTCAGAGTTTAGGCGGGGCGCTGGCGGTGTATGCCGTGGCCCATTCCGTTCACCGCGACTTAATCAAGGCCTTGGTGATCGACAGCGCCTTTAGTGATTTTCGCGGCATCGTCCGGGAAAAACTCGCGGACTTCTGGTTGACCTGGCCGCTGCAGTGGCCGCTGTCATTGACCGTGAGCGGCGAGTACAGCCCGCTCGCGGCCATCCCTTTGCTGAGTCCGATGCCCGTGCTGATTATTCACGGCGAGAAAGACCGGGTGGTGCCGCTGCATCATGCCGAGGCTTTATACGCGGCGGCGCGGCAACCCAAGACCATGTGGCGGGTGGCGGGGGCGGATCACATCGAGGCTTTGACCCGGCCCGAGCAGCGTCAGCGCTTTCTTGAGCATTTGAATCAAGTCTTCGCCGGCGGCCGCGGACTCTAAAAGTTCTGGCAACGGGCCGTTAAGCTGGAATAGGCGGCGGGTGCTTATATTTTCTCCGGCGATTGCTTATCATGCGGAGAAATATGCGGTGTGCGATGTCCATGCGACGTGTTTCATTTTTCAAAACATTTTTCAAAACCATGAATAAAACCTTGGGGCTCGCGGTCGCGCTGATAGGCGTGGCCGTGATGGCGCCCAGCTTCGCCGCCGCGGCGGGCGCGGATGAAGCGGTAACGATAAGCGCCGCCGACATCGTTCGCTACGGCAATACGCGCGCGCCGAATCTACGCTCATCATCCGTGCTGGTTTTGGATCAACGCGAGGGCGTGGTGCTTTACGGCCTCAACGAAGACGAGCAGCGGCCCATCGCCTCGGTCACCAAACTCATGACCGCCATGGTGACCCTGGACGCCCGCCTGCCCATGGACGAATTAATCACCATCAGCAAAGACGACCTCGACCGCCGCCGCGGTTCCAGCTCGCGCCTGCCGGTGGGCGCGGTGTTGACGCGCCACGATACCCTGCTCGCGGCGCTGGCCGCCTCGGACAATCGCGCCGCCTCGGCCCTGGCGCGCAACTACCCCGGCGGCCGCGCCGCGCTGTTACGCGCGATGAACGCCAAGGCCCGCCACTTAGGCATGAAGCACACGCGCTACGCCGACCCCGCCGGGCTCGACAGCGGCAGCGTCTCCACCGCGCAGGACTTGGCGATCATGACCGCCGCCGCGGCCAAATATCCCATGATAAAAAAACTGTCCACCACCGGTGAGTTCAGCATCAAAGACCGGCGCCGCCGCGGCCGCGACATCGACTTCGTCAACACCAACCGCCTGGTGCGCTCCTCGACCTGGGATATCAATCTCAGCAAGACCGGCTACATCAGCGAGGCGGGCAATTGCCTGGTGATGCAGGCCGTGATCGGCGAGCGGCCCGTCATCATCGTGCTGCTCAATTCCTGGGGCAAGCTCAGCAAATACGGCGACTCCAACCGCATCCGCGACTGGCTGATCAAAAGCGAACGCCGCGCCCTGGCGCATGCTGATACGCCGGCGTGAGCGCCCTTCTTTTCATGCGATTCGCTCAGCGGGTGATGCTCGTTTTGAGCTGACTGGCTGGCGGCGCTGCCAGCCAGCTCAGTACGATTAAGGGATTAGAAATTCGATTCCCAGCATTAAATGGTCAATGTCACTCTCGTCGGTATCGTCATCACCCACAGCCAGGTAACGCTCCCATTCCCCCCTCACGGAAATATATTCACTGAGAGCGACTTTAGTCCCTAGGCCGAATTTAGGCTCAATATCATTGCCGCTGTCCTTCACCTGAAACCCGTCAATGGTGAATGCCACATCAGTATCAGACAACAGCAGGCCGGCGCTAGCGAAAAAAGTAAGCTTGTTTAAAACCTGGGCGCCGATAACAGCTTGCAGGAAAAAGCCCTCGGCTTTACCACCGCCCGTGATGATGAAGGGCGGCTGTCCCGATCCCCTATTAATGCTGGCCGCAAACTTGGCTTCCCCCAGATTGACATAGCCGTATTCAATCGCCAGTTGAGGCCGGAGTTGATAACCCCCATAGAGCTTGAAGCCTATGTCGCTGCCATCAATGCTGCATGTGCTGGGCGTAGGGTCGTTGAGGTCGCTGCAGCTACCGGATTCTATCTCGGCTTGGGCCACGCCCGCGCCTAAATATAAGTCATTAGCCGATACAGGTGTAATGATCAGGTAGAGTAATAAGACGTGTATTCCAGCGCGCACAAAGTTTAGTTTTTTCATTATCTCCTCCCCAGAAAATTAATAGCAAAAACGCAGTAGATTATTTTAATTGGCTGGCTTCATACGAAAATCGTCGATCCGCATTCGAATGAGCTCACGCTCTATTCTAATAAAATCTGAAGTACACTGCCCTTTTTAATTCGGAAAGCATATCACCATGCGCATCGCCTTAGGCATCGAATACGACGGCAGTGACTTCGCCGGCTGGCAGTTGCAGGCGGGCGAGGTGCGCACGGTGCAGGGCTGCGTCGAAGAGGCGCTGTCGAAGGTGGCGGCCCATCCAGTGCGGGTGATCTGCGCCGGGCGCACCGACGCCGGGGTGCATGCCACGGCGCAGGTGGTGCATTTCGACAGCGAGGCCGTGCGCGGGCCGCGCGCCTGGGTCTACGGCGCCAACGCCAATCTGCCCAAGGGCGTGTGTGTGCAATGGGCGCGCGAGGTGCCCGATGATTTTCACGCGCGCTTCGGCGCGCTGCGGCGGCGTTACCGCTATGTGATTCTCAACCGCGAACTCCGCCCCAGCTTTCTCGCCGGGCGGGTGTCGTGGGAATACCGGCCGCTGGATGAGATACGCATGCAAGAGGCGGCGCGGCATCTCATCGGCGAGCATGATTTCTCCGCCTACCGCGCCGTGGCCTGCCAGGCCAAGAGCCCGGTGCGCACGCTGTACCAACTCGATATCCGCCGCGACCGCGATCTGCTCTTTTTGGATTTGGAGGCCAATGCCTTTCTCCACCACATGGTGCGCAATATCGCGGGGGTGTTGATGGACATCGGCGCGGGCAAGCAGCCGCCGGAGTGGGCGCGCGCGGTGCTGGAGACCCGCGACCGCACCCTGGGCGGCATCACCGCCTCGCCTCACGGTTTGTACCTCACCGGGGTGGATTATCCCGCCCGTTTCGAACTGCCGCCGCTTTCGCCGACTGGGGTGGTCTGGTAACCTGTCGCCCTTTCGCGGTTGTATCCCCTCACCCCGCCCCCTCTCCCAGAGGGAGAGGGGATGAAATTTTGAGGTCTGACGAATTCCATGCGCGCCCGCGTTAAAATCTGCGGTATCACCCGAGTGGAGGACGCCATGGCGGCGGCGCGGCTGGGTGCCGACGCCATCGGGCTGGTGTTCTACCCCAAAAGCCCGAGGGCGGTGAGCGCCGATCAGGCGCGGGCCATTCTGCGGGCGCTGCCGCCCTTCGTCACCAGCGTGGGTTTGTTCGTCGACGCCGCGCCGGCGGAGATCGAGCGGGTGCTGGCGGCGGTGCCGCTGGACCTGCTGCAATTCCACGGTGATGAAGCGGCCGAGGACTGCCGCGCACATGGGCGGCCGTATTTGAAGGCGTTGCGCATGGGCGCGGGCGTGGACTTGTCGGCCTTGGCCCGGCCCTATGATGACGCGGCGGGGATTTTGGTGGACAGCTTCGTGGAAGGGGTGCCGGGCGGCACCGGCCAGACCTTCGATTGGGCGCGCCTGCCCGCCCGCCTGCCGCGGCCGCTGGTGCTGGCCGGTGGCTTGAATCCGGATAATGTCGCGGCCGCAATCAAGCAGACGCGGCCCTGGGCGGTGGACGTGAGCGGCGGCGTGGAGTCGGCGCCGGGTATCAAGGACGCGGCCAAGATCGCCGCGTTTATCAGAGGTGTGAACAGTGTCGAAATTGATTAACTCATTACCCGACGCCAACGGCCATTTCGGCGTCTACGGCGGGCGTTTCGTGGCGGAGACCTTGATGGCGCCGCTGGAGGAATTGCGGCTGGCCTATGAACGGTACCGCAACGACCCCGCCTTTCTCGCCGAGTTCGACGCCGATCTCAGCCACTACGTCGGCCGGCCCTCGCCGCTGTATCTCGCCGAGCGCTGGAGCCGCGAGCTCGGCGGCGCCAAGATCTATCTCAAGCGCGAGGATTTGAATCACACCGGCGCGCACAAGATCAACAACACCATCGGCCAGGCCCTGCTCGCCAAACGCATGGGCAAGACCCGCATCATCGCCGAGACCGGCGCCGGTCAGCACGGCGTGGCCAGCGCCACGGTGGCGGCGCGCCTGGGTTTGGAGTGCGTGGTGTACATGGGCGCCGAAGATGTGCAGCGCCAGTCCGCGAACGTCTTCCGCATGAAGCTGCTGGGCGCGCGCGTGGTGCCGGTCACCTCGGGCTCGAAGACGCTGAAGGACGCGCTCAACGAAGCGATGCGCGATTGGGTGACCAACGTCGACAATACGTTTTATATTATTGGCACCGTCGCCGGACCGCATCCCTATCCGGCGATGGTGCGTGATTTCCAGGCCATCATTGGCCGCGAGGCGCGCGCGCAAATTTTAGAGGCTGAGGGCAAGCTGCCGGACACCTTGGTGGCCTGTGTCGGCGGCGGCTCCAACGCCATCGGTCTGTTCTATCCCTTCCTCGACGACGAGGGCGTGGCCATGGTGGGCGTGGAGGGCGGCGGCGACGGTATCGCCAGCGGCCGTCACGCCGCGCCGCTCAGCGCCGGCCGTCCCGGGGTGCTGCACGGCAACCGCACTTATTTAATGGAAGACGCCGACGGCCAGATCATCGAGACCCATTCCGTGTCCGCCGGGCTCGACTACCCCGGCGTCGGTCCCGAACACGCCTGGCTCAAAGACCTCGGCCGCGCCCAGTACGTCGCCATCACCGACGATGAGGCCCTGGCCGCGTTTCACGCGCTCACCCGCATCGAAGGCATCATTCCCGCGCTGGAATCCAGCCATGCCCTGGCGCAGGCGGCCAAGCTGGCGCCGCAAATGAGAAAGGATCAGCTCATCGTGGTGAATCTCTCCGGACGCGGCGACAAGGACATCCACACCGTGGCGGCGCGCGAGGGGATCACCCTATGAGCCGCATCGCCGATTGCTTCGCGCGCCTGCGTGCCGGCGGCCGCAAGGCGCTGATCCCCTATGTCACCGCCGGCGATCCCAATCCGGCCGTGACCGTGCCCTTGATGCACGCCATGGTGGCGGCGGGTGCCGACATCATCGAGCTGGGCGTGCCCTTTTCCGATCCCATGGCCGACGGCCCGGTGATCCAGCAGGCCTGCGAGCGGGCGCTGGTGCATCACACCAGTCTGCGTCAGGTGCTGGAGATGGTGCGCGCGTTCCGCCGCGACAATAGCGCGACGCCCGTGGTGTTGATGGGCTATCTCAATCCCGTCGAGGTCATGGGCTATGCCGCCTTCGCGGACGCCGCCGCCGCGGCCGGGGTGGACGGCGTGCTCAGCGTGGACCTGCCGCCGGAGGAGGGCCACGATTTGGTGCAGGCCTTGCGCGAACACGGCCTCGACCCCATTTTCCTGCTCGCGCCCACCAGCACCGCCGCACGGGTGAAAACGATCTGCGATGCCGCCAGCGGCTTCGTCTATTACGTTTCGCTCAAGGGCGTGACCGGTGCCGCCAGCCTCGACACCGAGGCGGTGGCGCGTAAGCTGAAAGAGATCCGCGCCCTCACCGATTTACCCATCGGCGTCGGCTTCGGCATCCGCGACGGCGCCGCGGCGGCGCGGGTGGCGGCGGTGGCCGACGCCGTGGTGGTAGGCAGCGCGCTGGTGAATAAAATTGCCGCCCTGGCGGGGGAGCCTGCTAAGATTCCCGCCGAGGTGGCGCGGGTGCTCGGCGAGATGCGCCGGGCGATGGATGCTCAGTAAGCGGCATGTTTCATATGGCGCATGGCAAGTGAAAAATCGTATTCTTGCGATGGGCTACTCAGGGTATAAATTGATATGAGCTGGTTTGAAAAACTGCTGCCTTCCAAGATCCGTACCGAGGGGAAGACCAAAAAGGCGATGCCCGAAGGTTTGTGGACTAAATGCGAATCCTGCGGCGCGGTGCTCTACCGCTCGGAACTCGAGCGCAGCCTGGACGTGTGTCCCAAATGTGCCTGCCATATGCGCATCGGCGCGCGGCGCCGCCTCGACACCTTTCTCGATCCCGAGCCGCGAGTGGAGATCGGCGGTGATCTCGAACCCAATGACGTGCTGAAATTCCGCGACAGTAAAAAATACCGCGACCGCATCACCCAGGCGCAGAAGGCCACCGGCGAGCGCGACGCGCTCATCGTCATGCAGGGTAAGCTCAAGGGCTTGCCGCTGGTGACGGCGGCCTTCGAGTTCAGCTATATGGGCGGCTCCATGGGCGCGGTGGTGGGCGAACGTTTCGTGCGCGGCGCCGAGGTCAGCCTCGAGAAAAAAATCCCCTTGGTGTGCTTCTCCGCCAGCGGCGGCGCGCGCATGCAGGAGGCCTTGTTCTCCTTGATGCAAATGGCCAAGACCAGCGCCGCCTTGGCGCGCTTGAGTAAAAAGGGCATTCCCTTCATCTCCGTGCTTACCGACCCCACCATGGGCGGTGTCTCCGCCAGTCTGGCGATGCTGGGCGACGTCAACATCGGCGAGCCCAACGCGCTCATCGGCTTCGCCGGTCCGCGGGTGATCGAACAGACCGTGCGCGAGACCCTGCCCGAGGGCTTTCAGCGCAGCGAATTTTTAGTGAAGCACGGCGCCCTCGATATGATCGTCGACCGCCGTGATATGCGCGACCGCGTCGCCAGCATGCTGGCTATCATGACGCATCAAGCCGCGCCGTGATCGTGGCCCAGGGCACGTTAGTGCATAGCGGCTTAGATCATGAATAATCCCGCCGGGCCGACGCATTCCGCCGCGCCCGCGCCGCGTTTCACCACCCTGGATGACTGGCTGCGCTGGCAGGAAACCCTGCACCCCAATAAGATCGATCTTGGTCTGGAACGCGTGCGCGCGGTGTGGCGGCGTCTGCACGCGGCGGCGCCGTCTTTCGTTGTTATCACCGTCGGCGGCACCAACGGCAAGGGTTCTTGCGTGGCCATGCTCGAGGCCATACTCAGCGCCGCGGGTTATCGCGCCGGCGCCTACACCTCGCCGCACCTTTTGCGCTACAACGAGCGCGTGCGCGTCGCGGGCGAGGCGGTGAGCGACGCGGACTTGTGCGCCGCCTTCGCCCGGGTCGACGCCGCGCGCGGTGACATCAGCCTCACCTATTTTGAATTCGGCACCTTGGCCGCACTCGATATTTTTTACCGCGCCGGACTCGATGTGGCGGTGTTGGAAGTCGGCATGGGCGGGCGCCTGGACGCGGTGAATATTTTGGATGCCGACGTGGCCTTGCTCACCGGGGTCGACATCGATCACGCCGCCTGGCTGGGGCCGGACCGCGAAAGCATCGGCGTGGAAAAGGCCGGTATCTTCCGCGCGGGCCGCCCGGCGGTCTACGGCGATGACGACCCGCCGCAAAGCGTGTTGGAACAGGCCCGCGTCCTCGGTACCGGGCTGCAGGTCTCCGGCCGCGATTATCATGCCGCGGCCGACACCGCGGGCTGGCGCTGGGAGGGTGGCGACGGCCAGACCCGTTACGCCCTGCCTTATCCGCGCCTGCGCGGTGCTTACCAACGCAAAAACGCCGCGGCGGTGGTGACGGCGCTGGCGGCACTGGCGGCGCGCCTGCCGGTGGACCAACAGGCCCTGCGTTTGGGTTTGATGACCGCCGACCTGCCCGGGCGCTTTCATATTTTGGACAGCCACGCCCTGCGTATTTGCGATGTGGCTCATAACCCGCAAGCGGCGCGCACGCTGGCGGCGAATCTGGCGACGCTGCCCCCCGCCCGCACCCACGCGGTGCTGGCGATGCTGGCGGACAAAGACCACGCGGCGGTGGCGCGGGCCATGAGCGGCGCGGTGCATCACTGGCATGTCGCCGGTCTTGAGGGCGAACGCGGTACCGCCGCCTCGCAACTGGCCGACGCTCTGCGCGCCGCGGGCGCGGCGGATTTGAGCGACTATACGGAGGTGGCCGCGGCTCTGGCCGGGGCGCAGGCGGCGGCGCAAGCGGGCGAGCGTATCGTGGTCTTCGGTTCGTTTTATACCGTGGCGGCGGCCTTGACGCCCGCGGGGCGGGCCTTGTGGGGCGCGGACACGGCGCCGCCGGTGCGGCGGGCAGGCTGAGATGGAGCGCGGATTACTGAAACAGCGGATCGTGGGCGGAGTGGTGCTGGTGGCCGTTGCGGTGATCGTCATCCCCTTCGTGCTCGACTTCGGTCACGAGCGCGAATGGTGGGGGCACGGCGGCGGTGTGCCGCAAGCGCCGGAGCAGGGTTTCGTCACGCGGGTGCTGCCGCTGGAGGATTGGGCGCAGCAGGCCGAGGCGGAATTGGCGGCGGGCACGGCGCGGATCGATGCGCCGCTGAGTCCGCCCGCGCCGCCAATTCCGCCTCGGCCTGCTGCGCCCAATCCTCCAGCGGCAGCACCCGCGTGACGAAACCCTGCTCCGGCGC
>CAMYKQ010000027.1 GCA_947259075.1 uncultured Gammaproteobacteria bacterium | reverse complement strand
GGCAAAAGCCCTCAGAAGGCGCCGAAATCTGGCCTCACTGATCTTGGAATTTTTGTAGTATCTGTTTTTGCCTTTATACATAGAAGCAAACGCATGTTAGCATGCAATCTGCTTCCTAAGACCCTATTTTTATTTGAACGATGTCTCCCGATCTGAGCGATCGCGGCACACATCGTGCGCGTCCTGCGGCCTAAAATTCCATGAGCAGGAATATTCTCATGCCCCCTAGGAGCCTGACAAGGCTAGGGCGACCCTCAGCGCGAATAATATGTTCTTCAGGGCGCGGGGAACCTCCACGCTAAAAGTCTCGTTGTTCTAAAGCCTAACCCCGCATCATCGCCGCCATTTTTTCCGGCGTGGGCGCATGCACCACCCCTTTTTCGGTGACGATGACGTCCACCAGCGCGGCGGGGGTCACGTCGAAAGACGGGTTCCAGGCCTCGGCGCCGGGGGCGGCCACGCGCTGACCGTTGAGGGACAACACTTCGTCCGGCGAGCGGTTTTCGATGTGGATCTCCGCGCCGCTCTTGATTTTCATATCCACCGTGGAGGTAGGCGCCACCACCATGAATTTCACGCCGTGATAGCGCGCCGCCACCGCCAGATTATAGGTGCCGATCTTATTGGCGACGTCGCCGTTGGCGGCGATGCGGTCCGAGCCGACGATGGCCCAGGTCACGCCGCCCTGCCGCATCAAATGCGCGGCGGCGCCGTCGGCCATCAGCGTGACGGGGATCTGATCTTGCACCAGCTCCCAGGCCGTGAGCCGCGCGCCCTGCAACCAGGGACGGGTCTCGTCGGCGAACACCCGCTCGATCTTGCCCGCCGCGTAGGCGCTGCGGATCACCCCCAAGGCCGTGCCGTAACCGCCGGTGGCCAGCGAGCCGGTGTTGCAATGGGTGATGACCCGGCCGCGGCCTTCGATGCAGGCCGCGCCCAACTCACCCATGTGGCGGTTGGCGGCGATATCCTCTTCGTGAATCTTGCGCGCCTCGGCCAGCAGGGCGGGGGTGGGATCGGCGCCACCTTCTCCCTGCTTCGTGGAGGGAGCGGGAGAGCCGGGGTAAAGCGTATGGATATGAGTACGCATGCGCTCCAGCGCCCAGAACAGATTCACCGCCGTCGGCCGCGAGGCGGCGAGCAGCTGCAGATCCTGTTCGATGTCCTGCGCCCAAGTGGCGGGCGAGCGGGCATAACGCGCCCGCGCCGCCAGAACGACGCCATAGGCCGCGGTGACACCAATGGCCGGCGCGCCGCGCACCACCATATCGCGGATGGCCGCCGCCACCCCGGCGGCGTCCTCCAGCAACACCTGCTCGTGGCGCAGCGGCAGGATGCGCTGATCCAGCAAGCTCAAACCCTGTCCGGTCCATTCCACCGCGCGGATGGAGTCGTGGCGCGTCTCTGTCATGGCCTGTTCCTCTGTAATGAAGCGCGCATGATAACGGGCCGGGGCGACGGCGGCAAAGGGCGCTTCAAGCCCCGCGCCGCGCGCCGATATAGCCAATATTGCAGCGGCAAGAATGCGAGGCTTACTCATCCGCCGCCGCGCTCGCCTCTCACGGGGCGCGATGAGCAAGCCCGTAGCCCGTATTAACGACGACTTTCGTATTCAACAGCGCAGCCGAGGACAGCGTGCCATGAGAATTAGCCACATCCTCTTCATCAGCCTCATCACCGCGCCGTGGCTGAGCGCGACCGGCGCGGAAATCAGCCTGGCGGAACACGCCGCGAAGATACTGGCCGCCGAAGACGCGATGACCAGCGGCGAAACCCGCCCCGCCGTCACCGCGCCCGCCGTCATGAAAACCGATGCTGAGGCAACGGAAAACCCCGGCGCTCCCGCCAGCCCGCCAGCACAGAACAGCGAAGCCGCGCCGCCCCCGCCAACGATGTCCACCGCAACGGGCTTCGTCTCGCTCGGCCGCCTCACCTTCGTACACAACAAATGGGAGCTCACCGAACAGACCCGGCGCCGCCTCGACGCCGCCGCGCTGTATCTCGCCCAACACCCCGGCGCCAGCCGCCTGCTCATCCGCGGCCACACCGACGAAGTGGGCAGCATCCGCTTCAACGACGGCCTCTCCGACAAACGCGCTACGGCGGTGCAGGATTACTTAATAAGTAAAGGCGTGCCCGCGGAACAGATACGCTGGGAAGGTCACGGCGAACACGCGCCCGTGGATGAAAACTGGACCCGCCTCGGCCGCGCGCGCAACCGGCAAGTGGAAATCTTCGCGGTCTATCCGCCGCCGCTCAGCGCGTCGGTGCGTTAATCGTTCACCTGCCGCTGATAGAACAACGATAGCTGTGTTTTGCGTCACTGCTGCGACATCAATTTCATTATTAGCGCAAACCAAGAATTGGTGGATTCTGAAACGCACGCTCCGCGCAATAATTGAACACATGGTTTTGTTATGCCCGCGTGAACCCGTCATCCGCACAGCGCCACAACCGGGCAAAACCTTAGGAACCTCTGATCAATTTGCCGAAAATCTCGCTCACGATGAAAAGAGCTTAAAATCAGCGAGAATTTCGCAAATGTGATCGGTTTACTTACGATCTTCCCCGCCGAATCGGCCATTTTGTGCCCCATCGGCTTCCTGCGGACGCATTACGCCTGCGCCAGCCGCAACAATCGTCGCTTCGCCAGCACGATATTCACCAGCGCAAACGCGGCAAACAGGTGATTGGCGTTCTTGTCCAGGCCACGATACCGCACCTTGGTGAATCCAAATTGGCGCTTCAGTACCCGGAAGATATGTTCTACCTTGGCCCGCACACCGGATTTGGTACGGTTCTTTCGTTTGTCTTCGTCCGTTAGCGGTCGATTGCGACAGCCCTTGGCATGGGTGTAGTCCTGCGCCAAGGGCGCCTGTTCCGCCAGCACCTCGCGCTGGCCCGCATAGGCCGAGTCGCCCCACACCCGCGTTTCATCGCCGTGCAGCAAATCGCCCAGCACCTGGGAGTCGTGCACATTGGCGGCGGTCACCGCCACGGAATGCACCTGCTTGGTTTGGCTGTCCACGCCGATGTGCGCCTTCATGCCAAAGTACCATTGCTTGCCTTTCTTGGTTTGGCGCATCTCGGGGTCGCGGGACTTATCCTGGTTCTTCGTCGAGGACGGCGCATTGATGATCGTGGCGTCCACGATCGTGCCGCGCGACACCGTCAATCCCTGTTCCGCCAGATGCGCATTGACCAATCGCAGCAGCTCGGCACCAAACTCGCGCGTTTCCATCCGATGGCGAAAGTGCAGGATGGTGCTCTCGTCCGGTGCCCGCTCTTCACCCAAATCGACCCCGGCAAATTCCCGCATCGCGCGCGAATCGTATAACGCCTCTTCCATCGCGGGATCGGACTGGTTGTACCAGTGCTGCATGAAATAGATGCGCAGCATCCGTTCCAGACCCTTCGGCCGGCGGCCCGCCCCTTGGGGATTGGGGTAGTACTGCTCCAATTCCTTCGTCAGCATCTTCCAGGGAATCACTTCATCCATCTCGCTCAGGAATTTCTCCTTACGCGTCCGCTTGCTGTGCTTCTCGAATCCGCTGCTGAAGGTCCTTTGGCGCATGTCATTGTCCCGTTTCATTGCCTGCGCGTATTATCGCATAGCAAAAGAATTGTTCAGAGGCTCCCTTATAGACTGCTGACTGACGTGATGGGATACCAAACCTTCATTCCACGCTAAGATAGGTTCTGCCTACTTCTATAATTCATACATAAACACCATAATTTAATCCGCCGATTTCACATTAGATTTCGCATCTACTGAATTAGGTGTCAAAACAGCGGTAAGGCCATTTATATCTCCACCCTTCATGCCTATTTCGTTGAGAAGCGAATCCACCAAGGGCGCTTGACTTCGATATCTCAATGCACTGTTGACCAACTGGTCTGCGAGGCTTCCACTTCCACCGCCATCATCAGCACCACCGGCTGAAGTATTCGCAGCATTTAGTCCAGCGACCTGTATGATCTTGATACCATCTATCTGCTCCATGGGCTTCACGCTTTCACGGATAATGTCCGGCAGGACCTTGAGCAGCTCCATACGTATCCGCATGGCGATCTGCTCCTCCGAAAGAATATTGGCTGCTTCATTTAGCGTTCTATGCCCCACAGCCTCAACTTCATAGCGGGCGGCATCCGCTTCAGCACGCGATTTAATGGCCGCGGCCTCACCTTCCGCGGTAATACGGGCTTTTTCTGCATCCGCCTCCGCCATGGTGCGCACCGCCTCAGCGTGATCTTCGGCGGCAAGCTTCTCGGCATTCGCGGCCACTGTCACAGAAATGGCCTGTCGCTCTGCCACTTCACGCGCTTTGACCAACTCCACTGCCTTAGCTCGTTCCGCAACTTCAGTTTCGCGCACGGTTCTGACGGCTTCGGCTTCTTTCACGGCTTTTTGCAAAGCGCGATCCGCCTCGGCCTGCGCTTCAGATTGCGCCTTTGATTTTTCTGCAATAGCAATGGCTTTATCTTGCTCGGCAAGCTCAATGGTCTTGCGTCGTTCAATTTCAGCGTTCTCTACCACTTTTTCACGCTCAATATCCTTCTCCTTGAGTAAGCGCTCCTTATTGATACGACCTTCCTCAACTAAGCGCTCGGCCGAAATGCGTGCCATATCGACTTGTTGAGTTGCTAGAATCTCTGCCTCTTCTGCTTCCCGCTTTTTTTCGGCCTGTTCACGCGAAATATGGGCGGCCTGAGCAGCACGACGCACTTCTACCTCGCGCTGCTGATCAAGCCGCGCATATTCCTCTTGTTTTCTTATTTCTAAATTTAGACGTTCAGACTCCAGGTTTTTATTACCTATCGCGACATTGGTGTCCTGTTCAATATCATTCCTTTTTTTACGACGCGCCTCGATCTCCTCAGTTAGACGCGTGAGACCTTCGGCATCGAACACATTATTTGGATTAAAATATTCCCTACTGGTCTGATCAAGACCCGTCAGCGAAACGGATTCCAACTCCAAACCATTCTTAAGCAAATCCTCGGAAACCACCTGCTGCACTTTCTGCACAAAATCTACGCGTTTTTCATGCAACTCCGTCATAGCCATCTCCGCGGCCACCGCACGCAGCGCATCGACGAACTTCCCCTCAATAAGCTCCTTGAGCTCATTGGGATTCATGGTTTTCAGCCCCAAAGTTTGCGCGCTATTGGCAATGGAATCAGCCGAAGGTTTAACGCGCACGTAGAATTCCGCGATAACATCGACCCGCATACGATCGCGGGTAATCAATGCCTGTTCATTCGCGCGCCGCACTTCGAGACGCAAGGTATTCATGTTGACCGGTATAATTTGATGCAAGACCGGAAAGACCAACGCGCCGCCATTCATAATGACTTTCTGCCCACCAAACCCTGTGCGCACAAATGACACTTCTTTCGAGGCACGCTTGTAGAGACGGGAAAAAATCAAACCCAACACTATCAAGGCAACAAGTATCGTGCCCGCGTAAAACGCGATATCCACCAAATTAAGCATTTATTATTTCCTCCGAGTGAGCTTGAATTTTATTTCTCGCCTGCGTCAACAAGTGAAGCATTAGGATTTATAATCGCCTTGAATACCGCTCCTTCCTGGCGCACCAACAAAACGGAGCTCTTGGCCTCGAACACCTCGCCCGCAATATCCGGCTCCACCATCAGATAATGCGTGGCACCATGACTATCTTGAACTTTCGCTTCCGCCGGACTACCTGCTTTAGCCGTACCCAGCGTAATAGTCGCAACACGCCCGAGCAAGCTTGCCTCGCTTACCGCCTCGGTTTCGTCCTGGGGCATGATTTTGTCGAGCACACCACCAAACATCCGCACCACAGACAAAGCTAAGAACACGGCTGGTATAACGGCAATTAACGCAGGCAATAAGGTGCCGAGGAATGAGTTGGCGAGTGATTGCAGCCCGAGCCCCATTAGACCAAACCCAGTCAAAAAAACTACCAATAGCATCAGCACCGGAACTTGTCCTATTCGCAACCAACCAAGAAGCCGTGACAAGGGCGTGGGTGATTGATATTCAGGACTAGCTATCTCAACATCGCTACCAACCTCTGGCATCAGCGATTCAATTACGCTCGAAAGCCCCAAACCCAATAGACTCGTAATACCTTCCAATATTGCAATACCGAACATTACGCTCAGCGCAATTACAAAGGGCATATTTTGACTGGCGGTGAGAAATTCAAACATGCATCGCAACTCTTTCTAGCCCTTGTTTGTATTTTTTTTAACTGCGGCAAGACGTTCCTGCACGCGATTGTTTCGCGACAACTCATCCAGCTCAGCTAATTGAACCGCGGTCTTGCGGTCAGGCTTGACACCAACACCCGCGATCCCCGTTGATCTCTCCATGATACGATCGAACGCATCACCCGCCTTTTCAACTTTGGCTTGCGTACGGCCACCCGCAGCCAAATTTCCACCGGCACTGGACACACTGTTTCCAAAAGACTCTTGCCGGGATGCTTTATATTGACGCAGGTCGTCCTGCATTTCCCGTTTTTTTGCCTGCAAAGCGTAGATATAGGCTTCCAGCTCTTTCTCCTGCGTGGCGCTTTCCACCACGGTCGACTCTAGAACAGGTATCTGTGCCTCAATATCGAGTTGACGCGCGATAGCGGCTTCAGCCAAATCATCCCGTCCCTCGCTCACCGCAAGTTCAATTTTCACGGACAGCGTTTCATGCTTGCGATTTTCTTCCATGAGACGTGTGTTAGCGAGATGCTTATTCGCCATGACGCGCCCCAACTCCGCGCGCACTTCATCTATAGCCCCATCAATCTCACGTATAGCCTCCTCCATGACGGCTTCAGGCACGGCATTTTCCATGGCGTTAACCAGCGTGTTTAGGCTGCCGCTAATAAGGCGGCCAACGCGACTCGTTAGACTTTCTTTCATTTGGTCTTCTCCTGTCGTTGTGTCTGAATCGTGGAAATAACAGAGGCCAGATCTATAATTGGATCGACCCGTTTCAAAATAACGTCCGGATCATAGCAAGGTGAGCGTTTTGTCACCCCCATCTGCAACAATGACTCCATAAGTCGAAATGCCCTTTCAGCAACGCCCTGCTCCATGGTTCGGAGCTTCTCAGCACTCGTATCATCACTCCGCACAAAGCCACCGTTCGCAACAATATATGCCACTATGTCCGGCAACCAAGTCATAACGCGAGACAATAATTCGGAGTGCATTTCATGATCCATTTCGCTGCTTTGAATTTGCATCCGCGCCGGAGACAGTAAGCCTTGAATCATGGCAATGCAGCCATTGAAATCTTGCGCCCCCTCTTGTCGCCGCCGCGCCTCCAGGAGGATCGCCCGCAACTTATCACTGGGTGTAGCGGCGCCCTCAATCCTTAATTTAGCGATAAACTCCGCATCATCTTGGGGAATACGCACGCTGAGGGCTACCATTTTCGTTGCCAATGCACTGTTCCTTGCTTGATAAAAACCGAAAACCACTGAATAAATAGCCTCAATCGTAATCATTTGAATTACATATGTCAACATATGTATTCTATTGAATGCAATGGTAGCTTTCATCGACTATCAGGAGCTCTCCTGACCTTTCTAAATTTAATTTCTTACTTGATTCGTCTCAATGAAAATGACACTTCAATCTTTGGAGGAATACTTATCACCCTAATCAATCGACCATCTCCTATGTTGCCGGAAAGATTGGGGTATACTCCCTCAAACTTTCAAACATACTGGCGCCATGGAACACATCGACACCCTGATACACGCCCGCTGGCTCATCCCGGTGGAGCCCGACGGCACTGTACTCGAACACCACAGTCTCGCGATCAAGGATGGCCGCATTCATGCCATCGCGCCCAGCACCGAGGCCCGGGGGCGCTTCCATGCCGCCGTCACGCTCGAACTCGACGAACACGTGTTGATCCCCGGCCTCATCAACGCCCACACCCATGCCGCCATGAGTCTGTTCCGCGGTCTCGCCGACGATCTGCCGCTGATGGAGTGGCTCACGCAGCACATCTGGCCCGCCGAGGGCGCGTGGGTCAGCCCCCAGTTCGTGCGCGACGGCACGCAGCTGGCGATGGCGGAGATGCTGCGCGGCGGCGTCACCTGTTTCAACGATATGTATTTCTTTCCCGACGAGACCGCGCGCGCCGTGGAAGACGCGGGCATGCGCGCCGCGGTGGGTATGATACTCATCGACTTTCCCACCGCCTGGGCCGCAAATGCCGAAGAGTATTTGAGCAAGGGCCTGGCGCTGCACGATCACTACAAAGGCCATCCGTTGATCAGCACGGTGTTCGCGCCGCACGCGCCCTATACCGTGTCCGACGGCCCGCTGGAACGGGTGCGCATCCTCGCCGATCAACTGAACGTGCCCGTGCACATGCATGTGCACGAGACCGCGCACGAAGTACAAGAGGCGCGGGAAAAACACGGCGAACGGCCGCTGGCGCGTTTGGAGAAACTCGGCCTGCTCACGCCGCAATTGCTTGCGGTGCATATGACCCAACTCAGTGATGAAGAGATCGCCGCCTGTGCCCGCGCCGGGATCAGCGTGGTGCACTGCCCGGAATCGAATCTTAAGCTCGCCAGCGGTTTTTGCCCGGTGCAAAAATTAATGCGGGCGGGCGTCAATGTCGCCCTCGGCACCGACGGCGCCGCCAGCAATAACGATCTCGACATGTTCAGCGAGATGCGCAGCGCCGCCCTGCTCGCCAAGGCCGTGGCGGGCGACGCCAGCGCCCTGCCCGCCGCGTCCGCGCTGCGCATGGCCACGCTCAACGGCGCGCGCGCCTTGGGGCTGGACGAGGACACCGGCTCGCTGCGGCCGGGCAAGGCGGCGGACATCGCCGCCGTGTATCTCGGCGACATCGAAACGCAACCGCTTTATCATCCGGTCTCGCAATTGATCTACGCCACCGGCCGCGAGAAGGTGACGGATGTGTGGGTGGCGGGCCGTCATCTCTTGAAGGAGCGCGTCCTCACCACCCTCGACGCCGCCGAGCTGAAAACCAAGGCCGCCGCGTGGCAGCAAAAAATCCGCAAATACGATTAACGGTGCAAGCATGACTCAAACCGGACAACTGAACATCGACCCCGCTGAAGTCGCGAAATTCGAGACCAGCGCCATGCGCTGGTGGGATCCCAACAGCGAGTACAAACCGCTGCACGACATCAACCCCCTGCGCCTCGATTTCATCGACGCGCGCGCGGATCTCGCCGGCAAACAAGTCGTCGACGTCGGCTGCGGCGGCGGCATTCTCGCCGAGAGCATGGCCGCGCGCGGCGCGCAAGTCACCGGCATCGATATGGCGGGCACCGCGCTGTCCGTGGCCAAACTGCACGCGCTGGAATCCGGCGTGAAGGTCGAGTACCGCCAGATCACCGCCGAAGAATTCGCCGCGGAAAAAGCCGGGCAATTCGATGTGGTCACCTGCATGGAATTACTGGAACACGTGCCCGATCCCGCTTCTTTGATCGCCGCCTGCGCCGCGCTGGCCAAACCCGGCGGCCACGTCTTTTTCTCCACCCTCAATCGCAACCCCAAGGCCTATGCCCTGGCGGTGCTGGGCGCGGAGTATCTGCTCAAGATGCTGCCTAAAGGCACGCACGATTACGCCAAGTTCATCCGCCCCGCCGAGCTGGCGCGCTGGTGCCGCCACGCCGGGCTGCGGCTGGATGAGCTCGCGGGCCTAAGTTACAACCCGCTCAGCAAACACTACCGCTTGGGACAGGACGTGTCGGTCAATTATCTGGCCCACACCCGCAAATAATTCACTCAGCGCCGCAGCACCTCTTGCGCGCGGCACCGCGCCCGTAGAGGTCTAAGGGCAACGGCCCCGCGGCGCATTTAAAAAAATTCAGCACCGCGTACGCCTTTCTTAAGGCTGCCTTAAGAATCTCCCCCCATAATTCCCGCCGCTCCACCATTTTCGTGGCCTCAGCGCTGTGCAGTACCGAATTTCAGTGGACGAAGGATCGTCAAGCGAGGCCGCGATCATGGGTGGGGCGCTGCTTTTAGACCCCGCCGCCATCGCCATGGGCGTATCGCGGCCCCTACCCGAGAAAGCACCCGCATGCGTAAATGGATCATCATCACCCCTGGGCCTCATCGCCCTCCAAAAAGAGACTCCGGTGAACACAAAACCCTGGGCGAATTGAATACGATTGAATTGCCCGCCACCGGCCCCGTGGCCAACCCGGACGGCGCCGAACGGAAACTCGATTACTGGGCGGCCGGCCGGGTGAATTTCTTCGGAGGCGGCTCCGCGCCTTCGCTGTATATATTTTAGTTCGGCCATCAAACCACTCACCGGGACCGTCGCGTTAAATGGCGCTATGACACACCCCGCTCCGCGCCTCAGTGAGCTTACGCTTTACCCCATTAGCCCCGCCTCGAGCGGGGCTCTTTTTTTGAACCCTTCTTCCGCATGCATCCGCTTGCATCCCCAGCCTCATCCCGCTAACCTGCCCAGCAGCTTTTAGATGTGGATTCGCTGGCCCCGCCCGCGCCACTCGCAACGGAAACTCATTGCCGGTTATGTCTTACACTTCTTCACGCTCCATCCGCACCGTCCTCTTCGACCTTGACGGCACCCTGGCCGACACCGCGCCCGATCTCGCCTATGCCCTCAACACCCTGCTCGGCGAACAGGGGCGCGCGCCGCTGCCCTTCGCGGTTATCCGGCCGGTGGTCTCCAACGGCGCCACCGCCCTCGTGCGGCTGGGTTTTAATTTGCCGGCGGAGCACGCCGGATTCGACACGCTGCGCCAGCGGCTGCTGGCCTTGTATCAAGAACACATCGCGCGCGAAACCCGCCTCTTCGAGGGCATGGCGGAGCTGCTCGATTACATTGAAGGCGCGGAGATGAACTGGGGCGTAGTCACCAACAAACCCGCCTTCCTCACCCTTCCGCTGATGGCCGCGCTGGGCCTGAGCGCGCGCGCGGCCTGTATCGTCAGCGGCGACACCACGGCCAAACGTAAACCTCACCCCGAACCCCTGCTGCACGGCTGCCGCTTGGCGGGCAGCACCGCGGCGCAATGCCTCTACGTGGGCGACGCGGAGCGGGACATCATCGCCGGGCGCGAGGCCGGCATGGCCACCCTGGTCGCCCGCTTCGGCTACATCGGCGCCGAAGAGCGCCCCGAACACTGGGGCGCCGACGGGCTAGTGGCTCAGCCCGTCCACATCATCGACTGGTTGAAACAAAGCAACGCGGCGCGCTGATTCAATCTCACCGCCCCGGATGCCGACACAGTGGCTGAGCGCCGTCCCGGCCCCAAACTGAAAATTGCTAAACTCGGCTCATAAAGAGCGATCGAGGGAAAGACGAGTCATGACCGAAACTGCTTCCTACATCACCTTGGCCCTGCTCACCGCGCTGGCGGCCTTGTGCGGCGCCTTCTTCGCCCACATCCGCGCCCAGCGCCAGATCACGGGGCTGCGCGAGGAAAATGCCAGCCTCAAGGCCACGGTCAGCATCGAGCGCCGCACCACCGAGGAAAAAGTCGCGATGATCGAGAGCGCGCGCAACCAGCTCACCGACACCTTCGCCGCCCTCTCCAGCCAAGCGCTGCGCAACAGCACCGAGGAATTCCTCAAACTCGCGCAGCAGGGCATGCAGCAATTTCACGTGCGCGCCCAAGGCGATCTCGACCAAAAAGAAAAATCCATCGGCGTGCTGATGCAGCCGGTCAAAGAAGCGCTGACCCGTACCGAACAACAGTTGCGCGAATTAGAGAAGGAACGCAAAGAGGCCTACGGTTCCTTGAGCAAACATTTGGAGAGCATGGCGCAGACCCAGCAACTGTTGCAGGGCGAAACCCGCAACCTGGTACAGGCCCTGCGCCGTCCCGAAGTGCGCGGCCAATGGGGCGAGATGACCTTGAAGCGCCTCGCTGAATTGGCGGGCATGGTGCAATACTGCGACTTCGTCGAGCAAGAAACCGTCAAAGGTGAAGAAGGCAATCTGCGCCCCGACATGATGGTGCGCATGCCCGACGGCCGTGAAATCGTCGTCGACGTTAAAACCCCGTTGGATGCTTATCTAAGCGCGGTGGAGGCGCCGGACGACACGGTGCGCACTTGGCATCTGGAACGCCACGCGCGCAAGGTGCGCGACCGCGTGCGTGAACTCGCCGGCCGCAGTTACTGGGCGCAATTCAAACACAGCCCCGACTTCGTGGTGATGTTCATCCCCGGCGATCAATTCCTCAGCGCCGCGCTGGACGTAGACCGCGACCTGCTCGAATATGCCCTCAGCCAAAAAGTCGTGCTCGCCACCCCCACCAGCTTCGTCGCCTTATTGCGCGCGGTAGGTTACGGCTGGCGCCAACTCAGCCTAGCGGAAAACGCGGAGAAGATTCGCGACCTCGGTGAAGAGCTGTATCAACGTCTCAGCACCTTCACCGATCATTTATCCAAACTCGGGAAAAATCTCAGCAGCAGCCTCGACCACTACAACAAAGCGGTGGGCTCCTTCGAACGTCAAGTGATGCCCGGCGCGCGCAAATTCACCGAGATGGGCATCACCCCGCGCAAACCCATGCCCGACCTCGATCAAATCGAAAAAGGCGTGCGCCAAATGGAAGAAGCCAAAACAACTGCGCCCCACGAAAAAGAAGGCGGCGAACTCGAGCCTCCCGCCAAACATTAAGCTCCAAATGAAAACCCTTTCTTGCCTCCCCCGCCGGGAGAAGACTAGGAGGAGAGGCCAATGGACTCATCCGCCAATATTTCCCCGAGGACTGGAACCTCACCACCATTACCGACAAAGACATCCAGGGCATCATGGGCAAACTGAACAACCGGCCAAGGGAAGTCTTAGCATAAAAATGCTTAATGAGGTATTTTCGGCATCAACCTGCCCGTTGCGCTAGCGGGTTGAATCCACGGGTTTTGAATGCCCTCTCGCGCCATTAATAGACGCACACTCACCAACATCAGCATGGACTCATCGGTATAAATAGCCTGTTAAGCGTCATGCTCCATAGTAACGCGAAACATTTAAGCCTTACGCACGACGTGAACCTCCAGCTTGCACGCCACCAATTTTTCGAAAGTCTGCATTTTTTTAATCATTTTCTCATCGAGCACAAAGCCTCTAGAAAGCAGCAGGATTCCATCTTTCGCCACCAGATCTTTAGCCAGCACCATGCCGTACTCAAGCTCACTCGTGCCAAATACAGCAGGTTTAACGCCATTTTCAATTTCCTCGGCATCCAACACCTCGAGAAAAACCGGCACGATCTTTGGATCGTAATGCGTGCCCGCGTGCTCATTGAGGTAACGCCGCGCCTGAATATCGTTCATTTTTACTCTAGTCAGAGTACCAAGCTGTAACGCATCATAATCGTTAACAATCGCCAGAATTCTCGCGCCCATGGGTATCTCATCGCCCTTAATCCCGCTTGGATAACCACCACCATCATAACGCTCGTGATGATTGCGAATAATCCACCCGGCTTCTTGCAGCGGATCCAGCGTAACCAAAATACCTTGGCTCGTGACCGGATGCGCGCGAACGCGCTCTAACTCATGACCGTCCAATGTATCGTAGGGCTTTGAAAGCAAGGTGTCGGGGAAACCTATCTTGCCAATATCATGGAGCAAGGCGGCATATAGAACATTCTGCACCTCATTTTCGTTCATCCCCAATTTTAAGGCGACCTTTTTACATAATTCACCAACCCGGCGAGAATGCCCGGCCAAGAAAGGTGCGCGCATCTCAATAAGATTGGCGAAGACTTTAATCGTCAGCGCATAATTTGTATGCAAAGCCTCATTGGCCTTAACAAGTTCGTTGGTCCTTTTATTCACCTTTTCTTCCAGCTGCGAGTTGATCTCAAGCAGCTCTTCATTTTGTCTATAAGTAATTTTCTCTAAACGGCGGCGCTCTTGCTCTAAGTATCTTTGCTCGATCCCGCTTCTTACCGTGAGCTTTAGGTCATTTTCCTCCCATGGTTTACTTATATACCTGTAAATATTTCCTTTATTAACCGCTTCCACGGTAGAGGCCATATCAGCATGCCCGGTTAGCAGAATTCTAACCGTGAGCGGCCATTTCTCAACAACACGGGAAAAGAATTCCGCGCCATCCATATCAGGCATACGCATATCTGAAATAACCAAATCAACCGTATTACTCTCAAGAATCTTCAATCCTTCCACCGCGCTCTGAGCCGTTTCAATCATATAACCAACGGGCTTAAATACCCTCTTCAAGGAGGAAAGAATATTTGGCTCATCGTCAACACAAAGAATGGTAATCTGATTCGCTTCAAACGCGGACATAATTCAATTTCCTCCCGCCGCCAAATTAAAATCGCCGGCGCTTGGCGATCCATGCTCCTCTATGCTATGACGCACAGGTAACCAGACCCTAAAACAAGCCCCTCCATCCTTGTTATTTTCGACTTCAATTTTTCCGTTATGCTTGGCGATAATTCCATAGCTAATGGATAAACCTAGCCCCGTACCTTTCCCCACTGGTTTTGTCGTGAAGAACGGATCAAATATCCTCTTCAGAGCATCTTGACCAATCCCCATCCCATTATCAGATATTTCAACCCATACACGACCATCAACGCTACCCGTCTTTATCGTTATTGTTCCTTTTTCTTCGATGGCATGCGCCGCATTAATTAGGATATTCATGAAGACCTGGTTTATTTGCGCTGGAACACACTCAATTTCAGGAAGATCGCCATATTCTTTTATCACGCCAGCTTTATACTTGATCTCATTTCTCACGATATTCAAAGTACTTTCAAGACCATTGTGAATATCCACAATTTCGAACTTGTCCATATCAATGTGAGAGAATTCTTTAAGGTCTTTTACTATCTTTATAACCCGGCTGGCCCCCTCCATACTCTCAAGAACAAGATTCGTCAGATCCCCCCTCAAATAATCCATATCAATTTCACGCCTCATATCGTCTATTGCACTTACTCCATAAGTATGTTTACCTAAATTTGAAACAATATTTTCATGTGCATCAAGAAATCTAAAAATGTCACCCAGATAAGCCTTAAGCGAATTTAAATTAGAGTTTATATAGCCAACGGGATTATTTATCTCATGAGCGACTCCCGCGGCTAATTGGCCAATAGAGGCCATCTTTTCCGTCTGCAATAATTGTGTCTGTGCTTGCCGCAATTTATCAATGAGCCTATTTTGCATCGCCTTCTCTGATTCCAACTCAGCATTTCGGCCATGCAATTCCTCAAGCATCATCATCCTTTCCATCGCATGCGCCACATCGATGGCAAACAAACTAAGAACCGCCTCATCATCTGCGTCAAACACGGTGCCATCTCGTTTATCCGCCAAACAAATCACGCCGCGAACCATTCCACCAACCAGAATAGAATATCCCAACAAAGAATGCACAGAGCGACACTCCGGGCAATCAGCCATGATCTCGGTTCGCGAGGAAAGATCATCCATTTTAACTGAACCCGCATCACCAACAATCAACCCCAATATTCCCACACGCGCCGATTTTCCGATCAAACCATCAGAAAATTCCGCAGAGAACCCAGAAACAAACACGTTATGCACATAGCCGTTGTCGTCGATTAGCGCCATAAATCCACGCCGGGATTCCGTAAGACTCATAACATCCTTCACCACGCTCTCCATTAAAGGTGAAGATTTATCACCAAGCGTGAAATATTTAGAAGCATCTTGAAGTCTCTCTAGCGCCGCTCTGAGCACAACCAACCTAATATTAGCTCGCGCCAATGAATCTATCTGGCTTTTATTTTTTTCTAGGGATGCCTCCAATTCTTCCGTCCTTGACTTCACCCTCTCATTAAACCAATCGCACCTCGAGCTTTCTTCCGATCTATATTTTCTTTCTGATAGCATCATGATTAAAGAAAGGATGAAAAGCATCAAAATGGCGCCGCCATCACTCAATAAAATTAAATAATATTTTTTATCTTCAATACGACTTATTTCATAATCAATCCCAGAATAAATATTCCGCAAATCATGAAGATTTCGTGAATATATATCCGCCTCCAGAAATGGCTCTCCATCTAATTTAACCAAAATATCGTCAAGAACATCCCCCAGTAATAACAAAACTTCTCTCGAATCTTGGGCCACAAGGTCAGTAAAAATACTCCGCTCATTAAGAATTACTTCATTGAGATTTTTTATCTTGTCGGCTTTATTCTTTATTTCACCACCAAACCGACCTCCGACAACTGAGGCGCCCTTATCCTCATAGACTTCCACCAAGACTATAATAGTCTTAACATCTAATGAGACGTCTCTCATCTGCTCTGAACGCGAAAATGCGGCATCATTTATTTCGTGACCAGCGATTATGAAAATGACTCCCGCACACAATATTAAAATTACTGAAATCCAGGATTCCCCACCCTTGAGTGGGAAAATAATCTTATCGGTCATGACCGCTATTCATCCCCATGCTTACAAAACTTTCCAATATCTTCTCTAAGGATTCTTTTGCTTCCACATGCAGATTAGCCACCTCATCCTCTTTTATGCAAAGCGCACTTATAATTTCTTCTGACATAGCGTCATTACCCAGATTTTTCTCGCCATAATTAATTAACTTTCTGCATAAATTATTGGCTAAATATATCACGCCCACATATGATGAGAGATCATCTTGAGTGGGAGTATGATGCACAGCAATGGCGCGAATCACATCACTAGGAAGCCGCCATCGCCCAGCTATTTTCTCCCCCAACTCACCATGATTGAATCCAAGCACCATTTCTTCCGCCTCAAGCAATGAGCAGCCCGCCTCTTCCATGCGCGCATCCACTTCATCCCTCACATCTGGCGAGACCAGAACTATTAGTGCTTCGCCGATATCATGAAGTAAGCCAATCGTAAATGCCGTATCTTCATTGAGATTGGCCTTTTTCGCTATCAGCCTCGACATCTCCGCCACATGAATAGCGTGAAGCCACGCACTATATTCGTCTTTACGGCTTTGCCGAGTATCGGCCATGGCTCCCGCGAGGCCCGCCGCAAGGACAATGCGGCGCAAAGAATTAAGACCAATTATTATGCATGCTTCCTTAATCGAACCAATCGCTCCAGAAAGCCCATAAAAAGGAGAATTGGCGATCTGCAATACCCTGCCAACTAAACGCTGATCCCTCACCAACATATCCACTACTTCAGTAATATTGACGTCTTGACTATCTATCAGAGCCAAAACCTCCATTGCCGTCTCTGGGAAACACCAAACCTTATCCACCTCGTCCACGAAGCTATCTAATTTATTTTTATTCATACTGATAACACCATCATTTTCATGATTCTTTATTAAATTCAGAATGCGTTAATGGGATTAGGAATAACATTGCTCCTTGCGACGGAGATAGTGAATGTAAATTGAGATAACGCACGCTGACTCGTTCATTGCTTGGAAGATTTATTATCACCCACTCCCCCATTCCTTCTTCTTCGTAGAATTTACATAAATCATGGGGGAGGACGTCATTAGCTTGAATACCAACAAGCCCGGCATATTCATTACCTAACAAGCGATGCGCTGCTTTATTGGCGACCACAACCAAGCCATGCGGATCGATGCCGAGCAAACCAATCGGCATCTCTTCCAAAACAGCCTGAGACATCCTCAGAACCTGAAGACTCAAACGGGCTTCATCTGTTTTTTTAATGGCTTCGAGTGATAGACTCTTGTTGATGGAGGAGAGTATGTCATTTGCCTCTTTCACCTCCGTAACGAGACGCCTATTCTCCATTTTCATTTCATAACGATCGAACCCTTCTCTCACATCGGCGCGCACCAATTCATCATTCCACGGCTTAGTGATGTATTTGTATATCGCACCCTGATTGATGGCTTCAGTAACGGAACTCAAATCGGTGTACCCACTCAAAACGATGCGCACCGTATCTGGGTACAGGCATTTCGCTTTCGTCAAAAATTCAGTGCCCGTCATGCCGGGCATACGCTGATCAGAAATAATGACGCCAACTTGACACTGAGAAAGAATGACGAGCGCCTGGTCGCCACTCTCCGCTTTCAATATCGTGTACCCTTCCTTGCGCAACACGCGCGTGAGTGCCGCGAGAATATTCTCTTCGTCATCCACCAATAATAAGGTACGCTCCATCTTCAGCTGCCCATCTCAATCGTGAAGGTCCTGGTTCTTATCCATTGCGGATACGAACGACCCGCATCAAGTAATAATTAGCCGTAACAGTTATAACGGCGAGAATTTATTATTAATTATAGGAAAATTTACTAGGCGCCAAGATGCGTATCTCAACAAGAGCATGGCCTTCGCTCCACGCCACATCGAGATGCCTTTGAATCCGGCATCACATTTAAACTCAAGTAAAAGCGAGCACTTGTCACATATCGACCTGCGACGCGTCTAACCACCCTATCTCTTTGCCCCCCTTATAATTTAGGACCACCCCTAACCCCTGGCCTGAGACCTTACCGCCCACCCTTCATTAAGGCCCTGTACGACACAGGGTCATTACTTATAATGAGCAGGTCATAAATCAGACGGATGAATAGCTAAGGCATGAGCGCCATACAAATTAAGGGCCGGTACGCGCCCAGCCCCACGGGACCCTTGCACTTGGGTAATTTGCGCACGGCCCTGCTCGCTTGGCTGCAAACACGCTTAGCGGGAGGCCATTTCATTTTAAGAATTGAAGATCTCGACCTGCCACGCTCGCGCCCCGAATACATCGATGAGATTATCCGCGACCTGCGTTGGCTCGGCCTGGATTGGGACGAAGGCCCGGATGCAGGCGGCCCGAATGGCCCTTATCTGCAATCACAACGCGGCGAACTCTACGAAAATGCCTTCGAGCGGCTGCGCGCACAAGGCCGGCTGTTTCCCTGTTATTGCTCGCGCAAAGATATCGCCCACGCCGCCAGCGCACCCCATGGCCCGGCACACAGCGGCATTTATCCCGGCACCTGCCGTCACTTCGACGGCAGCGGTGACACACCGAAGAATCGTCATGCCGCGTGGCGCTACCGCACTCACGCCAACGCTATTGAGCTGCGCGATGAAATCAGCGCACCGCTGATTCAAGTCATGGATACCGATGTCGGCGACTTCGTGGTACGCCGCGCCGATGGGATATTCGCCTACCAGCTGGCGGTCGCCGTGGACGACGCGCTAATGGGTATCACCGATGTCCTGCGCGGTGCCGACTTGCTTGACTCCACCCCCCGCCAATTGGATTTACTTCAGAGCCTCGGCCTGCCGCTACCGCGTTATTGGCACGTGCCCTTGCTGCACGACGCGCAAGGCCGGCGGCTGGCCAAGCGCGACGGCGCTAGCGGCTTAGCGCCACTGCGCGCGCGCAAGATCACGCCACAGGCGGTAGTCGGGCAGCTCGCCGCCAGCATTGGACTCCTAGCCCGCGCCGAGCCGCTCTCCACCACGGAACTGCTGCACAGCTTGGACAGCGCCGCCTTGCGTGCCCGGCTCATTGCCGCCGCCACAAGCCCGGACTCACGCCACGCAACACTGGCCTAACGTAGCATCCACACGCACAAAACGTTTATCATGACGCCTTTGCGGGTTATTAAGGGCGAAATAATATGTCGAACAAGCACACCAGCTGGTCCTGCGTTTGCCATCTCAGTATCGAGGGCAATAGCAGTCTCGTCTTGATTGAGCGCCACAACGGCAAGACCCAAACCTACCGCGTGCCGCAAGCACCCGCCAGCGGCCTGGAAGAAGCAAAAAGACCCGTCTTAATCGGTATGCACAGCGACCGCTCCGCCATTTTGCTCGACCCGGTGAGCAAGCGTATCAGCGCGCAAAAAGACCTGCCCGCCGACGCCATCGCCGCCTACGCCTACCGCGATCTCACTACCCAGACTTATTGGATGGTGAGCGACGGCGATAAGGAAAAAGGCATCGACCCGATCACTTGCGGCGGCAATGGCTCACCCGTCACCGTCATCGACAGCGCGGGCGGCGATCTGCCCGCCAGCCCGATTAAAACCATCTGCGCCGGCCGCGGCCATCACGTCGTCGCCTTCACCGGCCCCACGCCGCAAACACCCAACACGCCGCGCCGCGCCTTTCTCAGCAATTTGATGGAAGGTTCTATCACGGTGGTGGGCTACGACCCCGCCGACGCAGCCAGCTACCTCAAGGTCATAAGCACCCTCAATCTGTGCGACGCCGCCCACGAGGAAGGCCATAAAGACCGCCTGCCCAATAACGCCTTTCCTCACGGCATGGTGTACTCAAATGTGACCGGCAAGGTCTACAACCTCAACAACGGTTATGGCACGGTGGCCGTCATCGACCCGGCCAGCAACACCATTGAAAAAACCGCCACCATGAAAACCAGCAGTAACTTGCTGCTGAGTCCCAATGGCCGATTTCTCATTGGCAAAGGCGTGGACCGCAAATCCGACGCGGAGCACATCATCGGCCGCCTCAGCGTGATGGACGCCGCCAGCGGCGACATCGCCACCACCGTGGATTTACCGGATATTTATCCCAGCGTGTATCGCTTTAACAGTGATGGCAGCAAACTCTACGTCACCACCGCGGCGACCGGCAAAGGGATTCAAAAAGAAAATTCCAAGCTCGACCGCTTGCTGGTATTTGACAGCTCGAGATTACCCAAACTGACTTTAATGAAAGAAGTAAAGGTCGGCGGCGCCGATTGCGGCCGGCGCTCCATCGCCTTCCTCCACATCGAAGACGAGGATGGCCTGGTGTTCGTGCCCAACCCCAGCGACGGCAGCGTGTCGGTGCTCGACGGCACGGATGACAGCGTCATAGAAACCGTGGCCTTGGGCACCCAGCCGGCGGAAGACTTTAATTTCATGTACTGGCGCAGCGCGATTCACGGCGCCTGAAACCAAACTAGCGCTCAAGCAAGCCCGGGGACGCCGCGCACCTCCCCGGGCTTACCGAGTTCAGATCACGTATTCACCCGCCCCTTAGGCAAAATGACAAACGTAATCCAATAACTCGGTTACCTCGATCTCGAACTGCGTCTTCGCCGGGACATTGAAAGTCTCACCACTGCGGAATTCTTGCCAGTCCTGGCCATCGCCCACCCTCACCCGGCACTGGCCTTGGGTAACATCAATCGCCTCCGGCGCATCGGTATGAAAGCGATACGTGCCCGGCAACATCACACCCAAGGTTTTCATCTCGCCCGTCGCGGTCACGATAGAACGGCTGGTCACTTGGCCGCTGTGATACACATTGGCCTTGGTCTTCACGGATACATTGCTAAATTCCATACATCACTCTCGATAATTAACGATTAAAACTCACCCAAACTCATGGCATCCAGCCCACAATCCGCCCAAGCCGGGAAACAGCCGCACATCATCGGGCAATCGCCAAGCATAAACAAGAGCAGGGCTATACCCTCTATTCCGCTCCGGTCTACTGATTTCACCACGGCGGCAGAGGTGTAAGGCCAGGCATGGCGGGAAATCACAACCGTCATTTAATAAGGTAATGAATCGTCTATTTTATTCGAGCCGCTTAGGCAATAGTTACGCCGGCTGGAAGAATAGCTCCCCCCTTGAACTCGGCAGGGACGGCCAAACTCACTGAGCGGCTCTGGCTAGGCCCACTAGATAGATACCCCAGCTTGGAAGTTTGCCAACACCCGCTACACTTCATTTGTTGAGCGGCGCGATGGGTTATACGTTCTGAAACCCGGCACGCCGTTCATCCAGCAGCAGTGATCTCAGTGCTTTTTACCTTAGCCATAAGGAGGAGCTTGATCATGTCTCATTACAGACAAAAAACCGTCAAAGAACTCTATCGCCCGCAAGACGTCATTCCCGCCATCGTCGGCGTGATGTGCGCGCTCGCGGTCGCGGTCTTGTTCGCGAATTTCGTCACCTCATACGCCGGACTCTAAACCCAGACACTCAAGCGACAACTGGGGTCACAGGGCGAGCGGAAGTGCACTCCGAAATAGGGTGAGTGTTTTTCGTGGCTAAAAACATCAAAATAATCCTCGCAACACCCATCCCTGCCACCGCCCAAGCTACAACACGCCTAGCCTATATGACCCTGCGCCCAGCGCAATAAGGAATGCCGGTCCATCGCCCCGGCTTGCCGCGCGACTTCCTGGCCCTGCTTGAAAATAATCAAGGTAGGTATGCTGCGTATACCGAGCTGCGCCGCCAGCCCGCTCTCTTGCTCGGTGTTCACCTTGGCGAGCCGCACCCGCGGCTCCAAAATAGCCGCCGCCTCCCTGAATACCGGCGCCATCATCTTGCAGGGACCGCACCACGGCGCCCAAAAATCCACCACCACGGGAATGGCGTTATGGTCAATGAAACGCTGAAATTGCGCCGCCCCCAATTCCACGGGCTGGCCCGTAAACAAAGGCTGTTTACAGCGTCCGCACTTCGCGGCCAGCGGTGGTTTAGCGGCCGCGACGCGGTTACTCACGAAGCAATGCGGACAAACGATATGTGGCGTGTCGTTCATTTCATCTCATCTCGTTATAGCGTCTTTATAGCAAATGGGTACGAGATAAAAACTTTACAAGTTACCCGCGGTGCTTAATACAGCCATGTGAGATAAAGCCAATAGACCGCGGCATTGATAAGCCCGAGCGGCACCCCGATGCGCGCGAATTCAAAAAAGCCGATATCCACCCCCTGCCGCTCCGCGTTTTGCACGATGATGATATTGCTCGCGGCACCGAGTATCAGCAAATTTCCCGCGATCGTGCTGCCGGCGGCGAGGGCCATCAAACTGGGCAAGGTCGTGCCGCCTTGATCGAGCAAGGGCAGGTATAAAGCCACCAGAGGCACATTCGAAATAAACTGGCTCAGCGCCATACTGACCGCGATCACCACCGGCATCGCACGCAGGTCTAAACTCATCTCGAACATCAATTGCTGGAAGAATCCGCTCTGCCAGACGCTGGCCATCAAAACGAACATCGCGGCAAAAAAAATCAAGCTTGCCCAATCCATCCGCCGGATCAAATCCAGGCGCCGGCGGCTGAACAACAACAGGGGCAAGGCCGCGGCGAGCGCGATATAACTCAGACGAAAACCCGCGCCGCCGTCCACCGCCACCAGCAGCATCTTGATCGCGATCAATACCACGATCACGGCCAAAGACAATCGCGCCAAACGCGCCATGGCGGGATCCGTCAATTCAGCGGGCCGGTGGGTCAATACCTCGTCGTGAAACTCGCGGCGGAAATAGCTGCGCAACACACCATACGCGAGCAACAAATTGATCAAGGTCGGCGGGCCCAAGGCATAAAAAAATGTCACGAAAGGATCGCCCACACCACCGCGCACGGCAATGAGTAAATTTTGCGGATTACCGATGGGGCTCATCACGCTGCCGATAGTGATGGCGAAGGCGAAGGCCAGCAGCAACACCTTCGGGTTCATGCGATGGGCTTGAGCCAAGCGGATCATCAACGGCGCCGCCACGATGGCCAAGGTGTCATTCATCAGCAAGGCCGAGCCCAAGCCCCCGCCTATCAATACCGCGAATAGCAGGCCGCTACTGGATTGAGTTCGACCGAAGCAGCGAGCCGCCAAGCTGTACAAATAACCGCTCATCACCAAGGCCTGCCCCACCACGAACATGCCGAACAGAAATAACATCACGTCGATATCAATGGCTTTGAGCGCGTCTCGCGGAGAAATTTGCCCGCTCAGCAACACCAGCAGCGCGCCGCCCAACATGGCCTGCCACATCTTGACGCGAAACTGTCCCAGTTTGCGCGCCGCGATCAAGACGAATACCAGCGATAAAACCACGATGGAAATATTCATGGTTCTAAGCCATGGAGAGCGGGATTAAACGCCAGCACAACTAAAATCAGGCGGGGAAAAAAGGGAGAATAAGCCGCGCGAATGGATACACGAAACTGCCGCGATACAGCAGCAAACCGCGCCGTGCCGCGCGAACGCGTATTGAGGGAGCACGGCGAGGCGCGTGAAAACGTCCGCTGGAATTTAAAAATTATTTCAGCGGCGACCAGCCGCCATCGAATCCAGCGAGATCCCGGTCCTTAAGCCGCCCGCCGGAGGTCAACTCATCGAAAATCTCGCGGGTCATCTCGCGCGGCGTACCGCCGGCCTCACGGTACTGCCACTCACCGTGCAGGCACAATTCAAACAAGGTGACCATCATGTCATCGAAACGAATCGCATATTCCGTGGCGAGACGGCGCAGATCATCGACCCGCAGCGCCTGACCCGTCTTTTGATACTCCTCGCGCACCAGCGCCTCCAGCGCCACGTCCCATTTCGGCACGGGAATCGGCCCCTCTTTCGATACGCTATTCACCATGGTTATGCGTCCTCCACTTGAAATTACGAATCCGCCGGGCGACCGCCGGCGGCGAGCCGAATGAAGCCCGGAGTATACCTCAGCCCGCGGCAATACCCTACCAAGACCCCGCCGCGCCCAGGCACGCCGTTTACAGTTTATCCAGGCGATAACCCTTGGCGTGCAATAGGCTAATAATGCTTTCCTTACCCACCAGATGGGCGGCGCCGACCACGACGAAATAGGTGCCGCCTTGTTGCAGCAGATTGGCGATCTTAGCGCTCATGGTGGCATTACGCTCTACGATCAAAACCTGATACATGCGTTGCGAGGCTTTATCGGCCCGGTATTCCTCGTTCAACAAATCATCCAGCCGTCCATCATCGCCCGCCTTCCAGGCCGCGATGGTGTCCTGTAAAAACTGCGGCCCGCGTTCGATGTCATCCAAGGTTTGCTCTAGCATCGCGGCCTGCTCGCTCGGGGAAAAGGCATCGAAGAAACCCAGTTGTTTTTCGATGGACTCCAGCGCGATCACCCGCTTAGTCTGCCGCGACGCCTGTTGCAAAAAATGCTGATCCACGCCCAGCTCTTCGCTGAAACCGTAGCGCTGCAAGGTGAGCGCGGTGAGGGTCATGGAGGCGAACCACGGTTTTTGCCGCTGCAGCAACTCCGCCGGCAAACCCATGGCCGAAGAAACTTGGCCCAAGCGCTGCCATAACGCCGGGGGCAACTGGCTCTGTAAGGTGACGCCGTCCGGATACATCGCCTTGGCCGCGACGATGCCGGCCATTGCTTGCGGATCCACGTTCAAGACATCCGCCTCCACCACCAAGGCATCGGCCCGGTTAAACGTCTCGGTGATCAGCGGCGGCAAGGGATACATCTCCGGCGTGCCGAAATGAATGGAGCCCATTAAATACACCGTGGCACCTGGTGCCGAGGCCTTCCACAATGAATTCGCCGTAGCGGCCGGCAAGGCGGCCTTGGCGGGGGCGGCAGCGGCCGCCGCCGCGGGCGTGCCACCCGCGCAGGGCCGGTCTTGAAATACGGGCTTACCCGAAGCATCCGCGCACTTAAATACCGCGGCCTGCGCGCTCCACGGTCCTGCCAGCAAGGCCAAACACAAACTCAGCCACAGTGCGATACGTTTATTCATCCCATTTCTCCTGCTGCCGGCACACTCAGTTGATACTTCCCGCGCACCGGACCCAATCGGCGCGCCCAGTATGTCCATCCCCTTACCGCCAGCGCAAGCGCCATGACTACGCGCAGGCCACCGCGCGGCGCCGCCGCCATCCGCGACTGGCCAGTTCAATCGGCCGCATGCCGCGTTAAAAACCGGTCCAGTTGGTTGGCGAAGGCCTGGCGGTCACTCTGGCCCAAGGCCGCCGGTCCACCGGTATTCACCCCGCTGTCGCGCAGCTCGGCCATGAAATCACGCATATTCAAACGCTCGCGTATCGTGTTGCGGGTGTAAAGCTCGCCGCGCGGATTAAGCGCATGGCCGCCTTTTTCAATCACCTCCGCCGCGAGGGGAATATCGGCGGTAATAAGCAAATCGCCCGCTTCCAGCTGCTTGACGATTTCATTATCCGCCACATCGAAGCCAGCCGCGACTTGAATGGCCTTGATGTAAGGTGAAGGTGGAAAACGCAGCGCTTTGTTAGCGACCAATATCGTCGTGATCCGCCGCCGCTCCGCCGCGCGGAACAAAATATCCTTAATCACCTTGGGACAGGCGTCGGCATCCACCCAGATCTTCATTGCACCACCCCTGAAAAATACCGGTGTAACAAACACCGCTGCCCCATGAATCAGCGCGCCGGCCCACCCGTTACTCTGTTTAAGAAAGCTCTGAATAATTCCATCCTGGAATTCTCAGAGCACGGCAAGCGAAAAATGCGATTTTCGCTTTCCTTCATTTTCAATGGCCTGCTGCCATTGAAAATGGCGGCACATCCGTGTGCCGCGGGAGCCTCTGAATAAATCAGAGGCTCCTTAAATTAAGCGGAACAGCGTTACACTTATTTTCCGCAGGACTCACTGATTATTTTCTTCACTTCCGCCAGACGGCTGGCGTGCTCTTCCTCGGTCAAACGATGAATGGTCCCGTCCGCGCCTTCGACGGTGACCCGCCCCGGCGGTGAGTTCACCAGCACCACCAATTGGCCCTTGGCTTCGTTACAACGCGCGGTCAGCTGCGCCTGATTGTCATCGGATGCTTGCGCGCCTTTTTTCTCGGCCTCACGCTGCGCCCGTTCGGCCTCTTGCTTCGCCAACAAATCCTGCAACTGTTTTTGCGCCGCGGCCGCGGACGGCGGCGGCGGCGGAGCCTTCAGCTGATTGAACCGTCCCTCGGGCGGCGGGGTTTGAGTGTATTGCACCCGGCCGTTTTCATCGACCCATTTATACATCGCCGCAAAAGCGTTCGGCACGGCAACCACCAGCAGCGCGCCGGCCACGACCCACCCGCGGCCCAATCTTCGCCAACTCGTAATCATATATTCATACCTTCCCCAATAGCGTTTACACAAGGCAATGCGGTTATCGGACGAATCCGGCTATTTTCCAGCCTAGGGGGCACTCAAACTCGGCTCAGGCCCTCACACGAACAGCGCGAACAGGTAACACCTCCATCCCAAGCGGGCCCCTAGCCTTGCCCCCGCCCGCCATTCCCGCTAGCATGAGCGGCCTTTTCTCCCAGTACAGCAGCCCGATGACACAGCCCTCCAAACTCCCCCCCTCCCGCGTCGGTTTCGTCAGCCTCGGCTGCCCCAAGGCGCTGGTGGATTCCGAACAAATCCTCACCCAGCTGCGCGCCGAAGGTTACGCCATCAGCCCCAGCTATCACGACGCGGATTTGGTGGTGGTCAACACCTGCGGCTTCATCGACGCGGCGGTGGAGGAATCGCTGGACGCCATCGGCGAGGCCCTGGCGGAAAACGGCAAGGTCATCGTTACCGGCTGCCTCGGCGCCAAGGGCAATATCGTGCAAGAGACCCACCCCAAGGTGCTGGCGGTAACCGGTCCGCATGCGCTGCAAGAGGTGATGAGCGCGGTACATGCCCACCTGCCGCCCGCCCACGACCCCTACACCAGCCTGATCCCGCCGCAAGGCATCAAGCTCACGCCCAAGCATTACGCCTATCTGAAAATTTCCGAAGGCTGCAATCACCGCTGCAGCTTTTGCATCATCCCCTCCCTGCGCGGCGACTTGCTGAGCCGCCCCATCGGCGAGGTGATGCAAGAGGCGGAAAATCTGGTCAAGGCCGGGGTAAAGGAATTACTGGTCATCTCGCAGGACACCAGCGCCTACGGCGTCGACGTGAAATACCGCACCGGCTTCTGGGGCGGCAAGCCGCTCAAGACGCGCTTCACCGAGCTGGCACGGGCGCTAGGCGAACTCGGGGTGTGGGTGCGGCTGCATTATGTCTACCCCTATCCGCATGTCGACGAGGTCATCCCGTTGATGGCCGAGGGGAAAATCCTGCCGTATCTCGACATCCCCTTGCAGCACGCCAGTCCGCGTATTTTAAAGGCGATGCGCCGCCCCGCCGCCACGGAAAACAACTTGGCGCGCATCCAGCGCTGGCGCGAAACCTGCCCTGATATCACTTTGCGCAGCACCTTCATCGTCGGCTTTCCCGGCGAGACCGCGGACGACTTCGAAGACCTGCTGGCGTTTTTAGACGTGGCGCAACTGGACCGTGTCGGCGCCTTCGCCTATTCGCCGGTGGATGGCGCCGCCGCCAATGCCTTGGCCGGCGCCGTGCCCGAAGCCTTGAAGCAAGAACGTCTGGAACGCTTCATGCAACACCAGGCGCGGATCAGCGCCGCCAAACTGCAACAGCGTATCGGCCACACCCTCAGCGTGCTGGTGGACGAGATCAGCGATGAAGGCATCATCGCCCGCAGCGCGGCCGACGCGCCGGAGATCGACGGCATTGTGCTCGTAAAAAACGTAGCGCATGCCAAACCCGGCGACTTCATCAAGGTTGAAATCACCGGCGCCGATGAACACGACCTGTACGCGCGCGCCGTCTAGCGCGGAACGTTAGCGGCGTTTAAAGGTAATCCGCGGCGTATTCATGCTCGTCCGCCGCCGCCGCGCCTTGCCGCGCAATGTGAGCACGAAACTCAAGCATCAAGGCCTTGAGCCTGTCCTCCGTGTGATCATTGGGATTGTGAACAAACAGCGCAACATTGCGATAGAGTTCCCAGCGCCAGCCGTCACGCGACAATTTCGCTTTCATAAATCCTCCGTATGGCACAAACCCTTTGCGGGCGCGCCCATTACAGCGCCATGCCGTGACAGGGATATGACAAAGCGATGAATTTATTTCGACGCGCGAGCTGGGACGGCGATCATACCTAGGGTAGCGCCGCATCCACCGAGTAATCCCGCATAAGACCGCTAAAGGGGCAGCGGAAGCGCAAACCCGCCGCCAGCAGTTGCAGACCCGCCGGGTACTTATTGCCACTGCCATACTTGGGATCGCCCAGCACCGGATGCCCGATCAGATCAAAGTGACGGCGGATCTGGTGCAAGCGCCCGGTTTCTATGCTTACCTCCAAGGTGCTCACCGCGCCCGCTGCATCGTAGCCGCTCACCGTGTAATGTGTCAGCGTCGGCTTGCCGTCCAAAGGTAAATCGACGCGGCCGCTTTTTTCGGCGAATTCGCCGCAGACACGCACATGGTATTTTTTCGTCACCTGATTGCCGCTGAACAGCGCCGACAACCGCGCCGCCGCCGGCTTGTCGTGCGCCACCAGCATCAGACCCGCCGCCTCGCGATCCAAACGATGCACGGGGAACACCGCGCGTTCGGGGCGAAAATGGATTTCCACTTGCCGCAGCAAAGAACAGTGATCGCCGTAATCGGTGCCCTGCGCCAGCAAACCCGCCGGTTTGTACCACACACTGTAGCGGCGTTGGTCATCCACGCAATGCGCCGCGGGCGGTTTGAGCTGCAACAAGGCTTCGTCGTAAAACAACTCCAAGACATCACCGGGCACCAGCGCGGCACTGGCGCGCCGCAACCGGCGGCGGCCGCCGCCCTGTTTTTTACGCAAAGTCACCGCGCCCTTGCTCATGGCGTCTTTTAGTTTGATCTTGGACAAGCCGGTATGCGCGGCTAAACATTCGCTGGCGCTAGGCGCGTCTCCGGCGCTCACGGTGATCTTACGATGAAATCTTTGCATATTATTTATCCACTCTCTCACAACGATACCGCCGCGCAGGATCCGGCCTTACAGCAAAATCATTCTCACATGGCGCGCGGCGTGAGATGGGCATAGGGCGCCAAGGTTCGCAGCCGGGAGTCGTCCACCGCCGCGCCCACGGTGAAGTGATAGAGCGACTGAAATTGCTCATCACGCAGCCCTAATAGACGGTGCATCTCGTCATCGAAGAAACAGCCAATGCCGGTGGCGCGCAACCCGGCCGCCTCCGCCTCCAAATACAAGGCCTGACCGAGCATCCCCGCCTCCCAAAAAAGCGAACGGTAATGCCACGGCGCTTGCGCAAGCCCGTCCCGGTATTCCGCGAGCATGCCCAATGCAAAGGCCGAATCCGCCGCGATTGCCTGATGGCAAGAGATCAACCGCGCCGCCTCGCGAGCATCCGCCTCCGCCAGCAAGCGCAAAGGTAGATGAGACGGACAGCCGCTGATAGTGGACCAGTGCCACGTGTCGTCCAGCGCCGCGCGCAACGCCTTTTCAGCGGCCGCGTGACGCGGCAAGGCGTAAATGCCCGACGCGAGACCTTCGACCCGATGCACGAAAAAAACGGGATGCAGCCGCGGCCGCCAAGGCAAGGTGTCCCACGGCGCCACGCCGGCGCGCGGCAGCAAGGCATCGAGCATAGCAAAAAACGCGGTGCGGCTCATGCCGCTCTTGCCATCGAAAGCCACCGCGCTGCGGCGCTGACGGAACAACTCCGCCGCGCGTATTGCATTTGCGGGTGCTGACAATGCGGGCAAGGCCGCCGCCATCCATGCTGGCACTGCTTCGATTTCAGTGCGCGGCTTGGCCGCCGCACGTGCCACCTCATCGATCTCCGGCCAGTCACGGTGCGCCTGGCTCAAGACATTGGCTCTGCCTTGCCACTGCGCGGCGCCGAGCAAACTCAACAAGGACGCGGCCGTGGGTGCGGCTGCCCGCGGTCCCAGCCACAATATGCAATCGGGATGCTCGCGTTCTTCGGCGCTGGGGAAATCCGCGTCACGATCGAGACCGCACACGCTGGCAATCTCGGCATCGCCCCATTCATTGAGCAAATGCATGTGCCAGCCCAAGGCCGCCGCCGCGTAACGCAAGGCGGTGATGGCGTGACCCACATCGTGCTGACAATAACGATAGGCGCGCGCGCCGTATTTCCAAGCCTCGCGCCAATGCACCGAACTCAAGGCGATCAACAAGCCGCCGGTAAAACACGCATCCCACCCGCCGTCCGCGGCAGGCGACGCCCGCCGTTCCAGCGCATGCCCGGCGCTGAGGTAGTGATAAACCCCGCGCGCCAGACCCGGCATGCGCGGACAAATTACATAGGCCTCGGTGGGGTGGAGATTGCCGCTGGAGGGATTGCAGCGCAAGGCCCAACGCGTGCCGCCATATTCTTTCCACGCCGACAGGCCCAAGGACATCTCCAGCAGCGAGGCGATGCCATTACCGTCCACGGGCCGTGACGCCACTGCCTCCGCGGCCTTCAAGTCCGCCCAAGGTGTGAGCAGCGCACCGGCGAGCAAGGGCAAGGCCAGATACTCCGCGCCATGATAGCGGCGAAAGGGGTCAGGCTGGGCCGCCCAATCGAGATGGCCCGGCCCCGGCGCATACGCATGCAAGCCGTGTTTGCTGAGACGGTGATAACGCAACACCGCTTCGCGCGCCGCGCTATTATCGTGCTTGGGCATTGATATGCTTCACCATCACCAGCATCAATTTCCAAATATTGAACAGGCGCACGTTCATTCTGAATTTGGGGTCATCGGCGTAGTCGCGCGCGACGATCTTGAGGCGATGGATCCAGGCATAGAGTTTTTCGAACAACTGCTCGGTGCTGAGTCCGGCGTAGGCTTTAAATTGGGGAATATCGGCCACCGTTCCCGGCTTGAGCTTATCCTTCTGCAGGGCATTAAAATCGAAACCCGCCTTGCTTGCCTGCTCATAACAACCCACCTGCAAGTCGGCGATGAGCCGCGTCAGACGCTCCGGCGCGGCCCCGCCCTCGACGAAGACCGAAATGGCATTGATGTTGTTTTGCAACTCACGCAGCAGCTCGCGCTTTTGCCCGCGCGACTCCTTGATGAGGGTATTGATGGCCTTCAGCCCCGGCGCTAAAGACAGTAGACCCGACAAGATGGCCTTGATTTCCACACCGCCCCCTCTGCTTTTACAAAGCGTGGAGAATAACAAATCCGGCGCGCCTGGAGGGAAGGAAAGCCATGCTTATTTTTTTATCCTAACGATACAAAGTCTTTCTTAAATGGGGCACGCCGGGTTAAATTGTATACGGCTATAACAGGGAACTTGACATGCATCCCCGCCTCAGGCGAAGGAGATCGAGCGCCATGACTGAGCTATATGTAAGTGGAAAATTTTCCACGCCCTTGGACCCGCGCGCGGTGAGCACGGATTGGGCGCAGCGCGGTTATTCTTGCGATGAGTTCGTGGACCCGCCCGGGCGGAGCTGGACGGATTTCGTGCATGACTGCAACGAACTGGTGACGGTGATCGAAGGCCGCTTACGAATGCGGGTGGGTGATACTGAGCGCATCGTCGAACCCGGCGATGAAGTCCTGATTCCCAAAGGCACGCTGCACAGCGTGCGCAATATCCACCACGGCGATACGCGTTGGCTTTACGGCTACGATTGAACCCGGCCATAGAGTGAACGCTTACATATAAAATGGCCGCGGACAAGGCCGCCAGCCGCGCCTTGACAGCAATTGCACGCTCGAAGCTGTCAGAGTTTCTTACATATTAAAATAACGCAATATACCTTCACAGCCTCAAGTCTGTATTGAGGCTCAACTTTTGCGGCAGTGGCACAAATGCTGCTGAAAATCGTCCCCGTAACTGGCCCAACATACTTCAAGGATGAAATCATGAATACAGCCCACCGGCTCGTTGTTCTCGCCACCCTTGCCTTGTCCGCCCACGGCGCCCACGCCGCGCTCATTTTTCAAGAAAGCTTCGAAGGCGGCGGCGCCTACAGCGTCGAAAACGGCGGTTTTAATCCCGCCTTCAACAACCGCTTTTTTACTACGCTGCCGCAAGGTGGTTTGACGCTGGGTTACACCCCCGCCAACATCGATGGCGCCGGCTATTTCGGCGGACGCGATTTGAACGGCTTTACCAGCGCCACGCCGCACCGCGTCACCTTCAGCGCCGTGGATGTGAGCGCGTATCAAAACGTCATGGTAACGATCGCCCTGTCCGCGCGCGCTGGCAGCATCTTCGAAGGGGGCGACGTCATCACCCTCGAAGTCAGTCTCGACGGCGGGGTCAGTTTCACCGCGCTCGATCACTTCGCCGGGCAAACCGGCGGCGCCGCCTTGTCCAATGGCACCGCCACGCTCAATGAAAGCTTGGTGGATTACAGCTATAGCTTACTGGGTTCTCCGTCGCAGCTGGTATTTCGCATCGGCACCGATGACTTCATCGCCAGCGATGAGGCCATCGCCTTCGACAATTTCCGCGTCACTGGCGATGCCCGGGCAATACAGGCCACCGTGGCGGAGCCGGCCAGCCTCATGCTCGTGGGGGCGGGCCTGTTGAGTTTGCTTACCGCTGCCCGGTCTCGCGCACTAAGAAAGAAATAGAAATGGGATTTGATCCGGCGCGGCACGCGGTTCAAGCCGCCGCGCCGGAATAGCCGCGTCTCAATTCAGCCGTTACCGCAACGGGGTTGTTTACCGCTCGCGCGCGCCGTCTCGTATAAAGGCAAGACTTCGGGCATGCCTTTGCGTAAATCCGCGATACGGGTCGAGTGCGAGGGGTGAGTGGACATAAATTGCGGCGGGCCCTGGCCGCCGATCTCCGCCATGTTCTCCCACAGGCTCACGCTTTGTTGCGGATTGAAACCCGCCCGCGCCATCATGGCCAAACCGATGCGGTCGGCCTCGGACTCCTGCACCCGGCTGAAGGGCAGCAACACCCCTACTTGCGCGCCCAAACCCAGCAGCGACATCAACTGCGTGCGTGCGCCCTCATCCTGACCGCCGGCCAAGATGCCGATCAACTGGGTCCCTTGCTGCACCGCCATATTGGTGGAGACCCGCTCATTGCCGTGGCGCGCCAGCACATGAGCCACTTCGTGACCCAGCACCGCGGCTAGTTGATGTTGATTCTTGGCCGCGGTCAGCAAACCGGTGTACACCCCGATATGACCGCCCGGCAAAGCGAAGGCGTTCACCGCCGGGTCCTTGAACAAGACCACTTCCCATGAACCCCCGTCATCCCCCAGCTCCGCCGTCACCGCGTTGGCGACACAGGTGACGTAAGCGATCAGCTTCGGGTCGGTTTCCTTCGGTGTTTTACTTTTAAGTTCGTCGAACGCCTGCAAACCCATGGCATTCATCTCGCCATCAGGCATCAGGGTCAACTGCATGCGGCCCGTGGGCGAGGTGGCGCAGGCCGCCAAGATCAGGCTCAACACCGCCAGTCCGATTAAAACCCGAGTTCTCATGCATCCTCCCTCAATTCATTGCGTCACGATCTAAGCCGGCGCTCAGTATACCCCAGCTGGCCTCACCCCTCTCCCCAGCCCACGCCGCCCATGATATTATCGCGCGCCGTCTTGCCCGGTCCGGGCGGGACGGCTATCCCTCTATTCCTCTATCTCTCATTAGCATCAAAGGAAATTTTATGAATCGTATTACCGCGATGACCGCCGTCGCCCTGCTGGTCGTGCTGGGCATGACGGGTTGCGGCACCAAAGAACGCGATGAACTGCGCGTCAAGGTCACCGAGTTGGAACAACAGTTGGCGCAAAGCACTCAAGCCGTCACCCAAAAAGAAACGGAACTCACCGCATTGCGCGGCCAACTGCAAACCGCGCAAGAAGCCAATGCCCAGGCTCAAGCCCAGATTGAAAGCATCTCACGCGACTTGGAACAAACCTTGGCCGAACTCAATCACAGCAAAACCGAATTGGCGGCCCTGAAAAAGAAAAAAAGATAAGCTTCGTTTGGTTTACGTTTGGCTTAGATGAAGTCACGCCAATCCCCTTAACGGGATTGGCGTGATCTTGAAACGCGGTAAAACCTGATAATCAGAAGTGGATGTCGACCGCCTGCAACTGATCGCCCTTCTGTTCAAAGCTGACCATCACCTGGCCTTTGGCTTTGGAGGCATCCTTGAGCATCGCCTTGTCCGCCTTGAAGGTGATGGGGCCGTCTGATTCCAAATCGTGAATGGTGAAGGTGCCAGCGGCGCCGTCCACCTTGGTGATCTCACCCACATGCTTATTGTGACCGGCCACTTGACAGGCCATCGCGCCGCCCGCGACCAGCAACAATGAAGCAACAAACCCAGCTTGTAACAAGCGTTTCATGGACTCTCCCCTTTCATAGTGAATCATAGTGAACACTGTGGGCGGCACGGTTAACCGCGCCGAACCGGAAACCGCTAGGTAGGACATAAGAATGAGAGAAAAGTTTACGCCGCCAGGCTAAGCGCGTCCACCACCGCCGCGCGGTGTAAGGCATTCAAACACGCAGGATAGATAAATTCACCGGGAATGCACGGCGGGTCGAATTGTCGGCACAACCTACCCGGTCACTCTTGCTCGTCGTCCGGCGCGGTATTTTCCCGCAACATATTACAGAACAGCGCACCTTGCTCGATGGCGTCATCCAAGGCGACATGGGTGTGGGGCAAGGCCTCGAACCAGCGCTTGGGCAGATAGCTTTTTCCCGTCTTATAAAAAGGGGTCTTGCGCATGCCCATGGCATAGGAACGGATATCGATGGCACATTCGCTGAATGGCCGCTGGCCGGTGAATTTAACGAGATACCAGTACACCCACATGAAATCCCAAGATGCCGGCCAGCCGACGAACAGCGGCGTGCCCGGCAAGCTCTCCAGCCAAACCACATACTCGCTCATCACCTCCGCCGCCGGGCGCGCGTCGGCACGGCCAGTCTTCCACGCCGCGGGAAATTGCTGCCACCACTGCATCGTGCGCGGATCGCCACTGGCGCCGGGCAGTGTTTCCAGATTGGCGGAAAACGTCGACAGCCGCGTCTTGTCGGACAGCAAGGCCACCGAGGCCAAACTCAACATCGAATGCGGTCCGGGTATCGGCCCGTCGGCCTCGATGTCCACGCTCACATAGATTTCTTGCCGCTTGCTATTCATCTCGCCTCAATCACTTCGCGCATGAGCATCACCCACATCAGTTCCTTGCCAAACCTTAACACTCCATCGGCTCGCGCCAGCGATGTCATAAATAGTCAACCCAAACCTTGTCCCGGCTAATGCAAGCGGCGGCATTGAATGATGCATGCAATATGACTCACATTATTTGACGTGTAAAAAGCCGCGCGGCAAAACACCCTGCACATTTAGGAAGCTAATTGACACTAGAAAAAACTGCCGGAAAGAGGCCGCAATCAAGAAAACCCTGCTTCAAACCGCGCGCATACCGTCAACAAGAAAGCCCGTGCGACACGCCTTGTTCAGTTATCGTCCACGGCGCCAGCTTCAAGTGCTCGCCCGCGAGGACATGTAAGCCCGGTGCCGCCCAAACCGCAATACCCGCCGGGATTCTTCGCCAAATATTGCTGGTGATATTCTTCCGCATAATAAAACATGGGTACATCTATAATTTCAGTAGTTATGGCGCCCAAGCCCGCCTCACTTAAGACGCGTTGATAAACCCGGCGCGAAGTTTCCGCCGCCCGCCGTTGCACCGCGTCACATGCGTAAATACCCGAACGATATTGGGTACCCACGTCGTTACCCTGACGCATCCCTTGAGTGGGGTCATGGGATTCCCAAAAAATCCGCAGTAATTCTTCATAGTCAATCAACGCGGGATCATACACAACGCGCACCACTTCATTGTGTCCTGTCAAGCCCGAACACACTTCACGGTAAGTCGGATTCGGGGTAAAGCCGCCCGCATAACCCACCGCGGTACTGTACACACCTGGCTGCGTCCAAAACTGGCGTTCCGCGCCCCAAAAACAACCCAGACCAAACATCGCCAAGGCCATCCCCGCGGGAAAAGGCGGTGCCAGCGGATGCCCGTTAACGAAATGCGCGGCGGGCACCCCCATGGCCGCGGCACGGCCAGATAGCGCCTCAGCGGCGGAAGGTAATTTCAATTTGGCGTCTCGCATCATCGCAAAACTCCTGGATCAGCGAAAAAAATCAGTGTGCGCGCCGCGCAGCGGCTTATCAAGTGCACCCGCGCCATGACACGTGCAAAAAATTTATTGTTGAAATAGAGAAATCAGCGCAGGGTGCTGTGAAGAACATCGATTAGCGGACATGTAAGCTTAAATAAATGCTTAAAACCACGAGGCGAAGAAATGACGAACAAAAAGCGCGGCGGCTATCTCAATAACGACTGCACGCCGCGCCTCTCTAATCAAGCCGCAAGTATTAACCCGCAGCCATAATGAGCACCACCGACATCGTGGCAAGCCCCAGACCGGCAACCGTACTGATTAAACCCGCCACAGGCATGCAAGCAATACCCGCAACCATGGATCCAATCGCCAGCCACGCACCTTTCTTGTTAGGTTTGTTACTCATGCAAATCATCCTCCGTCAGGTTAGATTGAGATAAGCAGATGCACCGGGCCGACACCATAACGATCCGTATCGGAGACCCAGTACAGCCCGAAGCAGAATAATGAACACATCCGCTGAACACAAGCGATTAATCCCCATATTTTTTGTATAGATTTGTACGGCTCACATCCTTATCAAAGCTAGGGATATCGTAGACCTGCCGGCCAATTCCCATAGAATTTATCTGATCTTAATGAGGGAAAACCCGTGCCTTGCAAATGTCCGGCAAAAGGACTATCAATTTGTCTGTCACGTCCACTTAACTTTTTAGGAGATGCGCTATGGAGAACAAACTGTTTCTGACCGTTACGCTGCTATTGGCCATGATGATCGGCGGTCAAACGGCCTCGGCAGGTTCAACCACGCAAGTTATTGCACAAATCCTACTGAAGTTAAATCACCATCCTAGTGATTCAGAAAAGCAGCAGCTCGCTCAGATCACTAAAGACAGCGCAGCGAGTGAACGCGAGAAGGCGATTGCCAATGCCTTAATCAATCTTAATCACACAGTCGCCGATAGCGACCAAGCCCCGTTACGTCAGATCGCCGCCGACGCCTCCGCTCCGGGAAACGAGCGTGAACTGGCCAGCATCATCTTGAGTTTGAATCACAAGCCCTCGGCGGGCGATAAGGAAAAGCTCAAAAAAATGATTGAGTAATTGGCGCGGATTCATACCGGAGAAAACGCAGCACGCTCCCCCACACGGCGATCCCGTGTGGGGGTTTTTTATTTTTTAATTCTCCGCGGGCGGACTCAACGCACCCTCACGGCCACGCCGTCCGTGACGGTATTATCCGGATGGGTAATCACCCATTCCCCCGCACTCAAACCCGACAGCACCTGCGCCGCCAAACCATTGCGCTGCCCCAGCGTCAGCTCACGCAGACTCGCCTTACCGCCTGTCACCACGAACACGGCCCACGCCTCGCCCATTCGAAACAGGGCGCTGGCCGGCACCTGTAACACATTCGCCTCTTGCCACAACACGAAGCTGGCCTCGACGCGATATCCATCGCCCAAACCGCGCCACACTTCCGGATCGGAAATGAAATCGGAGATCACCCACACCCGCTGCTCCTCCACGCCCAATGCGGACACTTTAGTGAAGCCCGCGGGCTCTACCTTGCGTACCTTGCCCATCAAGTCCTCACCGCCGCCCCAGCGTTTGAACACCACCGTCATGCCGGGCGCGATGCGCACCGCGTCTGCCGATAACAACTCCACCGCCACTTCCAACACACGCGGATCACCCAGTTCCAGCAACGGATCACCCGCCTGCACCACGCCCTCACTTTCGCGCAGCAGCTTCAACACCCGGCCCGCCGTCGGCGCCGTGACCGGCACGCGCTCCATGGTAGCGAACCCCCCGCGCGCGGCGGAATAACGCAACACACTGCGCGCTGCTTCGAGATCATGCGCCGCCACCTCCAACGCCGCCTCTGCAGCGCGCTGCAAGGCCGCCGTGGCGCGCGCGCGCATCCGCGCTTGATCCTGCTCTTCCTGCGACGCGCACTGCACTTTGCACATATCCGCAATGCGCTGATAACTTTCCTGCGCGCGCGCTGCCTCTTCCGCCGCGGCAACGGCCCGTTCACTCGCCACCCGCTGAGCCGCCTCCGCCGCCGCCACCCGGGCCTGCGCCTCGGCGCGAGTGCGTGCATCCAAGGCCAGCGGCCGCGGCGGTTCTAATTCAGTCAAACGTTGTCCGGCCCGCACCGCATCGCCCGCCTTCAAATCAATACGCCGCAAATAACCGGCTACCGGTGCCGATACCACATAGCGCTCCACGACCCGAGTCATACCCTCTTCTTCAACCGTCACTTGCATCGAACCACGCTTGACCTCCACCGCCTCCACCTGCAAAGGCTTAGGCCAAAAACCATAGGCAATCGCCGCCGCAACCAGCATCAACAATAAAGCCACCACAATCCGTCTACGCCACACCATCACCGTCATTCCTTCGTTTTAAGGACCGCGATTAAATCCAACTCGTCCAATCTGCGCCGCACCAGCAAACCCGAGACCAGCGCCGACAGCAACACCACCACCGCGGCGAAGGCATAGGTCGCCGGCTCCAGAATCAAGGGCACGCGGTATAAATCCGTTTGCGCGGTGCGCGCGATGTAAGCGCACAAACCGCGTCCCAGCCATAAACCCAGGGGAATAGCCGCCAAAGTCAACAAGGCCAACTCGCCGAGCAGGATGTAGGAAATCTCGCCGCGGGTCAGGCCCAGCACGCGCAAACTCGCCAGCTCGCGGGCGCGCTCCGTCAAGGTGATGCGCGCCGAGTTGTACACCACGCCAAACGCGATCACCCCGGCGAACAGCGTCGCCACCCAGGTGAAAAACAACATCGTCTCGTTCATGGTTTTGTGAAAATTTTTTATCTCTTGTTCGCGCACCACCGTGCCCATGATACGCGGCATCGCCTTCAAACGCTGATACACCTCAACGCGGAAAGGCTCATCCACCAGCATATAAGCACCGGATATCGTCGGCGCCTCGCGCATCAGCCGATTGAGTGCCGCGAGGTCCATATAGGCCGACACGCCAATGAACTGTTCCACCATGGCCACCACTGGCACTAATCGCACCGGACGCGCACCCTCAAGCACCTCCACCGTCAGCATATCCCCCGGCTTGACCCGCAAGAGTTCACCGAGATAACCGCTCAACACCAAGCCCTCGGCGGGCAGATTCACCGGGCGTAAAGCCGTATCCAGCACGCGCTTGATCTCACCGCCGGACTCCAAACCTTGAATGCCGGTGCGGTAGCTGCGATGGCCGGCGCGCAAACGCACCGGCACGCTGCGAAACACCTCCACGGCCTCCACGCCGTGCAGCGCGCGCAAATTATATAAAGCACGATATGACGTTGGCTCCACGAAGTTCACCGACAAATCGTCACGCTGCGAGAGCTGATACTGCACATGCAACATAAAGCCCACGGTGTCGCCCTGAAACCGGCCGGTCATCATGATGGCGGCGGCGAAGGCGATGCCCAGCACCGACAGTAAAGATTTAAGCGGCCGGCGCGAGAGATGACGCAAAATCATCCGTGCCGGCTGCGATAACCAGCGCCGCAAACCCAGGCGCTCCAGCCAGGACTGGCGGTACAAGGCCGGCGCCTCCGGACGCATGGCCTCCGCGGGTTTGAGCCGCGCGGCGCGGCGCACCGCGAAGACGATGCCCAGCAGGGCGGACACGGCGCTGATGAACACCGCCTGCGCCACCACCGCCGGGTGGACCTGAAAAATGAGATAGGGCAAGCGGAAAAAATGCGAATAGATCCCGCTGAGCTGTTCCCCCATCCACACCCCCAAGGCCACGCCCAGGGCCGCGCCCAGCAGCACGATCAACATCACCAGCCCGACGTAATGCAAGGTGATGGCACCATTGCCGTAACCGAAGGCCTTCAAGGCCGCCACCTGTTCGCGTTGCGTCGCCACCAGACGAGTCACCACCACGTTGAGCAGAAAGGCCGCCACCGCGAGAAAGATCGCCGGGAACATACCCGACATATTTTCCAGCTGGCGGAATTCTTCATGCAAGAAGCGGTGGGATATCTGGTCCTCGCGGGGATAGGCGCCCACGCCGCCGTAGGGCAGCAGCAATTGATCGAGGTGATCGATCACGGTCAGCGCATCACCGCCATTGCGCAAGCCCAGCACCACATTATTGAAGGCACCGTCCATGTCATACGCCGCGGCCAGCGGCGTGCGCGCCATCCACATCACCCCATAGCGTTTGAAATCGGGAAAGACACCGCCGGGCCGCAGTTGATTTATATATTCCGGCGACACCGCGGTGCCGACAATGACAAGCCGTTTGCGGTGTCCCTTGATGGTGACGTGCAAGCTGTCACCCAATACAAAACCGTGGGCGCTGGCGAAGGCCTCACTCACCACCACCTCGTCATCACGCGCGCCGTCCACGCCGCGCCCAGTACGCAAGTACAATTTATTCAACCACGGCTCGCCGTGATCGGGCACGGAGGTGATCACCCCCGTCACCGGTTCATTAAAACCCGCGACGTCGATGGTGACCGGCGCCACCACGCGGGTGTCGACTTTATCCACGCCGGGCAACGCCGCGATGCGCGCCCGCAAAGATTCGGGCGCCCGCGTCAGACTGCTGAAGACTTGCGGGAAGCGATAATCACGATAGAACGTGTCACGGGTGAGCTGCAAGGAATCCAGGGTGACGAGAAACATCACATACGTGGCCACGCCGCTGGCAATCACCAAGGCGATGGCCAAGGCCTGACCGCGCAGCTGCCAGAGGTCGCGCAGCATTTTTCTATGCAGGGCGCGCATCGCCGCCTCCCCTCACCACACCAGCTCCTTAGGCGATTTTTTATGCGCGTTGCACTCCACCGCGGCGATGGTGCCGTCACTGAGACGAATAACGCGATCGGCGATCTCAGCGATATCCGCGTTGTGCGTAATCACCACCGTGGTCGTGCCCAGTTCGCGGTTGACTTTGTCGATGGCCTCCAGCACCACGATGCCGGTCCGCACATCCAAGGCGCCGGTGGGCTCATCACACAACAATACCTTGGGCCGCTTGGCGATGGCGCGGGCGATGGCCACCCGCTGTTGCTCACCCCCTGAAAGCTGGGCGGGAAAATGATCGAGGCGATCCCCCAAACCAACCAAGCTCAAGGCCTCTTCCGGCGTCATGGGGTCGATGGCGATCTCGGTGACCAAGGCCACGTTCTCGCGCGCGGTGAGACTGGGAATGAGGTTATAAAATTGAAAGACGAAACCGACATGGTCACGGCGGTAACGAGTCAAAGCGCCGTCATCGTACACACTCAAATCCTGCTCGCCGTAACGCACCGTGCCGCTGCTGGGCACGTCCAGCCCGCCGAGTATATTCAACAGGGTCGATTTACCGCTGCCGGATGGTCCCAGCAAGACCACGAATTCACCTTGATAGAGGTCCAGGTCCACGCCGCGCAAGGCATGCACCTCTACCTCGCCCATGGCATAGACCTTGTTGACACCCTCGGCGTGAAACACCGTCGCGCGCGCGCGTGGCGATACATACCCTGAGGCGGTGTCATTGCTCGTTTGCACGCTGCATCCTTGTTATCGAGCCTCACTTGCCCGCATGCCCCCTACGAAACGCCAATAAGGTGGATCCCGCACGAAGCAAGCCTGCCGGGGATCTTATCAGGCCACCCCTCCGCCAATTTACCTGCAATTCACCCGCATTATCCAGATTAAATAAGTCACGGTGGCATCCGCTAACCTCATTCGTGGCACTAACGACGAGGTGGCGCGATGCCATCCTTGCGAAACATCATACTGACACTGGGCTTAGCGGTTCTACCATACAGCCTATGGGCGACCAATGGCATGAATTTGGAGGGATACGGACCCGTTTCCAGCGCCATGGGCGGCACGGCCATGGCCTACGACAATGGCACGGCCGCCATGATGGGCAATCCCGCGACACTCGCGCTGGGCAGCGCGGGCCATCGCCTTGATTTGGCTTTGGGGCATTTAGGTCCTAATGTCAGCGCCAGTTTTCCCACCGCCGGACTCACCGCCAACTCACAAGCAGACTCGTTTTACATGCCGGCCGCGGGGTGGATGCACCAGCGAGGCAAACATGGCTACGGCCTCGGCGTCTTCGCCCAAGGCGGCATGGGCACCGAATATGCCTCCGGCTCCTTTATGTCCAACCCCGGACAACTTACTCCTTCACCGGCGCTGGTCAATCGTTCTGAAGTGAGCGTTGGCCGCGCCATGCTGCCCCTGACCTATGATGTGAGTTCGCAATTGCATATCGGCGGCACACTCGATTTTGTCTGGGCCGGCATCGACTTGAAAATGGCGATGAGTGAAAGCCAATTTCAGGATCTCGCCAATCCCATGAGCCAGCAACAAGGCACGGCCTCCGGCTCTTTGGTCACCGCCTTCGGCGGACTTTATCAACCCTTCGGCGGCAGTGGCATCAGCCAATTGCATCATGCCTATTTCGATTTCTCCAATTACAGTGACTATACCGGCGAGGCCCAAGGCTTTGGCTGGGGCGCGAAACTCGGTCTGGTTTATGAGGTCTCGCCAAACTTCAGCATTGGCGCCAGTTATCACGCCAAGACCCGGCTAGCCGACTTGGAAAGCGACAATGCGCAGCTCAGCATGAGCGTCAACATCGACAGTGGCATCGCCGCCGGCGGCGCTCCCAGCAACAATTATGTAGATGCCACCTTACCTCTAAACGGCACGATCAAGATTAATAATTTCCAATGGCCCGCCCTATTCGGCGTCGGTGCGGCGTTGCGGCCGAACTCCCGCTGGTTGGTGACCGCGGACATCAAGCGCATACAATGGTCCGATGTCATGCAGCGCTTTGATATGGAATTCACGAGCAGCGATTCACCCCAAAACGGCGGCTTCGCGAATACGCGCCTTGAGGCCAGTTTATTCCAAAAGTGGCGCGACCAAACCGTCTACGCCCTAGGCGGCGCCTACCAAGCATCGGCCGCCCTCACCCTGCGCGCCGGCGTGAATATCGCCAACAATCCAGTCCCCGACACCTATCTCAACGCCCTCTTCCCCGCGATAACGAAAGAGCATGTAAGCGCGGGGTTTGGCTATGCGCTGAATCAAGTTAGTAATATTGATTTATCCATCAGCCACGCCCTGCCCGTGAAGGTGGATGCCAGCGGCGGGATACGCAGTGAACACGCTCAAACCAACTGGCAGCTCATGTATGTCCATCGCTGGTAGTCCAGGTGAGCGCGATAGGGAATCGGCACGATGAATGAACGCAAACCAAGCCTTTTACGCAAACTGCTGATCGCATATCTCGCGTTTGGTTTGGCGATGGGCATTCTATTTCCGGTATATGCCCAGTTTTTCGTCGAATGGAAACCGGGCTTACAAATTTGGTTTATCGTGGGCTGCCTCATCGCCGGTGCCATCGTCGGGATTAGCAACTATGCAATGCTGCGCATAATTTTATTGAAGCCCCTGACCCGCATCGCCAACGTGGCCGAGGCCATCAGTCACCACGATATCTCGACGCGGGCAAAGTTCGACAGTCAAGACATGATAGGCACACTCTCAAGCAGCTGTGACCGCATGGCCGACAACCTCAATGCGGTCATTCACCAAATCAAGGATATGTCCGAAGTTCAAATGAACTCCATGACCGAATTATCTAAGCTGTCAGGCGTTAATTCCGAGAACAGCGCGAAGCAAAAAAGCGCGATTGAAATGATACAGGCGGCCATGGAGGAACTAAGCATCTCCGCCCAAGACGTCGCCCGTCATACCAAGCAGAGTGCCACGATGGCAACCAACGCCCATCTGGCAGTCAATGAGGGCAATAACACCCTGAGCGAAAGCATAGACACGATAGCTAATTTAGTTAAGGAGGCCGAACAATCCACCATGGCGATGAAGAAATTACTAGACGATAGCGATGCCATAGGCGGCGTCTTGGCCATCATTAGCACGATAGCTGAACAAACCAATTTACTGGCATTGAACGCCAGCATTGAAGCCGCCCGCGCCGGCGAGTATGGCCGAGGCTTTGCCGTAGTAGCCGAAGAAGTACGCACCCTGGCGAATCGCACTAAAGAATCTACAAAAGAAACAAGGCTCGTCATCGAACGGCAGCAAATGGCGGCGCTAGTCGCGGTAAAAACCATGGAGACGTGGCGTATTCAGGCCAAAACAGCCATTGCCAGCACGGCAAAAGCACGGTCTTGCCTCCAAGGTTCCAAGGAACTCATCCGTTCAATCACGGAGGATAGTCATCAGCTCTCGACTATCGCCAGCCAGCAAAGTAAAGTCATCCAAGCCTTGGGGATAGATATCACTGAACTTTACAACCAAGCTGAACAGACCTCCGCGCAAGTCGAAAAGGCCATGCTTTCCAGTAATTCCGTGATTAAAAATGCGCATGACTTGAACAAGCTCGTGAATCCGTTCAAAACGGTGTCCGCTCAAAACACCATGAGCAATTCAAGTAAACATTTTAAATAAGGCTAGAAGATCCTCCCTGCACAAAATCGAGTTCTACCTTAGCTCACGGCAGCCTGGTAACTACTAGACACACAACCCGGATGCTTCTCTTCACAAGCGCTTGCGAATACGCTCATAGCCACGCTGAATTTCCTCGCCCATGAGTTTCGCCGCCGACAGCACGTCTTTAGATGCCTCGCCAACCTCATGCTGCACCGATCCGGCCTTGGCGCGAAAGTGAGACCATTTTTTTTCCAACTCATCCCACTCGTCACGCACTTCCGCCTTTGCCAGGCTCATTTGCACCATCAACATATCCCGTTGCTGACGCAGCCCTTCCACCATTGCATCGATATCGTAAAGACCTTTGTGTTTACTCATGACCCACCTCCGGTGTGAAGCGCCCCCTATGAGGACGTTTGCCGTCTAAGCATAACATCGACAAATGGCCGCGCCACCTCCTTACCTGCTGTGATATCTTGTATGGAGTTTAAATTCTTTCGCGCCCAATAGACTAGCAGAACACCATGAACGAAAAAAAACACCGCCGCCAAGCTCGGCCGAAACCCGCCGCCACGCGTTCGGATCTCCGCAAGGAATTAAAATATTACGGCACCGCCGCCTGTCTTGCGCTGTGGCAACACCGTCCTCACGACATCATCCGCGTCTATCTCGAAGAGGAACGCGTGCCGCAATTCTCACCTCTGCTGAAATGGGCGGCGGCGCAACGCAAGGCCTACCACCTCGTCAACGCGGATGACTTGGAAAGGTTGACGGAATCGGTCCACCATCAAGGCATCTGCATTCTGGCGCGTGAGCACCTCGGTTTAAGCTTCAACGAATGGCTGCCGCTGTTGCGCGACGAGACCGATCCGCAACTGCTGCTGTATCTCGACGGGGTGGAAAATCCGCACAACCTCGGCGCCCTGCTGCGCAGCTGCGCCCACTTCGGCATTCGCTATGTCCTGGGCGCGGCGGACCGCCTGCCCAAGCTCTCACCCTCCGCCTGCCGCGTGGCCGAGGGCGGCGCGGAAAGCGTGATGCTGATACGGCTATCACACACGGCACGGCAACTGCGGCAACTGCAAGACCTGGGTTACCAACTCCTCGGCACCCACGTACGCCAAGGTAAATCCGTCTATGCCCACACCTTCGGCGCGCGCGGCATTCTCATCCTCGGCAGCGAGGTCGACGGCATCGCCCCCGCCTTGGCCAAGACCAGCGATGCCCTGCTCACCATACCCGGCAGTGGCCAGGTAGAAAGCTTGAATGTTTCAGTGGCCTTTGCCGTGTTCGCGGGAGAATATTTCAGACAGCAAGGCGCGCAGCCGCGTGCCAAGACGGCACAGCGAGCGCCCGGCCGGCGGCGCTGACCCGCGATCCGCGGCGTGCGCGCAAACGCCGCGGCCCTCAAGTCACCCGCGCGGTGATCGCTCCGCAACGGGTTTTTAGCGGCCTCGCTACCGCGCTGGCGGATACCCCGGAATTCTTATTCCATCAAATCGGGGGCATCTCTTTTGCCGCGGGTTTGATGCTGGTCTCTTGCGGGGGAAACACACGTTCCCACACATGCTCCGCGAAACCCACGCCGACCTCATCGTAGTAGTAATACACCTCATCGGCGCCCGCGGCGGAAATCAAACGCACTTCCTCGGGATAGATGGCGGTGGCGCTGACGAAACCGGCGTATCCGGCGCGGCGCAATTGCCGGGCGGCGATGGTATTCGCCTCGCAATCCGGCATGGCCAGCAACACCGCGCGCACGTTGCCAAGATCGATGTCCTGCCACAAACCCGGGTCTTCGGCGTCGGCGTACAACACCCGCCGCCCCAGTTTGACATGACCTTCGACCTTGCCCGGATCGGAATCGAGACCGATCACGCGCTGTTTGCGCTTGGTGAGAAAATCATAGGCGCCAGTGCCGACGCGCCCCATCCCCATTATCACGATACTAGACGAACCCACATGCACCGGCGTGTCGTCGGGATGTCTTTTGCTGGACTCCAAGCGCAGAAAATACTTTTCGAGCCGGCGATAGAGGTCATGGGCGCGACGATTCAAAGGCGCGGCGACGACAAAGGACAGCGCCACCGCCACCGCCAGAATCACCAGCCAGTCGGGCTCGAACCAGCCGCGCGTCACCGCCAGACTCATCACGATCAGGCCGAACTCACTGTACGTCGCCAAACTCAGCGCGGCGAGAAAAGAGCTGCGCGCACGCAAACGGAACAGCACCAGAATGAAAAAAAACAACAGCGCCTTCAACGGCAGCAACAACACCAGCAACACCGCCACCCACAAACCATCCCAGGTGGGCAGACCCGCCATGCCGATCTGCAGAAAAAACCCAACGAGCAAAACCTCTTTCAAGCCCCACAAGGCATCGGACAGTTCGGAGGAGCGGCGGTGACTCGCCAACATCGCGCCCATCACCAAGGCGCCCAATTCCGAACTCAAACCCACCCACTGAAAACCGGCGCCGGCGATCACCAGCGACAATAGCAAGCCATAGAGGATCAAGAGCTCGTCGTGACCGCTCCATTCCAATAGCCGTTGCAGGAAGGGACGCAACAGCGGCAAGGCCAGCAGGCCCAAGGCCCACGGCGTGGGTCCATCGCCGCCCGCCACGCCGAGAATCGCGACCGCCACTAAATCTTGCATCACCAAAATACCGATGGCGGCGCGGCCGTGAAAGGCGCGCAATTCCTTTTTGCCTTCGAGCACCTTGGCCGCCACCACAGTGCTGGAAAAGGCCAAGGCGATGGCCATGAAAAACGCTATGCCGAACTGCAAACCCAAGGCCCACTGCAAGGCCAGCCCCAGCAAGAGCCCGGTGATACTCATATGCAGCAGTGAACCGGCGAGCACCTCCGGGCGGATCAAACTCTTGAAGCGCAGCTTGAGTCCCACGCTGAATAGCAATAACAACACACCGGCATGGGCGATGTGCGCCAACATCTCCCCGCCTTCCAAACCAAAACGGCTTAAAATAAACCCCGCCGCCAAATACCCGATCAAAGGCGGCAGACCGAGGTGTCTGACAAAGAATCCCAAGATAAACGCAAAAGAAATCCAGACGGCTTCCATTCAATACACCATTATTCAAATTCTCAAACCGCATGCCCCCCTGCTCCATATCAGCCGACATGAAGCACACGGGCATTGTAACAGGACAAGCGAAACCGGTTAAACGCGGATAAGTTTTTAACGAAGCGCCAGCGGCATTGCAGGAATCAAGGTGTTTTCACGAACGGCGCCAATTGCTGGCGCAAGGTTTTCACGGAGGGCAGCGGCGCCTTATTCTGTGCCTCTTGTACGAAGCTAGCATTATCGAGCTGGCGCAAGGCCTCGGAGACTTTTCCTTGCGCGCCGCTCAGCATCGCGAGATTGACACGGGCATTGCCGTCGGCGGGTGCCAAACTCACGGCCTTTATCAGCAGAGTGCGTAAGTCCGCCAAGGGCGCGCCCTGCCGCGCGGCGATCACCGCTTGCACCGTCGGCACCCCGGCATCGAAGGGATTGAGTTGCGCCGACTGTTCAGCATGTCCGCGTGCCACCGCCAGATGCGCCGCGGACCGCGCCTGCTCCACATCCGCCAAGCGCACATACGCGCGGGCGAGATAAAGATGGGCCTGTGACAAGGCGCCGCGATCCGCACTCTCCGGCACGCGCTCAACATAGGCCTTGAAGTCTTGAATGCTGCTGTTCAACCACCGCAAGGCTTGGCTGCCCTCGCGCGCCGCCGCTTTGTAATACCGCGCCAGCCCCGAAAGGTAATAAGCCAACGCCGTCACGTCATTTTCCACGGTGCTAAAATCCATACGCAACTGCGTCACCGGCGCATCGATCACACCGCGCACACCCACGGGCATGCCATGCGTATCAACCGCCGCTTCATCAATGACGCCATGATAATTGGCGCTGATGCCGGGCGGCGCCTCGATTAACAGCAAGCGCGCGCTGATCAACGGCGTGCCGCCTCGATCTAATAGAATTTTCCCCCACAGCACCATTTGCGCGTGTTGTTGTTTGGCCACCTGTTCGGCCTGCACCCGGTAACTTTCAATCTTCTGTCCCGGCGGCGTCACGAAGGTAATGATCGCGCCGCCGTGAAGGTCGTGAATCTTGGCAAGGAATTGATCGTGCAATTCCTTGGCGCGCTGCTTGCCGCCTTGGTCGTCGCCCACCGTTTCAAACTCAAAGGTCACCAGTTTGACCTCGGCATTGGGGAAGATCACCTTCTGCTGGCTTTCGAAGTAACGCGGATCCTGTACCTCCACGATCTGACCAGCCCGCGCCACGCTCAGACAACACAATGCCAGCCACGCCCCCGTCCACAGCCGCGCATACCGCTTCATGGCGTCAACCCCGCTTCGGTGAACGACAGCTGTATCAACGCATCAATCTTGCCGCTGTAGAGCGTGCGTTGCAAAATGGGATCATCGCGGCGATTGTTCACCAGCTCCCGGGCCTTGTTGAATTGTTCCAGCGCCTGCAGATACAAACCACGGCGTTCGTCACCCGTCGCCTGCTGGGCGCGATGATAGGTATCCAAGCATATCCCCAAGGCCACCAACCCCAATAAGCGGTAATAACCGTCGCCGAACTGATGCTCGCGGCGCGGGTTCTGCGTGAAGGAAAAATCTCGCAAGGGGATGAGGGTGTCGATATCCTTGGCGAGCTGGCGGGAAAGGCCCAAAAAGGCCTTGGCCTGATCACCCTCCTCGTGCACATTGCCCCACATGATTTCGAAGGCATTGAGTTCATCGATGATCTGATCGAAATTATCCTGGCCAACCCCCTCTTGCCAGGGACTGTTACTGGTGGGCACCCTCACTACCCGTGGCTGTTTGAAGTCCGCGGGCAAATCTTCCCACAACACCTCCGACATGGCGGCCACCATATTCTCCATGCGTTTGAGATATTGCGCGCGCATGGCCGCATCGAGATTGGCGGGCAGGGAAAAATCAAAGACTAATAACCAGTGCTCACCCTGGGGCACGCGGTGCGCGGCAATGAAGGCCAGCCGCGCGCGCTCCAGCTGCATGGAACCGACATATTTAAGAAATAATCCACTGGAAGAGAAAAACAAGAGCAGCGCCCCCAAGGTCACTGCGGAAACCGTCAAGCCCTCTCGCCCCCCGTGTTTACGGTAGAAATGCAGGATGAGGATTAAGATCCCCGCTACTGACAGCACAGCGAGCAAGGGATAGGAAAAGCCGCTGTACTCGTTTAGTAGTTGCGGGAGTTTGCTGAGATAGCTCCAAGCACCATCGACACCGTCCACCGCCCGGCCTCTTTTTCCATATTAACTCTATACTCAGCCTAGTTAAGAATCAGCGTAGATGCAACAGCGGCAAAGCGTTAGGGTCCCCGAATTTTAAAGAGGGCCAATCAAAGAACCGGGATAGCGGCATCGCGCGATGCCGGCCTCAATCCTGTTGCATGGAAGGCCGCGCGGTGATCAAATCATCGAAACGCTTGATAAGCAGCAGCAACTGCGCCGGCTCGACGACGGCATGCTCTGCCCATTCCTCCGCGTAAGGGTGAATAGCGCTGCGCGCGGGGTACGGTCCGCCAAGCTCGACGAGGGCGCGCATGCGCACGAGGAACAGCCATTGCAGCCACTGTGGAAAAGACAAGGTGTCGTAACAAAACGGCTGCGAGCTTTGTAAATCCCGGGGCGGGGGCGAGGCGCCCTCCCACAGACCCAAACGGCGCAACTCGGCCTCCAAGTCCAACAAGACTTCGCCTATCCGCTGGTCGAGATTATCCATATAGCCCTACTCCCCAAGCGCCGCATTAATTACTTTTGAGCTTGGCGAAGGCCGCCGCCATAGCGGTCTCTGGCGCCGCTTCGCGTGAGGGGCGCGGTTTATTCGCCGGCGCTTTGTGGCCGCCGCCGCGCGGCCGCTCCACCGCGGGTGCCGCGGTGTTCACCGGCACGGCATCACTACGCATACTCAAAGCAATACGCTTACGCGGCAGGTCCACCTCGACCACACGCACCTGCACCACCTCACCGGCCTTCACCACGCTGTGCGGATCGGAAACAAATTTATCCGCGAGCTGCGAAATGTGCACCAAACCGTCTTGATGCACGCCGATATCGACGAAGGCGCCGAAGTTGGTGACATTGGTCACCACGCCCTCAAGACGCATGCCGGGTTGCAAATCCTTGAGCGCTTCCACGCCCTCTTTGAACACGGCGGTCTTAAATTCGGGGCGCGGATCACGTCCGGGTTTATCCAGCTCGGCCAAGATATCCTTCACCGTCGGTTCACCGAAACGTTCGTCGGTATAGTCTTTAGGCGCGAGCTTGCGCAGAAAAGCGCCGTCACCGATCAGCGATTTCACCGCGCGGCCGCTGGCGGCGACGATGCGTTCCACCACGGGATAGGCCTCGGGATGCACGGCGGAGGCGTCCAGCGGATTGTCGCCGTTCATCACCCGCAGAAACCCCGCCGCTTGTTCATAGGCCTTGGGACCGAAACGCGAGACCTGCAAAATTTGTTCGCGATTGCGGAAAGCGCCGTGCGCGTCACGAAAGGCGACGATATTGCTGGCGAGATTGGCATTGAGCCCCGCCACCCGCGTCAGCAGCGGCGCCGACGCGGTGTTCACGTCCACGCCCACCGCGTTCACCGCGTCTTCCACCACGGCATCGAGGCTGCGCGCCAGGCGCGTTTGACTCACGTCGTGTTGATACTGGCCCACGCCGATGGACTTGGGATCGATCTTCACCAGCTCGGCGAGCGGGTCCTGCAGCCGCCGCGCGATGGACACCGCGCCGCGTAGCGAGACATCGAGTTCTGGAAATTCGCGCGCCGCCAACTCGGACGCCGAGTACACCGAGGCGCCGGCCTCGGACACCATCACCGCCGTGAGTTTGAGTTCGGGATGCAGTTTGATTAAATCCTTGGCCAATTTATCGGTCTCGCGCGAGGCGGTGCCGTTGCCGATGCTGATGATCTCCACCTGGTGTTTGGCCGCGAGCTGCGCCAAGACATGCAGCGATTGGTCCCACTGATTCTTGGGCACGTGCGGATAAATCGTCGCCGTGTCCACGAGTTTGCCGGTCGCATCGACCACCGCCACCTTCACGCCGGTACGCAAACCCGGATCGAGTCCCAGGGTGGCGCGCGGACCGGCGGGCGCGGCCAGCAATAAATCGTGCAGATTGCGCGCGAACACCTTGATGGCCTCTTCCTCCGCCTGTTCGCGCAGGCGCAGATTCAATTCGGTTTCCAGGTGCAATGACAATTTCACCCGCCAGGCCCAGCGCGCGGTGTCCAGCAGCCAGCGATCGGCGGCGCGGCCTTGATCTTCAATATTGAAATGACGCGCGATCATCACTTCGCCGCGGCTGCGCTCGGCGAGCATCTTGCCGTTCTCATCCAGCTCGTCGAGCAATAAACTCAATTGCAACACGCCCTCAGTGCGGCCGCGGAATAAAGCCAGGGCGCGATGGGACGGCGTCTTGTTGATGGCCTCGGCGGCGTCGAAATAATCGGAGAACTTGGCGCCCTCCTGTTCCTTGCCGCTCACCACTTTCGACACCAGCTTGCCTTCGTCCCAGGCGAAGTCGCGTAGCCTGCCCACCAGCTCGGCGTCCTCGGCGAAATTCTCCATCAAGATTTGCCGCGCGCCGTCCAAGGCCGCGGCAATATCGGCCACGCCCTTGTCCGCATCCACGTAGTTTTGCGCCGTCGCTTCCGGCGCCAGTGCCGGGTCGTGCAACAAGGCGAGCGCCAGCGGCTCCAGCCCCGCCTCGCGGGCGATCTGCGCCTTGGTGCGGCGCTTTTTCATATAAGGGCGATAGAGATCTTCGAGACGGGTCTTGGTGTCGGCCTCGCGTATCACCGCCGCCAATTCCGCCGTGAGCTTGCCCTGTTCGTCGATGCTCTTCAGCACCGTGTCGCGGCGCTCTTCCAATTCGCGCAGATACGCCAGACGCTCTTCCAGCAAACGCAATTGGGTGTCGTCCAAACCGCCGGTGGCCTCTTTGCGATAACGCGAGATGAAGGGCACGGTAGCACCTTCATCGAGCAGCGCCACCGCGGCGGTGACTTGGCCTTCTTTAGCGGCGAGTTCTTGGGCGAGACGGGCGGTGATCGACATCATGCGGGTGTACTTCCTGCGCTGCGGCCTCCGCCGGCTGGGGCGAAGGAGAATGGACGGTGAAGACCGGGCACAGGACCCGGTCGACTCGGGGCCGCCATTGTAATAAAGCCCGGCCGCGCGCGACACCCCTTGACGCCATCATCAAACAATGCCTTGCGATTCCATCGGCTTAACTAGCCATGGCGGATTGTTATTGCACCCGCAAACATGATAAAAACAGCCTTTCGAGTTTTTGACTACAGGAGCCCCTCATGAAAAGAACATCGCTAGGATTGATCGCGGGCCTGGCCTGCCTCGCCGCCTTCTCCGCCCAAGCTCAACAAGCCGAGCAACGGACCGTGGAAAAACTTTATCAGGATAAAGCCGCCTTGAGCGGTCATGAAGTGCAAGTGCGCGGCAAAGTAGTCAAGGTGAACAACGGCGTCATGAAGCGTAACTTCCTGCACATTCAAGACGGCACCGGCAAAGAAGGCAGCAATGACCTCACCGTGACCAGCGATGAAACCGCCAACGTCGGCGATGAAGTCACCATCACCGGCACCGTGGCCGTGGATAAAGATTTCGGCGCGGGCTACACCTATCCGCTGCTCGTTGAAAAGGCGAAGATTGCCAAGGCCAGTAAGTAACACGGAACACGCGCTCAGCACGCGGCCCATCTTCAGTGACTTTGCTCCCTCTCCCTCAGGGAGAGGGCTGGGGTGAGGCGATTACAACACCCATTCTCCGCTTTTCCTTATTTCCTATCCCGCCCTTCTCTCTGAGGGAGAAGGCCTGTTTGGTTCAAGCTGGCACAGCGCAGAGGATAAAGAACTCACCATTGCTCCACGGTATGTGAGCAATCGTACCTTCATTTGCGTCTGGGCAATGCGACGGAAAAGACGCTCTTCGTTCTAACTCACCGGGTGCAATCAAGCTTTTTATCGTAGACCAAGCCCAATCTCGAACGAAACCTTCACTAAGCGATGAGCTTAGTCACGCGGCAAAGTCCACACCCGTGAATGCGACACGCCCTCGGCGACCGGCAAGGTCTCCACCACGACATCACGCTCCGCATCCAGTATCACCAAATTGCCGCCGACGGAATCGGAGCAGAACACCAGCTCGCTGCGGCCATTCACGTTGTGAAAATCCACGGTGCCTATGGTGCCTACTCGCACTTCGGTGCTCAATTTGAGTTTCGGCAGCGCGCTCAAATCCAAGACCAGCATGACATCGGCCTTGATGTTTTTCTGCTGCGCCTCGCTGCCGGAACTGCCGGTGGTGAAATACAGTTTGCTGCCATCGGCGTTGAAGAAATATTTACTCAAATAGATGTCGGCCAGGTCCATCTTGTCGACCACGCTCTTGGTGGTGACGTCTAGCACGCTGAACTTACCGATGACGTGATCGGGGTCGGACTTGCGGTCGGCGCCGCGGCCGATCAAATAGCGCCCGCCGGGCGCGGCGAAGAGGTTGCTGTGGCCCTTGAAGGCGATGCGCTCTTCGATGATATTGGTCACGGGGTCGATCACCGCGACGCTGCCGTAGCCGTTATTGAGGTTGTAGAGTTTGCCGGTGATGGGCGAATAGGCCAGGCCGTGGGGAAAGGCCTTGTTGGGCACGCCGTGTTGACCGCCCTCTTCCTTCTCCGGCTCGCACAAATCAATGGTGGCGATCACTTGCAAATAGCTGGCGGCATCGGCGGGATCGTTACCGATCACCGACACCGTGCCGTCGTTCAGGCTGCTGATGTAGGCGCGGCGCGGCACCTGCGGCGCCTGGGGCGAGGGGTAGCTGAACTCCGCTTGATGATGGCCGCGGCCCACGCAGATGGTTTTGAGGAACTTGGCCCGCGTGCTATTGCTGTTCTCGACGACCGTCACTGACGAGCCTTTGTCGCCGCAATTGAGGGTGTCGTTGCCCGTGGCTTTATCGCCATCGTTCATGAACCAGTCGCGATTGGACTGCGGGTCGCGGTAGATGTGGGCGGGAAAGGTGTCGGCGGGAAATTCCGCTTGCAGGTGTATCTGTTTAGTTTGAGGATCGAGCAACACCGCGCGGTGATCTTCACTCACGCCGATCAGCACCGGCTTCAGCGAATTATCCAAGCCGCTCTCCGGCCCCACGGGCAAAGGCTTGACACTCAAGCGGCCCGCCTCGCACCGCACCACGTTAATGGAGCCGGTCTTGCGGTTGCCGGAGTAAAAGGCCACGGAGAAGTCGGCGTTATCAAGCGTCTTAGTCATCGCATCTCTCACTTTGGAATTTTTGAATCGCCGTATTATCGCGGCAGCGCCAGGGCGGAGCAATGGCGGGCTTGCCGCTGACCGCATCCGCACCAGCAAGAATCTGCTGAAAAACGCGCCCTCTCCCTGAAAGGGCAATGACGCGTTCTTCAGCGGGCTGTAGCGTAAGCGTAGCGGCTCCCCGCCCCCATTCCGCCATACCGCGCCCCGCCCGCGCAGGGTATCATAGCGCGCCCGGCGGCGGCCCCGCCGGACACCGTCGCCGTCAACGCCGAGAACACCCCATGAATCCGCACCGTCCCGCTAGTCTTTCCACCGTGGCCTACGTCGCCGCGCCCGACACCCCAGCCGCGCAGGCGCAAGCCGAGGCGGCGCGGCGGGGGTGGGGCGAGGCCGTGTTATTACAGCGCCGCGGCACGGCCCTCGCGTGGGTCGCGGAACGGCGCTGTAATAACACGGCCTCGCCCCACCCCCGCCGCGCCGCCTCGGCGTGCGCCTGCGCG
>CAMYKQ010000026.1 GCA_947259075.1 uncultured Gammaproteobacteria bacterium | reverse complement strand
CGACGAATTCGCGCGCGATCAAACGCACTTCCGCCGCCTTGGTCATCGCGTCCGCCGCTTCGATCGCCGGCACTAAACCGCGCGTCTCGATCATGCCCAATGCAATACCGTATGTTTCGTTAGCCATCTTCATCACTCCTGTTTAAGTTCAATCACACTCATGACACACCGCGCTTTAATCACCTACACACCTTCACACTTTCGCATTCGTCTGCCCGTCGCCCCACTGATCGATGATGCCGCCGATGGTCAAGTCGGTAAGCACCGCGTAGTCGCCCATCGCCCAGCGCGCCGCCGATCCGCTCACCGTGAACACCCAGCTGCCCGGACGGCATCCCACCGGATCGGTGGCCACTTGCAACTGACCCATGCGGTCCTTGAGCACCCGCAGCCCCACACGATCGAGTCCGGGAATTCTGCTGGTACACACCAAGGGGCCGACCACTTGCAAGATGTCCACCTCAGGCGCCCTCGTTCCAGTAGTCGATGATGCCGACGATGGTGAGATCGCTGGGATACTCTTTACTGCCCGCGGCCTCGCGCGCGGCGGAACTGCCGACGCAGATCACCCAATCACCGGGCTTGCAGCCCACCGGGTCCACCGCCACGTATTTGGTCTTGCCATCGTTCACCACTTGCAAGAGCTTGTGTTCCAAGCCCGCGATGCGATTGGTGGAGACCAGCGGCTTTTCAACCTGACAGATTCTCATCAGCGCGCCTCCCGTTTGCGGTACTTATCGGTGACCGAGCAAGCGACGACTTCCAAACCTTGGGTCTCCGCGCGGTCACGCACCATCAGCAAGCAATGCAACCAGCCTTCTTCAACCAATTTCGCGTAGCGCGCATAGGCGGCGGCGCGGATCTGCAAGCAGTGCGCCACCGCGCGTTCGCGCGCGCCCGGCACCTTGCCGTCGTAATCGAAACGCACCACCACGGGGATGGGCAGGCCGCGGGCGATATTCAAACCGGTGAAGATTTTCACGCCCACGTCCAAATCCTTGGCGCCTTCTTCCACGGTGTTGAGGTAGGCGAAGTAGGTGAGATTGCGCAGCTGCACTTCTTCGAAGCCCTTACCCACGCCGATGAAGCGTTCGCTGTGGCCGATGTCGTGGTAGTGACCGCCGTGATAGGCGCGCACATAATCGGCTTGCACGATGTTGTTGATGAGCAGACGCGTGATGAAGCGCCGCATACCAGGCACGGTCTCGGTGTTGCCGCCCTTGCCACATTCGCGCACGCGGCGCTCAATCTCAGCTTCAGCCCCGGTGGCGCTCATGGCGCGCGTCGCCTCGTAGACCTCGCGCACGCCGATGACCCGCTCCAAACTGATGTCGCCGGCGGCATCGGGGATGTGAACGCGGATTTCATCGTTATCCGTATCCAAACCCACCAGCAATAAGTCGATGGATGCGCCACAGCAAAAGCTGTTTTCAATCGCGGTGCGGAAAGCCAGCAAGCGGTCCAAACCGGCTTGCGCGGCCTTGCGCGTGTCGCTGCCGTGCGCGGCGCAACCTTCATGCAGCGGATCGCCGCCGCTGTGGTGATAGACCACCATCTTTAAATAGCGCGTCGCGGCATCGGAGCTGTTGGGCTTGGCCTCGCGGTAACGGCCGAATTCGGTCTGTATCCATTTTTCCGTGGCCTCTTCGACATCGAAGGTCGCGCCGGCGGAGGATTTACGCCGTACCGCGCCGTAAGGCAGACGCAATACGTAGCTGATGACATGCGCCAGCCGCCCGTCCGCGCAGGGCGTGATCGAGAGCGCGTGAAAGCCGCAGGCCTGCAGAAATTTATCGAAGCCCTCGCTGCGCGCGCCGGCCAAGGGATCATTGGTGAAGAAATCTTCCGCCATCGCCTGGGCGGACTCGAAGACGATGTAGGCGTACAAGGCACGCATATCCAAGCCCTTCACCCAAGCGCTGCGCAATAATTCCGGCGGAAATTCACAGCCGAAACGTTCCTGGGCGATGCGCTGCGCGCGCGCCTCAAAGTCCACTTCATGCTGCAATGTGGAAATTTCTTGCAGCGTCGGCACGATGTCGTCGAAGGCGCTTTTGACGCAACGCTCGTAAGCATGCAGACGCTCGTTCTCCGCATGACGTGTCAGGGGATGCGCCGCTTGATAGGAATTCGTGGCGGTAAAAAATGACGAAGGCGCGGCAGCCGGTGAAGCCACCGTATCACGCGCACTCGGCGCACCTGCCGACCAGCAGATGTTGCGAGTAGTTTTGCGGCGTAAATTCTGCATGCCCAACACCTTCGTCAATCCACCTTAACTACATTTAGCCCCGGGCGCCGCCCGAGACCGTGATCATGGCGCCGCGATCATAGCTACCGGCCGAACCGGTCACTTTGCTCACTTGCGGCGCCACGTTTTCCTTCTCTCTACGGCCGACCCCTTGCGCGCCGGGCATGGCGTTATTCACCGCGCCGCGGCGGGTGGGATTGCGTCCCGTGGCGGAACGGCCTTCCGTACCCGTCACGCGATCGCCGCGATCCCAATCATCGCCGGTGATCTTCGAGGCGCCCGACATGCCTTCACCGGTGACGCGCGATCGCGGCTCACTCGCTTCGGCTTGCAGCGGTGCCTGCGCCGCGGACGCGGTCGCGCCCTGTGCATTCACCCCGGCGCCGAAACGGAACTGCTCGGTGCCGGTCACTTTGCCCGTGCCCATGCCGAAGGGACCGGTGATATTGCCTTGCTCGTAGCTGGTCCCCGTCACCGCGCCCTGCTGGCGTTTAATGAGCTGCGATTCGCGCGCCGGGGTGCTGACGCTGAACGCCGTCCACGAAGCGCCGCCGCCGATCGATTGCGGAAAATCGGGGCTGCCGGGCATGGCCGCCGTCTCGCCGCCGCCGCAGGCCTGGGCGTATTGATCCGCGCCCACATACGGCGTGCCGCTGATGGGTTCGCAGGCGCCGCGCGCATCGCCGCTCATCTTGCCTTTGATGCCGGGTTGCAAGCCGGTCATCACCGAGCCGGGCGTCATGCGTTGCGCCCGGGTGCGGGACTGCGCTTGTGCTTGGGCATCGGCATCGCAATACACGTCGTACTGCTCGACACCCGCGTAAGGCGTGCCGGTGACGGTCTTGCAGGTGCCCGGTTCGTCGCCGGTCACTTTGCCGCCGCGGCCGGTCAGGGTGCCGGTGACGGTCTCGCCCTTGAAGGTGCGCGACATGCCCACCTTGGCGTCTTGCGGCGCCGGGACATTCTCACAGAAGGTTTTGAACTGCTCTTGGCCGAGGTACTCATCGCCGGTGACGTTGCGGCAACTGCCGGGTTCGTCGCCGGTCATGCGTTGACCGCGGCCGATCATGGTGCCGGTCACCGCGCCGCCGCGCAGGGTATTCGTCACCCCCACCTTGGGCGGCACGCTGCCGTCGCCCGGCTGCATATACTGCGTGCCCGTGGTCTGACGTCCGGCACCGACCTCGTCGCCGGTCACTTTGCCGGAACGGCCGACCAAATTACCGGTAACGGCCTTGCCCTTGCGCGTCTCGGTCATGCCGATCTTGCGCGGCGCGGGCTCACTGCTCGTGCCGCAATACGCCTGAGCTTGATCGGCGCCGACGTATTCCGTGCCGGTGACGCGCTTGCAGGTGCCGGGTTCATCTCCGGTGACACGATCGCCGCGGCCGACCATGGTGCCGGTGATGCTCAAGCCTTGTGAGGTCGGACTCTTGCCGACTTTGAAAGGGGGCTTGTCCACCTCAGCCTTGCAAAAGGAACGAAAGATGTCCGCGCCCATGTACTCGGTACCGGTGATGGTGCGGCAGGTGCTGGGTTCGTCGCCCGTTACGCTGCGGCTGCGGCCCACGATGCTGCCGGTCACGGCCTGACCCGCGGCGGTTTCGCTGACGCCGACTTTCCACGGCGCGTCTTGCGCCGCGCCCGGCGCGGGACGCGTGCGGCCAGCCGGCGCGCTGCTGCGTTGACCGCGAGCCCCATTGCGGCTGCGCTCTTCGCGCACACTGCGAGCCAAGTCACGACTACTGACATCGGGCTGAGCCTGACGCGCCAATTGCGCCACGGAAACGCCGCCGTTTTTCAATGCCGTCTGCGCCGTTTTGCCGCCTTTGGCCAAGGCCTGGCGCCGCGCCTGCGACAGCAAGCGTCCCGCACCCAAGGTGTTGACCGCCGCTGAACGTTTGGTGATGACGCCACCGCTGCTCGGTGCGCTACTCACCCGCGGCGCGTCATTCTCACTCGACCCAGCGCGGCCGGCGCAGGGACTGGCGCCATCGGCCTTCTTCTCACCCTTGCAACCGCAACCGCAATCACCGCCGCGCGTCGCTTCGGGCGCACGCACATCGGCTTCACCACGGGTGCGCTCGCCCGACACGATGCCCGCCTTGCCTTTGCTGGACAAGCTTGCGCGGCGCGCCAAGGAGACCGCGCGGCCACCAGACTGCATGACCGCTTTCGGCATGGCTGTGGATGCGGGCGCGGGACTGCTGACACGCGGCGCCGCCTCTGGGGTCATGCTTGCTTCAACACGCGTCCGCTGTGCGCTGGACGCACCACCCAGACTGGCCTTGCCTTGCGTGGAGAGCGCACGGCGCCGTTCCAACGCGGCGGCGCGGCCGCTGGTGATCTGTTGTTTTGTCATTTCTGCCATGATGAACTCCGCCCTAGTTAATGGAGCATCGTGTCCGTTGCGGACGCCGGCGCCGCGCCGGCGTCTCACCCTGCGCGCCGTGCTCAGCGGCCGCGGAACACCACCAGCTGCATGCCTTGCGATTGGGCATAGTTGTCATACCCGATCAAGCGAATATTGTGATCGGGGTAAGCGCGGCGGCAGGCTTCCAGCTCCGACCAGACCCGCGCGGGATCCTTTTCACCGAAGAAGGGCAGCTTCCACATCGTCCAGTAGTGATTGAAGGCGTTGCCGGGATGTTCGTGTTCGATACCCGGATTCCAGCCTTGAGCGATGATGTATTCGATCTGGCTGAACACGTCCTGCTGCGAGAACTGCGGCAGGAACGAGAAGGTCTCGAAGGTCTGCTTGGTTTGATAATCACCCATGGTGCTTGCGTCGTTTCTCATGATCTTTACCTCGTGATGTCCTTAGTTGATTCGTTGCGCGGGCGGGACGCGGCCTTAGGCCACGTCCAGCTTGTCCACGGTGTCGAATTCAAACTTGATCTCTTTCCAGGTCTCGAGCGCGATGGCCAGCTCGGGGCAGGTCTTGCCCGCTTCCATCAAAATGTCACGCGCTTCCTTCTCGAGCTGACGGCCTTGGTTACGGGCCTTGACGCAGGCTTCCAGCGCGACGCGGTTGGCGGCGGCGCCGGCGGCGTTGCCCCAGGGATGACCTTGCGTACCACCGCCGAACTGCAGGCAGGAGTCGTCACCGAAGATGGCGAGCAGCGCGGGCATATGCCATACGTGGATACCGCCGGAGGCGACGGCGAAGACGCCGGGCATGGAGCCCCAGTCTTGATCGAAGAAAATACCGCGGCGGCGGTCTTCGGGAATGAAGGACTCACGCAGCAAGTCGACGAAGCCCAAGGTCGCGGCGCGATCGCCTTCGAGCTTGCCGACCACGGTGCCGGTGTGAATGTGGTCACCGCCCGACAGACGCAGGCACTTGGCCAGGACGCGGAAGTGGATGCCGTGTTTGGGGTGACGGTCGAGCACGGCGTGCATGGCACGGTGAATGTGCAGCAACATGCCGTTCTTGCGGCACCACTTGGCCAGACCGGTGTTGGCGGTGAAGCCGCCGGTGAGGAAGTCGTGCATGATGATGGGCATGCCGATGTCTTTGGCGAATTGGGCGCGCTCGTACATCGCCTCCGGATCGGGCGCGGTGACGTTGAGGTAGTGACCCTTGCGCTCGCCAGTCTCGCCTTGCGCCTTCAACACGGCCTCGGCGACGAATTCAAAACGGTTCTGCCAGCGCATGAAGGGCTGGGAGTTGATGTTCTCGTCGTCCTTGGTTAAATCCAGACCGCCGCGCAAACACTCGTACACGGCGCGGCCGTAGTTCTTGGCGCTCAAGCCCAGCTTGGGCTTGATGGTGCAGCCCAGCAGGGGACGGCCGTATTTGTTGAGCTTGTCGCGCTCGACCTGAATACCGTTGGGCGGCCCCAGGCAAGTCTTGACGTAGGCGATGGGGAAACGGATGTCTTCCAGACGCAGATAGCGTATCGCCTTGAAGCCGAACACGTTGCCGACCAGCGAGGTCAACACGTTGACGATGGAGCCTTCCTCGAACAGGTCGAGTGGATAGGCGATGAAGGCGTAAAACGACTCTTTGTCGCCGGGCACGTCTTCAATGCGATAGGCGCGGCCCTTGTAAAATTCCATGTCGGTCAACAAGTCGGTCCACACCGTGGTCCAGGTGCCGGTGGACGACTCGGCGGCCACGGCGGCGGCGGCCTCTTCCCGGGGCACGCCGGCCTGGGGGGTGATCTTGAAACACGCCAGCAAATCGGTGTCTAGGGGCACATAGTCCGGTGTCCAGTACATCTGCCGGTAATCTTGTACGCCCGCTTGGTAAGTCTTGGCCATGATTTAGTCCTCTCGAAATCTAGCTTCCGCAACGTCCGAGCGTGAGGCCCGGAACCACCATGACGAATCCGTTAGGGATCAATCTTGCCGGCCCCAGTCTTGGACTGGCAGCCAGGTGCATTGACTATAGGGAGGCCGTTTGATAAAAAACAGTTAATTATTTTTTGATTCATCATTTACATTTGTATATGGAATAAACTCATGCACCTGACCCTGCAACAGATGAAATTATTCGAGGCCGTGGCCCGCCACCGCAGCTTCACCCGCGCCGCGGAAGAGCTGTTTCTCACCCAGCCCGCCGTCTCCATTCAGGTCAAACGCTTGGAGGGTAGCGCGGGCATTCCGCTGTTCGAACTGATCGGCAAACGCATCTACCTCACCCCCGCGGGCCGCGAGATGTACGATGCCTGTCATGATGTGCTGAAGCGCTTGGAAGCCTTGGACGAAGAAATTGAGGCGATGCAGGGCAGCGTGCGCGGACCGCTCAACATCGCCGTGGTGACCTCGGGAAAATATTTCATGCCGCACTTACTCGGCGCGTTTCTGCACCTCTATCCCGAGGTGCAGCCGCGGCTCACCGTCACCAATCGCGCGCGCGTCATCAGCCGCCTCTCCAATAACGAGGACGACATCCTCATCATGGGGCAGGTGCCGGAGCAATATGACGTGGCGGCGGAACCCTTCCTGGATAATCCGCTGGTGTGTATCGCCCACCCGGATCATCCGCTCACCAAGGAGAAAAAAATTCCGCTGGAACGCCTGCTGCAGGAACGCCGCCTCACGCGTGAACCCGGCTCGGGCACGCGCATGGCCTTCGATCGCCTGCTCGCCGAACACAAACTCACGTTCGACCCCTATATGGAATTGGGCAGCAGCGAAGCGGTCAAGCAGGCGGTGATGGCCGGCCTCGGCATCTCGGTACTCTCGCTGCACAATATGCGGCTGGAATTGGCCGCGGGCCTGATCGCGCTGCTCGATGTCGAAGGACTGCCGCTCAAACGCACCTGGTACGCGGTACATCTGAAAGGCAAGAAATTACCGCTGGTGGTGAAAACCTTTCTCGACTTCATCCACGAGCAGGGTCCCCAGATTCTGGAAAACTGGCGCGCCAATATGGACGCGAGATTTCTGCTCAATCAAGCGCCCGCGAAAACCGCCCCGGGTCGGCGCGCGCGCAAAGCGGCGCCAATATAACGCCGGCCGCAGACGAAACGCGCTTATTCCGCGCTGACGCGCATGCGCGTCACGCAACCGCGAACAGCCACGGCGCCCGCTTCGGAAAAAAATAGGCTTCTCAAGATAAGACTGCGAAGAATAGCCGCGCGACGCGGCGAGACTCTTGGCCTTATGCGCACACCAGCCTCAGCATCAGCGCGCCGCCAAACCGGCGGCACGCTACACCAAGATCAACTCTCCGCGCCCGAAAGATTGTGCATCGCCTCGATGGCCGCATGCGCGGCGGCATCGATATCGGCCTCCTTGCCGGCCAGGGTCAGACGGCCGAAAGCGCCAACGGCCTTGACGTCAACGAGCGTGATATTCGCGGCCTTCTCGGCTTCATTAGCGGCGTAGACGATATAACCGGCGGGCTCGGTTTCGAGAATGAACATGCTTTGACCGGGCAAGATCATCGAGCCGCGGCGGTCCTGGCGGTTGATGACGACGGCATGATCGGGCGTGATGGAACGGATGGTTTCGGCCCAGGCGATGCGGCACTTCTGCCGCGCGCCTTCACTGGCCTTGAGATGATTGAGCACGATGTGTCCGGCCTCGAGCACATCGCTCTGATCGCGATGATGGATCAGCATGGAGCCGAAAGCGCGCTCGACGACTTGCTGCACGAGCCGCACGCGCGTGGCCTTGAGCGCGGCATCGGTGAGGCGGTGAATGGCCATGCCCGGCGCCACCTCCAGCCATAGACAGGCATCGCCGGGTATGGGCAGAAAGCCCTGCGAGACGGTGCCCAAATATTCGGCCAATTGCGGCTGCAGCGAGTCGATGAAAACGTAGGTGCGTAACTTAATCATGAGCGGACTTCCAATTGCGCAGGGCGCTGTATACCTTGCCGGCGGCGGGGAGTCAATGCCGCGCCCGTACCGACAGCCGCATGCGCGGTGATGAGCGACCCGCAAGAATCGCGCGGGTAAAAGCAGCGCCAGACCGCCTCTATCTTCAAGAAATTTCAGAGAAATAACTAGGCGAAGGGAACGTATATAACCGCGAGTTCACTAGGGCCTGTTAACACTCATTACAAAACAGCGCTGGAGCCCCAAAACAGGCCAGGCAAGGCGCGAGGAAAGAAGTTTGCTTATTCCAAATGAACGAGAGCCTGCCCCGCGAGCGCAGCGAGTGCGTTGGGCACGAGCAACGCCGCCTGGCCTGTTTTGGGGCCCAGCCCGGAGGGACGAGGCCATTTTCTCCCGGAACTGTGTTGCATTTCGCTTATGTACGTTAAGTACACTGCGCTCAATGCGCCTTGTTCCGAGAAAAAATGGCCGCCGTCGCTGCTTTGTAATGAGTGTTAACAGGCCCTAGGCGCAAACATACCCACCAGTCGCACCCACAGCGAAAAAAGATGGGCTGATATCGTCAAGCCGTTTCGTTGCGCGCGGAAATGTCCGCGGCCGGGGCGGCCCTCGTTCAACTAGTCCTCACCCTGCATGCAATCCCACATATCACACAAGCGTTCGAGGCGTTCGATGGGGTCGTCGAGCTGCAGGAGGTATTGGCGTTGCGGCAAACCGATGGGCAGCAATTCGGCGAGGCGGCCGCTGACCCAGGCGGCGTCAGCGTAATGCGTGCTTTGCTCGGCGGGGAGCCCGCCGAGGTGCTCCAGGAGATCGCGCAACAGCGGCACGGCGCGCGCGAAGCGGGCGGGGATGGGCGCGGGGGCGGGCTCGTCGAGCAGCTCAATGTCGGCCATGAGTAATTGGCTGGGCCGCGCCCGCGCGGCGAGGATGCGAAAGCGTTGCTGGCCTTGGGCGATGATGCCCAGCATGCCGTCATCGCGCTGATCCCAATCGATGATGCGCACGTAGGTGCCGACATCATAGGTGGTGGCGGCCTCGCCCACCTCCTTGCCGCTGAGTATGAGACACACGCCAAAACCGGACTCTTGTTTCATGCAGGCGCTGACCATGTCCATGTAGCGCGGCTCGAAGACCCGCAAGGGCAAGACGCCGCCGGGAAACAACACGGTGTTAAGAGGAAAGAGGGGAATGTGCAGGCGCTTGCTCATCGCTCAACCCCAGGGCGGCACGAGACTTTGTTCAACTTTAAGATGATCGAGTATGCGCGCCACGACAAAATCCACCAGATCATTTATATCGCGCGGCGTGTGATAAAAACCGGGACAGGCGGGCATGATGGTCACGCCCATGCGCGCGAGCTTGAGCATGTTTTCCAGATGAATGACGGACAGCGGCATCTCGCGCGGCACCAAGATGAGCTGCCGTTGTTCTTTAATGACGACGTCGGCGGCGCGCTCCAATAAATCGTCGCTGCCGCCGTGGGCGATGGCGGACAGCGTGCCGCTGGTGCAGGGACACACCACCATCGCCCGCGGCGCGCTGGAGCCGCTGGCCACGGGCGCGGTCCATTGCTCGCGGCCGAAGACGCTGAGCTGCCCGGGCTGCGCCTGGTAACGCGCGCTCAATGCTTCTTGTATTTCAGCGGGGCGGCCGGGAAGTTTAAGATCGGTCTCCATGCCGATCACCACCTGCGCCGGCATGGAGAGCATGAGATACACCTGCTGTTCGGCGCGCAGCAAACACTCGAGCAGCCGCAATCCGTAGATCGCGCCCGACGCACCCGTCATGGCGACCGCGATGGCCTTACTCATGCTGTTTTCAGTGCCTCCGCCAGTTTCTCATGCAGGCCCCCGAAGGCGCCGTTGCTCATGATTAACACGTGATCGCCGCGCCGTGCAAGCGCGGTGATTTCTCGCACCAGACCCGGCATATCCCCGCACACCCGCGCCTTCGCGCCGAGGGCGCGCGCCACTTCGCTCAAATCCCAGCGCAAGTCCGCGGCTTGATAGAGAAACACCGCGTCGGCGGCGGCGAGGCTGGGGGCTAACTCAGCGCGGTGCACGCCCATGCGCAGCGTGTTGGAACGCGGCTCGAACACGGCGATGATGCGCGCCTCGCCCACGCGCCGCCGCAGCCCCGCCACCGTGGTGGCGATGGCGGTGGGATGATGGGCGAAGTCGTCGTAAATCGTGATGCCGTTCACCTGCGCGCGCTGTTCCATGCGGCGTTTGACGTTGCGGAATTCACCGAGCGCGGCGATGGCGTGCTCCGGCGCGACACCGGCGTGACGCGCGGCGGCGATGGCGGCCAATGCGTTGTGTACATTGTGCTCGCCGATCAAATCCCACGCGACGACGCCTTTACGTTCGCCGCGCCAGCTCACGGCGAAACGGCTGCCGTCACCGGCCTGCGCCTGCGCGCTCCAATCCGCGCCCTCACCCACGGCGGAATACTCCACCGGCGTCCAGCAACCTTGCGCCAGCGTCGCGCTTATATTTTCATCGGCGCGCGGCGCGATGATGAGCCCCTCACCCGGCACGGTGCGCACCAAGTGATGGAACTGGCGTTGAATGGCGGCGAGGTCGGGAAAGATGTCGGCGTGATCGAATTCGAGATTGTTCAAGATCACCGTGCGCGGGCGGTAGTGAACGAACTTGGAGCGCTTATCGAAAAACGCGGTGTCGTATTCGTCGGCCTCCACCACGAAAAACGGCGTGTCGCCAAGGCGCGCGGAGACGCCGAAATTATTGGGCACGCCGCCGATGAGAAAGCCCGGTTGCAAATGCGCATAGTCCAAGATCCACGCCAGCATGCTGCTGGTGGTGGTCTTGCCGTGCGTGCCCGCCACCGCCAGCACCCAACGCTCTTTCAGCACATGCTCCGCGAGAAAGCCCGGGCCGGAAGTGTAAGGGATGCCGCGATTCAAGGTGTATTCCACCGCGGGATTGCCGCGCGACAGGGCGTTGCCGATCACGACCAAATCCGGCGCGGGATCGAGCTGCGCTGGCGCATAGCCCTGCGTCAATTCGATGCCGTGCGCCTCCAGCTGCGTGCTCATGGGCGGATAGACGTTGGCGTCGGAGCCGGTGACGCGCAGACCCATCTCCCGCGCCAGCAGGGCGATGCCGCCCATGAAGGTGCCGCAGATACCAAGAATATGAATATGCATACTACTCACTGGCTAAAAATAAAAATCGCAGCAATTGAAAGGCGAAGTGCATGTAGATCACGGCAATGGCGATACCAATGGCGAACAAGGTGGACAGCGCGTGACGCATGATATGGCCGATCACCACCACGCTCCAAGCCAACCATAACAACAGCAGCAGCGCTGGCAGGTTGAAGCTTTCTTCCGCCCCCGCGCCGAATTGCTGCTGCCAAAACAATAGGGGCGTGGCGACCAAACCCAGCAGCGCGCCGCTGCCGGCAACGGCAATGAGCGTTTGCACGAAACGCGCGTCGAAGGAACGCACCCACAGCACGCCACGGGTCAACACCACCAGCAGCGCGGTGTCGAGCAAGGCCGCGGGCAAGGCGATCGGCGGCGGCAATTGCAGCCAGCCCGAGATTAAACTGACGCTGAAGTAGGCAAGCAGGCTGAAATACATCAACGAGCGCGAGGCGGGTAAATCCTGCGGCGCCGCTTGTATGAGACAGATTTTCCATAACGCGTTTAGTTGGGACAGCACAAATTCCTCCGCCGGATCCCTTGGCCGTGCAAGGCCGTCAATAACAGCGCCCGTCCGGGCATACCCATTTCCGCGCGCGCTCAATCAGTCGGGCATCATACCGCGCCGGCGCAAGGGACCAAAGCGGAAACACCGCGCCCCTTCCTCCTCAGCCGGGGGCAAATCCGCTATAGTCACGACTCTCCTCCCCCGGCAGGAGCAAAGCAGCGCATGCCCGCGACAGCGAACGCCAGCGACCACATCCCCGCCTTTACCTGGCGTGACGGTAATCAATTTCAACTCCTCATCGACGGCGCCGCGTTTTATCCCGCCATGCTGGAGGCCATCAACCACGCCCGGCAACACGTGCTGCTGGAGATGTACCTCGTCGAATCGGGCCACATCACCGGGCAATTCATCAGCGCCTTTTGCGCCGCCGCCGCGCGCGGTGTCGCCGTTTATTTGCTCTTGGACGACTTCGGCGCGCGCGGCCTCAAGCGCGGCGACCGCGAACGCCTCATCGCCGCCAAGGTCAAGCTCGCCTTCTTCAACCGCCTGCATTACGGGCGTCTGCGCCGCAATTTCTTTCGCGATCACCGCAAACTGCTGGTGATCGACGGCGTCCGCGCCTTCGTCGGCGGCGCCGGCCTCACCGACCAGTTCGACACCCGCGACCCCAGCGCCAACCGGCCCTGGCGCGAGACCGTGGCCGCCATTAAAGGTCCCGTGGTGGCGGATTGGCAAACCTTATTCAGCCACACCTGGCGGCGTTACACCCGCCATGAATTGACCCTCCCGCCCGCCACGGCCGCCGTCGCGGGCATGCAGCGCGGCCGCATTTGTTATACCCGCGGCGTCACCTACCCGGAAATCAAACGCAGCGCCGTCAATCAAGTGCGCGGCGCGCGGCGGCAAGTGTGGCTGGCCACCGCCTACTTCGTGCCCGCCCTTAAATTACGCCGCGCCTTGATGCGCGCGGCGCGGCGCGGCGTGGACGTGCGCCTGCTGCTGCCGGGGCCGCACACCGATCACCCGGCGGTGCGTCACGCCGGCCGGCGTTTTTACTCGCGGCTGCTGCGTCACGGCGTGCGTATTTTTGAATATCAGCCGCGCTTCAATCACTCCAAAGTCTTGTTGTGCGATGACTGGGTTAGCATCGGCTCCAGCAACATCGACCGCTGGACCTTGCGCTGGAATCTGGAAGCCAATCAGGAAATCGCCGACGCCGGCTTCGCCGCCGAGGTGCGCGCCATGCTCAGCGCCGATCTCGAACACAGCAAGGAATGCCTCTTGCCTCATTGGCAAAACCGGCCATGGTTCCGGCGGATATTGGAACGTTTTTGGGGCGCGGTGGACGTGGGATTAGAACGCTGGTTCGGAGGGCGTGACAAGAATCCGCTGGATTAATCCCCCTCGCATCGCCCATCCCGCCTCGCCCAGCGCTTGACAATATTAGAATAAGATAATATAACTTCACCCATGGACACCTTTCCCGCAGAAAAAATTCAAGCCGCCTCCAGCGGGCTACGCGCCATCGCCCATGAACTGCGCCTGGCGATCCTGTGCCACTTAAGCGGCGGCCCGCTCACGGTATCCGAGCTGCTGGCGCGCACCGGCGCCAATCAATCCAATCTCTCCCAGCACTTGGCCAAGATGCGGATGCTGGGGGTACTGGACTGCGAACGGCGCGGCCAGCAAGTGACCTACCGCCTGGCCAACCCGGCCTTCGCCCAAATCGCCGAGGCCCTGAAAGCGATTTATTGCGCCAGCGATACCGAGCAAAACAGCGGCGATCCGGCGGCCTGCCCCAACCCTTCCCCAACCCAAAGGAGCACACCATGAACACCGAACGCATGATCCGTATCCTAGCCGGCAGCTTCATCCTCGTCTCGCTGTTCCTCGCCCAGGCTTTCAATGGCGTCGACCTGCTCAGCGGTCCGACCTGGCTGTGGTTCACCGCCTTCGTCGGGGCCAATTTGCTGCAATCGGGCTTCACCCGCTGGTGCCTGTTAGAGCAAATTCTCGGCAAGATGGGCGTAAAATCCGGCTGCGTGCAACGCCCGGAAGCGGGCTGATAAAGTCACAATGCGGGGTGAACGCCATGCTCTTTCGCCAGCTTTTTGATGCCGCCAGCTCCACCTATACCTATCTGCTGGCCGACCCGGCCAGCGGCGAGGCGGTCATCATCGACCCGGTGAGCGAACAGCTCGAACGCGACATCGGCCTCATCACCGAGCTGGGCCTCACCCTGCGTTACGCCATCGACACCCACGTCCATGCCGACCACGTCACCGCCGCGGGCCTGCTGCGCACCCGCTTAGGCTGCATTACCGCCATCTCGGCCCAAGCGGGGGTGGACTGCGCCAATCTGCCCTTGCGCGAAGGCGACATCATCCGCTTCGGCGCGCACAGCCTGCGCGTGCTGGAAACCCCCGGCCACACCAACACCTGCCTCAGCCTGGTGGGACCGGACCGGGTCTTCAGCGGCGACGCCCTGTTGATCCGCGGCTGCGGCCGCAGTGACTTCCAAAGCGGCGATGCCGAACGTCTCTACCATTCCATCACCCGCAAATTATTCAGCCTGCCCGATGAAACCCTGGTCTACCCCAGCCACGATTACCGCGGCATGACCCTGTCCACCATCGGCGAGGAAAAACGCCACAACCCTCGCCTCCGCCTCGGTCACGAGGGCTTCGTCCATTTCATGAAGACGCTGGATTTACCCTATCCGCAACGCATGCAGGAGGCGGTGCCCGCCAACGAACACTGTGGCCGGAACCCCGGCGGATGAGTCTGTGGCTGTGGTTTGCCGCCCCCTTCATCGGCGTGCTCCTGGGCCTGTTCGGCGCGGGCGGCGGCATGTTGACCGTGCCCTTATTGATGTACGGCGCGGACTTCCCGCTCAAGCAAGCCATCGTCGCCAGCCTGTGGATCGTCGCGGCGGTCAGTTTAACGGCGGCCATTCAACAACGGGCCTGGCAAGTAGTACGGCCTAAGCTGTTGCTCTTTTTCAGCGCGGGCGGCCTACTCGGCGGCGTCGCCGGGGCCTGGCTGGGGGCGTGGATCCCAGCGCTGCTACAGCAAATAATGTTCGGCGGCCTCTTGCTGGCCGTGGCCATTTGGACCATACAAACTCGTGTTACCGCTCAACTCGAGCCCAACACGCCCTGTCATTGCGGCTTAGCCCTGCTGGCGGGCAGCGCGCTGGGTGTGTTGACGGGATTACTGGGCGTAGGCGGTGGATTTTTGATGGTGCCGGTCTTGATCGCGCTGGGCATTTCTCATCTCCCCACCGCCGTGGCCCACTCCTTAGTTTTAATCGCCACCAATGCCACCGCCTCGGGGCTGACCTATCTGGGCAGGGGCGTGTCTTTGGAGCCGAAGGTGATCTTAATCGTGGGGGGGCTGGCCGCCGTGGGCAGCATCGCGGGCAGCCGCTTACTAAAAAGGCTGGCGGTGGAACACCTGCGGAAAGGTTTCAGCGCCGGCTTAGCGCTGCTCGGCGGCGGCATGCTGCTGCACGCGGCCCTCGCGTGAGCGCGCAATCAGCGCTCACCAACTAGTGTCGATGCCCAGGAAAAAGCGCGGTTCCAACAGGCGGTCTTCCCCATCCTCTAAAAAGACATTGAACTCCAGACCACCCATATCCACATTCATCCCCGCGCCGCTGCGGTCCAGATTAAAATTCAAATCCACCCCTTCGAAACGGCGCAAGGCGCGCCACTGCGGGTTAAGCGGGTCGCGGTGCTTGATGGATACGGTAAAAAGATGGGCCGGCACAAGATCTTCAGCCTCGCTCGAAACGGGGTGCCCCGGATAGAGCACAGGGCTGCGAAATGCGCTGGAGTACGCCATGGGGCTTAGAGAAACGCAGGGATAAAACGTCGTTGCGGCATCCAAACACAGTGACGTTACACCCCGTAAACGCGGGCCGGTAGCGGCCTCATCCCCAGAATCGGCCTGCGCCGCGGGCACACTTAAGGTTACCAGCATGACTAAAGCAAGTTTGCGGAAAAACATGGCTTTCTAACCTCACCATTACCCGGCTCCCTGCTCGGACACTCGACGTTCCACACCACTACATCCTGTATCGTCCTCCCGGTAAAATCCGTTAGCCACGTCGCAATTCATCCAACCCTAAAAAAAGACCAATCACATCACATTCCGGTAACGCGGATCCCACCAGCACCGCGGCAAATCCTCCCCGGAGGGAAAGCTCAATTCACGCTTGGTGAAATCCGCGGGGTCTTGCAGCTCCTCCCCGGCATGAAACCGGCCCGCCAGCGAAACCTGGCAAGGGTCACTCAGCGCCGCCAGATCCAAGACCTCAACCAATGAACCCGACTCCTTATGCTTGAGATACATAGTGATATCCTCCATGGCGATGATTTAAAGCGGGCGCGGCCTGCGGATGCCCGCAGCCTTGTTGTGCTTTACCATAACCATTCTAGGCTTATATAGGGACCGATGTCATCGCCTCCTTACCCCGGAACCTCTCGTCTGAGCCACGGGTCACAACACCATCGGCCCGGCGACGCTCAACCCCATGACACACTCGCCGATAACCTCGGTGGATATACCCAAGCCCAACGCGCCACTCAGGAGACCCCGCATAATGAACCCCCTCAAAAGCCTGCACGATTTCGGTCAAAGCGTCTGGTATGACAACATCGAGCGTGCCATGCTGCGCTCCGGTGAATTGGCGCGCATGATTAAAGAGGATGGCTTGCGCGGCATCACCTCCAATCCCACGATTTTCGAAAAGGCCATCGCCGGCTCCAAGGCGTACGACGATAGCCTGGCCCGCTACTGCGACGCCCCACGCAAAGCCGATGCGCGCGAGGCCTTCTTCGACTTGGCCATTGAAGACATCCAAGCGGCCGCGGATTTATTGAAACCGGTGTACGACGCCAGCCAAGGTCACGACGGCATGGTGAGCCTGGAAGTCTCGCCCGACTTGGCCTATGACACGGAAGCCACCGTCGCCGAGGCCCTCAGCCTGTGGCAACGCGTCGCCCGCGCCAATCTAATGATTAAAGTGCCCGCCACCCGCGAAGGCGTCGTGGCCTTCGAAAAGCTGATCGCGAAAGGCATCAACGTCAACGTCACGCTGCTGTTCTCGGTGGAACGCTACAAAGAAGTCACCGAGGCCTACATCGCCGGCTTGGAAGATCGTCTGCGCCGCGGTCAACCGGTGAATCGCATCGCCTCGGTCGCCAGCTTCTTCGTCAGCCGCGTCGATTCCGCAATCGACAAATTGCTCGACGACCGTCTGGCGCAAGCCAGCGGCCCGGCCCGCGAGCCGCTACTCGGGCTGCAAGGAAAGATCGCCATCGCCAACGCCAAACTGGCTTACGAATGGTATCAACACCTTTTTGAATCGGCGCGCTTCAGCGACCTGAAAGACGCGGGCGCCGTGCCGCAACGGCTGTTGTGGGCCAGCACCGGCACCAAAAATCCCAATTACAGCGATGTGCTCTACATCGACACCTTGATCGGCCCCAACACCGTCAACACCGTGCCGCCAGCGACCTACGCCGCTTACAAAGCGCACGGGCGCCCGCAAACCACGCTGCTCTCCGGCTGGGACGAGGCCCACGCACAAGTCGCCGCGCTCAAGGCCGCGGGCATCGATCTCGCCGCCGTGACGCAACAACTCGAAGACGAGGGCGTGAAATCCTTCGGCAAATCCTTCGACAACCTGCTCGGCGCCATCGCCGCCAAGCTCAGCGCCTGCCAAACGCTCAAGGTGCGCACGGGCTAAACCGCTCCACAATTTTTTTACGCCACCCTCACCCCCGCGCCACGTTTGTCGAGGCGCGGGGGTGATGCGTTTTGACACCGGCCCAATTCCACTACAATAAAACGCCACCCATAAACCGGCAGCGACACATATGGTTTCCTGGCCTACTATCCACGCCGCGATCAGCGCCGCCGCCGGGCGCGCACTGCCCGCGCCGCGGCAACGCGCCGTTGGCGGCGGCTGCATCAATCAAACCTATGTCATCGACAGCGCCGACGCGCATTACTTCGTCAAACTCAACGACGCCAGCGCCGAAGACATTTTCGCGGCGGAGGCGGAAGGCTTGCGCGCACTCGCCGCCAGCGGCGCGATACGCGTGCCCGCCCCGCTGTGCTGGGGCGTGGCCGGTGACACCGCTTATCTCGTTCTCGAATACTTGCACTTGAGTCACGGCGACTGCGCCCAACGTCTGGGCGCGCAACTCGCCGCGCTGCACCGTCACACCGCGACGCGGCATGGCTGGCGGCGCGACAACACCATCGGCGCCACGCCGCAACTCAACGCGCCTTGCGATGACTGGTGTGAGTTCTGGCGTGAGCGGCGCCTGGGTTATCAACTGCAGCTGGCCGCGCAACGCGGCGCTGGCGCGGCGTTATTGCGCAAAGGTGAACGCCTGCGCGAGGCCGTCGCGGAAATTTTGGGCGATCACCGCCCGCCCGCCTCGTTATTACACGGTGATCTCTGGTCCGGAAATTACGGCGCACTGGATGACGGCCAGCCCGTCATCTTCGATCCGGCGGTCTATTACGGCGACCGCGAAACCGATCTGGCCATGACGGAATTATTCGGCGGCTTCGCCCCGGGCTTTTATCAAGCGTACCAAACACACTACCCGCTCGCCGCCGGCTACCCGCAACGTAAAATTCCCTACAACATCTATCATGTATTGAACCATTTTAATTTGTTCGGCGGCGGCTACGCCGCGCAAGCGGAACGCATGATGGACCAATTGCTGGCCGCGCGGCGCTAAAGCATACACCTTGGCCAAGCTTGAACCACGTCACCAACGCGATCGTCGACGGCCACGATAAAATTGCAAACGCCGATGCTAAAAACGTCAAGCACGTCATTTATCACCACACTCATCCCGCCCAGGCAAAAACCCGTTTCATTCTAGTTTGCCGCGGCAGTCGACACCGCGCTTGAACATTCACCTCCATTTTAAAACGCCGCTTTACGCCGCGCTTCATGCAATGACGCCCCGCCTGCTATGATGAATTATCGCCGCAGTTGCACTCGTGAGGCCGCTCGTGACCTGGACCGTAGTAGGCAATTTGGCCGGAGGCATAGGCTTATTTCTGCTGGGCATGCACCTCATGACCGAGGGCTTGAAAATCGCGGCGGGCCAAGCCTTACGCGATATCTTGGAACGCTCCACCGCCACCGCCATGCGCGGGCTGCTCTCCGGCGTGCTCATCACCTCTCTGGTGCAATCGTCGAGCGCGGTCACCGTCGCCACCATCGGTTTCGTCAACGCCGGACTGATGAATCTCGCCCAGGCGGTCACCGTGATTTACGGCAGCAACATCGGCACCACCGCCACCGGCTGGCTGGTCAGCCTCATCGGTTTCAACTTCGACATTAAAGCCTTCGCCCTGCCCGCGATCGGCATCGGCATGGCCCTGCGCGTGCTCGCCAAAAATCAGCGCAGCGCCGCCCTCGGCGAGACCATCACCGGCTTCGGCATCTTCTTCTTCGGCATCGATGTGTTGAAAAACGCCTTCGCCGGCTTGGGTCTGGAGACGCAACTAAATACCTTCGGCGGCGAAGGCGCGCTCGGCGTGGTGATGATGGTGGGCGCCGGCGCGCTGTTCACCGTAGTGATGCAATCCTCCAGCGCCGCCATTGCCATCGTCCTCACCGCCGCCAGCGGGGACGTGGTTAGCGTCGCCGCCGCCGCGGCCATGGTGATCGGCGCCAACATCGGCACCACCGTCACCGCCCTGCTCGCGGTGATCGGCGCCACCTCCAACGCCAAACGTGTTGCCGCCGCGCACGTCGCCTTCAATTTCATCACCGGCAGCGTCGCGCTGGCCTTGCTGCCGCTGATACTCGCCGCGCTCGTTCATCTGCGCCACCTCCTGCAACTGGACAGTGAACCCGTGACCCTGCTCGCCTTATTCCACACCACCTTCAATCTGCTTGGTGTCGCCATCATGTGGCCGCTCACGCCGCGCTTGGTGAATTTTCTCGAACGGCGTTTCCGCGCCGCGGAGGAAGACGAAGCCAAACCGCGTTACCTCGACCGCAATATCGTCACCACGCCGGTGCTGGCGATGCATGCGCTGGTGCAAGAACTGGGGCGCATCAGCGCCATCGCCCGGCGCATGGCCAAGGGTGCCATCAGCACCGAGACCGCGCCGGGACGGCACCTGGCCAGTGACCACCTCGTACTGAAACAGCTCAGCGAATCCTGCGCCGACTTCACCGCGCAAGTGCAAAAGGCGACGCTGCCGGAATCACTCGCCAATAGTCTGCCCAATACGCTGCGCGTCGCGCGCTATTACTCCGACGTGGCCGAACTCGCGGAGAGCATCGCGCAAGCGCAAAGCCTCAGCCACGGGCTGGACCAGCCCGCGCTGGCCGAAGCCATCGCCCACTTCAAGGCGGAGACGGTGAAGCTGGTGGAGCTGGCGGACGCCGAGGCGATGAATTACGCGGCACAAGTCTGCGCGCATCAGCTCGCCGCGCTCGAAGAGGAATATCAGCAGCTGAAGGCCGAACTGCTGCGCGCGGGCAGTCACGCCGCGCTACCCATCCGTCACATGGTGCAACAGTTGGATCTCATCAGTGATATGCGCCACCTGGCACAGCAATTGGAAAAAGGCGCGCGGTACTTACACGGCTTGCGCGAATACACGCCCAAGAATCCGCCGGAACCCGCAACGGGCAACGGCGGCGGCGCGACACCCGCGCCGTAACAAGACCGACGCCTTACAACAGACCTTGCGCGCGCAAATGCTCTTTGGCTTGAATCGCCAGCAAGGCCATCTCCAGCTCCCGCTCCCAATCATACGGATGAGCGGGCGGCAGATAATCGGGCACGCTGATATCGTGATAGCCCTCGTCGGCGTAGACCTTAACGTAACGGGTCTCTTCGAGACTCGGCGTCAAATCGGGCCACACCGCGTGCAAGATGTCCTTGGGCCGCGTCATGCCCCATTCGTGAATGAGTTCGTAACCGGCGGGTAAACCGGTGAAGGCCTCGGGCGTGCCGGTCTGTGGCACGCCGGTTTCTTCATTGACGTGCTTGGTGTGGATGAAGATCACCAGCTTGGGCCGGTGCTTGATGATCTGCGGGGTGTCATTGCGGCCCGAGGGCATCCACGAGGAAAAGGCGACATCGAAGGGGAAGTCAATAGACTCGATGTTCTGCTCGCGCATCTCATAAACATCACGATCGTAAAAATCTTTTATTTGATTCGGCTTGGCGGCGGGATCGCGCACGCCGATCACTTTCAAACCTTCACGCGCCAGCAGACTGCCGGCGAAACCGTTGCCGGCGTGAAAGTCACACACTACCGGCGCGTCGGCCACTTGGCGCGCGTACATCGCGAGCTTACGCATTTCATCGCGCAGCGGAATGAAGTGCGCCACCGTCGGCCCCAGTTTGGCGGGATCGCGATCGGGACAACTGAAGATCAAATAATGCAGCGGCAAGCCCGCGATGCGCTCGGCGAAAGGCAGCTCGGCGTTCCACGCCGGATGCTGGCGCTCTTGAAAGGCGACGATGCGATTGAACATCGCATCGCTGAAAACTTCCATGTCGCGCAGAGGTTCGAAGTGTTCGATCATAGTTATCTTCCAATCAATGCCGCAAAGGCGCGGCGATTTGCGCTGCGCCGGTTCGATGCGGGTGGCCGCGCGCCATGGCCCGCCAAGATCACGCTGGAGGCGGCTTACGCTGCGCTAACCCGCCCTATATTTATTGCTGATGATACGGCGCGCTCAACTCATGCACCGCGTCCACCAGCACCTTCACGTGCTCCGGGTTAATGTGTTGATGAATGCCGTGACCGAGATTGAAGACGTGGCCATTACCCGGCCCGTACGACTTAAGTATCGCCGCCACCTCGGCGCGGATGCGCTCCGGCGAGGCGTATAACACGCAGGGATCCATATTGCCCTGCAGCGCCACGGCGTGACCGACGCGCGCGCGCGCCGCGCTGAGGTCGCAAGTCCAATCCACGCCCAAGGCATCGCAGCCGGTCTCGGCCATGGATTCCAGCCAAGGGCCGCCGCCCTTGGTGAACAAGATCACCGGCACGCGGCGGCCTTCGTGTTCGCGGGTAAGGCCGTCGACGATCTGCGCCATATAGCGCAGGGAAAATTCGATGTAATCGCGCGGGCTCAGCACGCCGCCCCAGGTGTCGAAGATCATCACCGCCTGCGCGCCGGCGGCGATTTGGGCGTTGAGATAAGTGGTCACCGAGCGCGCGGTGACATCCAATACTTTGTGCAGCAAGTCGGGGCGGTCGAACAGCATGCCCTTCACGTGGGAATATTCCTTGCTGCCGCTACCTTCCACCATATAGGTAGCCAGCGTCCACGGGCTGCCGGAGAAACCGATCAGCGGCACGCGGCCGTCGAGCTCGCGGCGGATGACGCGCACCGCGTCCATCACATAACGCAATTCATCCTCGGGGTCAGGCACGGCGAGTTTGGCGACGTCGGCGGCGCTGCGCACCGGGCGCGCGAACTGCGGGCCTTCGCCCTGGGCGAAACTCAAGCCCAGACCCATGGCGTCGGGGATGGTGAGAATATCGGAAAACAAAATCGCGGCGTCGAGATCGAAACGCGCCAGCGGCTGCAGCGTCACCTCGCAGGCGAGATCGGGATTGGTGCACAGGTCCATGAACGAACCGGCCTTGGCGCGGGTGGCGCGGTATTCGGGCAGATAACGTCCGGCTTGGCGCATGATCCAAACCGGCGTGCGGTCCACCGGCTGACGCAGCAGGGCGCGGAGAAAACGGTCGTTCTTAAGTTGAGTCATCAAATTCATCCACCGCAAAGCAAAAAATAATTAACCACGGAGAGCACGGAGGACACGGAGAATAAAAATGAATTTATCTTCTAGTCCTCCGTGTCCTCCATGGCCTCCGTGGTTAATTCTTCATCTTGTAGATATTAAACGCCCAGATAATCCAGGATGCCCTCAGCCGCGTTGCGGCCTTCGAACACCGCGGTCACCACCAAGTCCGAGCCGCGCACCATATCGCCGCCGGCAAAGACTTTGGGGTTGGTGGTTTGGTGCTTGCGCGCGGCGTTGGCCGGCGCCTTCACCCGGCCGCGCTCGTCGCATTGAATGCCGAACTCGGTGAACCACGGCGCGGGATTAGGCTGAAAACCGAAGGCGATGATGACGCGGTCGGCGGGTATGACCTCTTCCGAACCCGGCACCACTTGCGGCGTGCGGCGGCCGCGCGCATCGGGCGCGCCGAGTTCGGTGGTGACCACTTTGACGCCTTCGACTTTATTGTCGCCGACCAGCTCCACTGGCTGGCGGTTCCACAGAAACTCCACGCCTTCTTCCTTGGCGTTGGCCACTTCGCGCTTGGAGCCGGGCATATTCGCTTCGTCGCGGCGGTAGGCGCAAATCACGCTCTCGGCACCTTGGCGGATGGAGGTGCGATTGCAATCCATCGCCGTGTCGCCGCCGCCCAGCACCACGACGCGCTGGCCCTTCATGTCGATGAAGCCGGCGGGCTGCTCCAGCATGCCGAGCTGGCGTTTGATATTCGAAATCAAGAAGGGCAGGGCCTCGTAAACGCCGGGCAGATCTTCGCCGGGGAAGCCGCCCTTCATATAGGTATAGGTGCCCATGCCGAGAAATACCGCGTCGTATTCATCCAGTAATGACTGGAAGGGGAGGTCCTTACCGATGTCGGTGTTGAGCACGAACTTCACGCCCATCTCTTCCATCAAGGCGCGGCGGGTGCGCACCACTTCTTTTTCCAGTTTGAATTCGGGTATGCCGAAAGTGAGCAGGCCGCCGATCTCGGCGTAGCGGTCGTACACCACCGGCTCGACGCCGTTGCGCACCAGCACATCGGCGCAACCCAGACCCGCCGGCCCGGCGCCGATGATGGCGACGCGTTTGCCCGTGGGTTTGACGCCCGACATATCCGGGCGCCAGCCGAGCTTGAGCGCCTCGGTGGTGATGTATTTCTCGATGGAGCCGATGGTCACCGCGCCGAAGCCGTCGTTGAGCGTGCACGCGCCTTCGCACAAGCGGTCTTGCGGACAGACGCGGCCGCAGACCTCGGGCAGAGAATTGGTGCGGTGCGACAGCTCCGCCGCCTCGATGATATTGCCTTCCTCCACCAGTTTGAGCCAGTTGGGGATGTAGTTGTGCACCGGGCACTTCCACTCGCAATAGGGATTGCCGCAACCGAGACAGCGCGAGGCCTGCGTCACCGCATTTTTAGGATCGAACTGCCCGTAGATTTCGCGGAAATCATGGATGCGTACCGCCGCCGCGGTCTTGACGGGATCGAGTCGCGGCAGCTCAACAAATTCGAAATTTTTTGTCATATCACGGCTAACCTGTACATCCGCAACGAGGGCCATGAGCCACTACGCCGCATTGAGCAAACTATCGAGCAAGGAGTGAATCTCCAAGGCCTTGGGCTTCACCAGCCAGAAGCGCGGCAGATAACGGCCGAAATCGTCGAGGATCTCGCGCCCCCATGCACTGCCGGTCTCGGTGACGAACTCTTGGAGAATGCCGCGCAGATAATTGCGGTGGGCCTCCATGGGCTCGGTGGTGATGCGATGGATATCGACGAGTTCGTGGTTGTAACGGTCGACGAAGCCCTTGTCCAAATCCAGCACGAAGCTGAAGCCGCCGGTCATGCCCGCGCCGAAGTTGAGGCCGGTATTGCCCAGCACCACCACTACGCCGCCGGTCATGTATTCGCAGCCGTGATCGCCGCAGCCTTCCACCACCGCATGGGCGCCGGAATTGCGCACCGCGAAGCGCTCGCCCGCCATGCCCGCGGCGAAGAGCTTGCCGCCGGTGGCGCCGTAGAGACAGGTGTTGCCGATGATGGCCGTGTCGCGCGACACGAACTGGCTGCCCTTGGGCGGATAGATCACCAGCTTGCCGCCGGCCATACCCTTGCCGACGTAATCGTTGGCGTCGCCTTCGAGGATCAGATTCAAGCCGCCCGCGTTCCACACCCCGAAGCTTTGCCCCGCGGTGCCGCTGAGCCGCAGCGTAATCGGCGCGTCATCCATGCCCTTGTCGCCATGGCGGCGGGCGATCTCGCCGGAGAGGCGCGCGCCGATGGAGCGGTTGATGTTGCGCAGCGCGTAGTCGAAGCTGCCGCCGGTCTTGTGTTCGATGGCGGCCAGGCAATCGCGCACCATCTGCTCCGCCAGTTCGCCCTTGTCGAAAGGCGCGTTGTGCGGCTTGAGGCAATACTGCGGCTTGTCTTTGGGCACACCGGCGTCAGAAAGAATGGGCGATAAATCCAAACGGCTTTGTTTGGCGGTTTGCCCTGTCATGATCTCCAGCAGATCGGTGCGGCCGATCAGCTCCGCCATGCTGCGCACGCCGAGCAGCGCTAGCCACTCGCGGGTCTCGCGGGCGATGAAGCGGAAATAATTCATCACCATCTCGGGCAGGCCGATGAAATGGGTCTTGCGCAGATGGTCGTCTTGGGTGGCGACGCCGGTGGCGCAGTTGTTCAAGTGGCAGATGCGCAGATATTTACAACCGAGGGCGATCATCGGCCCGGTGCCGAAGCCGAAGCTCTCGGCGCCGAGGATGGCGGCCTTGATGACGTCGAGACCGGTCTTGAGGCCGCCGTCGGTCTGCAGCCGCACCTTGTCGCGCAGGTCATTGCGGCGCAGGGTTTGATGGGTCTCGGTGAGGCCCAGCTCCCAGGGTCCGCCCGCGTATTTGATGGAGGTGAGCGGGCTGGCGCCGGTGCCGCCGTCGTAACCGGCGATGGTGATCAGATCGGCATAGGCCTTGGCCACGCCCGCGGCGATGGTGCCCACCCCAGCCTCGGCCACCAGCTTCACCGACACCAGGGCTTGCGGATTGACTTGCTTCAAATCAAAGATCAGCTGCGCCAAGTCTTCGATGGAGTAAATATCGTGGTGCGGCGGCGGCGAGATCAGCGCCACCCCGGGCCGGGCGAAACGCAGCCGCGCGATGAGCTTGTTCACCTTGTCGCCGGGCAGCTGGCCGCCCTCGCCGGGCTTGGCCCCTTGCGCCACCTTGATCTGCAACACCTCGGCATTGACCAGATAGGCCGGGGTGACGCCGAAGCGGCCCGAGGCCACTTGCTTGATCTTGGACATGCGCTCCGTGCCGTAGCGCGCCGGGTCTTCGCCGCCTTCGCCGGAGTTGGAACGGCCGCCGAGGCGGTTCATCGCCGTGGCCAGGGCCTCATGGGCCTCGGGCGACAGCGCGCCCAGGGACATGCCGGCGCTGTCGAAGCGCGGCAGGATGGCCTCGATGGGCTCGACCTCGTCCACCGGGATCGGCGTAATGCCGTCGCGGAATTTCAAGAGATCGCGGAAAGTGGTGACGGGGCGCTGATTCACCAGATCGGCGTACTGTTGATAATCAGCATACTCGCCGGTCTGCACCGCGCGCCGCAGGGTGGTGACCACGTCGGGGTTGTAGGCGTGGTATTCACCGCCGTGAATGAACTTGAGCAGGCCGCCCTGCTGAATGGATTTGCGCGTCAGCCAGGCCTCGCGCGCCAGCGCCTGCTGATCGCCTTCCAAGTCCTCGAAGCCCGATCCCTGGATGCGGCAGGTGGTGCTGGTGAAGCACAGGTCCACCACCTCGCGGCTCAGACCCACGGCCTCGAACAACTGCGCGCCGCGGTAACTGGCGACGGTGGAGATGCCCATCTTGGACATGATCTTGTACAGGCCCTTGTTGATGCCTTTGCGGAAGGCGGGGGCCAGTTGATTGACGTCTTTGCCCTTGATCTCGCCGCTGCGCGCCATGTCGTAGAGACACTGGTAGGCGAGATAGGGATAGACCGCGGTGGCGCCGTAGCCGATGAGCGCGGCGAAGTGGTGGGCGTCACGAGCGGTGGCGGTCTCCACCACGATATTGGCGTCGCAGCGCAGGCCTACCTTCACCAAGCGGTGATGCACCGCGCCGGTGGCGAGCAGGGCGTGCACGGGCAGTTTGCCCGGCTCGATGCCTTGATCGGACAGGACCAGGATGACCTTGCCCTCGCGCACCGCGGCCTCCGCCGCGTCACACACCGCCTCGATGGCGGCGCGCAGACCCACGGCCGGATCGTACTGCAGGCTGAGGCGCGCGTGAGGATAATCCGCGCCGTCGAAGCTGAGCAGCTTCGCGAATTTTTCTTCCGACAAGACCGGCGATTCGGCGGCCAGGCGCGAGGCGTGGGCCGGGGTCTCTTCGAAGAGATTGCGCTCGCGGCCGAAGCAGGTCTCCAGCGACATCACGATCTGCTCGCGCAGCGGGTCGATAGGCGGGTTGGTGACCTGGGCGAACTGCTGGCGGTAATAATCGTAGAGCGAGCGCACATTGCGCGACAGCACCGGCATCGGCGTGTCGTCGCCCATGGAGCCGATGGCCTCCTGACCCGCCTCGGCCAGGACGCGCAGCACCTGGTCGCGCTCCTCGAAGGTGACCTGGAACATCTTCTGATACACCGCGACATCTTCCTCGCTCCAGCGGGCCGGCTCGCCGTTGCGGCTGGCCTGGAGGGAAAGGGCGTTCTGCTTCAGCCATTGGCGGTAAGGCTGGCGCGACTTGAGCATATTGTCGATGTCGGCGGGCAGCAGCAGCTCGCCGGTCTGGGTGTCGGCGGCGATCATCTCGCCGGGGCGCAGACGGCCCTTGGCCACCACGTCTTCCGGCTGGTACGGGTACACGCCGATCTCGGAGGCCAGGGTGATGTGGCGGTCCTTGGTGACGACATAACGCGCGGGGCGCAGGCCGTTGCGGTCCATGACGCAGGCGGCGTAACGGCCGTCGGTGAGCACGATGCCGGCGGGGCCGTCCCAGGGCTCCATGTGCATGGAATGGTATTCGTAGAAGGCCAGCAGGTCCGGGTCCATGGTCTCGACGTTATTCCACGCGGGCGGAATCAACAGCCGCATGGCGCGGAAGATGTCCATGCCGCCCGCGAGCAGGGCCTCGAGCATATTGTCGAGACTGCTGGAGTCGGAACCGGTCATCGACACCAGCGGGCGGATGTCGTCCATATTGGGGATGGACGGCATCTCGAATTTATTGCCGCGCGCCACCGACCAATAACGGTTGCCCTGCACGGTGTTGATCTCGCCGTTGTGGGCGAGATAACGGAAGGGCTGGGCCAGGCGCCATTCGGGCCAGGTGTTGGTGGAAAAGCGCTGATGGAAGACGCAGAGATCGGATTCCAGCCGCGTGTCCTGCAAGTCGCGGTAGAACACCGGCAGATTGGCGGGCATCACCAGGCCTTTGTACGACATCACGCGGCGCGACAGGCTCGGGACATAAAAAGTGGGATCCTGCGGCGACAAGGCCTTTTCGGCGCGGCGGCGGGCGATGTACAAATGGCGTTCGCAGGCCGCGTCATCCATGCTGTCGGGCACATCGGCGAAGACCTGCTCGATGTGCGGCAGGCTCTTGAGGGCCTCGGCGCCGCAGGCGGCCGGGTCCACCGGCACCGCGCGCCAGCCGGCAACGTGAAAACCTTGCTCCGTCAGCTCACGGCTCACGCGCTGCTTGGCGGCCTCGGCCCGCGCGGCGTCGCGGCTGAGAAACACCATGCCGACGGCAAAGCGCTCGGCGACCCCAAAACCGGCCTCGGCCGCCACCGCGCGCATGAACGACTGCGGCAGCTTCATCAACAGGCCGCAACCATCGCCGGTCTTGCCGTCCGCCGCCACCGCGCCGCGGTGGGTCAAACAGGCCAGCGAATTGATCGCGGTTTGCACCACCCAATGGCTGGCCTTGCCGTCCATATGGGCGATGAGGCCGAAGCCGCAGCTGTCTTTTTCGAATTCTGACCGGTAGAGACCGGTATCTGTGTCCGTGGTGTTCACTTGATTTTCGCCTGTCTTGCTTGATCCTCAACCCTCAAGGCCTGCCCTTGAGCGCGCGCGAACCCATCCCCCGCCGGAGGCGAAATGGGAGGGGAGTATACAAGCGCGGGAGCTTAGATTTCAACGCGGGCGGGACATGCCGGGGCTGGCGCCGGACGCGGCCGCACAATCCCCAAACGGATAAAGGGGAAAATGCGGCCGCGTCCGGCGGCTTTATTGACCGATATCCGCGTGAATACTCTTGAAGCTGCGCACCCATGGCTGGCCGGAAACCAGGCCCGCGGGCAATTTCTTCGCGGCGCGGTTGGCCTCGTCCCGCGACGGATACACCCCGTACACCAAGGCATACAGGGTCTGCCCATTACGCTGGATGCGGAAATAGGCCGCCTCGTCCCGCAACTTATGCTGCTCGATGGCGCGGCGCACGGTCTGCTCGTCTTTGAGGGCCATCAGCTGCAAGGTCAAGCTCGCGGGCGGCTGCGCCCGCAGCCAGGTCTCGCGCTTGATCTCGTCCCGCGCGGCGGCGAGAGCGGGGGGCACCGCCGGCGGCGGCGGGGGTGATCTCGTGGCTTTGGGCGCGGACGGCGGCGTGGCGGGGGCCGCCGGG
>CAMYKQ010000025.1 GCA_947259075.1 uncultured Gammaproteobacteria bacterium | reverse complement strand
GTTCACCGCCGCGACCTCACCACCCCGCCCCTGCGGGGCACCCCTCCTCGAGGAGGAGGGGAGAAAAAAATAGTTTTCCCCTCCTTTCCAAGGAGGGGTGGCGGCGCAGCCGACGGGGTGGTTAAGCCGCGCAGGGTGTAATGAGGACCGCGACACATCGATGTCGTCGCCACTGGCGACAAGCCATACATATATGGATTTGATGCAATGCGTAAATTGGGAAGATCATCTTTCTATCCAGCCTCACCCGGGTTTCACAAAAGCGCTCAACCAAGCTACTCGCTAAATTTCAGACCGCGCAGGATCTCGCGTTCGATAATTTATTTCAACTAACAGCAAGCGCTGCCTGACACCTTGAGTGTTGTTAGCGAAGTGAAGGTGGTATCGGTATAGACCGAAACCATCGAATCCACATTGCGTCAAATGATGGCGTCTAATCTACACAAGCCACCCATGCCTGACTACTTACGTCGGAATGCTGAGCGCCACTACGCTGCTTGCAGAGACAAGTTGACGATTTATCGGAATCTACTAGACTCAATTTAGCGAGACCGCCACTGTGGCTTTTCCGCCGGCAATACATCGAGCCTTGTGTTATATCGTAATAGCTCTATGTATGTGTTTGCCCGATGGACACGCACTGATTTCAATCGGGCATTTACAAGGACTAACTTTAATAAAGCGAGAGTGATATGCGCACAACTATTTTATTCGCATTGACTGCCTCTATTCTGATATTCATATCCGAATCCGCTTTCGCGGCGATAACTCAACAACAATGTGAGGCACATGGTGGACACGTCGTCATCTCGAAAGAACCACTCCCCGACGGCGGCCTAGGAACAGGCCGGGTTTGTAGAGGCGGTAATAAAGAAGTAGCCGATCAACCCGTGAAGGACAAAGCCATACCAAAAGTCATTAAAGAGGGCAAGAAGGAGGCCCCGGCGATACTGATGGAAAACCCTGAGACGATGAAGCAATGATAGAACTACGCATGCAGGCAGCCTCCCGTGGAGCTCCTGCGTGGCAAGCGTGGCCTGATGGGTTGAGCGTTTTTTTGCGAAACCCGGGACTTCAAGTTCAACGGATGGATGAGACAACAAATGAAGCGCATTACGCCGAATGTTTGAATATCGCCTCAGCCCTGGAGGGTGGGCACGTTGTATGTGCCCACGCGGAATGGACGTTGAACGGCGAGCAAGCCCGGAAGGATGCGGTGAATGAAATGAACCGCATCGATCGCGGAAGCCATGACTCAATGTCTTGCCATCTCCGGCCCGCGTGAATTTAATGCGGGGTCTCGCCCCCGCGGGCGATGTACTTTCTTATGCGCGGCCTCGGAAGTCCCACCATCCAATTCACGTTCACTGCCGCGACCTCACCACCCCGCCCCTGCGGGGCACCCCTCCTCGGGGAGGAGGGGAGAAAAAATATTAGTATCCCCTCCTTTCCAAGGAGGGGTGGCGGCGCAGCCGACGGGGTGGTTAAGCCGCGCAGAGCAACGCCATCGTTCATTTTTTTATTTCAACTGATATGCCCACTGGATAAAGACCGGCGTGACCGGCTGATCCGTGCCGGCGCTGCCGCTGGTGGTGGAGACGCCGATGATTTGATCGACGACGTTCATATTTGAAAGCACGCGGCCGAAAACGGCGTAGCCGTTGCCATCTATTTGCCCGGCGGCGTCTAAAAACAAATTGTCGACGTTGTTGATGAAGAATTGGCTGGTGGCGCTGTCGGCCACGCTGGTGCGCGCCATGGCGATGGTGCCGCGGACATTGCTCAAGGTGGTGATGCTGGTTTTCTCGAGCGCGATGGGCGGATAGGTCGCGGTCTTGGATTGATATCCGCCAGAATATGTATAGCCCCCGCCCTGAATCATGAAGCCGGGAATCACGCGATGGAATGTTGTTTTATTATAAAAACCATCGTTCGCGTATTGCAGGAAATTCGCTACGGTGACGGGCGCCAGCGCGGCCTCCAGCTCAAGCACGAGCTCGCCCTTATCGGTCAGCATGCAGACGGTGTTTTTGCCGCTGGCAGCGGAGAGGACGTAACCGGCGCTGCTGCAGGGGCCTTTGAAGGCGTCGCTCACTGAGCCCGCCGCATCTTTCGCCCAAACATAGTACGCCACACCCGAGGAGAGCACCGCGCCGCTAAACTGCGCGGACGATTGAAAGCATGCGTCGACCGCGAGCGGCGCTTCGTTCACCGTTTTGAAACAATATCCGGTCACGCCGACATCGTCCGTGGCGGCCGCGGTCAAGGTAACCGCATTGCCGCTCACCGCCTGCGCGGTCATGGCGCTGATAACCGGCACTTGGGTGTCCACGGTCAATCCACCGCTCGTCGTATTGCCGCCGCCACCGCCGCACGCCGTCAGCATAAAAGAGAGGGATAGGATTATGGATATAAAGACATTGGGGTTTGCGTTCATCTCAGCCGCTCCTTGGAAAACCTCGTTAGACGTATCGGTTCTCGCGCGGATAACATGACATTATTCAGGGCCTGCGGGGCGGGGATGCTAAATTTCGGCGGGGCACATGCGCCCATGGCGCACCGTGCGGGGCGCGAATAAGCGCAGCGCATTGCGCCGCTGATACGGCCGACGAGCCAAGGAGAGCGAAGCGAAGACGAGAAGCCCGCGGTAGACGCGAAGCGGCGTCAGTAATTGAGGTGGCCGATGCGCTGCATAGTTGCGCATCGGGGCGGACGCAGGACGTCCGCGGCAAAAGGAATCAACGTCGCGAGACCGAGCTTGATTCGCACAGGGAGGTGCAAAGCGTTTGCTGAGGGCCGCGACACATTGTAAGGAACCGCTGATTTATTAGGGATTCCCTGCGGCGCAAGGCCGCGCCGCCCTTTTCCACGGCTGAACGCCATTGAAAATGAAGAAAAGCGAAAATCCCGCTCTTCGCTTTTCTTCCCGTGAAAATGCCAGGATGGCACTATTCAGCGCTTCTTTTAAGTTGCTACCTCTATTTTATGCGTGACGCGGAAGGGCCAAGGGTAGGCGTAGCGTAATAAACGCGGATTACTCTCTTCCGCATTGATGGCAACGCTAACGTGACATCAACGCCAATTTGCAGCCGCCGCCCAGCGGCACCGCGCCATGCGCTTTTAACACCCCCGCGATTTCATGTTCGCTGCGTTGCTCGGCGGCGCAGAGGGCGGCGTCGAGGTGGGCGCTGTGTTTAGTTTCGTCGCGTGAATCGAGCAAGGCGCTGACGATGCCGCTCAAGCCCAGCTCTACCGCGCGCAGCAGCGGGGTGTCGCCGCGCTCATCAGCGGCGGCGATGTCGCCGCCGTGAGCGAGCAGGGTGGTGATGATGGGAATATTTTGATAACCCACGGCGATGTAGAGCGTAGTGCGCTGATGTTGATCGCGCAGATTCACATCGGCGCCGGCCTGGAGCAGGGCTTGCACTACCGGCAGGCTGGGCCGCCGCACGGCTTCGTCGAGGGCGGTGGCGCCGCTGCCGGTTTGCGCGTTGACGGCGGCGCCTTGTTGCAGCAGGTAATCCACCAAGGGCAGACGGCCATAGCGGGCGGCGAAGATGAGTGGCGTGTTGCCGACGATGTCGCGCTCATCAAGCGCGATGCCGCGCGCCAGCAAGGCCTGCATGCCCGGCACATCACCACTGGAGGCGGCGACGATCATCGGCACCATGGCCGCGGCCTTGGCGCGCTGAACATCGTCGATCACGAGACGATCAGCCGCCGAGCCATTGCAAACAAGAGCCAGCGCAAGCGCGCACAGCATGCCGCGAAGGGGTGATTTTTTCATATTGTTATCCCTTCCGGCCTTGGGCGGTCTGGGTAAGCAGTTCGCTAAACATGATAACAAATCCACACGGCGCGGGAGACACGGGCCGAGTCACCACACGCAACGGCGCCGCGCCCTCATTTTATGGCTGTGCGCCGCGCTGCCCGCGCGCTGACATCTTCTTTTGGTATTCGATGCTATGCTTAAAATCAGGTCCGAAGAAAGGTGGGGACGGTTCTCATCTTGCCAAGGCCGTGCATCCTATATTTATCTAGGTCATCACCCCGCTGAATTCCGGCGTGGACCGGCATATCGCGCGTAAGCAGTCTCCCGCTTTGCTAAAACCAAACCCCTGATTCAGCCTCAATGGAAGGAGAATAATCATGAAAACTCAATACATCGCAGCTTTATTGGCCGGCACCATGGCGGCGTGCATCGCCACGCCCAGCATCGCCGAAGACGCGGAGCGCTCCCAGGATCAAGCCCGCGAGGAGATGCAGATGCGTGACCGCGACATCTACGGCTCTCAACTCATGACGCCGCAAGAACGCAACGAGTTCCGCGAGCGCATGCGCGCGGCTAAAAGTGCGGAGGAACGCGAACGCATTCGCCAGGAACACCACGAGCAGATGAAGGCGCGCGCCCAAGAACGCGGACTCACCCTGCCCGACGAGCCGCCAGCGCGGCCGGGCGGGATGGGACCCGGCGGCATGGGGCCCGGCGGGGGTGGAGGCGGCGGCATGGGGCCAGGCGGACGGCGCTAAGTGTTCGCCGGTCAGGGCTTGCTCTCAGGATTGCGAGCCGTGAGTGGGAGCGTCACGGCAAGATAAAGCGCGCAGCCAACGGCGCCGGCTGCGCGCTTCCACCCGATTGTTACGACAAAACCAGCGGGCTTAGTGAGTCGCGAGGCCTCAGCTTGCGGCACTAATTCCACCTGGGGTTTCCTTGATTGCTGGCCGCCAGCTTCACCACCGCCTGGCTCAGCTGCGGCGATAACCGCTAGCTCGATAGGCACGTCTATGCTGGCCGCATGGTCTCAGCCTGCTACTCCTTCGTCCGGCCTGGGGCATGGTGGTCATGCCTCACACCCGCTTTCACATTTTCACCTGCGATGGCCCTCGGTATATGCCTATCCGTGCGGCCATACACCGCATAACTCGCTCTACAATCATTCATTCGCGCCTGAGCACGCTATTTCACCATTGAGCACCTCGCCAAGGGTGTCCGCATACACCCGTCCCCGGCAAGCCTGCGTTGCGGCCCGCGGCGAGGCAACACCCCGCCACCTCCGGGCAAACCCTTGCCGCCCCACCCGCGCAGTGGCGTGGCGGGTGCGGGCAAATCCCGTATAAACCCCTGCCTCCCCACACCAGGCACGCATATTGCTCTAAACCATTCCGGTGCCTAGCCATCAAGGCCATTCGCGCGCGGCGGCGGGTAGAGGGCACTGTTGTCACACAATCAAAAAGGACGTATTCCATGAGTGATCCACACGCTGAACTCGGTCAATTCATCCCGCTGCACTATCACTACAACATGCTCAACGACAACGCGCGCATGCGCGGCTTCAAGGCCGCGATAGACCACACCGTGCGCCCCGGCGCGAGGGTGCTGGAACTGGGTGGCGGCACCGGGGTGCTGTCCTACTTCGCCGCGCGCAAGGCGGCCAAGGTGTGGTGCGTCGAACGTAATCCTGAATTGGCGCGCGCGGCGCGCGAGATTCTCGCCTTGAATCCGCACGGCCACAAAGTGGAAGTGATCGAGGCCGACGCCTTCGATTATCTGCCGCCGGAACCGGTGGACGTGGTGATCTGCGAAATGATCCACGTCGCCATGCTGCGCGAGAAGCAGATTCAAATCATCACCGCCTTCAAGGAACGTTATCTGAAAAAATTCGGCGGCCCGCTGCCGCTGTTCGTGCCCGAGGCGCTGATACAAGCCGTGCAAGCCGTGGAGCAATCCTTCGACTTCGAGGGCTATCACGCCCCGACCTATTTATTTCAAGACCCCGGCGTGATGCAAAGCAAAACCGAAGAACTGGCCGCGCCGGCCGTCTATCAAATGCTGGCCTATGATGAAACCTTGCCCGCCGTGTGCACATGGAAGGGGACGATGCCCATCACCCAAAGCGGCACGCTCAACGCCCTGCGCTTCATCACCAAAAATATCCTCGCCATCGTGGTCGGCAAACAACAGACCATCGATTGGCATAGCCAATATCTCATCGTGCCCTTGCCGCAAGCCTTGCACGTGCGAGCAGGCGATCAAATCCAATTGCGCTTCTCCTACGAAGCTGGCGCCAGCTTCGCCGCGCTCAGCGAGGGCCTGCAACTGAGCCACTTCAGAACCGCGTCCCCCGTGACGCCTATCAGCAGACCGCCTGCGCCGCATGCGGCACGCAGCGAGCAACGCGCGAGCGCGGCGCAAACCCTGTAGGCGCACAAGCAACGCTGCCGTTTCAATCGGACCAGCGCGTCCGTTTTTTCCGGCGCGCCTCCGAGACGGCCGCATAATCTTCATGCGCCATCAATACATGCGGGCTGGATGAGTAAATGCAGGGCGGGTTGACGATGCGTCAGCATCGCGTAACCCACCAACTCGTCGCGTAGCGACTCAAATTAATTTCTATTATTTATTAAGGTGCGCCTACGGCGCAGGTTGGTGGGTTACGCCGCTAACGCGGCTAACCCACCCTACATCAACTGGTGCGCGCCAAGCCGGGCAGCATTTACAAGACGCTAAAGCTAAAGTACGCAATTCTTCCACGCCTCTCTCTCGCACCTCACAAACAACACGCCTCAGCCCAGCAGCGGCGCAATCACCAGACTCACGATCGCCAGCACGTTGATGAGGATGTTCATCGACGGGCCGGAGGTGTCTTTGAAGGGATCGCCGACGGTGTCGCCGACGACGGCGGCTTTATGGACGTCGGAGCCCTTGCCGCCGAGGTTGCCTTTCTCGATGTATTTTTTAGCGTTGTCCCAGGCGCCGCCGGCGTTGGCCATGGTGAGCGCCAGCAGCACGCCCGCGAGCAGCGCGCCGCCGAGCATGCCGCCCAGGGCCTCGGGGCCGAGGCCGAAGCCGACGACCACGGGCGCGGCCACCGCGAGCACGCCGGGCAGTACCATCTTGCGCAGCGCGGCGCGGGTGGCGATGTCGACGCAGCGCGCGTTGTCGGGTTGCGCCGTGCCTTCCATCAGGCCGGGGATTTCGCGGAACTGACGGCGGATTTCTTTAATCATGTCGAAGGCCGCGTCGCCCACCGCGGTCATGGTCAGCGCCGCCACCAGGAAGGGGAAGATGCCGCCGATGAACATGCCGCCCAGCACATGGGGATTGCCGAGATCGAGATTGAAGTCCGGGATGCGGTGCGAGACTTCTTGCACGAAGGCGGCGATGATGGCGAGCGCCGCCAGCGCCGCCGCGCCGATGGCGAAGCCCTTGCCGATGGCGGCGGTGGTGTTGCCCAGTTCGTCGAGCGAATCGGTGATCTTGCGGGTGTCCTTGCCCAGACCGCCCATCTCGGCGATGCCGCCGGCGTTGTCGGCCACCGGGCCGTAGGCGTCGATGGCCATGGTGATACCGACGGTGGCGAGCATGCCGACCGCGGCGATGCCCACGCCGTACAAGCCGCAAATGGAACTGGCGATGAAGATGATGGCGCTCAAGGTGAGCAAGGGCACCACCACCGACTGCATGCCGGTGGCCAGGCCCGCGATCATCACCGTCGCCGGACCGGTCTCGCCCGCCTCGGCGATGCGGCGCACGGGCTTGCCGCCGGTGTAATACTCAGTGGTCAACCCGATGATGATGCCGCCCGCCGCGCCGATCAGCACCGCGACCCAGATTTTATTGGTGACATCGGAGATGGCCACCACCAAAAACGCCAGCACGATGAACAGCACCGTGGCGCCGATGGTGCCGGTGCGCAGCGCCACCTCCGGGGCCTTGTGCGCCGATTTGTGCACGAACCAGATGCCGGCGATGGAGCACAGCAGGCCGGTGGAGGCCAGGGCCAGGGGCAGGAACATCAGGCTGCTCTGTTCGCCCAGTTCCGCCAGCCGCGCCAGCGACATGGTGGAGGCCATGGCGATGGTGGCGATCATGGCGCCGCAATAGGATTCGAAGATGTCCGAGCCCATGCCCGCGACGTCGCCGACGTTGTCACCGACGTTGTCGGCGATCACCCCGGGATTGCGCGGATCGTCCTCGGGGATGCCGGCCTCGATCTTGCCCACCAGGTCCGCGCCAACGTCGGCGCTCTTGGTGAAGATGCCGCCGCCGACGCGCGAGAACAGCGCCACGCTGGAGGCGCCCATGCCGAAGCCGTGGATAACGTGCGCCGATTGCGGATCACCGCCGAAGAGCAAATAAAGGAAGCCCAGCCCCAGCAGGCCCATCGCCGCCACGGTCAAGCCCATGATGGAGCCGCCGAAGAAGGCCACGCTGAGGGCCGCCGCCGCGCCCTTGGTGTGCGCCGCCTGGGTGGTGCGCACATTGGCCTGGGTGGCGGCGAACATGCCGAGGTAACCCGCGCTGGCCGAGGCCGCCGCCCCGAGGACAAAGGCGAACATGGTGCCAGCCCCGAGAAAGAGCGCGAGAAACACGGCCACCACCGCGACGAAAATGGCCAAAATGCTGTATTCGCGCCGCAGAAACACCATGGCGCCTTCATGAATGGCCGCGGAAATTTCGACGATTTTCCCCTCGCCGGCGGGGTAGGACTTCACGATGAGATAGATACGATACGCCGCGTACAGACCCAAACCACCCAGGATCGGCGGCACTAAATGCGCCAGGCTCATAGCCCCTCCCTTCCGGATTGAACGGCCGCATTCACTCCAGCGACATCCCGCGGCGGGTGCCGGGGGTTGGGGCCAGCATAGAGAAATCACCGCGAGGGCGCAAACTCCGCCCCCGGCGCCGGTTCCGAGGCATGGTACAATTCGCGGCTTTTGAATTTCTCTTTAAGGAGCCAGCAACATGAATCTCGACAGGGTCACGCCCGGCCGTGACGTACCCAATGACATCAACGTCATCATTGAAATCCCGGCGCACAGCGACCCGGTGAAATACGAAGTGGACAAAGACACCGGCGCCATGTTCGTGGACCGCTTCATGGCCACCGCCATGTTCTATCCCTGCAACTACGGCTACGTGCCCCACACCCTATCGGAAGACGGCGACCCGGTGGACGTGCTGGTCGTCACCCCCAACCCGCTCATCAGCGGCTCGGTGATCCGCTGCCGTCCGCTGGGCATGCTGAAAATGACCGACGAATCCGGCGTCGACGCCAAGCTCATCGCCGTGCCGGTGGACAAGCTCACCCCGCTCTATAAAAAATGCCAGAGCGCCGACGACCTGCCGCCAACCTTGCTGGCGCAGATCGCCCACTTCTTTGAACACTACAAGGATCTGGAACCCGGCAAATGGGTAAAGATAGAAGGCTGGGCCGGCATCGAAGAAGCCAAGGCGGAAATCGTGTCAGCCATGGAACGCTTCAACGCCGCGCCGAAAAAACCGCACTTCTAAGCGCGCGGCGGCGGCCGCGTCCTCATGGCAAGGGTGGTGTTAACGCCCAGCCGCCGCCGAAAAATCCCCGCTCCGGCGGGGATTTTTTTACGCTCGCGGCGACACCGTGCAACAAAACGCCGCCGCACGGCGCCTGAATTACTGCTCGATCAATTTATAACCACCGCCATGCACCGTGATGAGAAAACGCGGCGCGGCGGGATCAGATCCTATTTTCTTACGCAGGCGCGCGATGAAATTGTCCGCGGTACGCGTGGCGATCGCACGTTGATGACCCCGCATCACCGTCAGGACATCGTCGCGCGATACCGCCGCCAGCAAGGGCGGCGCATCGCGACCACGGCAACGTTTGTTCCACACGTTTCGCCAGCAATACCATCGATACCCGGCTGCGCAGGCCCGCGCCCGATAGCGCGGAACGCGGCGCCGCGAATGGCGCTTCATTTCCGGCGGGTTTCACCATGGACTAGGAGCGGACCCGGCGCGCGTGAATCACGGCGCTGACACAAGATGTAAAAGTTTGTCATCGCGCCGGCGGGCGGATCACAAACTCGGCGTCGCCTCGTGAGCGAAGGCATGCTCACGCTGCGTCTGGCATGCCACGCAACGCTCGGCCTCGGGCTGGCTGCGCAAACGCTCGACACCGATCTCGCCGCCGCAATCGACGCACACGCCATAATTCCCGTTACGGATGCGGATCAATGCGCCTTCGATGCGGCGGATTTCTCGCACCTGACGGCCGACCAGCGCGATATTGAGATCGGCCAATAAATCCGCCACCGACTCCTCGGCGCTATCATGCACCCGCCCGGCGAGATCGATATAGGGCTGCTCGTCGGCGGCGAGCAACTCGGCGCGAATATCCTCGCGCACCCGCGCTTGGCGTTGTTCCAGGACCTGTTTGAATTCATTGCTTTGAGCAAGCGTTAAACGGCTCATGACGCGCACTCCTTTTCATTGATGATCCCTCTGGCCACGCATCGAAAAAACGCCCGGCCTCGTGGCGATTATCCTCCCGCGCCCGGCAATTGCAAACCGGCGCCACGCCCTTGTGAGCGCATGCCACACGCCATATGATGCCTGCATGCACGGCCACGCTCACGACCAGCACGATCACCATCATCATCATCACGCGCATAGCGCTCACGGCAATACCCTGCTGTGGGGCTTGGCGCTCACGCTCGGTTTCGCCCTGGTGGAAGCCCTGGGCGGCTGGTGGGCGCAATCGCTGGCGCTGCTGGGCGACGCGGGGCATATGGTGTCCGACGCCACCGCCCTCGGCCTGGCGGCATTGGCGGCGCTCATCGCCAAACGCCCGCCCTCGGCCCGCCACTCCTACGGCCTGGGCCGCGCCGAGGTGGTGGCGGCGCTCGTCAATAGCCTTTTCATGGTCGCCGTCGTGGTATTAATCGCCGTCGCCGCCATCGCCCGCCTGCGCCAGCCGGTGCCGGTGATGGGCGGCACGGTGATGGCCATCGCCCTCGTCGGCCTGTTCATCAATATCCTCGTGGCCTGGATCTTGAGCCGCGGCGAACGCACCCTCAACAGCCGCGCCGCGCTGCTGCACGTGATCGGTGACGCGCTGGCCTCGGTCGCCGCGCTGATCGCCGGGGTGGTAATTTATTACACCGGCTGGACGCCCATCGACCCGCTGCTGTCCTTGTTCATCTGCGCCTTGATTTTATTCTCCGCCGCGCGCCTCTTGCGCGAGGTGCTGCACATCATCATGGAAGGCGTGCCGCCCTATCTCGAACTGCGCGACGTCGGCCGCGCCATGGCCGGCGTGGAAGGCGTGCGCTCCGTGCATGACCTGCACATCTGGACCCTCTCCTCCGGCCAGGTGGTGCTCTCCGCCCATGTCAACATCCGCGACATGGAACAGTGGCAAGACACCTTGGGCCGCATGCAAACCTTAATCAAAGAACGCTTCGGCATCGACCACATCACCTTGCAACCCACGCTGGAGACGCCAGCGGTGGTGCGCGTGCCGGTCCCGCCCATCTAAGCCCGCGCGGCTGGCACGGCCGCCATCGCCCTGCTAAACTCCAGACCAACAAATAAGATTGCCTCGCGATGAGGCGCGGCCGGTGACAGGAGCGCGGACACGACGGGCATGATCCTCGAATTCACGAAAATGCAGGGCTTGGGTAACGACTTCGTGGTGATCGACGCCACCGCCCGCCCGCTCGATCTCAGCGCTCAACAGATACAACACCTCGCTGACCGCCATTTCGGCGTGGGCTGCGACCAAGTGTTATTGGTGGAAGCCCCGCGCAGCCCGGGCACCGACTTCCGTTACCGCATCTTCAACGCCGATGGCGGCGAGGTGGAACAATGCGGCAACGGCGCGCGCTGCTTCGCGCGCTTCGTGCGCGAACGCGGCCTCAGCGGCAAAGACGAAATCGTGGTGGAGACCGCCGGCGGCATCATCCGCCCGCGCATCGAGGCCGACGGCCGCGTCACGGTGAATATGGGCGCGCCGCGCTTCAAGCCGGCGGACATCCCCTTCATCGCCGGCGGCGCCGCGCCGCGTTATGACATCGACGTCGCCGGGCGGCGGCTCAGCATCGGCGCGGTATCCATGGGCAATCCGCACGCGGTGCTGCAAGTAAACAACGTGCGCGAAGCGGCGGTGGCCGAAATCGGCCCCCTCATCGAACGCCACGCCCGCTTCCCCAAGCGGGTCAACGCGGGCTTCATGGAAATCGTCTCGCCGCAACACATCCGCCTGCGCGTCTTCGAACGCGGCGCGGGCGAAACCCTGGCCTGCGGCACCGGCGCCTGCGCCGCGGTGGCGGTGGGGCGAACCTGGGGCCTGCTTGACGGCGACGTCACGGTGGACCTCAGCGGCGGCAGCTTGACCATACACTGGGACGGGGACGACAATCCCCTTTGGATGACCGGACCCGCCGAGCGGGTCTTCGAAGGCAGGATAGAACTATGAGCACACGGCAACACGGCGTCAGCCCGGACACCCTGCAAGACCACAGCGTGGTCGATTATCTGCGCGATCACCCGGAGTTCTTCAACACCCACACCGGACTGCTGGCGGAGATACAAGTGCCGCATCAGTCCCACGGCGCCATCTCGCTCATCGAGCGCCAAGTCACGGTGTTGCGCGATCAAAACCAAGACATCAAACGTCAGCTCCAAGCCTTGGTGCATGTGGCGCGCGACAACGACCGCCTCAACCAGCGCGTGCAGCGCCTCACCCTCGCCCTGCTCGCAGCCAAAGACCTCAACGCCACTTTGCGCGTCATCGCCAACAGCCTGCACGAAGATTTCCGCGCCGATGCGCTGGTGCTGTGTCTGCTGGGCAAAACCCCGCGCCTGCCGGAACGCGACGAAACCGGCCAATTGCGTCTGCGCCGTCTGCTGCCGGACGACCTCGACGGCAGCTTCGCCACCCTGCTGGCTACCGGCAAACCCCTCTGCGGCCATCTGCGCCGCAGCCAGCTCAATGCCCTGTTCGAAGATGAGGCCGCCGACCCGGCGGCGCAGATCGGTTCGGCCGTGGTGCTGGCCCTCAAGAGCCCGGGCGAAGTGCCCGCGCGGCTCGGCCTGCTCGGCATCGGCAGCCGTGACAACAAACGCTATCATGCGGGCATGGGCACCCTCTTCCTCAGTTTTCTCGGTGAGCTCATCGGTCACGCGCTCGCGCGCCACCTCCCCTAGGCATGGACGCAGCGGGGACGCGGCGCATCGACGGCTTTCTTCATCACCTGGAGATCGAACGCCGCCTCTCACCGCACACGCTCAGCAACTACCGCCGCGACTTGCTCGCGGCGGCGCATTTTCTCGATAAGCACAATTTAAGCGGCTGGGCGCAAGTGGACACCCATCACCTGCGCGCCTTCGTCGCCGCGCAGCACCGTGGCGGCCTCGGCGGACGCAGCCTGCAACGGCGGCTTTCCGCGCTGCGCTCGTTTTACCGTTACTTATTGCGTGAAGGCGTGGTGGGCGCCAACCCCGTCACCGGTCTGCGCGCGCCTAAAGCGGCGCGGCGCCTGCCCAAGACCTTGGACGCCGATCAAGTCAGCCGCCTGCTGGAAAAAACCGGAGGCGAGACTAGCGACGCGGCCTTGGCCGCGCGCGACCGCGCCATCATGGAACTGATGTATTCCTCGGGCCTGCGTCTCGCGGAGCTGGCACAACTCGATCTCGCCGACCTCGATCTCAAGGACCACACGGTGCATGTCACCGGTAAAGGCCGCAAGAGCCGCATCGTGCCGGTGGGCCGCCTCGCCCGTGACGCCATCGAAACCTGGCGGGCGCTGCGCGCCACCCTCGCCGCCGTCGATGAAACCGCGCTGTTCGTCAGCCAGCGCGGGCGGCGTTTATCCGCGCGCGCCGTACAACAACGCCTGCGCGCCTGGGGCGCCAAGCAAGGCTTGGACAGCCGCCTGCATCCGCATATGTTGCGTCATTCCTGCGCCAGCCACGTATTGGAATCCAGCGGCGATCTGCGCGCCGTGCAAGAGCTGCTGGGGCACGCCGACATCGCCACGACCCAGATTTACACCCATCTCGACTTCCAGCATCTCGCCAAGGTCTACGACAGCACCCACCCGCGCGCGAAGAAAAAGCGGTGATTTGCGGCGTGCCTTGCGGGGATTAAAAAAGTAGGAGCGGCACTGGGTTCCCCCGTGCATTAGTAGGGGAGAGGGGGTACCAAACACGGGGCGGGGAGAGACGGTGCCGCTCCTACAAACTGGATAATCGTCAACACAAAAAAACAAAGCTTACTGCGGCGGTTATTCCCTCAACGCATCACGCCAGTCTTAAATGGGCTTGATGTGCTGCGCGGGGTGACGCGACGCCACCTTGGAACCAAGTTGACCCAGAACCCGGAAGATTACCTGAATGGCAAAACCAATCGGATCCCAGCGCATGATCGCGGTCAAAACAAAATAAGCGCCCATCATTGGGAAGATCGTACTGTAAATAAATGGCGCATACCCCAGCAGGGTGACGCCCAGCAAACCTATTCCCGATAACACCCGGAACACAACTTCAACATCACCGATATTTTCCGTCAGCTCAAAATATTTCATGGCACTACCTCCTATGAAAACCTCAGTACTCTCTACACCGTCATCCTCTTTACGGCGCGGATAACATAAACCGCGTTTGTTAAGAATCCGTGTAGAAGCAATGAACCTTCTGCGACAGCAATGAAATCACGCTGCCGCATGACAACTAGAGCAATTGGCGCGCCAAAACAGATTTGAGCAGAGGTAAGGCAAAGAAAAACAAAAGAATGCCTGGGAAAATGGCGAAATACACTTTTATTTAAGGTATTTTTCGGCCCCAAAAAACGCACGCCGGTAATGCATAAAAACAAATTCGCGAATCATTGCGGTGCGCAAACCCGGCGAAATCTACTGTTAAAAAGCTGAAACACGCCCGCAACTTCCTGGCCCTGGACCCTAGGAGCCTGTCGGAGTTGGGACTGATCTGCTGCGCCGGCGGGAGAGCGGTCCATTTTTCCGATCCTTCTCGTCAAATAGCGAAAGCTATCATCCTCAAACGATCGAAAAACTGGCCTCGCTCTCCCACGCGGCTCGCTACGATCACCCAAGTCCGACAGGCTCCTAGCGATACATCGCGTCATCAAGCGTCACCCGGAAAAACTCGCCCTCTTTCTCGAAACGATCCGTGGCGTAATGCCAGCCCACGCGCAATCGCGCCGGAATCGTATACCCACCGAAGGCCGCTTCTTCCTCAACGAGGCCACCGCAATTGGCATAATGAAATTCACCGCCCTCGGGATTGCCCCAGCGCGGCATATTGACCGCCAGCAGCCGTCCGGCCTCATCGATGGTGTAATCCATCTCCGCGGTCTCGCCATGCGCCGTGAAGCGCGCATGCGGATGCGCCGCGTCCGCTTCACTCCAGCTCACCGCGGCATCGCACAACACCGACGGCAACCAGATCGACTCGATGTTGACCCGCCCCGCCGCCGAGCGCGTGATATCCGGCCCCGCCGCCGTAACGACAGGAATGAGACCGAACAACTTCCAGCGCATCGTGCCCGCGCCGTCGAGAAAAGCATCACCGCCACTGATGGACAGGCCGTGCATGCGCACCTTCGCGCGCCACATCATGCCGCGATCCCAACGTATCACCTGCTCCGCCGTGAACGGACACCAGCCCTTAAGCTTAATCTCGCCGTGCATACGCAAACGCACCGCGGTCGCCAGCGGCGCCCCGGCGGCAATGGCATGCTCAAGATAACGCCGCGCACTGCCGGGAAGGCTCGATAACTTCTCGGCGGAAAATACCCGCTCACTCGCGGGCGCCGTATCCCACAACTCATCGAGTGATAATTCATTTGTCATGCAACCCCCTCCAGCACCGGAAAATGCGGCGCGGCATGAGCCGCATCAATCACGAATTTCATTCGCGCCATTTTATCGCAGCGCACCCTACTCACCTTTTCCCCGGATTACATTTCATTGCACCCAGCCTACTCGCTCGACGCCGCCGGCGGGGAGTTAAATCTACAGCGTCACCTCTTCGCATTAAACAAAACAATGTAGGGTGGGTTGGCGATGCGCAAGCATCGCGTAACCCACCAAGCGTCGCGCAGCGACACATCAATCAACATATGCGTGGAGTGCCTGACGGCGCATTTGGTGGGTTACGCTACGCTAACCCACCCTACATCTAATTGGCGTGTGCATTTAAAATGCACCGTGGATAACGACTGGCTTTTATCCAGTAGCCAGCGCCGAGCAACGCAGCCGCAGGCGACACAAAAAATACAAATGCAGCCTCGATGCAATGGGAGTGGAATCGAAAATATCATTGCTTAACCCACAATCACCCCGGATTACATTTCATTCCATCCGGGCTACTCGCTCGCTAAACGGCGATGGCGAATGGATAACGACATAGGCTCGGTCATCGACGCGCGATGCTACTTGGTGCGCGTTACTTTCTCACTGTCACTCGGCTAGATCACGCGTCGCGGTTGCTCGAATGCATTGACGTTCTGCACGAAGCGTTTCGTTTGGTGCGCAATGCCGGTTACGTCCTGGAGAGGCACGACAAAAATTACCACGTCACGGCCCCACCCACACCGTCTTCACATTCACGAACTCGCGTAAGCCGTGATGCGACAACTCCCGCCCGTAACCCGAGGCCTTCACGCCGCCGAAGGGCAAGCGCGGATCGCTCTTCACCAGGCCGTTGACGAAACAGGCGCCGGCCTGCACTTGCCGCGCGAGGCGTTCGCCGCGCGCGACATCACGCGTCCACACGCTGCCGCCCAAACCAAAACGGCTGGCGTTGGCGATGCGCAGGGCGTCGTGTTCGTCGCGTGCGCGGATGACGGCGGCGACGGGCCCAAATAATTCTTCGTCGTGCGCGGGTATGCCGGGGGTGACGTGATCGAGCACGGTCGCGGCGTAGTAGTAGCCCGCGCCGGGCAGCGCCGTGCCGCCGCACAGCAACACCGCGCCGCGCGCGCGGCTGGCTTGCACTTGCTGGTGTAATTCATCGCGCAAATCCTCGCGCGCCATGGGCGCAAGCGTAGTGTCGGCGTGCGCTGGGTCGCCGGGGCGCAGTTGTTCCACCACGGCTTTGAAGCGCGCGGCGAAGGGTTCGGCGATGGCATCGACGACGATGAAGCGTTTGGCGGCGATGCAGCTTTGCCCGGCATTGAGAAAGCGCGACTGCACCGCGATCTGTACCGCGGCCTCGAGGTCCGCGTCTTCGAGCACGATGAAGGGGTCGGCGCCGCCGAGTTCGAGCACGCTCTTTTTCAAATGCGCGCCCGCGGCGGCGGCGACCTTACGCCCGGCCGCTTCGCTGCCGGTGAGCGTGACCGCGTGCACCCGCGCATCGGCGATGACGCTCTCGACTTGCGCGGAGGAGATCATCAGCGTGCGGAACACGCCGGATGGGAATCCCGCCTCAACGAATACGCTTTCGATGGCGAGCGCGCACTGCGGCACGTTGGAGGCGTGTTTGAGCACGCCGCTATTGCCCGCCACCAAGGCGGGGGCGGCGAAGCGGAACACTTGCCACAGTGGAAAATTCCAGGGCATCACCGCCAGCACCGTGCCCAGCGGCTGGTGGGCGACGAAGCTGCGCGCGGCGTCGGAGGCGATGATCTCGTCGGCAATGAAGGCGGGGCCATGTTCGGCGTAGTAGTCGCAGGCATGGGCGCATTTTTCCACTTCGGCGCGCGCCTCTTTGGCGAGCTTGCCCATTTCGAGGGTGATGAGCGCGGCGAGTTCGTCGCGGCGCGCGCGCACTATTTCACCGGCGCGGCGCAGTAAACGGCAACGTTCGCTGAGATCGGTGGCGGCCCAGCCGGGCGTAGCGGCGGCGACTTGGTCCAGGACCGCGTTCAGTTCGGCGGTGTTCCACAAGGGGAATTCGCGCAGGCATTCGCCGCTGACGGGGTTGATGGTGGTATAGCTCATATGAACTCCTTGTCGCCGTGCCTGCGGCAAGTATAACGCCGCGGGCACTGATCTTGCGGCGCGCGGCGCGGACATCGGCATGATTTAATCAAACCCGTTCTCCGCGAAAGAGGCGGGGGCGGGAGGTGCGAGGCCTTACTTAGGCGGCGCACCGGCAGGCGCCCGTTAAGAATCTCGCGGGCAAAAAATAAGCCCGCCGGTGGCCCGGCGGGCTTATTACTTCATGACACTTAATAACGCACGGCGCCTACGCGCCCCTGCTCCAGCGGAGCGGGTTTTCGGCGCGCCTTATCAGCGCCGCAGGATATGCAACTCAACCCGGCGGTTGGCGGCCAGCCCCGCCGGCGTGGTGTTATCACTGACCGGCATGCCCTCACCGTATCCCTTGGCGATCAAGGTGCCCTTCGCCACGCCTTGACCGAGCAGATATTCCATAACGGACTGCGCCCTTTGCTGCGACAGGTTCAAATTATAGAGCGAGGAGCCGCGGGCATCGGTGTGACCGGCCACTTCAACCAGCATCTCCGGGTACTTGCGCAGTATCGCCGCCATGTCATTGAGCACGGTTTTCGAGTCCGGCGTGAGCCGGCTGGAATTGGTTTCGAAGTTCACGCCGTGCAACACGATGACTTCGGCCAGTTCACAGCCTTTGTTATCCACCCTCGCGCCGGGCGCAGACTGCGGGCATTGATCGAGACTGTTGACGATGCCGTCGACGTCGTCATCACGCTCGGCGACGACGAGCTTGCAACCGCTCGCATCGACGGCCGTGCCTACGGGCGTGTCTGGACACAGATCATTGTTATCAATAACACCGTCACCATCGCTGTCGATGAGCTTCACCACCACCGGTTCCTCGGCCGGCGCCAGCGGCGCGGTGACGACCGCCACGGGGACGGCGGCGGGCGCGACTTTCTTCGCGGCGCTGAAGCGTTTTCTCACGCCCAAGGACAGGAAGGATTCATCGCGATCGTAGCTGACCCACTCGGCGTTGAGCGACCAGGTCGGCGCGAATCGCCAGGCCACGCCCGCGCCGAAGAACACCCCGGTCGGATGCTGCCTGTCATAGATGATGCGCGCGTCGTCGACGTTATTGCGGGTGTAGGCCATGCCGCCCTTGAGATAGGGAACGACACGCTCTTCCTGCCACAGCGGCCGGAAATCCACGCCGAGACCCATCAGGTCGTAATCAAGCTTGCCCAGTCGGCCGACGGCCGGATTGACGTCGTCGATCTCAGCCGAGCCCGCATCCAGATAGAAGCCCTCTATGGAAAGGAAGCTGAACAAATCGTAGCCCCCGAGCAGGCGATAACCGTAACTGCTGTCGTCGGCGACGATGAAGGCCGTCTGGTCACCCTCGGGATCAAGCCGGGACATCCCCAGGTCCGCGCCGATATACCAGCCTTTTTCCCACTTCAGCTCATCGGCCGAGGCCGGCGCATACGGCAACGCCAGGGTCACCAGCGCCAGCGCCGGCAGCCAGGCCCAATAGCGGCGGCGTCCGCGCAGCAACGCAAACACGGCGAGCAGCGCCAGCAGCGCCGGGCCGCTGCCGCCCGCGCCTTGCGTGGCGGTACTCAGCGGATTCACCGCTCCACCCGTGGCTTGGCCACCCGGCACACTGGGCGTGCCGCCGCCATTGCCTTGGGTAGCGGGATCGCGGAAATCCGCGAGGCCGTTGCCGTTGGAATCCGGCAGCGGTAAAGGTCTGCCGCCGTTATCGGGATCAACACTGTCGGCCAGGCCATCACCGTCCGTATCCTTGTCCGCATCATTGATGATGCCGTCGCCGTTGGTATCACTGCCACCACCCTCTATTGAATCGGGAATCCCATCGTTGTCGCTGTCGCGATCGCGGTAATCCGGCAGGCCATCGCCACCGCTGTCCGGCAAAGGCAAGGGCATGCCGCCGCTGTCGGGGTCGACGCCGTCGGCCAGACCATCACGGTCAGCATCCTGATCGGCACCGTCAATGACGCCATCGCCGTTGTTGTCGCTGCCGCCGCCTTCGATCGAATCGGGGATGCCATCGTTGTCAGCATCACGATCTCGATAATCGGGAATGCCGTCGCCGTCGGAGTCGTGCAGAGGCAAGGGCGTGCCGCCCGTCGTGGGATCGACGCTGTCGGCCAGGCCATCACGGTCGATGTCATTATTCGCGCCGTCGATGACGCCGTCGCCGTTGGCATCGTTGCCGCCCGCCTCGATGGAGTCGGGGATGCCGTCGCTGTCGCTGTCGCGATCGCGCGAATCCGGCAGACCGTCGCCGTCAGTGTCGACAGTGCCGCCGCCTTCCACCGTATCGGGGATGCCATCGTTGTCGTCGTCCACGTCATCGGGGTCGAGAATGCCATCGCCATCACTGTCGCGGGGGCGATTACCGAAGACGCTAGGCGCGCGATCGACCACATTGGGAATGCCGTCGCGATCGGGGTCGGCGATGTTATCGATACGGCCGTTGCCATTGCCATCAAGATTGCCCAGGCTCGCGTCCACGATATCGAAGCGGCCGTCGTTATTGGAATCGAGATCGCGGTAATCCGCCACGCCATCACCATCTCTGTCGCGCGGGGTCTTGGTCACCGTCTGGCCGGGATCCATGAAGGCATCGTCGTCAAGATCGACTAAACCCGCCTCGGTGACGTCGTGAATGCCGTCGTTGTCGGAATCCAGATCATGCAGATCCGGCACGGTATCGCCGTCGGTGTCCGGCAGCCGGTAGGCGTCATCAATGCCATCTCCGTTCACATCCCGGCCACCCGTCAGATTCACATCGATCGCGTCGTCGATGCCGTCACCGTCGGCATCGCTGCCGCGCAGATTGGCCTCGACGGTGTCGGCGATGCCGTCATCGTCGGCATCGATGTCGCGGAAATCCGCCACACCGTCACCGTCGGTGTCCGTGGGCCGCGCCGCATCATCGATGCCATCCTTATTCGCATCAAGGCCGCCGGTCTGCGTCACATCGAAGGCATCGTCGATGCCGTCGCCGTCGCTGTCACGGCCCGTCGCTTGGCTTTCCAAACGGTCGGGCAAGCCATCGCCGTCGGCATCGAGGTCGAGATAATCCGGCTTGCCGTCTTTGTCCGTATCTTGCGGACGGCTGGCGTCAGGCCCCATTTCCAAACGGTCGGGGATGCCGTCGCCATCGCTATCGCCATCACGGTAATTCGCCTTGCCGTCGCCGTCGGTGTCGAGCACCGGCAGCCGCGTGCCGCCTTGATCCGGATCGACGCTATCCATCAAACCGTCGCGATCGGCATCTACTATGGAATCTAAACGGCCGTCGCCATTGGCATCGACACCACCGGCCTCGACAAGATCGGAAATCCCATCGTTATCGCTGTCCAGATCACGGAAATCCGGCACACCGTCGCCATCGCTGTCACGCGTGCCTTCGATGTTATCGGGGATGCCGTCGTTATCGCTGTCCGCGTCCACGCTGTCCAGAATGCCATCACCATCCGTATCCAAGTCCTGGCACGCGGCGCTGCCGGGATTGGGCCGGCAGGGGTCGGTGTTGGCGATGTCTTTTTGGTCTTTGACACCGTCGTTGTCGCCGTCGAGGATGAGGGAGTCGAGCGCGTCGATGAGGTTGTCGCCGGCTTGGTCGCCGTCTTCGTTGAGCGGACGCGCGAGGTCGGGGCCGACTTCGGCGCGGTCGTCGATGCCGTCACCGTCGCTGTCG
>CAMYKQ010000024.1 GCA_947259075.1 uncultured Gammaproteobacteria bacterium | reverse complement strand
GCGGTTTGATATTGCGGCAGCGCGCCTCGATCTGATGGGCGATGCGCTGTTGCATTATCTCGCTCAATGACGCGCGGCCGATGGCGCGCAAGACTGAGCCGGGATTCTTGCCGTTGAACACGGCCACGCCACCCGGCGCGCTGCGTTTGATGAACCAGCCCGGCAAAGCCAGCACCGCCTGCACCTTCACTGGCTCACCGACCGCCGACGACAGCCAGTCACTCAACCAGCGTGCTTGGGGTTGCGCCGGTTCCAAGGACGCCGTTTCGCGCCAGCCGGGAAATTGCAGCGTCTTGGCGTCGTAGTCGACTTGCCATTCCTTGCCGCCGGATTTTAGCGGTTTGGCGCGGCCCTTGGTCTCGACCGCGAATACGCCGCCGGAACCGACGACATTGTGCGGACCTGGGCTAGAGGCGCGCAAACGCAGGCCGCTCACGCAAGATTTATTGTGTAGTCCGGGTGAGCCACTACGCGAAACTATTTTCGACATGCAATCGGATGCGCTCGACTACATGATCGATATTGCAGCGTTCGGCGGGCAGGTCGTGAAAGACGCGGTAACCGTCGCGCAGGAGTTGATTGAGTTCTTGAACAACCGCCAGCTCCGCATCAAGGCCGAGCCGGTGGGATTGAAGACGCAACATCAATTTCATGACCTTGAGCACAGCAAAAACGAAGACGCCAATGCCAGCAAGCAAATAAATCCCAGCCAAGATAATGCTGAGCTGCGCACCTGCAGAACGCTGCTCCAGATAAGTCGCATAGAAAAATAGCGGCATTCCCGACATCACGAAAATATAAGACATAAAGTCCAATCTCATGTCATCGATAATTTCGCGCAAGGATTCACCCGGACTACGCAAGATGTCTTGCGTCAAGGGTGTGCGTTTGCGCGCATGCTGCATGCGTTTTCTCCACAGCGTGACACCATGAGGGTCGCGTTAAGCTACCGATGTAGATCAACCCAGGCCACGGAATACTCATAACACACGCGCTCCCTCGCTAAGACCTAGTGCGGCATCAGCGTGGCGGGGGCTAAGCCCGCGGCCTTCGACTCATATCCCGCAGATTGCGCGTCGCGCAACACCATTCTCACTCCGCCGCCACACGCCGCCACACGCGCCCCGGCGTCCGTTCCACTTTCACGTCGGCATCACCGGGCCGCCAGCGATAGGTCAGATAACAATGATCGCGCGGATTGGCGAGGATGCCGGCTTGCAAAACCGCCGCGACGGATCCCTCGCAACGCGCGGAGCAGCTCAATAGGCCGTTTTGATTTTGCTGATGCAGATAGGCGCCGACGCGGTGACTGAAATCATAATCGGCCGGGTCGAGCAAGGCGGGAAATTCGCGGCATTTAGCGCGCAGGTCAACGAGCAGGCCCCGGCAACGCACCAGATAAACGCGGCGCTCGGCGATGATCTCGTGCGGGTAATCCGCGAAGGCGTCACGCTGAAAACGCAGCCAGTGGTGCAGGGTTTCATGCACCGTGGTCAAGAATTCGAGGGCGCCGTACCACACGCTGAAATCCACGCCTTCGCTGAAACGGCTGACTTGCCAATTTTCCGGCTCGAAGGGAAAACTAATGACCGTGCCGTACTCGAAGGGCCGGGTGATCAGCGGCGCGGCGGAGGCGGGTTTGTCTTGCATCTCCGCGGCCATGGCGAAGTGCTGATCCTCGGGTTCGTCACTCAGATCATCAAACAAGTCCTGGCCCTGGCGCACGCCGCAAATATTGCGGTAAATATCCTGGTCGAGGTCGGCCACGTCCGTGAATAGCCCCTCGAACATCTAACGCCCGCGTTCGAAGTCGAGGTAACGGCGCACCATCACCAGGCCGAGAAAGCCCTTCTCCATCATCACATCCAGCGGCCGCCGCCCGCTGAAGCGCGCGTTGGCCGCCGTCACCCAGCGGTACACCAGCTCGCGGTTATGGGGGTACATGATGCGCAGGGATTTGTGCATGGCGAGGAGGTGGCCGACGCGATCCATGAGATCGCGCTGATCGGCCAAGGGCTGGCCCTTGCGGTAACGGGCCAGCGTGGAGCGGGACTCGGTGGACAACCCCAGCAGGGCGGCCTGTTCCGTGGGCGTTAGCGCCCAGTGATCGAACAACTGCACCACCATCTTGGCCAGGGCCAAACGTCCTTCCTTGGAGCGAATATCCCGCGAGGCATCAGTATGCATGTGCTGAAGACGCATGGGCATCACCTTTTAGTTGGTACTTAATATGTACCATATCGAACGGAGGCTGACAAGCTTGAACCCGGCCCGCCTTCAATCCGCGCGGGGCAGCGCCGCCGCCTCCGCCGCCAGCGCGCGCCCCTCGTCCACCCGGACCACCCGCAACGCCACCGCGCTATCCGGCGCGGAGATGCCGGCGGCGCCGGTCTGATTGGCGGCCGCGTCCAAACGCACGCCAAGGTGAGCCAGATACCCGGCAATGCGCGCGCACCGGCGCCGCGTGTTCACCGATGCCGCCGCTGAAAAGAATTTGCCCCATCCCACCCAGCGCCACCGCCAGCGAGGCCACGGCCTTGGCGGCACGGCAACCAAACACCGTTAAGGCCGACGGCAGATGCAAAGGGCTCAGCGATATCTAGCGCTCAAGGCCAGCGAGCACGGCCTCGTCTATCCAAGTGGCGGCGCGGAATCGCGAGGCTGGCGGGCCCCTGTCTGTCGTGCGGCGATTTCATTGACACCACACTCCGCAAAGATTCAAGGAGAGCTAACACCCCCTCGCGCCATGTCCACGGCCAGGCCGCGAACCCGCGCTCACATGATTTAACTATTAATCAAGTTATCGGAAATCGAACCGATAGCGATTCAAGACAACTCCTATTAGGGTTGCCCAGCCTCGATGGATTTGATGGTTCTATGGTTCTATATGGAGACAGAGCATGCCTAAACCAGCAGCAAACTCAATCAGGTCATGGTTGATAACACTTCCCGCCCTGTTACTCAGCGTCAATGCCGAGGCGGTTGATCTGCGTTTTTCCGGCTTCGGCGATGTAATCTACGGTTACACCTATGGCAAAGCACCCGATGAAGCAGCCCAGGCCCTCTTCGAATCGGACGGTTATGGTGCAAACCCAGTCAATATTAACGACGGATTCTCCATTACCGGCGCCGATTTCGTGGTGATCGCCGACTTCTCTGACAATATGCGATTCCTGAGCGAAATCAATCTGCAGGCGGCACGGAGCGCGAGCAATGAGCTCGAGTTGGATGTAGAGCGCATGTTCGTGGACTATACCTTCACGCCCGAACTCAATATACAGGGCGGCTTGTATTTCACGCCGATAGGTTATTTCAACCGCTTCCTCTATTCACGCGCGTGGTTGATGAATTCGGTGCAGATCCCCGGCCTCTTCGAAGAGGAGTTAAATCTGGTACCCACCCACACCATCGGCCTAAGTCTGTATGGCAGCCGCTTCCTGGATAACGGACATTCCATCAATTATGCCTTTTCGCTGGGCAACGGCCGCGCCGTGGCTCCAGATCAGGCGGTCTACGCACGTGATCCTTCCAAGACCAAGGAATTCACCTGGCTGTTCGAGTGGATCATACCGGGTAATAAGGACAGCCGTATCGGCTTGAGCGGATGGATGGACCGGATATCCAGTTATCAACTCGACAATATCGGCGACAGTAGCAGTACCGCTACGGCGACGCCCATGGAGCTCAGTGAAGTCGGCTTCAATCCCTACCTCGTGTGGAACATAGGCCAGGTCAGCGTGCTGGCGGAATATGTCTATGCCAAACAAAAAGACGAATTGGGCGGCCTGCCGGAGAAGAGCTATTCCTTCAACGGCTTCATCGCGGAAGTCGCACTGCATTTACAGGGCAATCGCGTACATCCCTATATTCGCTATGACCGCACTAATCTTCCCAAGGACAGCGGCCCCTATTACGGCCTTCGCGAAGACGGCGGCGATATCGCCCGCGTCTTCGTACCCGAGTTCGATGCCGCCATGGTGGGCATTGCCTACGACCGCACCGTACATAACCGTCTGAAGGTAGAGTTTATCCATCATTTTGATGGCGTGAGGCCATCGAACGGCATCCTGTTTCAAAGCGCCTTCGGCTTCTGATAGGGAGAACACAAATGAACAGGACGCACCGCATAAACTCGAACTCCCTTTGGGGAATGATATTCATACTACTGTCCTTGGGCGCATTTGAAGCAAGCGCCGGCACGGCGGTGGTCATCGTCAATAAAAACAACCCCGTCGCCAATATGAGTGGAACTGAGGTCAAGAGTTACTTTTTGAAGTCACGCAAAATCTGGCCTGACGGCGAAAAGGTGAGGCAGATCGATCAGAAATACGGCGTGGAACGCGACGCGTTTTTAAAGCAAGTACTGAAGCTCAGTGACCAGGACCTGGTCAGGTATTGGGTCGAAAAACAATACGCGACCGCGGAACCGCCGCCCATGCAGGTGGACAGCGACAGCGCCGTGATGAAATTTGTCGGTGCCTTCAAGGGTGGCATTGGCGTCGTCAACAAGACCTCGATTGATGGGACGGACACGGTCAAAACCGTGCTTGAAATCGAATTCTGAGTTGACCGCTGCCCGGATGGCCCACGATGAAGATGCGCGCCTTACTGAAATTTAATGACTTCACCATCAAGGAGAAGGTCAACACCTCATCGTGGGTTGTCACTACGCTCATATGTATTCTGGTTCTGGTGGTGGTGACCGTCATGACGATCACCCGCCATCAGGTCATCACCCTGATCGAACAGACTCAACGCTACATGGAAACCGCGCTCGCCGCCGAGAAGGCTAATGATCTCATCCAATTCACCCATCGCGCGGTCGCGGACAGCGACCTGAACGCCGCGACCGAATATGAAGTACGGTCTGAAAATCTTAAATCCAGCCTGGCCAGCCTACAGGGCATCGACGTTGCTGGCGCGATGACCGAGGACATTACGCGACTCAATGAGTTGTATATGCAGACTAAGAAACCCTTACAAGCTGTCTTCAATCAGCTTGCCCAGGGTCAGGCCGAGATGGCGCAGATCGAAATGATCATCGCCGAAGAGCTCTACACGGAATTGCTCACGGGAATAAAGCAAGTCGAGTTAGTGCTCAGCAAATCACTCACAATCGCCCTCATCGGTATCAAGAAAAACATGCTGCTACCCATCGTCATGGTAATTCTGGCGAGCATCATGGTAATCACGGTATCGACCTTAATCAGCAGGCGCATCAAACACAGCATACTGCCCCTGGATGACACCCTGCCGGTGATGGATGCCATGGCTCATGGCGACTTGACCCAGGCGCTGATAGAAAAAGGCAATGACGAGGTGACGCAGATCGCCAGATCACTCAATCGCGCGATACAGAGCATCCGCGACATGGTGCGCATCATTGACAGAAACACCACAGATTTAAGCACTTCGTCCCATGAGATGCTCGATATCAGCAGGCATATAAGCGATAATTTCGCGCTTACCGACTCCAGAACCGTGCGGGTATCCGATGCCTGCAATACGATATCTGATCATGTCTTGTACATCGTCACTGCCGTCGGCCAGCTGAAGGACAACATCCATTCCGTTTCCAAAGAGACGCACAGCGTCGTCGACACCGTCAATATGGCGGTTGAAAAAATGGCGCATATCAATGAGAAAATCATCGAACTCGATACCAGCAATGCAGAGATCGATAATGTCACCAAGATAATTTCCGACATCGCCTCTAAAACTAATTTATTGGCATTGAACGCCGCCATCGAGGCGGCGCGCGCGGGTGAGGCCGGCAGAGGCTTTGCCATCGTCGCCAATGAAGTCAAATCGCTGTCGGCGGAAACCGCGAGCGCGACACAAGATATCGGCGCCCGTGTCAAACTGATTCAAGACGCGAGCAAGGCCTTTATCGCCGCCATCGGCGACGCGACCCACACCATTCAGAATATCAGCAGTCATCAAACCGCTATCGCCAGCGCCGTCGAGGAGCAGACCACCTCCACCGAAGAGATTTATAAACGTCTCGAAGAGGCTGAGAACATTACCGGCGTGATAAATGCCAATGTTAGCGAGGTGATTGAAGCAGCGCGCAATACCAAGAAGGCGGCCGAGGATGCCCGCAGCATCTCCGAACGCCTCGCCGCCATGGCCGAAGTGTTGCGCAAATCAATCTCCACGTTCAAATGTTAGACCATGCCCATGCAGACCGTTAAACGCGCATCCTTAACCAAATTGGCTAAGCTCGGCAAGGTTTACATACTGATTGCTATCCTAAGCGGCTGCGCGGCCACGGACAGCGCACCAAGCGCCGCCAAACGTGCCGCTTTGCCCGACGCAAATTATCCTGGGCAGTCGCGGCACTCTGCTGAGGAGGTCCAGCTTGGCAAACTGCTATTTTTCGACACACGTCTTTCCGTTGACAAGAGCATGTCCTGTGCAAGCTGCCACAAACCTGAGCTCGGCTTTACCGATGGCCTCACTCTCGCCAGAGGCTTGAACAACAAAACCCTCAAACGCCATACCCCACATTTATATAATTTGGCATGGAACCGCACATTTTTCTGGGACGGGCGTGTCACCAGCCTGGAAGCCCAGGCCGTGGAAGTAATGCACTCCGCCGACGAATTCAATATCAGCCCGGATGAGCTGCGGCAACGCTTGAGCGCTGTCGACTTTTATCGCCGGCAATTCGCCAAACTCTACCCCGATGGCATCAGCATGGGGAACGCCGCCAAGGCCATAGCCGCCTTCGAAAGGACGCTGGTTTCCCATAATTCACAGTTCGATCGCTATATCGGGGGCGAAAGCACGCTGCTAGACCCCAGCGCCCGGCTGGGCATGCAGGTCTTTTTCAGCAAGGGAAAATGTTCGCGTTGCCATGCCGGGCCCAATTTTACCGATGACAAATTTCATAACACCGGCGTGGCTGGCGAGGATCCGGGGCGGTCCCAATTAGATAGAACCGGTGAATTCCAAACCACGCCCTATCCCTTCTTTCATACCCAAAAGGCATTCAAGACGCCGAGTCTGCGCAACGTCGCCTTGACGCCACCGTACATGCACAACGGCTCGGAAACCACGCTCGAAGATGTCGTGGATTTTTACAACAACGGTGGCCGCGACCACAAGAGCTACGGCTTGTCGCTCGACGTCCGCCCCTTAAACCTGAGCGCGGAAGAAAAACAAGGTCTGCTGGCGTTCTTGCACACCCTCACTTCCCCGGTAACGTTGACACCCCCCACGCTGCCAGAATAAAACTAACCATCCTGATTGGAGGCGATCTGTTCAAGCGTGAAAGTGGCAAGATAATCCGTCGTCTTACGCAGACGCTCAATGAATTCGGGAAACGATTTGGGGAAGGATAATAGACTTACGCCATGGAGACGCATATACGTGACATGCAGCCTCTAGCGTGAGCTGCCGAGAGCACGCCATTGTTGGCCACGCTTGCCGCAACCCGCCGCCCATGTCCTTTATGTATGCCCTCCCTCGCATAGATATCACTTTACCTGCCATACACGATTCATAACATCGATCTACCGCGGCATTAACGCCAATGACAACAGCGGCACCGCGCCAAGCTGCACGGCTGACGCGGGTTGGTTAACGCAGGCAAGTTTCTCCAAATCACCCGCCATGGCGTTCACCTCACGGCTCAGGCGGCCGCGTTGTTTTTCGTCCATGCTCTCGGCAATCACCAGCAAGGTGTTCAGGGTGAGCTCGCGGTTGGCCTCCAGCTTACGGGCGTAAGCAGCGGTCCAAAAATTTTCGGGGTGAACGAATATCGCCATGAGTTCGGCGGTGAAAGCCGGATTCGTCTTTCGCCTCGAGAGCGTCTCCCCCAGCGCGGCCTGCCAGCGGCGGCGGCTCTCCAGCGCATCTTCACCGGTTTTTTCGATGCCACGCGCCCAAGCGTCGATCGCCTGCTCCTGCGCGGGGTTGAGGGAACCTATCCAAGCTTTGACGCGCTTGCGCAGGTGTTTGGAGCGCGCGTTCTCCAGTTCGCGCGGCGGCTTCTCCACCCATTTCTTGAAATACTCGCGGTTGCGTTGCTCCATGGCTTCGCGCAGCGCCGTGACCTGTTCTTCAGAGACTCCCGCCAACAGCACGCCCGCATCGGGCACGGCCGCACGCGCGATTTCCCGCATGAACTGGCCGGCCTGTTCGAGACGCGCGTCCAGCCGTTCGGGGCTGCTGCCTACACTCAGTTCCGCCCCCACGCCGCGCAGCCAATCGGCATAGGCGGGCAGTTGCGTCGAGCAATGCCATTCGATCAGATTCGCCACGCGCGGCTTTAACACCGCCTCCTGCGCGGCGGTCAGCGGCAAATAGTCATCGGCGTACCAGAAGATCAGCCGGTCGAGCTGCCCGTAGCCAATTTGAATTGAGCTGCAACCGGTGGCAAGGGCCGCGAGCAGAAAGGCAATGGTCGATTTACGTCCCACCCTGCGCATCGTGCAATCCGTTTTGAGGAACGACGGCCGCATTTCATCACTCCGTAACACGCGCCAGCACGGATTCAAATGCTGGGCAGAGGCAGCGCCGCCAGCTCCGCGGCGATGGCCCGGCCTTCATCGACATGGACGATGCGCACCTCCACCGCGCTGTGCGCGGAGGACAGAATCATCTCATCGTCAGCATGACCGGCGTTGGCCAGATGCACACCAAAACAGACGAGCTGCGCGGCGATGCGCGCGCGGATCGCCGCCGCATTCTCACCAATGCCGCCGCTGAAGATGACTTGATCGAGTCCGCCCAGCACGACGGTGAACGCGCCCACGGCCTTGGCGGCGCGATAACAAAACAAGTCTACCGCCAGCGCCGCGCGCGCATCGTCCTGCCGCGCCAACAGCGCGCGCATGTCCGCTGAGTAGTCCGAGACGCCCAACAAACCGCTGGCTTCGTTGAGCGCGCGCTCCATTTCATCCAACGGCAAACCCAGCGTGCGCTGCACGTACAACAGCGCGCCGGAATCGAGATCGCCGCCACGGCTGGCCATCATCAAGCCTTCCAGCGGCGTGAAGCCCATGCTGGTGTCAATGCTCACGCCCGCGCGCAGCGCGGTGGCGGAACATCCGGCGCCGAGATGCAGGATCACCGCGCGCGGACGCAACGCCGCGCCCAATTGCGCCACTACGTCGGCGCAGGCGATGCCGTGAAATCCGTAGCGCCGCACACCGGCATCACGCCACGCGGCGGGCACGGCGTAAGTATAAGCGCGCGGCGGCAAACTCGCGTGAAAGGCGGTATCGAACACCGCCGCTTGCGCCACGGCGGGAAATCGCGCGCGGCAGGCCTGCACAACCGCGAGCGCGGGCGGCAGGTGCAGAGGACTCAGCGGCTGTAACTGCTGTAAATCAGCGAGCACGGCATCGCTAAACCAAACTGGCCCGCGATAACGCGGGCCGCCGTGAACGATACGATGGCCGATGCGCGCCAGCTTGCCGGTATCGGTCAAACGCGCCGCCAGCGCGGCAAAGGCGGCGGCGTGATCGTCGAATCGCGTCTCGCTCAGTTGCGCGCTGTTTTCAACTAATGTCCCGCGTGCGCCTCCAATGCCGCGCGCCTCCAATTTAAGCAGCGGCGCGGCCACGCCCCTTTCGCGCACATCGAGTTTGAGCGACGAGGAACCGACGTTGACGGTCAACATCCGCATGTAATCAACTCACGCCCGGGCCCGCATCGCCATGCGCGCATCGCCCTCGCGGTGAATCGCCGCCACTTCCTCGGCGAAAATTCACGCGTCCACTGGGTGCTGCAAACGACGCGCGCCCGCGGCCAGAGTATGGGCCCAGGCGCGGTGATTGGCGAATGACATGCCGCCAACGTCGAGAATGCCGCCGCGATTGATGTAACCCAAGGCGCGGGCGGGTGACCGGCCCGCTATCCAGCGGGCGCGGCGATCGGCCAATCATAGGCGCCGCTTCACGCTCGTCGCGCGGGAAACGGAAACGGCCGGGCTCGAACAGATACACCAGCCAATGCGCCGCGCCGCGCGCGTGCGGACGCTCCGCGGCGCGCAGTGTTTCTTCCAATTGATAAGCGCCGACCGCGATCAACAACAGCTTGCCCTCATCAGCGCCCGCGTCGCGCAAGACCAGCGCGCCGTTCTTCACTAATTGTTGCCGCGCCTGCTGGCGGTTGCGGCGCACGGGCAGCGCGCGCCCGGGCGCCATCAGCGGCCAGATCTGTCCGCGCGCCGCGTACAATGCGGCCGCCGCGCTATTGCCGTCAGCGGGAAACACCACGCGCGGCAAATCCTTCATTTCGCCGGGCAGCGCCTCGCGCAAAGCCGGGGCCTGCCGCGACTGTCCGTTTTTACCGTTTTCCCAAGTGTGCGCGGCGGGCACCACGGCCGGCGACAACCGGCACGGTTCGCAACCGGTCTCGTCTTGATGGCGGTCGAGCGTGGTGTTGAGCCGGTTGCTGCGCATCGCGCCGGGATTGCCGACGCGCGGACGCGACTCCGGCCTGGCCTTCAGCAGCCAGCAAAAATAATCGTCCACACTTTCCATTGTCGAGAACTGTTCGCCTTCCTTGCTCCACGCCTCGGGGAATTCCGGCAGCGGACAGGGCCGGGCGATGAGCGGGTACGCTCGTTCCCTGCCGCGCTGATGCAGCAAGCCGGCCATACCGTAGACTCGCATCTGAGTGACGTTTTCGTGATGCATCGCGCCGTAACCCGCCGCCCGTTCAGCGGCAGCGGGGTCTTGTCCGCGGTGAATCTCCGCGAGTTTCTTGATGCGGTGGCGGCGTGATTCCATGCACGTCGTCATGAGACCTCCTTCTTCCCGCGAAACGGGCTGACCGTTGATCCACTCATGATCACTGAGTCTTACCCTAATACCAGGGCCGCGTCAGCACAAGAGAGCCTCGTGCTCAGCCTCATCAATACACCTAAAATAAATATTTGGGTATGACCGTGCCCCGGATGCCCGGGCAGGCAGCGCGGAGCCGCATCGCGCGCGGGCGGCGCAATCCGCGCGCTGGACCCAAACGACGCGGCATGGGAGAATTCCGCCCCGATATTGCACGGTCCACGGCGCCGCCGTCACAGGCGCCGCGACAACCCAGTGGAACCCGAAGCCCCCGCCATGAATAAACAGCTTGTTGCCCTTCTCGCATTCCTCACCGGCCTCTTCCCTTTAAGCGCATTCGCCGCCGGCGACGGCAGCGGCGGCGCGCTGGACCTCACCACCAGCAAAATCGGCATTGCGGCGCTGATACTTTTCGTCATCGCCTACGGCTTCGTCATTGCCGAAGAATTCTTGCACCTGCGTAAATCCAAACCGGTGCTGGTGGCGGCGGGCGTGATCTGGGCACTGGTGGGCATCGCCTATCTCATGCACGGCGACACGAGTTACGCGGCCAATAGCCTGCGCCACAACTTGCTGGAATACGCCGAGCTGCTGCTGTTCCTGCTGGCGGCCATGACCTTCATCAACACCTTGCAGGAGCGCCGCGTCTTCGACGCGCTGCGCGCCTGGCTGGTGTCCTCGGGCTTTTCGCTGCGCACTATTTTCTGGCTCACCGGCTTGCTGGCATTTTTCATCTCACCAGTGGCGGACAATCTCACCACCGCGCTCATCATGTGCGCGGTGGTGATGGCGGTGGGCGCGGGCAATGCACCCTTCATCGCCATCGCCTGCATCAACATCGTGGTGGCGGCCAACGCCGGCGGCGCCTTCAGCCCCTTCGGTGACATCACCACGCTGATGGTCTGGCAGAAAGGCATCGTGCATTTCTGGGATTTCTTTCACCTGTTCATTCCCTCGGCGGTGAACTGGCTGGTGCCGGCGCTGCTGATGTCCTTCGCGGTGGCCAAGGACCGCCCCGCGCCGATGCAGGAGCGCGTCACCGTCAAACAGGGCGGCTATATCATCATCGGCCTGTTCCTGCTCACCATCGTCATGGCGGTATCCTTCCACAATTTCCTGCACTTTCCGCCAGTGATGGGCATGATGACCGGCCTGGGCCTGCTCAAGGTCTACGGCTATTTTCTGCGCCGCGATGAACTCACCCTGCAACCGCCGCACATCGGCGGCCCGGAGCAGCTGGAGGTCGGCGATGAGGTACGGCAAAACTACAAACCGCGCCAGCGCCCCTTTGATATTTTTATCAGCATGAAGCGCGCCGAGTGGGACACCCTGATGTTTTTCTACGGCGTGATCCTTTGCGTCGGCGGCTTGGGTACTCTTGGCTACCTCGCGCTGGTGTCGGAAGCGATGTACGTGGGTCTCGGCCCCACCTGGGCGAATATCTTAGTAGGTATACTTTCGGCCCTGGTCGATAACATCCCGGTGATGTTCGCGGTGCTCACCATGAATCCCGATATGTCGCTGGCGCAATGGCTGCTGGTGACGCTCACCGCCGGGGTCGGCGGTTCGCTGCTGTCCATCGGCTCGGCGGCGGGCGTGGCGCTTATGGGTCAGGCGCGCGGTTATTACACCTTCTTCAGTCACCTCAAATGGACCTGGGCGATCGCGCTGGGTTACGCCGCCAGCATCTGGGTGCATCTGCTGCTCAACAGTGACCTGCATCACCTGAGTCCGGCGGGCTGACGGTCTTTCGCCGAGCGCGGAATTAAATCCCGTTGCGCAGCATCAGCTCGGCGGGATGGGGATTGAGATAGACCTGCTTGGCGATGTAGTCGTCGGGGAAGCGGCGGAAATAATGTTTGAGCAAGGTGATGGGCACGATCAAGGGCACGCGTCCCAGGCGGTAGGACTCGATCACCTCCACCAGCTCCGCCTTGTCGCCGCCGTCGATGTGTTTTTTCAGATAACCCATGAGGTGCAGCAGCACATTAGCGTGGCGCTTGCGGGTGGCGGGCCGGCGCAGGGCGGCCATGAACTCGGCGCCGTAACGCTCACACAAGGCGCCCGGGCGCTGCGACTTCGCCTCCGCCACCAGCCGCCCCAGCGCGCGGTAATACACCGAACCGTGCGCCATCAACACATATTTGTGCCGCGCGTGAAACTCCACCAGCTTGCCGACGCTGAAACCCGAGGCCAATAGATCTTGCCAGCGGCGGTAGGCGAACACCCGCGCGATGAAATTCTCGCGCAACAGCGGATCACCCAAGCGGCCTTCTTCTTCCACGGGCAGCAGCGGCTGGCGCGCCATGATCTCGCGCGCATAGATGCCCACGCCCTGGGTGCTGGGCGCGCCGCCGCCATAGACCTTCACCCGCTGCATGCCGCAACTGGGCGACTTGCCCTTGAAGATATACGCGCTGATGCCTTCGAGCTCCAGCGCCATGCGCCGGCCATAGGCGGTCAAGGCCGCGGTCACATCCAGCGCGGGGTCTTTCACCCCGACCGCGCGCGGCGCTTGCGAATCACCCGTGAGGCGGATCGGCGGACGCGGCACGCCCATGCCGATGGCGACTTCGGGGCACAGCGGCACGAAGTCGAAGACCTGGCTTAAAGTACCGGTGATATAGGCGTCGTGTTTGTGGTTGCCGTCGAAACGGACCTTGTCGCCGAGGAGACAGCTGCTGATACCGATGACGATCTTCGCCGCTGTCGCGGACGGCTGGTGGTTCATCGCTCTCATCCCTCGCAAGGTTTAAAGGGTGGCATCGACTAAGGCTCGCAGCATGGCATTATGTAAGCTCGACTGAAAAAGGCAACCCGAATGTCCCATCCCGCCCGCGCCACCGCTCTGAAGCAACACACCGCCGCGGCCTTGCTCGCCTGGCTCATCGCCCTGCCCGCCGCCGCGGAACCACGCATCGAACTCTTCGACGGCGCCAGCCTGCACGGCTGGGAGGAAAAAGAATTCAAGGGCCGCACGCAATACACGCTGATCGAAACAGACGGCGTGCCCGCGCTCAAGGCGCACAGCCGCGCCAGCGCCTCGGGCTTGTTCCGCGAGATTGAAATCGACTTGAACAAAACGCCCTATCTGCACTGGCGCTGGCGGGTGGACAATACCCTCGGCACCAATGACGAGAGCCGCAAAGACGGCGACGATTATCCCGCCCGCGTGTATGTCGTGGTCTCGGGCGGCGTGTTTTTCTGGCGCACCCGCGCGGTGAATTATGTCTGGTCCAGCAACCGGCCCATCGGCGACAGCTGGCCCAATGCCTATACCGGCAATGCCAAAATGCTCGCGCTGCGCTCCGGTGACGCCGAGCGCGGCCAGTGGCGCGAAGAGCGCCGCAACGTGCGTGAGGATTTACGCCGCCTCTTCGGCGCAGACATCGAGCGCATTCACGCCGTGGCCATCATGACCGACACTGACAACGGCGGCGGCGAGGCCACCGCCTATTACGCCGGACTGTATTTTTCCGCGCAATAAACCGCCCCTTCCCCGCTCGCTAAAGCCCGCGCGCGACCTGGCCGACAACGTCGCTAGAGACCCGGCCCGCCGTGCCATGGGTCCGGCGCGCACACCGCACGCCGGCACCTTCGCCCCCGGCAGGCCCGACAGCAAAGGGATGTCCTAGCTAAAGGAGAGCAAGCGCGGATGAAAACAGTAAGCAGATTGATGACTATCGTTGTAGTGTGCACCGCCCTAAGCGCCCCGGCGGCGATGGGTGATGAAACCACGGCGCAACCCGCCTCCAACCCCGCCACCTTCAGTGTCAGCCCCGAGGGCGTCAATCCGCACGAACAGAAGAGCAAGGGGTTTACCTGTGACGCGGACTTGGCCTACCACTTCGACAAAGAGTGCGCCGCCTTCGACGCGAACCAGCAAAGCGAGGCGGGAAGATCCCTGTGCTGCCACAGCGTGGGCATCATCACCTAAACGCCAGCGGCAAACGGCTTAAGAATTTTTCTGCGCGGCTGCGTTCCGCGCATCCAGCCGCGCGCCGTCCAGCACTTGACGTCCACGCGCCATGAAGCGCTCGAACTCGTCCACCGGCAAGGCCCGGCTGACGAGAAACCCTTGAATTGTGTCGCACCCCAGCTCCCGCAACAAGGCCAATTGCTGCGGCGTCTCCACGCCTTCGGCTACCACGCCCACCTTCAAACCCCGCGCCATGGCGATGACGGCGGTCACGATCGCCGCATCATCTTGATCGCTAATCAAGTCGCGGATAAAGGCGCGGTCGATCTTCAGCGTTTTTATGGGGAAGCGTTTGATGTAGCTCAGCGATGAATAGCCGGTACCGAAATCATCGATCGCCAGCCGCGCGCCGATATCGTCCAAGGCCAGCAAATTGTCGGCGGAGGTTTTGTCTCCCTGCATCAACACGCTTTCGGTAATTTCCAGCTCCAGCAGCTCAGGCTGGAGTCCGCTGTCCTCCAAGGCCTGCAAGACGTGCGCGGCCAGCTGCCCATCGCGGAACTGTCTGCCTGACAAATTCACCGACACCTGGAATGGCCCGTCTTGCTGCAACGCCGCCGCCCAGTCGCAAGCCTGGCGCAACACCCAGTCCCCCACCGCCACTATCAAGCCGGTTTCCTCCAGCAGGGGAATGAAATCCAAGGGACTCACTAAACCGAGGTCGGGGTGCTGCCAGCGAATCAAGGCCTCAGCGCCCATCACTTTGCCTGAAGCCAGATCAATCTGCGGCTGATAGTAGACACGGAATTCCTCCCGTTCCAAAGCCCGGCGCAGACTGGTTTCCAAACTCAAGCGCTCAAAGGCCTTGGAACTCATCTCGGAGGAGTAGTACTGGTAATTATTGCCGCCCTGATCCTTGGCGCGATACATCGCGACGTCGGCGTTTTTCAACAGTGTATTGGCGTCATTACCGTCTTCGGGATAAACACTGACGCCGACGCTCGCCGTGATATACAACTCGTGCCCGCCAATGTGGAAGGCCTGGGCGAAGGCGCTTAAAATCTTGCGGGCCAGCACCGCCACGGCATCGAGAGAAGCAACCTCCTCAAGCAACACGCCGAACTCATCACCGCCCAGACGCGCCACGGTATCACCGGCGCCCACGTTCGCCAGAATCAAAGCGGCGATCTTCTGTAACAAGGCGTCGCCGATCTGATGCCCCAAGGTATCGTTGATGACCTTGAAACGGTCGAGGTCCAAAAACATGATGGCCAATCTGTGACCCGGCCCATGCCGGCCCTTGAGCGCGTGCGCGAGACGCTCCAAGAACAACAGCCGGTTCGGCAGATCGGTAAGCAGGTCGTTATACGCGAGATAGTGCAGGCGTTCCTGCGTCTGCATCCGCTCGGTGATGTCCTTACCCGTCCCGATGAAGTGGGTGATATTACCCTCCCGGTCCTTCAACGGCGTGATGGTTTTCTCTTCGTAGTAAATCACGCCGTTCTTGCGGCGGTTGATGAGCACATCCTGAAAGACCTCGCCGCGGGTAATCGCGCCCCACAGCAGCGTATAAAACTCCGCGTTATGCTGACCGGACTTGACGAGATTCGCCTTCTTGCCCACGGCCTCGTCACGGGTATAGCCGGTCACCGTTTCAAAGGCGGGATTCACATATTCAACGATACCGTTGCGATCGGTAATCACCACCGCGTCGGCGGCCTGCTCGATGGCGCGTGACAACTTCACCGCCTGCGCCTCCACCTGGGTACGCTCGACGATTTCGGCTTCGAGATTTTGGTTGGTGTGCGCCAAACGCCGCGCCAGCGCCGCGGACCGCTTCGATTGCCGCGCCAAGGCAAACAAATACAAGCCCAACAAAAACGACATGACTAAGCCGGTGCCCGCCACCACCCATGAACGCCAAATGGGGTGCATCGCCTGAAAGCGCGGCGCGGGCGTGAACACCAGCTCCCAAGGCTGATCCAATACACCCAAGGACGTGCGCCACGTCAAGCCGTTAGCACCCAGCGTGACGGCGCTGCTTGGCTCGGATGCGTTGTCTTGACGGGAACGGGAAGCATAGGAGTAAACCCGCTGACGCTCACCCTGCGTCTTTTCATAATAGACGTCCAAATCCAAACCCAAGACCGCCGTTTCCGTCAACGCCTCATGCACGAACTCGCCAACCCGCAACAGATGCAGCACGAATCCTTGCAGCGCGGCACGCCGTTCTAGCACGCTCGTCCGCGCCGTATTTTTTTCATACACCGCCTCCGCCAGCAACAAACCGTACTTCAAACCATCCGTATCCAGCTGAATGGGGCCGGAGGCCACCACCTCGCCGGTATCGCGCGCCGCTTCCAGCAGGGCGCGGTAGACGGGATCAGTCATCAAATCGGATCCCAGAAAACCAAGATTGGGCTCTAAGGGTTCGATGAATAAAGCGGGGAAATACGCCTCGGGCTGCTCGCCTGGCGCGGCCGCTCCGCCGCCGGCGAACTCACGCACGCGGAAATCGCTTAAGCCCTCCCGCGCCACACGCTGTTCCAGCGCCGCGCGCTCCGCCACGGCGACGCGCGGCACCCACATCAGTGTTTGAATATCATTATGCTGACGCAGAAGATGGCTGGCGAAATCGTGGAATTCTTGGCGCTCAACCTCTTGCGAGGAATCATACAAACCCACCAAGGCCGCGGTGGAATCCATGTGGCGGATCAATTCCCGATTCAAGGAGGCGGCATGCGTCGCGGAAAACAATTCAAAATCAGCGGCGATAATCGCCTCTTCCCAATCACGCACTAAGAAATAAGAGGCGATGGAAGTCACCACGCCAATGATGATAATCAGCCATGGCAAATAAACACGGGATGAAGATGACGCTTCGAGTGCCACAGCGACACCTTCTTTCCGTACCCCTGCAACCATGCCTGCCCCTTCCTCAACATGCATGTCTCACGCGCGGTTTAGCGCAGTTTAGAAGATAAGCGCAATCAATTCACGACTAAGTGATGTTTATCTGGCTCTGGGTTGTGCCGTTGTTATACCAGGGAAAATAGCGGCCATAAAGCGGCTTGCTTTACTGGAGTAAATAAGTCGGCTTCTCGCGGGCAAGGCCACGGGCACGCCAAGCCTGATTGGTGGACTACGATTTCGCGGGCTAGCGAACTATATATATGATGTATGGCAAAGACGAAGCCCGCGGGCCGGGTCTCGCAAACGAAGCATCGGCCAGGCGGGATAACGCGCGGGAAGTAGAAGAAGTGGTGGGCCGTGTAAGATTCGAACTTACGACCAACGGATTAAAAGTCCGCTGCTCTACCGGCTGAGCTAACGGCCCGCAGCAAAGGGCGGCATTTTACCCATATTACCCGGCCCGGTTCAACGCCTAATGGAAATTCTTTTTTATTTCAGCGCAATTCCACGCGCCGGGATCAGCGCGAACCCGCGTGTTGCGCGCCAGACTGGCGGCATGCAATCCAGCGCAATAACCACATCCTGCCTTAATCGAGCACGCCACGGCCCGGCAGATACGGCGTCGGGTCCGCCACTCCCGCCGCGCGAAAACCCGCCTGCCGCAAGCGGCAGGCGTCGCAGCGGCCGCAGGCGCGGCCCCGTTCGTCGGCCTGATAACACGACACCGTGAGTCCGTAATCCACCCCGAGGCGCCGGCCCTCGGCGATGATCTCGGCCTTGCTCATGTGGATGAGCGGCGCGCGCACCGCGAAGGCCGCACCCTCCACCCCGGCCTTGGTGGCCAGCTGGGCCAGCTGCTCGAAGGCGGCGATGAAGACGGGGCGGCAATCGGGGTAACCCGAATAATCCACCGCGTTGACGCCGATGAAGATGTCGCGCGCGCCCAGCACCTCCGCCCAGCCCAAGGCCAGCGACAGAAACACCGTGTTGCGCGCTGGGACATAGGTGACGGGGATGCCTTCGCCCGCCGTCTCCGGCACGGCGATGGCGGGGTCGGTGAGCGCCGAGCCGCCGATGCCGGCCAGGTCGAGCACGATAGTGCGCTGCTCGACCGCGCCCAAGGCGCGCGCGACCCGCGCCGCTGCCGCCAGCTCGGCGCGATGGCGCTGACCGTAATCGAAACTCAAGGCGTAACAGACATAACCCGCGGCGCGGGCCATGGCCAAGACGGTGGCGGAATCCAAACCGCCAGACACCAGCACCACCGCCTTGGGCGCGGCGCCCGCATGCTCAGCGGCCGCGCTCATCGCCCCACAAATATTTATGCAATTGCATCTGGAAACGCACCGGCAGGCGGTCGGCGATGACCCAATCCGCCAGTTCGCGCGCCGCGACCTGCTGATGGCTGGGTGAAAATAAAATTTCGCAGCGCGCGGCGAGCGCGTGTTCCTGCATGCACTGCTTGGCCCAGTCATAATCGGCGCGGTCGCAGATCACGAACTTGATTTGATCCTGCGCCGTAAGCAGGGGCAGATTGTCGTAGCGGTTTTTACCACTCTCGCCCGAGGCCGGGGTCTTGATATCGACTACTTTCACCACCCGCGGATCCACGCCGTCCAGCGGCAGCGCGCCGCTGGTCTCCAGCGACACCGCGTAACCCGCATCACACAATGCCGCGAGCAGGGGCAGGCAGCTTTTCTGCCCCAGCGGCTCACCGCCGGTAACGCACACCTGCCGCGTTTCAAATTCCGCCACCCGCTCCAGTATCGCGGTCAAACTCTGCCACTCACCGCCGTGAAAGGCGTAGGCGGTGTCGCAGTAGTGGCAACGCAGCGGACAGCCGGTGAGGCGCACGAACACCGTAGGCAAGCCCACGCTGCGGCTCTCACCTTGAAGGGAGAGAAAGATCTCGGTGATACGTATGCGTTCCACGACAACTCAAAGGGCGGTTCAGCGCCCTTTCGCCTTCAAGGCCTGCAGCCGTTCCTTGGCGCGCTCACCGGCGGGGTGCTGCGGATAACTCCCCACGAACTGTTCCAGCGTCTCGCGCGCCTTGGTCCACTCACCCAGCTCGTAATAACTGAAGCCCAGCTTCAACTGCGCGTCGGGCAGCTTCGGGCTTTGCGGATAACCGCTGATGACCTTGCTGAATTCATCCGCCGCCTCGCGATAACGCCGCGTCACGTAATTGGCTTCGCCCAGCCAGTACTGCGCATTGTCGGCCAGCTTACCGCCGGGGTAATTCGCCAGCATGCCGCGGAACAAGATGATGGCCTCGTCATAACGGCCTTCCTTCATTTTATCGAAGGCCTGTTGATACGCCGCCTGTTCCTGCTCTGGCGAGGGCGCCGCGGCCACCGCGCCACCGCTACCGGGCAGCGCCGCGGGCGCCGTGGCGGGCGGCGCGGTGCTGAGCTGCTCCAGACGGCGATCGACGTCCATGTATAAATCGCGCTGACGCTGTTTGATGCCGTTGAGCTCGTTGGCCTGCACCTCCAGCTCGCCGCGCAGGGTTTGCACGTCTTGCTGCAAACGCTGAATGCGCTGCAGCATATCCGTCAGCGCCTGCCCTTCGAGCAAACGCTCCAGCTTCGAGACGCGCGCCTCCAGCGGCGGTTCGTTATTGGGCTGGGTGGCGGACACCACCGGCGCACCGCCGCGCGCATCCGCCGCCAGGGCCGCCAGCGGCAGCGCCACGGCGACGGCACCGCCCAATAACACCGCCTTCAGCGCGAGGCGAGGCATGCTCATTGCCCGGAATAGACGAGCTCAACGCGGCGATTCATCCGCCACGCCGATTCGTCATCACCCAGCACCGCCGGACGCTCTTCACCGTAACTCACCGTGCTGACTTGTGACGACGCGACGCCGAGCAAGCTCATGACATCCCGCACCGCGTTGGCGCGGCGCTCACCCAGGGCGATATTGTATTCACGCGAACCACGCTCATCCGCGTGACCTTCCAGCGCCACTTTCACATTACCGCGTTGCGCCAAATACTGCGCGTGGGCCTCGATGGTGGCGCGATCCTCGGGACGGATCGTATTGCTGTCGTATTCGAAATAGATCACCCGTTTGGCCAGCGGACTCGAAGGATCATTCAACGGATCCATCGCCGCCATTGTGTCGCCGCCACCCGCGCCGGGCAAGGGCGTCACATCCACGCCGCTACCCGAGCCGAAAGGCGAGGTGCTGGCCGAGCTATCCGTCGATGGCGTACCGCCCGGCGCCGCCGCGCCGCCGCCTTTCTTCGCGCCGCCGGTGGAACCGCACGCGCCCAGCATCAGCAAGGGCACCAAGACCACACCCAATTTCACCCATTTGTTCATGTGCATTAACTCCAGTAGAAACGCGGTTATAAAAGCCAATTAAAATTTAAAACGAAAACTCTCGCGGCGGATCACTGCCGCAACGGCGACCACACCGGCTCGCGCGCCTCGCCCTCGCGCGCGGAAAAACGCTGCTGCACCCGGCCATCGACCGACACCGCCGCCAACACCCCGCGCCGCGCCGCCGCGCGCGTGGCATAGATGATCATCCTACCATTGGGCGCGAAACTGGGCGACTCATCGAAACGCCCGTCGGTGAGCACCTGCAAGGCGCCGTTTTGCAGATTCAAGGCCGCGATATGATCGCCGGCATTGTCGCGAGTGATCATCGCCAGATACTTGCCGTCGGGCGAGACCGAGACGCGGGCATTATAGCTGCCTTCGAAGGTCACGCGCTCGGCGCGCCCGCCGCTGGCGGCCACGCGGTAAATCTGGGTCGAGCCGCCACGGTCCGAGGTGAAGTAGATCGTCTTGCCGTCGGGCGACCAGGCGGGCTCGGTGTCGATGCCGAGGCTCTCCGTCACCCGCCGCAGTTGTTTACTGGCGAGGTCCATCACATAGATTTCCGGGTTGCCGTCCTTCGACAATGTCAGCGCCAATTCACGGCCATTGGGCGACCAGGCCGGCGCGCCGTTGATGCCCTCGAACGAGGTCAGCAATTGCCGCTGCGCGCTCTGCAAATCCTGCACGTAAATTTGCGCGCGCTTGTTTTCAAACGTCACGTAGGCGAGACGGTTGCCGTCCGCCGACCACGACGGCGACATCAACGGCTGGGCGGAATTGACGATGACCTTGGGGTCGTAGCCATCGGCGTCGGACACCTCCAAGGCGTAACGCCGCTTGCCGTCGGCCAGGTTCTCTACCGTGACATAGGCGATGCGGGTGGAAAAGGCGCCCGGCTCGCCGGTCAGCGTCTCGTAAATAATATCGGCGATCTGATGCGCGGCGCGGCGCAAGCCATCAGCGTCGCTGCGCACGCTGTAAGCGGCGAGCTGCACGCCGCGAAACACGTCGAACAACTGAAACTGCACCACGTAACCCACGCCCATGCGGTTGACCTTGCCGACCACGAGGCTCTCCACGTTGACCAGGCGCCAATCGCGGAAATTCACTTGGCTGCCCTCGCTGGGCCGCGACAACATATCCTTGCGCGGCAGGGGCGCGAAGCGGCCGCTGAATTTCAAATCCGCGGCCACCACCTCGGCCACGTCCACCGGCAACAGCGGATCACCCGTCACGCCGAAGGGCACGACGGCAATGGGCAGGGCGTCAACTACGCCTTTGGTAATTTCAAATGACAATACCGCATGCGCAGAGTTTGCCAGTAGTAGCAAGCTCGCTGCAGCAAACAATCTTAGAATTAGTTTAGGCATAGCCAATTGTTAATCCTCGTTACTTCTGTGGAGTGGCATTAAAAGTAAACGTCCGCAATTCATTAAACATCGCGGGATCTGATGGTACGGGTAGCGGCGAAGCTTTGAGCACCGCCGTCTCTACCGACTTATCGAAAATAGCATTACCGCTACTTTTAAGAATCCGCACCTCAACTACATCCCCGCTTGGAAGCCATTTAACCCATACCGTGCATTTTAAACTCTGACTACTTTCTGGCACCAACCAGACTCTATAAATTCTTTGCTTAATTGTTGTTTCCAGATAACGCTGCGCCTGATTGACCAGTTGCTGTTGCAGCTGTTCACCTTCTAACTGCTGCCGCAACGACTCTTCCGCCTCGCGCTGGCGCCGCGCCTCGTCCGCTTTACGCTTCGCCTCTTCCTCGGCCTTGCGCTTCGCCTCCGCTTCCGCTTTACGTTTCGCCTCCGCTTCCGCCTTGCGTTTGGCCTCGGCCTCGGCCGCCGCTTTGCGTTTCGCCTCTTCCTCGGCCTTGCGCTTGGCGTCTGCTTCCGCCTTGCGCTTGGCCTCGGCGTCGTTCTTACGTTGCGCTTCGGCCTCGGCCTTGCGCTTTTGTTCCGCTTCCAGTTTACGTTTGCTTTCCGCTTCGGCCAAACGCTGCTGTTCCTGTTGCCGCTGCTTCTCTTGCGCGGCTGCTTCGGCTTGACGCTTCTGCTCCGCCGCTTGCTGTTGCTGGCGCTGCTCGGCCTCGGCCTGCTGCCGCTCCTCCAGCTGACGCTGCTGTTCCGCTTCGCGCTGACGGCGCTCGGCCTCAGCGGCGGCCTGCTGCCGCGCGGCCTCGTCGTCCTGCTTGCGTTGTTTCTCGGCGCGCAATTGACTCTCGTCGATCACCACCGCTTGCACGATCTGTTCGCTGCCCTGGAGTTTGGGCGGTTCCTGCACCCACTCCAGACTCACCACCAGCAGCAGGATCAACACCACATGCACCAGCACGGCGAACAGCAAGGCGCGCGGATGACTAAATAGATCTCTCAGCATCGTCGCGTTCTTCGCTCAGCGCTCATCGCCGCCACTCAGCGGCGCGCGGCGGGCTGGGGCGCGTCGGTGAGCAAACCCACGCTGGGCGCGCCGGCCTTTTGCAGCAAGGTCATGGCATACACGACTTGGCCATAATTGGCGGCTTGATCGCCGCGCACCAGCACGGGTATGCCCGGCTGACGCCGCAGAACGATGGCGACGCGGTTTACCAAATCGTCCTCGCTCACCGGCTCGTCTTCCTTGCCGCCGATATCGAGATAATAGTTTCCTTGCGCGTCGACGGTGAGCACCAAGGGCTCCTTCGCCTCTTGATCGATGGGCTGTGACGGCGCCGCGGGCAAATCCACCTTCACGCCCTGCGCCAGCAGCGGCGCGGTAATCATGAAGATGATGAGCAGCACCAGCATCACGTCGATGTAGGGCACGACGTTGATCTCGGCCATCAGGCGTTTTTTCTGGCGTTTAGCGGCGGCCATGTTTTACGTCCTCTGCGCGGCTCACGGACTCAGGCCCGCGCCTGGCGCTGCAACACCGAGGAAAATTCCTCGAGGAAATTGTCGTAGCGGTTGACGATGCGTTCCAGGTCGGTGGAATAGCGGTTGTAGCCGATGACCGCCGGGATGGCGGCGAATAAACCCATGGCGGTGGCGATGAGGGCCTCGGCGATGCCGGGCGCCACCATGGGCAGGCTGGCTTGATTGACATTGGCCAGGGCGCGGAAGGAATTCATGATGCCCCACACCGTGCCGAACAGGCCGACATAGGGGCTGGTGGAACCCACCGTCGCCAGAAAAGGCAGATGCACTTCCAGTCTTTCGGTCTCGCGGTTGAGCGCCACGCGCATGGCGCGCTGCACGCTTTCCATCAATTCGCGGCTGTCGACATTGCCCTGCTGGCGGATGCGCACGAATTCCTTGAAACCGGCGTGAAAGATATTCTCCATGCCGTTCATCTGCCCCTGGCGCAGGGACACCTCGCGATAGAGCTGGGCGAGATCGCCGCCGGACCAGAAGCGGCTTTCAAATTGCTGCGCCGACTCCCGCGCGTTTTTCATCACGCTGCGTTTACGGAAGATGACGAACCACGACAGCACCGACAATAACAGCAGCAGCAACATCACCAATTGCACCAGCACGCTGGCATTGGTGATTAAATGGATAAACGACATATCAGCCGTCACGAGACATCTCCGCGATTAAATGAGTGGGAATGGGACACGGCCGCAGGGTCGCGGCATTGAGACAGGCGATCTTGATCCGCCCCGTGCATAATTTATTTTCATTATCAGCCAGCATACGTTCACTGTCGTTATCGTTATCGTTATCGTTAAAAAGCGCCAGCGCGCCGGGCCCGGACTTGTTCACGCGCAGCACACTCTGCTTGAACGTCAAACTCGCCCGCCCCCGCTCGGCCACTTCGGCCGTCACCGCCAAGAGGTCATTGAAACGCGCGGGGCGCAGATAATCCACTTGCACGGCGCGAACCGCGAATAGGACATTGTGCCCGCTGATTAGTTCGTCTTGCTCGACACCGAGCGCACGCAACCATTCACTGCGCGCCCGCTCCATGAATTTGAGGTAATTGGCGTAGTACACCACGCCGCCGCTGTCGGTGTCTTCGTAATAGACCCGCACCGGCCAGACAAATATACGCAGTTCCCGCTGTCGCTTGGCGTCCAAGAATTTCGCCTGATGAAAAATCGCCGCGCGCCCCACGCCCCCAGCATTGGCGCGTATTCTACTAAGGAGGGCATGGACAATCCACAACCAGCACCGAAGCATTATATGAAGGAGCGTCGCCGCCTCACGACGATCGCCTCGCCGGACACCAGCCTGTTTTATCTCATCGCCCCAGCGTGCCCCGTTCCCGCTTGCAAATGCCGACTTGACGCCCCGCCGCCCCGTTTAGAAAGAGAGGCGGGCATGCTTGAGCGCCCCCGCCGCGCGGAGGAAAGGGGGTTGTGAAAACGCCGCGCCCGCGGTTTTGTCATCGCGGCGGACCGTCCTCGGGAAACAAGGCCAGGGCGGCGGTTTCTTCCCGCTCCAGCGCGGCGGGCACCCGCAGGCCAAAGTGGAGATAGGCGTGGCGGGTGGCCACCCGCCCGCGCGAGGTGCGCATGAGAAAACCCTGTTGGATCAGGAAGGGCTCCAGCACGTCCTCGATGGTGCCGCGCTCCTCGCCGATGGCGGCGCTCAAGTTGTCGATGCCCACCGGGCCGCCGTCGAATTTGTCGATGAGGGTGAGCAGCAGTTTGCGGTCCATCATATCGAAGCCCTCGCGGTCCACGTCCAGCAGATTGAGGGCGAGATCGGCGACATCGCCACTGATCCGGCCGTCGGCCTTGACCTCGGCGTAGTCGCGTACCCGCCGCAGCAGGCGGTTGGCGATGCGCGGGGTGCCGCGCGAGCGCCGCGCGATTTCCGTGGCGCCCGCGCGCGCCATCTCCAAACCCAGCAGCCGCGCCGAGCGCTCGACGATGGCGATGAGATCATCGACGCTGTAAAACTCCAGACGCTGGACGATGCCGAAACGGTCGCGCAGCGGCGAGGTGAGCAGGCCCGCGCGGGTGGTGGCCCCCACCAGAGTGAAGGGCGGCAGGTCGAGCTTGATGGAACGCGCCGCCGGACCCTCGCCTATCATGATATCGAGCTGGTAGTCCTCCATCGCCGGATAGAGCACCTCTTCGACCACCGGACTCAAGCGGTGGATCTCATCAACGAAGAGCACATCGCGCGGTTCAAGATTGGTAAGCAGCGCGGCGAGGTCGCCGGGCCGCTCCAGCACCGGGCCGGAGGTGTGACGCAGATTCACGCCCAGCTCATTGGCGATGATGTGCGCCAGGGTGGTTTTACCCAAGCCCGGCGGCCCGAAGATGAGGGTGTGATCCAGGGCCTCGCCGCGCTTGCGGGCGGCGTGGATGAAGATTTCCATCTGCTCGCGCACCGCGGGCTGGCCCACGTAATCGGCCAAGTGTTTGGGACGGATGGCGCGGTCGATGGCCTCGTCCTCGGGGCGCGCCACGCCGGCGGTAAGACGGTCATTCTCTATCATGGTTGTGAGCACCGCATTGGTGGACTGGCTTGCCTAGCTTGACTCGGCGCGATTAAAACAACGAGGCCGCACCCGTCCGCGCCGTCTTGATCTTGCCTGTGTGATATGCGCGCTATCACCGGCTTCATTTGTGCAATGCTTGCAGCGCGCGGCGGATCAGCTCCTCGCACGCCAGCCCCTGACCCTCGACGCGCAACACCATGCGGCTGGCGTCCGGCGGTTTGTAACCCAGCGCCACCAAGGCGCTGATGGCGTCATTGACCGCGCTGGAGGGCGGCGGCAGCTCACCCGCCGCGGCCTCGGACTTCGTCAGCGCCACCGTCTCGGCCTTGGCCTTGAGGCGGTCGCGCATCTCCAGCACCAAACGCTCGGCGGTCTTTTTGCCGACGCCGGGCAGGCGGGTGAGCCGGGCCGCGTCATTGTCGCGCACGCAGCGCACGAAATCATCCACGCCGATGCCGGAGAGGATGCCCGCCGCCAGCTTGGCGCCGACGCCGTTCACCTTTATCAGATCGCGGAACAGCGCGCGGTCCGCCTCGCTGGCGAAACCATAGAGCACATGCGCGTCCTCGCGCACGATGAGATGGGTGTGCAGCAGGGTGTCATCGCCGATGGCGGGTAATTTGAAATAAGTGGTGAGCGGCACCTCCACCTCGTAGCCCACGCCCTGCACGTCGATGAGCACGTGCGGCGCCTGCTTCGCCACTAATTTTCCGCGCAGCCGGCCTATCATCGCCAGCGCCCCGCGCGCAGGCCGCGCACCCCGGCGGGCAGCGCCGCCAAGGTTTGCCGGGTATTGGCGTGACACAAGGCGCAAGCCAGCGCGTCGGCGGCATCGGCCGGCGGCGTGGCTGAGAGTTGCAGTAAGGTCCGCACCATATGTTGCACTTGCTCCTTGCTCGCCGCGCCCCGCCCCACCAGGGCCTGCTTGATTTGGCTGGGGGCATATTCCGCCACCGGCACATCATGACTCATCACCGCGCACAGCGCCGCGCCGCGCGCCTGGCCCAGCTTCAGCGCGGAATCGACATTGCGCTGCACGAAGACCTTTTCGATCGCCACTTCCCGCGGCTGAAACTCCGCGACGATGCGGCTGAGGCCATCGAAGATCGTGCGCAAGCGCTCGGGGAAGTCTTGGTCTTCCATGCGCACACAGCCCGAACTGAGATACACCTGCTTGCGGCCGCTGATTTCGATGATGCCGTAACCGGTGACGCGGGAACCGGGGTCGATGCCTAGGATACGCATCGCGACTCGCAGGCAAGCGGATTTCGCATTTCGCGATAAGTGTTATAAGACTTCAAAGCGCGGTGATTCAACATACTTCACCCTCCCCCAAAATTACACCTAACAAACCACAGCGGGTCTAACTGGCAAGCCCGGAACACAGTGAACTGCTGGCCTTGTTTGAACTATTTAACATGCACCCATAAAAGATCTTCCGAATCGCCATAGTAATTGCACAAGTTTGAGCCGCCTGCTCTGACATTTGATCCGCTTACTTTTGCAGCCATAATTGCGGAAACAACTATTTTTCCCCTTTCAGTTCTTGTATCCACAACATATCTTCCCGACGGGCTTCCAAAGGTCGCGCAGCCCGGCCTCCCCGTTTGGTTCTCAATACTAAATGCGAAGCTATCGTGGTTGTTATGAATCCAATAATCTATGACTTTGCCATTACTCTCACTCGCAGCAATATTTCCCGCGCATGAAAATATCAAAGCACTCACAATACATTTCAGTTTCATATTGACTCCTGTTTTGATTTGAGGCTTCAATAATCCTCTCATTCAAGCTCCGCCAGCACCTCTTCGGAGATATCCGCATTGGAATAGACGTTCTGCACATCATCCAGGTCTTCCAGCATTTCCAGCATCTTCACCATTTTCGCCGCATCCTCGGCGCCCAGGGCCACGTTGATGGCGGCGCGCAGGGTGACCTCGGCCGACTCCGGCGCCAGGTCGGCCGCCGTCATCGCCTCTTTCACGGCATCGAAGTCCTCGGGTGTGGTGAGCACGTCCATGGAGCCGTCCTCGTAGTTGATGATGTCCTCGGCACCCGCGTCCAAGGCCAGTTCCATGATGCGGTCTTCATCACAGCCCGCGGGATAGCTGAGGATGCCGGCCTTGGTGAACAGATAGGCGACCGAACCTTCGGTGCCGAGATTGCCGCCGCATTTGTTGAAGGCATGGCGCACGTCGGAGACGGTGCGGTTACGGTTGTCGGTCATGCAATCCACCATCACCGCCACGCCGCCGGAGGCGTAGCCTTCGTAGCGCACCTCTTCGTAATTCTGGCCTTCAAGTTCGCCGGCGCCGCGTTTGATCGCGCGCTCGACGGTGTCGCGGGTCATATTGGCGGTCAAGGCCTTGTCGATGGCGGTGCGCAAGCGGGGATTGGAGGCGGCGTCCGCCCCGCCCATGCGGGCGGCGACGGTGATCTCGCGTATCAGTTTAGTGAAGAGCTTGCCGCGCTTGGCGTCCTGCACGCCCTTGCGGTGTTGAATATTGGCCCATTTGCTATGCCCTGCCATACTCCGCCTCAAAAATCATGGGAATCGAAAAATTGCGCTAGTGTAGCAGCTCGCCGGGGGGAGGGTCACGGTGCCGTCCGGGGCGCGCGGCCAGCGCCGCCGCGCGGCGAATCACCATCAATTTCACGGAAATGGGGCCGTTAAATAAATACGTTCAAGGGCTACGTCCCGCGGCCCGATTGCACTAGAATGAGCGGCTTGAACCTGGGCACTGAGAGGAGAGCGACGACGATGAGCGATCAACCGGAGCACAATAAAGTCCGCGCCTCGGCGCTGGGTACTGAACTCCATGAAGACGAGGCCAAGGTCCTCGCCCAAGTCATGGGCCTGCGCCAGCTGCGCGACGGCGAGTTGCTCAGCGCCGAGGGCGGCGCGGCGCACACCCTCTATGTGCTGGCCGAAGGCAAGCTCAGCGTGCTCAGCAATATCGACGGCGTCGATCAGCCGGTCTACACCATGACCGCGGGCGAATGCGCCGGCACCCGCGCCTTCGTCGACCGCGCCCCGCGCAAAGCGAGTCTGCGGGCCTTGGGCGCGGCCACGGTGTTCACCTTGGAACCGGACGCCTTCGAATCACTCTTGGAGCACCACCCGCGCGTGGTCTATAAAGTCATGCGCGCCCTGTTCCGCATCACCCACACCAATCTGATGCGCATGAACCAGGAAACGCAACAACTGAGCAATTACATCAACAAGACCCACGGCCGTTACTGAGCAACGCGCGCGGCGCCGCCCCTCAGCCGGGCGGCGCCACGACCGCCCGCTCATAGGCGTGCGCCCGGCTGATCAAACCGCTGAACTCAAACACCCGCAGCAGATTTTCATAATCGCCTCTAGGAATTTCAGCTGTCTCCGTCCAACAGCCCAGCCGCTGATAAGCGGCGATGGTCTCCGCCAGCACCTTGCGGTGAACGGTGGTGAAAAATCCCGCCGCCTGCTGCCGCGCCGCGATCTCCTCCGCCGGCGCGGCGACGGCATAGGCCAAGGCCTTGCGGTAGGCGCGCATGAAGGCGCGCGCCATTTCGCTGGTCAACCACGCGCGCGCCGCGCACAGACTGCTAAAAGCCACCGGCCCCACCGCCTCGCCCACCGCCGCCACCACGAAGGCGATACCCTCGTGCGCCATTTGTTGCGGCGCCGGGCCTTGCAGGTGTACGTAATCCCCCGCACCGGCGCGAAAGGCACGCTCGATGGCGTCGACGTCACCGGCGTCGATCACCTCCAGCGCGGCGTAGTCCACGCCCGCGCGGTGCAGGCCGTACTTGAACATCGCCAGCGGTTGAAAAAAATGATCCACCAGCACCCGCCGGCCCGCGAGTTTGTCCCAAGTGAATTGCGGGTCGGGCTGGCGCGCGGCGATGAAAAAGCCATCGCGGCCGTTGATCTGCGCGAAGTGAACGATGTCCGGCGTCTCGCCGCGCTCCAGCGCCGCGAAGGACGTCGCCACCGCCGATTGAGCCACGTGACAACCGCCATCGCGCAGACTTTCCGCCACCCCGCGTTGCGGGTTCGCCACCGCGTACGCCGGATCCAAACCCTCTTCGCGCAAATAACCGCCGGCGACAGTCAAAAGATAAGGGCTGTAAAACGCCGAGTGGCGCAGGGCCATGAGATTGATTCGGGTCATGTCAGCACTCCCTCGTGTTCACTCTGAGCGCGCATCGCGCTAGCGATTGCGCATATGATCCGCCGTGTTGCTCAAGGACTGCAGCAATTGCTCGCGCAGAAAATCATCCATCTCCATTTCCGCCAGCGTCTGCCTCATGCACGACATCCAGGCGTCGCGCTCCGCCTCGGCGATGGCAAAGGGCAAGTGCCGCATACGCAGGCGCGGGTGGCCGTATTCCTCGATATACAACGCCGGTCCACCCAGCCAGCCGGAGAGAAACTTGAACAGCTTATCGCGCGAGCCGCTCAAATCCGCCGGGTGCAGCGCGCGTATACCGCGCGCCTCGGGCAGGCTGTCCATCAAATCGTAAAAACGGTCCACCAAACGCCGCACCGCCTGCTCGCCGCCCATGCGGGCGTAGGGTGATAAATCTTGATTCACGCTCAACTCCAATCCGCCAGAAATTCAACAACACGACCCGGCTCAATCGCCTTCACCCGATACCTTGCCGCGCAAGACCTTCACTTTAGCGCGCTGACCCTTTTGCTCCAAACGTCGCTGGCGCGCACCCTTGCTGGGCGCGGTGGCAACGCGTTTTTTACGCGTCGCCGCCACGCTTTTAATCAGCTCGCGCAAACGCTCCAGGGCCTCATCGCGATTCTTCTCCTGGCTGCGGTACTGCTGCGCCTTGATGATGATCACCCCGTCCTTGCTGATGCGCCGGTCGCTGAGATTCAATAGCCGTTGCTTATAAAACTCCGGCAATGACGACGCGCCGATGTCGAAACGCAAATGAATGGCGCTGGACACCTTATTGACGTTCTGTCCGCCCGCGCCCTGGGCGCGGATCGCGCTGATCTCGATTTCCGCCTCGGGGATACTCACATTATTGGAAATTTGCAGCATTGTCCTTTTCCAGCCTTAATAACCCTGTAAGGTCCCGTTACCCGTGGCGACTAAGCCCTGACACCGCCCGCATACCTGATCCGGGATTATTACATGCTCCAGGGTCGGGCGGCGGATGAAACATCCGGCCAGCGGCGGGGTCACAACCAGGGTTCTTCTTCACTCTCACCAACGGTGCATAACCATGCTAAACAAACTACTCATCGGCCTGACTCTGAGTCTCACCGGCGCGGCGCTGCTGCTGGCCGCACCCGACACCACACAAGCGCCGCCCGCGACTGAATCACCCCTGGCCATGGCCACCTTCGCGGGCGGCTGTTTCTGGTGCGTGGAATCCAATTTCGACGAGGTGCCCGGCGTGGTAAAGACCATTTCCGGCTACACCGGCGGCACGCTCGCCGACCCCAGTTATAAACAAGTCTCCGCCGGCGGCACCGGCCATTTAGAAAGCGTGGAGGTCTATTACGACCCCGCGCGCATCAGCTACGAAGGTCTGCTCGCGGCCTTTTGGCGCACCGTCGATCCCACCGACGCGGGCGGCCAATTCGTCGATCGCGGCCAACAATACAGCACGGCGATCTTCTATCACGATGAAGCGCAAAAACTCGCCGCGGAAAAATCCCGCGACGCGCTCGCCGCCAGCGGCCGTTACAGCCAGCCCATCGTCACGCCGATACGAGCCGCGGAAAAATTCTACCCGGCGGAGGATTACCATCAGGATTTTCACAGCAAGAGTCCGGTGCGCTACAGCTTTTACCGCCACCGTTCCGGCCGCGATCAATACTTGGAAAAGACTTGGGGAAAGGAATTACACGTGGACTACAGCCAATACGCGCCCAGCGGCGGCGCCCAAACTCAATACCGCAAACCCGCCGACGCGGAATTGCGTCAACGCCTCACCCGTCTGCAATACGAGGTGACGCAGAACGAAGCGACCGAAGCGCCGTTCAAGAATGAATACTGGGATGAAAAACACGAGGGCATCTACGTCGACATCGTCAGCGGCGAGCCGTTGTTTTCCTCGCAGGACAAGTTCGATTCCGGCACCGGCTGGCCCAGTTTCACCCGGCCGCTGGACAAATCACTGATCGTCGAAAAACGTGATTTCCGCCTGCTGGTGCTGCCGCGCACCGAAGTGCGCAGCCGCTACGGCGACTCGCACCTCGGCCATGTATTCAAGGACGGTCCCGCGCCCACCGGCCTGCGTTACTGCATCAACTCCGCGGCCTTGCGTTTCATTCCGAAAGAGGCGCTGGAACAAGAAGGCTATGCGCAATTCGCCGGTTTGTTTTCGCAGGACAAGGGTTCGTAAGCCGAAACCGCCGCCGGCGCCGTCAGGGTGAGGCGCCGGGCTTTTCCCAAATCAGGATGCGATTATTGGCCGGCATCGCCACATCCTCGCGCAAACGCATGCCCGCCGCCACGGCTAAAATATTCAAGGCCTCGACATCACGAATACCGCTGAGCGGGTCGCGAGCTTTCAAACGCTCATCAAAACGCGCGTTGCTTTCGCTGGTGTAAGCCCCGCCATAATTGAACGGGCCGTACTGCACGAACACACCTCCGGCCGCTAGCAAAACACCCACCCCCGCGAACAGCGCCTCCACCTCCGGCCAGTGCATGATGTGCGCGGTATTGGCAGTGTACACCGCATCCACCGCCAGCGCGGGCCACGCGGTTTGCGTCACATCCAAGGTCAGCGGCGGGCGCGTGTTTTCCAAGCCCGCCTCATCCAGCCACAGGTGAATGCCGGGGTGATTCTCCTCGCGGTCGCTGGCGTGCCAAATCAAATGCGGCAGGCGCGCGGCGAAGTACACCGCGTGTTGTCCCGTGCCGCTGCCGATTTCCAGCACCGCGGACCGTGCGGCGAACAGCGGCTGAATCACCGCGAAAATGGGATCGCGGTTACGGTCGCAGGCTTCGGAATAGGGCTTCATCAAATTCACGGGGGCAATGCCGCGCGGCTGCCACTGATAAACAAAAACACGGCGTTTACTTACGCGGCGTCAACGACAAGATAAAATCCACCAAGCGCTCAATGTGATCCTGCGCGACCCGTCTCCCTAAAGGCGGCATGCCATCACCCCCCTTCCAGGTCAGCCACTTCCCTTTGCTGCCATTCTTTACGCTGTCGATCAACAAGGCCCGCGTCTCTTCACGCGGCGCGTCTTTATAACGATCGGCGATCGCCTGCCACGAGGGTCCCACCGTGGTCGCGCTCACCGTGTGACATTCAATGCAGCCATTCATGTGCGCCAATTTGAACAGCTCGCTCTCCAATTCCCCGTGCGAGCCGGTCGAGCCGGTCCCTTGCTGCTCGCAAGCCGCGAGCAGCGCGACGCCGCCTAGCAGCAGCGCGGTCATAATGGATTTGATAGTCATGCCTGGCTCTCAGTCGAGTGATTTTATATTGCGTGCCCCTCTGCACGGGCGCCGTCCACCGTCTCGGGCGGATGCTGTCGGCTAGGGTACTGGATTCCCGCGCGCGGGGGAATCCAGCAATGGATCACCCGAGCCGCATTGACGGCCCGGGGCGCGAATACCATACTCACGGCAAAACACGGCGCCTCGCGCCCGATAAAAGGAATGACATCCTATGGCAAAGACCGCCCTCCTCCCCACCGTCACCGCCGTTCGCATGGTCTGGTCCATGACCGGCAAGTTCTCCGACGACGAGGCCTCGCAAAAAATGTCGCTCTACGTCGAAGACGCGCTTAAAAGCATAGAAGAGCAGGCGCAAGCGCCCGGCACCGGCACCGACGAAAAGAGCTACATCACCGCCGCGACCGCCACCATGAAATCCAGCCTGCGCAGCCTCGACACCGCCTACAAAGGCCGCACCCTGAATTTCGAGGAAAACGAGAAACTGCGCGCCGCCTATCTGGACTCGGTGAAGGAAAGCTTGAACTTCGGCGCCAAGGCTCAAGACTTCCTCAAATCACTGCCGAGCATGACCATCGGCGCCGCCGGCGGCGTGACCGTGGCGCAGCAACTCGGACTGTCGGGCGTCGCCTTATGGGGCAGCGGGCTCTTGCTGGCGGCCTTGGGCCACCTCGTCAACCTGGTCTTCGTGCGCCGGGCCCGCGGCAAAACTCAGATGTTGTACGTGACGCAAGACTACGAACGCGGCTTGTATTACGAACAATACCTCAGCCGCACCACGCTCATTCTGCTCGGTCTGTTTCTCGACTTGGAGCGCATCCACAAGCGTGTCTTTCAAGAAAATTACGAACCCGACGTGCGCCCCAGCGCCGTGCGCCCCATCATCGACGATATTCTGGCCGGGGTGCACTCCACGTTCTGCCCCTATGTTCACAAACACATGGCGAACAAAACAGTGACGCCGGAATTGTGGACGCTGTGCGAGAGCGGCAATGCCGAAGGCGTGCGGATGTGCCCGCATTGGGAAGGCCCGCGCGAACGCGACGGCGGCGCGAAGAAACGGGGCACGGCACCGGAAATTACAGGGTGAAAAGGCGAGGAGCGAAAAAGCGCCACACGGCAAGCGCCGCGCCGCCGGCTCAATCCAAATCCCGCACCAAGGCCTCGCGCACCGGCGCGGGCACGGGGTCATGCTCGTAGCGATAGGCGGACATATCGATACCCATGGCAATGGCGGCGCCTTCCTTGGCGGCGGCGATCATCTGCGGTGTCAACTCGAAACGCAGGAAATGCACGGCGGAGGTCTTGTTCTGCGTGCTGCGCTCCATGTCCTCATCGGCGATGGCGAACACGGGCGGAAAGCTGTCCACCCGCACCCACACTTTATTTTCGATGCCGACCAAGCGTTGCAGCGCAACGCGGCGTTCCTCGACGTCTTCATATTCCACCATGAAGGTGGCTTTCCAGTTGCTGCCGTCAGGGATGAGCGGGTTGTAGGCTTCAAGTTCCGCGGCGATACCCGCCGCTTCAAAAATACGCTCGATGCGTAGCATTTCCTGCACTTGATATTGAATGGTCAGCCTGTCTTCGAAACACAAGGTGGCGTGTTCGCCCAAGCGCACACGGCGGGTTTTTTTGTGGGCGATGACGCGTTCACGAAAGGCCGCACGCTCGGTGGAATACGTCTCCAAACTCAATAAATCTTCTCGGCTGAGTTTTTTCATGATGGTCCTCGTCAAATGCCGTAGGCGCGCCGCAGCAAACTCATGGGGTGAATAGGCTCGCTGCCGTCGTTCAATCCATTTTGAATATGATGGCCGGCCATGGCGCAATCGCTGCTGTAATGATCGGCCTCGGCCTTTTGCACGCGGCTGACGACCGGCTTGCCGATCTTCATCGCGGCGTCATGAAATTCGCTCTTCACCGCGTAAGTGCCATCGTGGCCGGAGCAGCGCTCGATGGCTTCGACTTGAGTGTCTTGCACCAAACTCAAAATATCGCGGGTCTTGAGACCGATGTTCTGCACCCGCAGGTGGCAGGCGACGTGGTAGGCCACCGTGCCCAGCGGGTTTTCGAATGTGGTGTTGAATTTACCCGCCTTGTGACGCAGCGCGAGATATTCGAAGGGATCGAAGATCGCCGCGCGTACCTTGGCCACCGCCGCATCATCGGGGAACATCAGCGGCAGTTCTTGTTTGAACATCAGCACGCAAGAGGGCACGGGCGCGACGATGTCATAGCCCGCATCCACCAAGGCGGCCAGCAGGGGAATATTGTGATCCTTGGCGGCGGCCACGGCGTCCAGATCACCCAATTCCATTTTGGGCATGCCGCAGCAGCGCGTGTCATTCACCAAGGTGACGGGGATGCCGTTGTGTTCGAACACCGCCAGTAGATCCTCGCCCAGGCGCGGTTCGTTGTAATTGCCGTAACAGGTGCCGAACAAGGCCACCTTGCCCTGTGTCCCCGCGGCGGGCTGCGGCGTCAGAGCGGGCGCCTGGTGCTCGGCGTAGGCCTTGGCGAGGGTGCGGCTGTGGTAGTGCGGCAGCAGGGCATCGGGGTGCACGCCCAGCACCTTGTCGAGCGCCTTGCGCGCGAGCTTGTTGCTGTTGGCGGCATTCACCATCTCCGCCACCACCGGAATACTCGCCAGCCTGCCGACGGCGTCGGTGGCGCTGAGCAGCTTGTCGCGCGGCTTCACTTCACCCTTGCTGAACTTCACCGCCTTGGCGCGCAGCATGAGATGGGGGAAATCCACATTCCACGGGTGGGGCGGAACGTAGGGGCACTTGGTCATGTAACACATATCGCAGAGATAGCACTGGTCCACCACATCCCAGTACACGCGCTTAGCGACACCATCCAACTCCAGGGTCTCGGAGTTATCAATGGCATCGAACAAGGTGGGAAAGGCATTACACAGGCTGAAGCAGCGGCGGCAGCCGTGGCAGATGTCGTAGACGCGCTCCAGCTCTTTGAAGAGCGCGCCTTCGTTATAAAACTCGGGGTTCTTCCAATCCAGGGGGTGGCGGGTCGGCGCTTCGAGACTGCCTTCGCGCGGGGGGATGGTCGCGTCCGTCATATACGGTCCTTATGACTCAAGGCGAGGTGGGGGTAAGGGAGGCGCTGGGGACCGGCCGCCCCCAGCGCGCTATTACAGCCGCTTAACTGCCGAGGCTGTCCAAGGCCTTTTGAAAGCGATTGGCGTGCGAGCGTTCGGCCTTGGCCAAGGTTTCGAACCAATCGGCGATCTCATCGAAACTCTCATCGCGCGCGGTCTTGGCCATGCCGGGGTACATATCGGTGTATTCGTGGGTCTCACCGGCGATGGCGGCCTTGAGGTTCAAGCCGGTGCCGCCGATGGGCAGGCCGGTGGCGGGATCACCCACCTCTTCCAGATATTCCAAGTGGCCGTGGGCGTGACCGGTCTCACCCTCCGCGGTGGAACGGAACACCGCCGCCACGTCGTTGTAACCTTCGACATCGGCCTTGGCCGCGAAGTAGAGATAACGGCGGTTGGCCTGGGACTCACCGGCGAAGGCCGCCTTCAGATTCGCTTCAGTCTTGCTGTTTTTCAGTGCCATTGTGCATCCTCCATTGTAGACATCGATCCTAATCCCCTCGCTAGGGGCGGGGGCCGCGCATCAACTTAGAATAAGTCTAATTCGAGCCCACTCTAAGCCGTGGCGCCCAGACTGTCAACCGCCAGCATGCCAGCCCTGGCGGCGGGGTCAAGCCGGGTGAACCACGTTGACCCAAAAGGGGTGGTGCGCTAACGTTGCGTCCTCGCAAATGGAGCTTAGCCTTGGCCAAGAAAAAATCGCCCGCCCCCTTCGAAGACGCGCTCAAAGAACTGGAAACCCTGGTGGAAAAAATGGAGCAGGGTGAGCTCAGCCTCGAAGATTCGCTGCAGAACTTCGAGCGCGGGATCGCCCTCACCCGTCAGTGCCAGCAGGCCTTGCAGGAAGCCGAACAAAAAGTGGAAATCCTGTTGGAAAAAGAAGGTCAGTCCGAAATCAAGCCCTTCACCGATGACAACTGAGGCCCTCGCTGAATTAACCCGGCGCATGCCGGACTGGCGCGCGCGGGCGGAACAGGCGCTGAGCCGTTGCCTGCCCGCCGCCAATCTGCACCCCGCCCGCTTGCACGAGGCCATGCGCTACGCGGTCTTGGGCGGCGGCAAGCGGGTGCGGCCCGTGCTGGTCTACGCCACCGGGCTCGCCCTCGGTTTGCCGGAAGAGCGGCTGGACGGCCCCGCCTGCGCGGTGGAATTGATTCACGCCTACTCGCTGGTGCATGACGACCTGCCCGCCATGGACAACGACGATCTGCGCCGCGGCAAACCCACCTGTCACCGCGCCTATGACGAGGCCAGCGCCATTCTGGCGGGCGATGCCCTGCAAGCCCTCGCCTTCCAAATCCTGGCCCGTGACGCGGCGCTGGCCGCCAGCGCGGCGGCACGGGTGGAGATGATCGCCCACCTCGCCATCGCCGCCGGCTCGCGCGGCATGTGCGGCGGCCAAGCCATCGACCTCGCCGCGGTGGGACAGCCGCTGGACATCGCCCAGCTCGAAGACATGCACATTCATAAAACCGGCGCGCTCATCCGCGCCGCGGTGCAATTGGCCGCGCTGTGCGCGCCCGGACTCGACGCCGCCACCCTGCGCAGCCTCGACCGCTACGCCAAATGCGTGGGGCTGGCCTTTCAAATCCGCGACGATATCCTCGACGTGGAAGCCAACACTGAAACCTTGGGCAAACGCCAAGGCGCGGACATCGCCCGCGCCAAACCCACCTACCCCTCCCTGCTCGGTTTGGATGAAGCCAAAGAACGGGCGCGTTTGCTGCACGAAGATGCCTTGGCGAGTTTGGAGCAGTTTGATGAGCGCGCCGACGCGCTGCGCGGCGTGTCGCATTACATCATCGAACGCGGGCACTAAACGCAGGGTAAGCAAATCGAAGGGCGCTTATCCAAGATTCAACAGGGACCGCTGCAGCCGCCGCCGCTGGGATTCTGGGTAGCGCTGCGATACTTCAACCAATCGACACTATAAATACCGAAGCCACCGGTTTCATACGTATAAGTGCCGTAGCTGCTGGAGTAACCGGGACCCGTTGCCCAGCTATAGCGGCCAGCGGTGACGGTTGAGAACTGGTTATCGGTCGCGAAATTATAATCCGCCGCATTACTCAGGCCCGGCTCGAACAAGGTCAAGGTATTGAGGATGATGCCGGTCGTGGTGCTGGTGTTGTAATCGCTATTGCTCATATCCAGACTGAAACGCATATCGATCTCCGCGTTCACGATGTCTTGAGTAATGACCGGCTTGGTGTTCAAACCCCCTTTAAAAAACACCTGATTGATATCCGCATCGTTCAACACCTGCTTCATCACCGTATAGTTAGGATGACCGCCGCCCGAACCCGAACCGGTGAGCACGCCGGTGGCAGCGGCAAAGACATTCGCATCGTTATTGCAATTACCCGGGCTCGTCGACTGGGCGAAGCCGTTACATGAAACCCCGCCCTGACGGATATACACCTCGGAGGCAAAACCGGCCGCCGGATCGCCGACCACGACATGGTAATAATTCACCCCGCCTTCGTTGACGGTCTCTTGCACGAACCGCGTCGGGTCCGGGTTGGCAACGCGGTTAGTCGCGCAATTTTGATTGGTAAAGCTCGGCACATTGCAGCGCGAATCCGGGATGATATAGGTACCGTTCAACGGCCCCCAATTAAAAGTAAAGGCGGCGAAAACCATGGCCGGCGCGGCAGACAGCAGCACGCCCACGAACAAACGGCTGCAATATCTGATTCCATGACCGGAGCTTGTCATATAGCAAAATCCCAATTTCTGACGACGCCTAAGCTGGCTGATGGTTTGCCATAAGGGTTAACGGCCATATTGGGCTATGACTCAAAGGAATATTTTGAACCCCTGGATGCGCGGGCAACCAAACTGAATGGGTTGCGTGGCGCCAGAAATCTGGAATAGGGATGCTTGCTATATGCTCAAGACCACTCGCGCCGGTTAATCACGTAATCCGACACCCGGCCAATGAACGGGATGCGCAGCATCCCCGGCAGGCGCGCGCACAGACGCGGGTCGCGAAAGGTGCGGATGCCGATGGTCATACCTTCGTGCCCGGCGATGGGTTGGGCGCGGTAGGTACCGAACAGCCGGTCCCACAGTGATAGATTGAAACCGAAATTACTGTTGGTCTCGAAATCCTCCACCGAGTGGTGGACGCGGTGCATATCCGGCGTCACGATCAGCGTGCGCAAAACACGGTCCACGGCCAGCGGCAAACGCACATTGCTGTGATTGAACATCGCGGTCGCATTGAGCAGCACCTCGAAGATCACCACCGCCGCCACCGGCGGCCCCAGCACCGCGATGACCGCGAACTTGATGAGCATAGACAGCACGATCTCGATGGGATGAAAACGCGCGCCGGTGGTGACGTCGATGTCTAGATCGGCGTGGTGCACCCGGTGCAGCCGCCACAACAGCGGGATGGCGTGAAACATGACGTGCTGCAAATAAATCGCAAAATCGAGCACGAGCACCGACAGCAGCAGCGCCAGCCAGCCCGGCGCATCGAGATAATTGAACAGCCCCCAACCCTCGCGCGCGGCGAAGAGCGCCACACCCACGGCCGCCGCGGGAAACAGCAGGCGCAGCACCACGGTGTTCAGCGCGACGAGGGCAAGATTATTGACCCAGCGCGCCAGCTTGGGCACGCTCAAGACCCGCCGCGGCGCCGCCAGCTCCCAGGCCGCCATCAGCACGAACACGCCGATGAAAAACCCGAGGCGGACCGCCAGCTCGTGCTCCAAGAGCCATTCGTTCATGCTTATCCCTCAGCGATAGACCCGGGCACTATAACGCGCGCGCCGCGCCCAAGACCACGAGGGGCGGACGAACACCCAAGACATTCCGCTAAACACCCGTTTATAGGGTGCCGACGGCTATCGGCCTTGCCAGAGCCACCCCAAGCCCGGATAATGCGCTGTTCACTTTTTGGTCAAGTCAGTGACGACCCATCCTATGCCCTACCCTTTGCTCAACGCCGTCGATCACCCCGGACACTTGCGCGCGCTAGCGGAAGGCCAGCTCCCCCAGCTCGCCGACGAGCTGCGCCGTTTCCTTATCGACTCGGTGGGGCGCACCGGCGGGCATCTGGCGGCCAATCTCGGCGTGGTAGAGCTCACCGTCGCCCTGCATTATGTCTATAACACCCCGGAAGACCGGCTGGTGTGGGACGTCGGCCACCAGAGCTACCCCCATAAAATACTCACCGGCCGCCGCGAACAGATGCCCAGCCTGCGGCAAAAAGACGGCCTGGCCGGTTTTCCCAAACGCGGCGAGAGCCCCTATGACACCTTCGGCGTCGGCCACTCCAGCACCTCGGTGAGCGCCGCGCTGGGCATGGCCCTGGCCGCCGAACGCAAGGGCGAGGACCGCAAGGCCGTCGCCATCATCGGCGACGGCGCGCTGACCGCCGGCATGGCCTTCGAGGCGCTCAATCATGCGGGAGACCTGCACACCGATTTGCTCGTCATCCTCAACGACAACGATATGTCGATCTCGCCCAATGTCGGCGGCCTATCCAACCACCTCGCGCGCATCCTTTCGGGCAAACTCTACGTCACCATGCGCGAGCAGGGCAAAAAGGCCCTCAAGAACATGCCGCCGGTGTGGGAGCTGGCGCGCCGCGCCGAGGAACATATGAAGGGCATGGTCGTCCCCGGCACCCTGTTCGAGGAGCTGGGTTTCAATTACATCGGCCCCGTCGACGGCCATGACCTGCCCACCTTGGTCAAGACCCTGCGTAATCTGCGCGGACTCAAGGGTCCGCAGTTTCTGCACGTCGTCACCAAAAAGGGCAAGGGCTATCAACCCGCCGAAGAAAACCCCTGCGGCTATCACGGCGTCGGCGCCTTCGATCCGCGCGTCGGCACCACCAGCAGCAAGAGTAAAGCGCCGACCTACACCGAGGTGTTCGGCGAGTGGATCTGCGATATGGCCGCGCAAGACCCGCGGCTGATGGCCATCACCCCCGCCATGCGCGAAGGCTCGGGGCTGGTGAATTATTCCGAACGCTTCCCCAAACGCTATTTCGACGTCGGCATCGCCGAGCAGCACGCCCTCACCCTCGCCGCCGGTCTGGCCTGCGAGGGCGAGAAACCGGTGGTGGCGATCTACTCCACTTTTTTGCAGCGCGCCTACGACCAGCTGATCCACGACGTCGCCATCCAAAACCTGCCGGTGCTGTTCGCCATCGACCGCGCCGGGGTGGTCGGCCCCGACGGTCCCACTCACGCGGGCAGCTTCGATTTAAGTTATCTGCGCTGCATCCCCAATATGGTGGTGATGGCGCCCGCCGACGAAAACGAATGCCGCCAGATGCTCTACACCGGCTTCCAATTGAATCAACCCGCGGCGGTGCGTTACCCGCGCGGCAGCGGCCCCGGCGTGCCGCTGCAAAAGACCATGAGCGCCCTGCCCGTCGGCAAGGCCGACGTGTTGCGCACTGGCCGCAAAGTGGCCATCCTCGCCTTCGGCTGCATGGTGCAGCCCGCCCTGCAGGCGGGCGACGAACTGGATGCCACCGTGGTCAATATGCGCTTCGTCAAACCCGTGGACGAGGCCCTGGTCGCGCACATGGCCGAGACCCATGAACTCATCGTCACCGTGGAAGATAACGCGGTGATGGGCGGCGCCGGCAGCGCCGTGGGCGAGTGCCTCGCCGCGCAGGGTTTGACACCGGCACTGATCCAGCTCGGCCTGCCCGATGTCTTTCTCGAACACGCCACCCGCGGCGAATTACTCAACGAGGCCGGCCTCAGCGCCGAAAACATCGCCGCGCGCATCAAGGCCCATTTCGCCCGCGAGGCTTGCCACGGCTTGCCCGCGCAGATAAATTCCCACTGATTAACTCAAGCATCGACCTATGGCAGCCCGTTACACATTGAAGGTGGTCACCGATTTCGCCGCCGCCCATTTACTCCGCGACTACCCCGGCCAGTGCAGCCGCCTGCACGGCCATAATTGGAAGGTGGAGGTGGAACTCATCGCCACGGCCCTCGACGAGGTCGGCATGGGCCTGGATTTCAAGGCCATCAAGGCCGCGGCGAAAGAGGTCATCGCCCGCCTCGACCACCATCACCTCAATGAAATACCGCCCTTCGACAAGATCAACCCCACGGCGGAAAATATCGCCGCCTATCTCTATCGCGAGCTGGCGCACAGCCTCAATGGCCCGCGCACCCGCATCGGCGCGGTGACCCTGTGGGAAACCGAGCGCGCCTGCGTGCGCTACAGCGAAGAGTGAACTTAAGGAAGCACGGCCATGAGTAATACAGCAAACCAAACGGCCTCCATCGCCGACGTGCAAGGCGCCGCCGACGCGCGCCGCATCGCCATCGACAAAGTCGGTATCAAAGGCATCCGCCACCCGGCGCGCGTCACTACCCGTAACGGCGGCGAACAACACACCGTGGCCCACTTCGCCATGTACGTCGGTCTGCCGCACGACCGCCGCGGCACGCATATGTCGCGCTTCGTGGAAATTCTCAATAGCGCCGAACTCAGCTTATCGGTGACGGGCATGCGGCAACTACTCATTACCGTCCAGCAGAACCTGGCCGCGCACAGCGTCTACGTGGAAGCGCGCTTCCCCTATTTCATCACCAAAAAGGCGCCGGTCTCCGGCGTGGCCAGCGCCCTCGATTACGACGTGATTATCAGCGGTGAGCGGCATGGCACTGAGGACCACATCACCCTCACGGTGCTGGTGCCGGTCACTAGTCTCTGCCCTTGCTCCAAGGAAATCGCCGACTACGGCGCCCATAACCAGCGCGCCCATGTCACCGTGAGCGCCCGCGTCGCCGAGCTGGTGTACATCGAAGAATTGATCGACCTCGTCGAAGAAGAGGCCTCCTGCGAAATCTTCGGCCTCATCAAACGCCCCGATGAGAAATACATCACCGAACGCGCCTACGACAACCCCAAGTTCGTCGAAGACATGGTGCGCGACGTCGCCGCCCGCCTCGGTGCCGACGCGCGTATCCTCGCCTACGGCGTGGAATCGGAAAACTTCGAATCCATCCACAATCACTCGGCCTACGCCCAAATCAAGCACGACAAAACCGCCGAAACTCGCTGAATAATCGCACGTCAACGTACAACAATACCGGCCAACGCGACCACCCCCCGTACCTCGCGAAGGGGCTACAAGCCCCCATCTTTATCCCCCGCCAAATCTCGTCAATCTTCCGCGCACGGAACCGATACCCTAGCAAAGCAAGGTCACAAACCATAGAATCCTGAGGTTCAGGATCGGCTTCCCGCCTACTGCGCGAAGCGTAGCAATACGAAGGAACGAGGGCGCGCACCCCATGAAGAACCCCCTGCAAGCGGCACAACAACGGCCCTGCAACAACACGCGGCCGGCACGAACGAGCGGCCTCCCTGCCCTACGGCGCTTTGGCCGCCTGAGCAGCTTATTGGCGGGCACGATGCTGTTTTCATTCACCCCCGCACTGCATGCCGAGTACAAAGGGGAATTCATCCCCTTTCCGCTCGTCACCGTCCACTACAATGACCGCGACCTGCCCTCGCTCGAGCAACATGGCTCCGAGGCCGCCGTCAATTTTTTCTATTCGGCGGAATATGGCAAAGCCCGTTTGCTCGCGGAGTTCTACCTCGACAATGAAGAGCGGGAAATGGAACGTCTGGCCGTCGGCTGGGCCGCCACGGACAACACCCGGTTGTGGCTTGGCCGCTTTCACACCGGCCTCGATCAATGGAACCGCAAACATCACCACGGCGCCTACCTGCAAACCACCATTTATCGCCCCGGCATCATCGAATTCGAGGACGACGGCGGCGCCCTCCCATCGCATTCCACGGGCCTGAGCCTGCAGACCAGCCGCAATGGCGCCGACCACATCGATCATTTCACCTTCGATTTCGGCGTGGGTCCTGCATTGTCGCCAGGACATTTGGAGTCGCTCGACATACTCAAGCCGGGCAAAGGCGAATACGACCTTTTCGCCGCCGTCTCGGTCTCGCGCCAGCCCATGGACAAGCCGTTCGACGACAGCGGTATTTATTTAGGCTACACCGTCGTCCCCTCCTCGGCGGCGGGCATCGATGAAGTTAAACTCAATATCCTCGGGGCCTATAGCAATTACAGCATGGGCGCCTGGTATCTGCGCGGCTCGGTCATGCGCATCGGCACCGGTGTCGACACCTCATCGGGCAACACGGTCAACCAATCGTTTCTTTATGGCTATCTGCAACCCGAATACACGCTCAACGCCAGGTGGCTGCTCTATGGACGCGCCGAAGTGACCCAGCATGCCGCCGCCAATCTCTATCTCGCGGAAATTCCAGAGTATATCCGCCACCGTACATTAATCGGCGTGCGCCACCAAATCGCCCGCGGCCAAGCGCTCAAGTTTGAACTGGCCAAGCAAAACCAGTTCGGGCAAGACTACGCCCAAGCCACCGTGCAGTGGAGCGCCGCCCTGCCATGACGCGTTGCTGGCCGCGCCTCCTGCTGGCTTGTTTGCTCTTCGTGCTGGCGCACGCCAGCACGGTATCCGCCGACACGGAACGCCGGCTGGTGCTGGTCACCGACAAAAATAGCGGTATCATCCGTCTCTCGACCAGCGAAATCCGCCGCCTCTTTCTCGGCTTCCCGGTCAACAAAGACGGCAGACAACTGGTGGCGGCCATCAACCAAGGCGACACCCTGCTCTATCAGGTTTTTCTGCAAAAAGTTGTATTCATGTCCGCCAATGTCTACGAGCTGCACTTATTGAGCAACGTCGTGCAGCTGGGCGGCCAGCTGCCGCAAATCTTCCTTGAACCCCAAGTCTTGGCCGAGAACCTCCATAACCGGCCCGGGATGGTAAGCTTCATGTGGGATTCCACCGCGGGAGCCTATCCCAACGTGGTGGTAATAGGTGAGTTATGGCGCGGCAGCACCGACTAAAATCATTAGTACAGAGTTTCGCCGGCCGCATCATTCTCGGCGGCGTCATCATTCATTTGGTATTGATCCCCTTTTTATTCAGCAGCGTGCTGTTCATCGTCGCCGAGGGCTATAAAGAACAATTCATCAACTACGTCCGCCACGATGCCCTGCAACTGGCCGAACGCATGGAAGAACAAGAAAGCGCCGATCAGATTCGCATCCATCTCGATGAAGCCATATTTTCCGGGCGCGCCAACTTCGCGGAAGTGATATTCGAGGACGGCGGGGAAGTCTCCTCCGCCGTCCGCATAAATAGTCCGGCGAAATTCGAGGAAGACTTCAACTTCGGCGAACACGACAACAACACCTATTTCATCGCCGTGCCATTTTCCAGCAAGGCGATGCATGCGGCCGCGATCTTACGCGTAGGTTATGACGAAACCGCCACGCAGGATCAGATCCATGAGGCCTATCAGCGCGGCGTCCTCCTCGCCATCGGCTATATCTTATTTTCCTTGCTACTGGTGGCGGTCGTCGTCCCCCAGCTCACCCGTCCCTTACGCCAGTTGCGCGACGCGGCGCAAAGAATCGCCAATAACGATGAGGTGGAGCATTTGCACGTCCACTCCAGCATCCATGAAATCGCCGATCTCGCCGACGATCTCGAGCGCATGCGTCAAAAGCTGGTGAGCAACGCCGAGGCCGTAGCGGTACGCGAACAGCGCATCCGCGCCATCATGGACAATGTGGTGGACGGCATCGTCACCATCGACGCGCGCGGCAATGTCGAGTCCATGAACCACGCGGCGCAAAAAATATTCGGTTACGGCCAAGGGGAAATCGCGGGCGAGAATTTTAACATTCTGCTGAACCAGGCCTATGCCTGTGACGTCGGCGAGCAGGCCGCTACCCATGCCGCGCCGAGCGGAAACATCGCCAGCATCACCGCGCACGAAACCGTGGGCCGTCACAAGGACGGCCACACCTTCCCCATGGAAATGGCGATCAGCGAATTATCACGCACCGAAGGCATGCTCTATATCGGCATCATGCGCGACATCACCGAACGCAAACAGGCCGAGGCCGAACTCAAAGCCCTGCAAGAAGATCTGGAACGGCGGGTCATCAAGCGCACGCGGGAACTCGCCTCGCTCAACCGGGAATTGGAACATCAAGCCTTGCACGACGGCTTGACCGAGCTGCCCAATCGTTTGCTGTTGCAAGACCGTTTACGCCAAGCCATCCTCACGGCACAACGCAAACGCGCGCCCTTGGCCCTGCTCATCACCGACCTCGACCGCTTCAAGGAAATCAACGACACCCTTGGCCATCATTACGGTGACTTGGTGCTGCAACAAGTAGCGGAGCGCATGCGCGGCGCGTTACGCGAATCCGACACCATCGCCCGTCTCGGCGGCGATGAATTCGCCGTGCTGCTACCGGGCATACTCAATGAAGAAGATGCAATCGGCGCCGCGCGTAAACTCGTCAGCGCCCTCGAACAACCCATCATGCTCGACGAGCAAAGTTTCCAAATCGGCGCCAGTGTTGGTATCGCGCTCTATCCCGATCACGGCGAGGACGGCGCCACCCTGATGCGGCATGCCGACGTCGCCATGTACGTCGCCAAACGTTCCAGCGCCGGCTTCGCCCTTTATGACGCGAAAGAAGATCAACACAGCCTCAGCCGCCTGTCACTGGCGGGTGAATTGCGCCATGCCATCGAATTCAAACAGCTGGTATTGTTCTATCAGCCCAAGATCGATCTCAAGACCGGAATGGTGACCGCGGTGGAGGCGGTGGTGCGCTGGGACCACCCGCAACGCGGCTTGTTGCTGCCCGATGAATTTATCCCTCTCGCCGAGCATACCGGCCTGATCCGCCCGCTCACTTTTTTCGTGCTCGACGAGGCCCTGCATCAAATTCATTTGTGGCAAAAGGCCGACATCGAACTGCGCATGGCCATCAATCTCTCGGCGCGGCATCTGCAAGATGAGCAACTCGCGGGCAAGATCGCCGCGTCCATGCAGCAATGGGGCGTGGCGGCGGATAAGCTGGAGTTCGAGATCACCGAGAGCGCCATCATGGCCAATCCGCTACGCGCCATGGACACCCTCGTCCAGCTCGACATCATGGGCGTCGGTCTGTCCATCGACGACTTCGGCACCGGCTACTCCTCGCTGGTCTATTTGAAACAACTGCCGGTGGACGAAATCAAGATCGATAAATCCTTCGTCATCGACATGCTCGATAATAATGAAGACATGGTGATCGTGCGCTCCACGGTGGACCTCGCCCACAATATGGGCCGGCGCGTGGTCGCGGAAGGCGTCGAAACGCTAGAGGTGCTTAACACCCTTATCGAGATGGGCTGCGATATGGCCCAAGGCTATTACATCAGCCGGCCGCTAACGGCGGCGGTGCTTACCCGCTGGCTGCGGGAATCCAGCTGGCGGCCCAAGCTCAGCAAAACCTCGCAGCAGGCTTAGCCACGCTAAAATTAGCCCGCGGCGATAAAAAGATAAACGGCGAACAGAATCACACCGGCGAACAGCCCCGCCACCGCGTCATCCAGCATCACCCCGACACCGCCATGCACGCGGCGATCAAGTTCGCTGATGGGCCAGGGTTTCCAAATATCAAAAATACGAAACAGCACGAAGGCCGCCAGCCACCACGTCCACTGCGGCGGCAGCGCCGCCACCGCGATCCAATAACCGACCATCTCATCCCATACCATGCCGGGGTGATCGGCCACGCCCAGGTTTCCGCCGGTCAGCTGACACAACCACACCCCGAAGGCAAAGGCCGCGGCGATAAACACGGCGTACTGCGCCGCCGACAAACTTTCCAGCATGAAACAAAAAGGCAGCGCGGCCAGCGTGCCCCAAGTACCCGGCGCGTAAGGGATGGCGCCCGCGCCGAAACCAAAGGCCAGCACGTGCGCGGGATGGCGCCGGAAAAAACCGGCGGGTAAAGGCGGGTAAGACCGTTTCACCGTTGCGCGGCGCCCCCATTATTCATCATCATGGCCGCAACGCGCCTGGCAACGGCGCATCACGAGGCGAAGTGGTCATAGCCGCCGCGCCCCACGCTTAGCAGCGTGCCATCGTCTTGCCACACACGTAAACCGGCTTGTGCTTCAATCAGGCCAATCGCCTGACAACCGCAATCAAAGCCCGCGAATAAGGCGGTCACTGCGGCGTGCCGCGCGGCGGGCGCGGTGAAACACAGCTCATAATCATCACCGGCGGACAACGCGATTTGAGCGCCCTGCGCTTCGCCCATTTCCGCGCATACGCGCGCGAAGGCCTCCGAACGCGGCAATGCCGCCAGTTCGATGCGGGCGCCCACGGCACTCGCCGCCAATAGATGGCTCAAATCGGCCGCCAAGCCATCCGAGATATCGATCATCGCGCTGGCCAAGCCGCGCAAGGCCACGCCTTCGTGAATCCGCGGCGACGGCCGGTTCAAGCGCGCGGCAAGATAGGTATGGTCGGCCGAGAAAGAAGGCAGGCCCTGGCGCCAGCGCTGCAAGGCCAAACCCGCGTCACCGAGGCTGCCGGTGACGAAAATCACATCGCCGGGCCGCGCGCCGCCACGCAATACCGCCCGCCCGCGCGGCACCAAGCCGTGCGCTTGCACGGTGACGGTGAGCGGACCGCGCGTGGTATCGCCGCCGATCAATTGCACATCCGCCGCGCGCGCCAGGGCATTGAAACCCTCGGCGAAGGCGGCCAGCCAAACGGGGTCGTTGCGCGGCGCGGTCAAGGCCAGGGTGGCCCACACCGGCTCGGCGCCCATGGCGGCGAGATCGCTCAGATTCACCGCCAAGGCCTTGTAGGCGATATCGTCAGCGCTTGTGTCATCGGGAAAATGCACGCCGCCCACCAAGGTGTCCATGGCCAGCACCAGTTGCTGGCCCGGCGGCACCTCCACCACCGCCGCGTCGTCACCGACACCCACCGCCACGTCGGCGCGGGGCGCGCCGGCGGCGCTGAAATAACGGCGGATGATGTCGAATTCGGAAAGGGTCATGCTTATCGTACCGAAAGTCGAGCTACAACAATGCAGCGGCGATATGCCTTACCGCCCGCGCGGACGGAGCAAGACGGAAAGATTTACGGCGCCTTCATCTTGATTTCGGTGCCGCGCAGTTCGCGCGCCACCTTATCGAGCACACCGTTGATGTAACGGTGACTCTGATCCGCGCCAAAGGCCTTGGCCAGCTCCACCGCCTCGTTGATGATGACGCGGTAAGGAATCTCCGGGTGCTGCAATAATTCGTAGACGCCGATGCGCAACACCGCCAGCTCGACCGGATCGAGCGACTCCACGCTGCGGTCGAGCAGGGCGCGGTAGTGCTCGTCCAAATCGCCGCCGTGACGCGGCACGCCATGCAGCAGATCGCTGAAATACCCCAAATCGGCACCGGAGAGATCGTGTTCGGTGAGAAACTGCTTTTCAATATCGGCCACATCCTGGCCCGCCATCTGCCACTGATACAAGGCCTGCAGCGCGCAACGCCGCGCCTTGCTGCGGGCGCGGCTCATGAGCAGGCACCGCGACGCGCGCTCGCCTTAGCGTGATTCAAACAACAGCGCATCGTCTCAACCCATCCGCTTCAGCAGGCTGACCATTTCCAGCGCCGACAGCGCCGCGTCCACACCCTTATTACCCGCCTTGGTGCCCGCGCGCTCGATCGCCTGCTCGATGGTGTCGACGGTCAACACGCCGAAGGCGACGGGCAGTTCGTATTTCAACGCGACTTGAGCGATGCCCTTGGCGCACTCGCCCGCGACATAATCAAAGTGCGGCGTGGCGCCGCGGATCACGCAACCCAAGGCGATCACCGCGTCGTACTTCTTCGAGGCCGCGGCCTTCTGCGCCAGCAAGGGAATCTCGAAGGCGCCGGGGGCGTGAAACAAGTCGATGTCCGTGGCCTCCACGCCGTGGCGCCGCAAGGTATCAACCGCGCCATTGATGAGATGCTCGACGATGAAACTGTTGAAGCGCCCCGCCACCAGGGCGTAACGCCCGCCGCGCGCGTTGAAGTCGCCGGAAAAAGTATTGATTTGAGTCATGCCGCTGCTTCCTAAAATAAACCTGAGACCCATCGGGCCAGGGGGGATATTCTATTCGTCCCCCACGTATTCCACCACTTCCAATCCAAACCCGGCCAAACCATGCAGACGCTTGGGCGTGCCCAGCACCCGCATCTTGCCCACGCCCAGCTCAGCGAGGATCTGCGCGCCGACGCCGTAGGTGCGCAGATCATCGCCCGCCGGCGGCGCGGGCGTATTCACGCCCTGCGCCTGCAGACGGCAATCGCGCAGACGCGCGAGCAAGGCGCGCGGCTCGTCGGCCTTGCGCAGCACCACCAGCACGGCATTCTCCTCGCGGCCGCAGCGCGCCAGCGCCTCGCGCAAGGACCAATGGGCATCGTCGCGCGCGGCACCGAAGAGATCGCTCAAGGTATCGAGCATATGCACCCGCACCAGCACCGGCGTCTCCGCGCGCAACACACCCTTCACCAGCGCGAAGTGGGTATCGCCGCCCACCGCGTCGCGGAAGGCCAGCAAGCGGAAGGTGCCGAACTCGGTGGGCAAAGGGCATTCGCCCAAAGGCTCGACGGTCTTCTCGTGCTGCAAGCGATAATGAATCAGATCGGCGATGGTGCCCATTTTCAGACCGTGCTCGGCGGCGAAGCACTCCAGCTCCGGCCGCCGCGCCATGGTGCCGTCCTCGCTGAGGATCTCCACGATCACCGCCGCCGCCTCGAAGCCCGCCAGCCGCGCCAGGTCGCAGCCCGCCTCGGTGTGGCCGGCGCGGGTCAGCACCCCGCCCGGCTGCGCCATCAGCGGAAAGATATGCCCCGGCTGCACCAGGTCGGCGGCCTGGGCCTCGGGCGCCACCGCGGCGCGCACCGTGGTGGCGCGGTCGGCGGCGGAGATGCCGGTAGTCACCCCCTCGGCCGCCTCGATGGAGACGGTGAAATTGGTGCTGTGCTTGGCGTGGGTACCCGCGACCATCAGCGGCAGGCGCAGGCGCTCGCAGCGCTCGCGGGTCAGGGTCAAACAGATGAGTCCGCGCCCGTAACGCGCCATGAAGTTGATGTCTTCCGCGCGGGTACTGGCGGCCGCCATGAGCAGATCGCCTTCGTTCTCGCGGTCTTCGTCATCGACGATGACCACCATGCGCCCTTGGCGCAACTCGTCGATGATTTCGGGAATGCTGCTGAATGTCATGAATGATGAACCGTTGAAACCGGCGGCGCGCTCAGCGCGCCTCGCCCTTTAGAAAACCGTGTGCGGCCAGCGCCTCGCGCGTCAGCCCGCCGCCCTCGGGCCGCGCCGCCGCCTCGCCCAAGAGCAGGCGTTCCAAATAGCGCGCGACTAAATCCACTTCGAGATTCACCCCGCCGCCCACCGCGAGGCGACCGAGGGTGGTCGCTTGCAAAGTATGCGGCACGATATTCACGTCAAACTCGGCGCCCCGCACCGCGTTCACCGTGAGACTCACGCCGTCGAGGCACACCGAACCCTTGGCGGCGATGTATTTGGCCAAGGCCGCCGGCACGGTGAACACCATGCGCGCCGAGCCGCCGACCTGGTTGCGTTCACTCAGGGTGGCGATGCCGTCCACGTGGCCGCTGACGAAATGCCCGCCCAAGGACGTGCTGGGCGTGAGCGATTTTTCCAGATTCACCGCATCACCCACGCGCAGCTTGGCGAAGGTAGTGCAGCGCAGGGTTTCCGCCGAGACGTCGGCGTTGAAACCCGCGCCGTCCACGGCCACGGCGGTGAGGCAGACGCCGCTGACGGCGATGCTGTCGCCGATAGCCACCCCGGCCAAATCGAGCTTGCCGCTGGCGATACGCAGGCGCGCGTCGCCACCGCTGCGTTGCAGCGCGGCGACTTCACCCACGGCTAATACGATCCCAGTAAACACTATTTAGAAACCCCGCTCACGGCTTGCGCTCGACCCGCGCCATGATACGCCAATCGGCACCCAGCGCGCGCATGTCGCTGATATTGAGCGTCACGCACTCCGCCAAGGATTGCCACTGCGGCAGCTGAAACAAGCCGCGCGCGCCGTCGCCCAAGAGTTTGGGCGCCATGTAGATAATCAACTCATCGGCCCAGCCCTGCGCCAGCAGCGCGCCGCTCAGCCCCGCGCCCGCCTCCACCCACAGCTCATTGATGCCTTGCGCGCCCAAGGCGGTGAGCGCGGCGCCCAAATCCACCCCGCCCGCGCCCGCGGGCAGGACCGTCACCGTGACACCGGCCGCCTGTAAGCGCGCCGCCTTTTCGGCGTCATTCGCACAGGTGAACACCTGCGTCGCGCCGGGCGCATGCAACAAGCGCGCGGACGATGGCAGACGCAGACGGCTGTCCAACACCACACGCAACGGCTGACGCACTTCGCCTTCGCCGTGTTCGGCCCATTCACCCGGGGGCAGGCGCACGCTGAGCGCCGGATCGTCCGCCAGCACGGTGCCGATGCCGCTGAGTATGGCCGAGCTGCGCGCCCGCCAGCGCTGCACGTCCTCGCGCGCCGCCGCGCCGGTGATCCATTGACTGACGCCGTTGGCCAGCGCGGTACGGCCGTCGAGGCTCATCGCCAATTTCACCCGCAGCCAGGGGCGGCCGCGCTGCATGCGGCTGATGAAACCGGGATTGAGCGCCGCCGCCTCGTCCGCCAGCAAGCCGGACTCCACCGCGATACCCGCCGCCGCCAATTGCGCCAAACCCTGCCCCGCCACGCGCGGATTGGGGTCGCCCATCGCCGCGACCACGCGCGCCACGCCCGCGGCGATCAGCGCATCGCTGCACGGCGGGGTGCGGCCGTGATGGCAACAGGGTTCCAAGCTTACGTAAGCGGTAGCGCCGCGGGCGCGGTCACCCGCCGCGCGCAGCGCCAGCACCTCGGCGTGCGGCCCGCCCGCGCGCGCGTG
>CAMYKQ010000023.1 GCA_947259075.1 uncultured Gammaproteobacteria bacterium | reverse complement strand
GCGCCTGGCTCACCATAGCGCGCAGACTCTTAGCGATTATCTCGATGATTTAGGCAGAACGAAGGGGGTTGCCGATTGGCAGTTCAAGCAGGCTGTCGAGGCCTTGCGGATTGTGTTCGTCGAGTTGCTGCGCGCGCCTTGGGCCGAGGCGTTTCCCTGGGGCGACTGGACGGACTCGGCCACCGCGCTGCCCAATGACCACGCCACGCTGGCGCGCGATTATACCCGCCAGCCGGCGGGTGGCCTGGGAATGAATTCAGGCACCTCGTTGTCGACTTCCGAGAGCTCCTTTATCAAGTCGGTCTCTGTGGCTTACCCGGTGTATTTCAACAAATTGATATCGGCCATACGTGTCAGGCACTATTCGATCCGCACTGAGCAAGCCTATACGGCGTGGCTGGCGCGGTTTATCGGGTTTCATGGGATGACTGATCCGATGAGGTTGGGTGATGCGGCGGTGGCGGCGTTTCTTGAACATTTGGTGGTGCAGCGTGGTGTGGCGGCCAGTACGCAGAATCAGGCCCTGAACGCCTTAGTGTTCTTTTACACTCACACTCTGGAGCAGCCTTTGGGGAATCTCGGCGCCATTGTGCGTTCAAAAAAACCGCGGCGCTTGCCGGTGGTGTTGAGCCGCGACGAGGTTCATCGCTTGTTGCTCGCCATTGATAACCCGGCCCAGCGTTTGATGGCCACGCTCTTGTATGGTTGTGGCATGCGCTTGATGGAGTGCATACGTCTGCGCGTGTACGATATCGATTTCGCTTATCAGCAGATCATGATTCGCGACGCGAAGGGCGGCAAGGATAGGGTGGTGCCTTTGCCGCAGCGTCTCACCGCCCCGTTGCGTGGACAGCTTGAGCGGGTCAGCAGCTTGCTGAGCCAGGATATCGCGGCGGGTTATGGCGAGGTGTTTTTGCCCGATGCCTTGGCGCGCAAGTATCCGAACGCCGCAAAGGAATTTGGCTGGCAGTATGTCTTCCCGTCCGCGCAACTGTCCGCCGATCCGCGCTCGGGCAAGATTCGGCGCCATCATGTCCATGAAAATGGCTTGCAGAAACATATCAAGCAGGCGGGGCGCAATGCCGGGATCGTCAAGCGGGTCAATTGCCATTGTTTGCGGCATTCATTCGCCACCCATTTGCTTGAATCGGGTTATGACATCCGCACCGTTCAGGAATTGTTGGGGCACGCCGATGTGTCGACGACGATGATTTATACGCATGTGCTGAACAAGCCGGGCGTTTCGGTGTTGAGCCCCTTGGATCGCTTACCGGCCCTGCACGAGTAAAATCCATCTCGGGTTCGTCACACAAGCCAGGCATCCTCAATGAGTCGGTTGAGCTTGCGTCCTCTTCCTAGGAAATGGGGATCCCCTCTCCCCAACTCCTCTTCCGCTTGGGGGGGGGAAGGGAGATTTGCCGCTCTGCTCGGTGTTCACCTCTTGCCTAAAACCCATCTCAAAATTAAATTTGACTGCGTAATGACAGGTGTTCCACCGAGCTGATTAAGCTTGGTTCCTTCTCCCTGAGGGAGAAGGACAGGATGAGGGGATAAAATAATTAAGGAACCTCTGATTTATTAGAGGTTCCATGTGGCGCATGGATGCGCCGCCAGTATCAATGACTGAAAGTCGTTGATACTGAAGAAAAGCGAAAATCCCATTTTTCGCTTTTCGTGCTCTGAAAATGCCAGGATGGCATTATTCAGAGCTTCCTTAAGGCATTACAATACATATACCCCCTCACCCCAACCCTCTCCCTGAGGGAGAGGGAGATCATAGGATTGCTTACCATGCCAGCCGTCGAGGCATTTTGGATCCCGTTCATATTTTGAGATAGGTTCTAGGAAATTCTCTTCATCTCGCGCACCCATAAACAAAAAGGCCAGCGAATTCGCTGGCCTTTTTTCGTGACGGCAAGGCTTAAAGACCGCCGCCTATTTCGCCTTGGCCTTCGCGCTGCGCCGCAGGCGCGACAACAAACGCCGCGCCATTTCGCCGAACAGCTCGGTCTGCGTCGGGTGCGGATGAATCGCTTGCGCGACTTGCTCCAGCGTCATATTGGCGGAGACCATCATCACCGCCTCGCCGATGAGGGTGTCGGCGTGGTCGGCGAGGAAGTGCACGCCGATGACGCGATGCGTGGCGCGGTCGGCAACGATCTTGATGAGACCGAGGGTCTCGTTGGTGATCATCGCCTTGGCGTCGATGGCCATGGGCACTTTCACTTCGACCGCGTCGATGCCTTTCGCTTTCGCCTGCTCCACGGACAGACCCACGAAGGCGGCCTCGGGCCGGGTGAAGATGACGCCGCAGTCTTTGTCCTGGTCGTACTTCATGTCTTCGCCAAGAATAGTCGCGGCGGCGACACGGCCTTGTTGCCCGGCGGTGTGCGCCAGCATGTAGCCGCCGATGACATCGCCGACGGCGAAGATGTGCGGCACGCTGCTGCGGCAACGCGCGTCGGCGCTGATGACGCTCTTGTCACTGGCGACGCCGGCCTTGTCCAAGTCCAGCGGTTCCAGCACCGGACGTTTGCCGGTGGCCATCACCACGTAGTCGCAGGCGACCGTGGTCTTCTTGCCTTCGGTGTCTTCGAAGATCAACTCCATCTTGCCGGGCTGGCCTTTGATCTCGCTGACCTTGGCGCCGGTGTGGATGGTGAGACGGGCGTCGTCGTTCAAAATCTGCGCGAGGTTTTTGGCGATCTCCGGTTCCACTTCGGCGAGCAGGCGCGGCTGCGCCTCCACCAATACAACTTCGCTGCCGAAGTCCTGAAAAATTTGCGCCATCTCGACGCCGATGGCGCCGCCGCCGACCACGGCCAGACTCTTGGGCACGTCCTTCAGCCACCACACGGTGTCGGAGGTGAGCACGCCGCCGCTCTGCACGCCTTCGCGCGCGCCGGGTATCGGCGGCACGAAGGGCGGCGCGCCGGTGGCGATGACCGCGCAGCCGAAGGTGAGGTGTTCACCCTTGCTGCGGTCGCCCAGCGCGGCGCGGGCATGACGCTCTTCTTTGTTGCCGGAGGTGTCGACGAAGACGCGGTGATCGGTCTCGAACGAGGCGTAGCCTTGAATGACTTTGATCTTGACGCCGGTGTCGGTCTTGAGCGCCATCTCGCCGCGCGTTTCCAAGACTTTGCGGCGCGTGGCTTCAAGCTTGCCCCAGTTGAGGCGCGCGTCGGTGGTGTTTTCCACACCGAGGTGTTCGTCGTGGGCACGGTCGCGGATACGATCGGCCGCCGCGCGCCAGGCCTTGGACGGAATGCAGCCGCGCCACAGACATTCGCCGCCGGGCAGGGGCGCGTCGTTGATCATCGCCACTTTCAAACCATGCTCGGCGAGATCGCGGGCGCAGTCTTCGCCGCCGGGGCCGCCGCCGATGACGACGACGTCGTAATCCCAATCGCCTTCAGGGATGGCGGAACCCAGCGGACCCATCCATTCCTCGGGTTGCTCAATTTTATTTTTCAGCGTGCCGAGGAAGTGCGCCACATCGGCGCCATTGACCACGCGATGATCGGCGGTGACGGTGAGCGGCATGCCGTCCTTGCCCGCCGACGAAATCGCCAGTATCGCGGCGGTGCCGGGCGTCGGTATCGCATCGAAATACGTGACCCCCAACATGCCCATATTGGAAACCATGAAGGTGGGATTGGCGTATTCCTCGGGGGCGAGGCGGCGTTTGCGCGCGCGCTCGACCAGGCCGCCCCAGGCTTGATTCAAGTCTTCCAGCTCGGTGCTTTCGCAATGGCGCAGCACCGGCACCACCAGCCCGCCGCCGTCGGCGGCCACGGCCATGCCGATGTCGATGTTGCCGCGTTCGACGATCTTGTCCACCGGCTGGTAACAGGCGTTGATGCGCGGATGGGCTTTGATGGCCTCGGCACAGGCCTTGGCGATGGCGACGGTGACCGACACGCCTTTTTTCTTCGCGGCTTTAATCAGCGCGCCCGGTTGCGCGTTGACGCTGACGCGGAAGGTGGGCATGGTGAGCGAGGCGGTCATGGAATGGGCGACCGCCTTCTCCATCGAGGTCATCGCGCGGCCTTCGCCGGGCACTTGGATCTCGGGCATCATATGCGCGGGCATGGCCGCCACCGTCTCGGCGGCGCGGTGCACGGGCTGCGCCTTCAAGACATCGTCGGCGGTGATCTCGCCGCCGGGGCCGCTGCCGCGCACATTGTTCAGATTCACGTGTAGCTCGCCCGCGAGTTTGCGCGCGTAGGGCGTGGCGTGTTTGTTGTCGGGACGGGCGACGGGTTTGGCGCCGCCGCTGGCGCGCGGCGCTGCGGCCGCGGCAGCGCGCTGCG
>CAMYKQ010000022.1 GCA_947259075.1 uncultured Gammaproteobacteria bacterium | reverse complement strand
GCGCCTGGCTCACCATAGCGCGCAGACTCTTAGCGATTATCTCGATGATTTAGGCAGAACGAAGGGGGTTGCCGATTGGCAGTTCAAGCAGGCTGTCGAGGCCTTGCGGATTGTGTTCGTCGAGTTGGTGCGCGCGCCCTGGGCCAAGGCGTTTCCCTGGGGCGACTGGACGGACTCGGCCACCGCGCTGCCCAATGACCACGCCACGCTGGCGCGCGATTATACCCGCCAGCGTGTAGTCTGGATTAAGCGGGAGCGTAACAGGGTTTCGCAAACAACGCTCAACCCGGGCTACTCTTACTTGGCGCCCCGCCTACGTCAGACATCACGCCAAGCCCGGCTAAACCATCAGTGAAACTTGCGCTCAGGAAAGCCGGAGTGTCCTAAAACAAAAAAGGCCGCATCAAGCGGCCTTTCCGGATTCACATCTGTCTTTACTCTTACCGCCCCGCCTTCTTCCGCAGACTTTGGATGGCTTTGAGCTGGGCGATGGCTTCGGCCAGTTCGGCTTCGGCTTGGGCGAGGTCGATCTCGCCTTTTTGGTCCTTCAATGCCTGCTCGGCGCGCTGCTTGGCGGCGATGGCGGCGGCCTCGTCGATGTCCTTGGCGCGGGCGGCGGTGTCGGCGAGGATGGTGACGACGTGGGGTTGCACTTCGAGCATGCCGCCGGAGACGAAGAAGAATTCTTCGGTGCCTTCGGGGGTGCGGATGCGCACTTCGCCGGGTTTGATCTTGGTGAGCAGCGGGGTGTGGCGCGGCATGATGCCGACCTCACCCATCACCGCCGGCACGAACACCATATGGGCGGGGCCGGAGTAGATCTCCGCTTCCGCGCTGACGATGTCGACATGCATGGTCATGGCCATATATCTTCTCTCTGCTTGCCGCTACTTCAGGCTTCCGTTGCCAGAAGCATGCTGAGACTACGCGGCATCGATGCCTTGCGGTTGCTTTCTACCCCCTCACCCCTGCCCTCTCCCGGAGGGAGAGGGGGAGGTGGTAAAAAGATGTTTTGTTTACTGCAGTTTCTTCGCTTTTTCCACTGCTTCGTCGATGCCGCCGACCATGTAGAAGGCCTGCTCGGGCAGGTGGTCGTATTCGCCGGCGACGATGGCTTTGAAACCGGAAATCGTGTCTTTCAGCGAGACGTATTTACCGGGCGAGCCGGTGAACACTTCGGCGACGAAGAAGGGCTGCGACAGGAAGCGCTGAATTTTACGCGCGCGGGACACGGTGAGTTTGTCGTCTTCGGACAGCTCGTCCATACCCAGAATCGCGATGATGTCTTTCAGCTCTTTATAACGTTGCAGCAAGCCCTGCACCGAACGCGCGACGTCGTAATGTTCCTGGCCGACGACCAGCGGGTCGAGCTGGCGGCTGGTGGAGTCGAGCGGATCGACGGCGGGATAGATGCCCAGCTCGGCGATGTTGCGCGACAGCACCACGGTGGCGTCCAGATGCGCGAAGGTGGTGGCGGGCGACGGGTCGGTCAAGTCATCGGCGGGCACGTATACGGCCTGGATGGAGGTGATCGAGCCGGTCTTGGTGGAGGTGATGCGCTCTTGCAGCATGCCCATTTCTTCCGCCAGGGTGGGCTGGTAACCCACGGCGGAGGGCATGCGGCCCAGCAGCGCGGACACTTCGGTGCCGGCCAGGGTGTAGCGGTAAATATTGTCGACGAACAGCAGCACGTCGCGGCCTTCGTCGCGGAAGTATTCGGCCATGGTGAGGCCGGTGAGCGCCACGCGCAGGCGGTTGCCCGGCGGCTCGTTCATCTGGCCGTACACCAGGGACACCTTGTCCAAGACGTTGGAGTCCTTCATCTCGTGGTAGAAGTCGTTGCCTTCGCGGGTACGCTCGCCGACGCCGGCGAACACCGAGTAACCGCTGTGCTCGATGGCGATGTTGCGGATCAGTTCCATCATGTTGACGGTCTTGCCCACGCCGGCGCCGCCGAAGAGGCCGACCTTACCGCCCTTGGCGAAGGGACAGACCAAGTCGATGACCTTGATGCCAGTTTCCAGCAAATCGGTGGTGGGGGATTGCTCTTCGAAGGTCGGCGCCTTGCGGTGGATGGACCAGCGGGTCTCTTCACCGATGGGACCGGCCTCGTCGATGGGCGTGCCGAGCACGTCCATGATGCGGCCGAGGGTTTTGGTCCCCACGGGCACCTGAATCGGTGCGCCGGTGCCATCGACACTGAGGCCGCGCTTGAGGCCGTCGGTGGTGCCCATGGCGATGGTACGCACCACGCCGTCACCCAACTGCTGCTGGACCTCGAGGGTCAGGCCATTGTCATGGACGCGCACCGCGTCGTAGACCTTGGGCATGGCGTCGCGTGGAAATTCCACGTCGATGACCGCGCCGATGATTTGAACGATCTTGCCTGAGCTCATGGTTGCTATCCTCAACGAAAATTAAATCGGTTTGTCCGCTACGCGGGGGTCCTGATCCCCTCACCCCTAAGCCTCTCCCAGAGGGAGAGGGGGAGTGGTTCTAAATTATGTTGCAGTACACTCCAGCAGCCCTCACCCCTAACCCTCTCCCAGAGGGAGAGGGGGAGTTGGTAAAAAAAATTCTCTATACGGCCGCCGCGCCGCCGACGATCTCGGAAATCTCCTGCGTGATCGCCGCCTGACGGGCTTTGTTGTAAACGAGTTGCAAATCCGAAATGAAATCACCGGCGTTGTCGGAGGCCGCCTTCATCGCCACCATACGCGCCGCTTGTTCGCAGGCGATGTTTTCCACCATGCCCTGATACACCAGGGATTCGATGTAACGCATCAGCAAATCGTCCAGCACCTCTTTGGCCTCGGGCTCGTAGAGGTAGTCCCAATGATGCTTGAGCGCCTCGTCCACCTCGCCCTTGATCGGCAGCAACTGCAGGGCCTGGGGTTTCTGCGTCATGGTGTTGACGAACTGGTTGTACACCACGAACAGACGGTCGATGCGGCCTTCGTTGTAGGCGTCGAGCATGATCTTCACCGTGCCGATCAGATCGCTGATCTTCGGCGCGTCGCCCAAATGGGAGACGTGGCCGACGATGCTGCTGCGCAAACGCTTGAAGAAGGCCTCGGCCTTGGCGCCGATGGTGCACACATCCACGTCCGCGCCTTGTTCCCGCCATTCGCGCAGGGCCGTCAACGAGGCCTTGAAGGCGTTGGTGTTGAGGCCGCCGCACAGTCCGCGGTCGGTGGAAATGATAATGATGCCGACCCGCTTCGCCTCACGCTCCTTCATGAAGGAGTGATGATACTCGGGATGCGCCTGGGCCAAGTGGCCGACGATGGCGCGGATTTTCTCCGCATAGGGACGGCTGGCGCGCATGCGCTCCTGCGCCTTGCGCATCTTGCTCGCCGCCACCATTTCCATCGCGCGCGTGATCTTCTGAGTATTTTTAATACTCTTGATCTGCGTACGTATCTCTTTTCCAACCGCCATTAGCTAAAGTCCTCTTACCAGGCGTGGGTCTTTTTAAACGTCTCGATCGCCGTGCGCAGGGTGTTGGCGATGTCGTCGTTGAAATCGCCGGTCTGGTTGATCCTGTCCATCACCGCCTTTTGATCGGACTTCATGTAGCTGTGCAGCGCCGATTCAAACGAGCCGATCTTCTTCAGCTCGACGTCGTCGAGGAAGCCGTTGTTGGCGGCGAACAGCGACACGGCTTGTTCGGCGACCGACAGCGGGCTGTATTGCTTCTGCTTCATCAGCTCGGTGACGCGCTGGCCGCGTTCCAATTGCTTGCGGGTACTCTCGTCCAGATCAGAAGCGAACTGGGCGAAGGCCGCGAGTTCACGGTATTGCGCCAAATCCAGACGCACGCCGCCGCCGAGCTTTTTGATGATCTTGGTTTGCGCCGCGCCACCGACGCGCGACACCGACAGACCGGCGTTGATGGCGGGACGGATACCGGAGTTGAACAGATCGGTTTCCAAATAGATCTGACCGTCGGTGATGGAGATCACGTTGGTGGGCACGAAGGCCGAGACGTCACCGGCTTGGGTTTCGATGATGGGCAGCGCGGTCAAGGAACCGGTCTTGCCTTTCACTTCGCCCTTGGTGAATTTCTCGACGTATTCGGCGTTGACGCGCGAGGCGCGCTCCAGCAAACGGGAGTGCAGATAGAACACGTCGCCGGGGTAGGCTTCGCGGCCCGGCGGACGGCGCAGCAACAAGGACACTTGACGGTAGGCCCAGGCCTGCTTGGTCAAATCGTCATACACGATCAAGGCGTCTTCGCCGCGGTCGCGGAAGTATTCGCCCATGGAGCAACCGGCGTAGGGCGCGATGAACTGCAGGGCGGCGGGCATGGACGCGGTGGCCGCGACGATGATGGTGTGCTCCATCGCGCCGTGCTCTTCCAGCTTGCGCAGCACGTTGGCGACGGACGAGGCCTTCTGGCCGATGGCGACGTAGATACACTTAACGCCGGTGCCCTTTTGATTGATGATGGCGTCGATGGCGACGGCGGTCTTGCCGGTCTGGCGGTCGCCGATGATCAGCTCGCGCTGGCCGCGGCCGACAGGCACCATGGCGTCGATGGCCTTCAAGCCGGTCTGCACCGGCTGATCCACCGATTTACGTTCGATCACGCCGGGCGCGATCTTTTCGATCGGGGCGCTGCCGCTGGCTTCGATGGGACCCTTGCCGTCGATGGGGTTACCCAAGGAGTCGACCACGCGGCCGAGCAGGCCTGGGCCCACCGGCACTTCAAGAATGCGGCCGGTGCATTTGACGGCGTCGCCTTCGGTGATGTGCTCGTAGGAGCCCAAGATGACGGCGCCGACGGAATCACGCTCGAGATTGAGCGCCATGCCGAAGGTGTTGCCGGGAAACTCGATCATCTCGCCGTACATCACATCGGACAGACCGTGGATGCGGGCGATACCGTCGGTGAGGCTCACCACGGTGCCTTGGGTGCGCGCCTCGGTGACGACTTTGAAAGTCTCGATGCGCTTTTTAATCAGATCGCTGATCTCAGCCGAATTCAGTTGCATTTTTTAAGTCCTCTTCCGGGCTTAGCGGGCCAAAGCTACTTCGAGCTTCGCCAACTGGCCTATTACGGATCCGTCAATTACCAAATCACCCGCGCGAATGATCGCACCACCCAATAGGCTTTCGTCGACCTGGCAGCTCACCGTCACATCGCGTCCCAAACGTTTTTTCAAAGCCGCCGCCACCTGCTGCTTCTGCGCCTCATCAACCGCGAAGGCGGAGATCAACTGCGCCTCGACGGTACGCTCGGCGTCGGCGCGGTAGGTCTCGTACAGCGCGGCGATTTCCGGCAGCACGCTCAAACGGCCGTTCTCCACCAGCAAGTGCAGCAGATGCTGCGCCTGCTCGCTGAAGCGCTCGCCGCCGATACTAACAATCAACTCGGCCAGCTGGGTCTTGGACACGCGCGGATTACCCACCAGGGCGCCGACGCGTTCATCCGACACCAGCGCCGCGGCCATTTGCAGCGTCTCAGACCAGCGCGGTAATTCCTTGCGCGCCTGAGCCAGCTCAAAAACGGCCTGGGCATAGGGGCGCGCGATGGTGGTTTTCTCTGCCATAAATATCCCGGTCCGTTAAATCTGCGCTACGAGATCTTTGAGAAGATCGCCGTGGGCTTTCGCATCGATTTCCTTGGCGAGAATACGCTTGGCACCCGCCACCGACACCGACACCACTTGCCCGCGCAGTTGCTCCTTGGCGCGATTGACCTCTTGCTCGATCTCCGCCTTGGCGGCGTTGACCAATCGTTCGGCTTCGGCACGGGCACCGCCCTTAGCTTCTTCGACGATCTCGCCGCCGCGCTTTTCAGCTTGGGCGATGATTTCGCCGGCTTGAGCCTTGGCGTCGCGGAGCAATTCCTTGGCCCGCTCTTCGGCACGCACTAATTCGTGCTGACCCTTGTCGGCCGCGGCCAAGCCGTCGGCAATCCGCTTCTGGCGGTCCGTCATGACCTTGGTCACCGGGCCCCACAGCATCTTGTTGACGAACCAGATTAGCAGCACGAAGGCGGCAATCTGCGCAATGAGGGTTGCTGTAATATTCACGTTCAGTTCCTCGTCGAGTTATGACGTCGCGATAACGTCAAGCAACTTTCTTAGACGCCAGCGGCACCCAAGGCCGATTGCAGAGCGCCGACGAAGGGGTTGGCGAACAGGAACCACATGGCGAACGCCAAGATGATGAAGGGGAAAGACTCCATCAAACCGGCGAAGATGAACATATTGGTCATCAGCGCGGGACGCATTTCCGGCTGACGCGCGATACCTTCGAGGGTCTTGGCGCAGATCAGGCCCCAACCGATGGCGGAACCGAGACCGGCGGCGGCTAGAATCACGCCAACGCCAACGGCGGTGTAGGCGTAAATCATGGAAATCATTTCGGGTGTCATTAGCATTACCTCCTTAAAAAATAACCAAGTATCAAATAATCAAAACAGCAAACCGGTCAACGTTAAAAATCAGTGATCACTGGTGTGAGCCATGCCTAAATACACGATGGTCAGCACCATAAAGATGAACGCCTGCAGGGTGATCACCAGCAAGTGGAATATCAGCCAGCCCAGGTCCAGCAGAACTTGCATGGGGAACATGAAGTAGAGCATCGCGCCCGCCGCCGTGCCGCCGATGAGGGCGATGAGCAGGAACACCAGCTCGCCCGCGAACAGATTACCAAAGAGACGCAGGCCGAGACTGAGGGGCTTGGCCAGCTCTTCGATGATGCTCATGACGATATTGACCGGCACGAAGAATTTGCCGAAGGGGTGGAACAAGAACATTTTGAGGTAACCGCCCAGGCCTTTTACTTTAATGTTGTAGAAAATAATCAGGCCGAATACGGTCAGCGACATGGCCATGGTGGTATTGAGGTCAGTGGTGGGCACTACCTTTAGATAAGGGATACCAAACCAGCTGGCAATCAGCGGCAGCAAGTCTACCGGGATCAAATCCATGAAGTTCATCAAGAACACCCACACGAAAATGGTGAGGGCGAGAGGGCCGATGAGCGGGTTGTGGCCGGGGAAGGTGTCGCGCACTTGGCCGCTGACGAAATCGAGTATGGTCTCGACGAAATTCTGGAAGCCGCCGGGCACGCCGTCATTGAGCTTGCGGCTCAGATTCCAACTGACGAACACAATCAGCGTGGCCAGCAGGTAACTAAAGAACATCGTGTCTAAATGAAAGGCCCAGAAACCGGCGGCCTGATGGGTCACCGGATCGCAATTGCCCACGCAAAGATTGGTTAAGTGGTGCTGGATGTACTCGACGGTTCCGCCACCCGAGGCATTTTCTGATTGGCTCACACTTGCGCCCTCAAATCCTTAAAAACTAGTTCCGCCCGCCACCGCGCATGGCGACGATGAATATCAATTGCGCCGCGCCGAACCCGGCAATCATGGCCAAGGGCAGCAGCTTAAAGGCCGCTAAACCGGCGGCGAACAACACGCCCACCAGCACGAAACGCTGGGCGGCGCCTAAATACAGCATCACCAGGCTTCTTTTGTGGTCCTGCGGCGCCGCGCCCGCTGCCCGGGCGACACCCCGGCCCAGGAGAAAAGCGACCAGCACGCTGATCAAGCCGCCGTACACGGCCGACAACGCTTCCCACTGCCCCTTAAACACGAAAAAACCCGCCGCCACCAGCAGGAGCGCGATCACTTGAAGTCCGAGGACCCGGCGTGTGGCGCTACCAATCTCACTTGTGTCGGCGTTCAAAATCTATCTCAGCCCGTCGCTCAAGAGCCGGTGGGCCTTGATGATGCCGCCCACGAAACCCAACGCGCCCAGCAACAACATTAAAAGCGGTCGCGTATCCAGCCACACATCCAGGGCGAAGCCCAGCGCGAAGCCGGTAATCACCATCGCGGCGAGATGGGTGCCGACACCCACCAGCAACATCCCGCTTCCCTTTGACTTCTGCATGAGCGAAGGGACCCGTAAAACAGGCGCGAGAGTATAAGCGAGCAAGGACCTTGCCGCAAGCGCGCGACCCCTCGGCCAGCACCCGCTCCCTTGCCTTCGGGCGGGCGCAGTATAAAAGACTCATTCTGAAGGGTCAATGTGAAAACAACGGGGTCCCGGCCGCTTACGCACGCCGCGCCAAAGGAGGACAAAGCGAAGGCATGAAGCCGCGCGGTAGCCGCGCAGCGGCATGAACCCGCGCGGGGACGCTGCGAAGTAATGCGCTGGAGCGGACACGGGACGTCCGCTGCAAAAAAGGATCAAGGTCACAAGACCGGGGTCACGCACGGGGACGAAGGCTTCCTAAGGGCCGCAACACATCGCAAACATCGGCCGCCCGGCGCGGTCCGCCGCCAAGATGCCAACCCCGATCGCACGCCGCGCAAGTAACGCCCGCTTCATTCAGCGCCGGCCCAAGGTGGCACGCTGCCGCCTTCTTTACCGTGCCCCGGCAGGTGAAGTTAATCCGCGGCATCGCGCCGCAACACGGCGGCTGGCTATTTGATATGCGCGAGGATGCCCTCGAGCTCGTCGAGGCTGTTGTAATGAATCACCAGCTTGCCCTTGCCCTTGGCGCCGTGCGCCACCTCCACCCCGGCGCCCAATTTTTCCGACAGGTCTTCCTGCAAACGGCGGATGTCCGGGTCGAGTCCGGGCTTCTTCACCGCCGCGCGGGTTTCCGCGCCGGCCAGCAGGCGCCGCACCAAGCGCTCGGTCTCGCGCACCGACAGGCCTTTGGCCGCTACCTCGCGCGCCGCCGTCAGCTGCGCCGCGCCTTTTAAAGCCAGCAGGGCGCGGGCGTGGCCCATCTCCAGCTCGCGCCGTTCCAGCATGCGCCTGACGTCCTCGTGTAATTCCAGCAGACGCAATAAATTCGACACCGCCGCGCGCGAGCGCCCCACCGCCTCGGCCACCTCTTGATGGGTGAGGCTGAATTCATTGATGAGCCGCTGCAAGGCATTACTCTCTTCGATGGGGTTGAGATTCTCGCGCTGGATGTTTTCGATCAGCGCCATGGCCATGGCGGTTTTATCGGGCACGTCGCGCACCACCGCCGGAATCTCTTGCAGCCCGGCCATTTGCGCCGCGCGCCAGCGCCGCTCGCCGGCGATGATTTCATATTCGCCCTTGCCGTCGGGCTTGACCACGATGGGCTGCACCACGCCTTGGGCACGAATGGAGTTGGCCAAATCTTCGAGGCTCTCGGTGTGCATGTCCACCCGCGGCTGATATTTGCCGCGGCGGATCAACTCCACCGGCAGTTTGCGCAACTCACTGTCCTGCGGCGGCTTGCCGGCGACGGCGGGCGCAGCGAGGGCAGGCTCGAGATTACCGAGCAGCGCATCCAATCCGCGGCCCAAGCCACGCTTTTTCGTCACCATATTTTTGTCCATCAGTTGAGCTGGTCGTGGGTTGCGGCGGGCGTAGCGGCCACGGCACGCGCCTGTTGCGCCCGCCGGAGAACTTCACCCGCCAAGGCCAGATAGGCTTGAGCGCCGCGAGAGGTTTTATCATAAAGCAGCACCGGCAAGCCATGGCTGGGCGCCTCGGCGACGCGGATGTTACGGGGGATCACCGTGCGGTAGACGCGCTCGCCAAAGTGCGCCACTAACTGCGCGGAGACGTCGTTGGCCAGGTTGTTGCGCGGGTCGAACATGGTGCGCAGCACGCCCTCCACTTGCAGCCGCGGGTTGAGACTGCCGCGGATCTTGTCCACGGTTTTCATCAGTGCCGACAAGCCCTCCAGCGCGTAATACTCGCACTGCATCGGGATCAGCACGCCCTCGGCCGCGACCAAGGCATTGAGGGTCAGCATGTTCAAGGACGGCGGACAGTCGATGAGGATGTAATCGTAGTCGGCCGCCACCGCCGCCAGCGCCTGCTTCAGACGCTGCTCGCGCTGCGGCAATTCCAGCATGGCGATCTCGGCGCCGGTCAGGTCGTCATTGGCGGGCAGCAGGCTGAAGCCCGCCGCCCCGGCCGCCAGCGCCACGGCGCGGATGTCGCGCCCCTCGACCAGCACATCGTACATCGAGGCCGCCACCGTGCGTTTATCCACGCCGCTGCCCATGGTGGCGTTGCCCTGCGGGTCGAGGTCGATCAGCAACACCCGGCGCTTGGTGGCCGCCAGCGAGGCCGCCAAATTGACCGAGGTGGTGGTCTTACCCACGCCGCCCTTTTGATTGGTGATGGCGATGATCCTGCTCAAACCCGTGCCCTGTGTAATGAAGCCGTGATGATGGTCCGGGGATTATACGGCAGGGCGCGGGCGGCGCCACCTCACATTCCACGACGCGCCTCGCCGCCGCTGCCGCGGGCGCGGCGCCACGAAAAATCACCGCGGCGCGAATCCGCGGCTGGGCCGTGGGGAAGAAGCGCGAACCAGATTGTTAAGCGCGGCGAAAACCTCGAGATCGCTCAAGGACCAAGCGGTGAGCGGCTTTGAAGAAAAAGCGCGGGCCCCGCCGCCTACGGCGCGCTTACGGGCTCAACTCATCCGCCGCAAGGCCACCACGCAACGCGCCTCGTCCAAGCCCGGCACGCTGAACGCGGTGATGGCGGTCACCTCAAAGCCGGCGGGCAAGGCGCTCAACTCACGCTCGGGATCGCGGCCCTTCATCGCCAGCAATTGCCCGCCGGGACGGCACAGCTGCCCCGCCAAAGAAATAAATTGATTGATATCGCTGAAGGCGCGGGAGATCACGGTGTCGAATACCGGACCCGGCTCGTAGGACTGCACCCGGCTATGCTCCACCGCGACATTGCCCAGGCCCAGCTCCCCCACCGCCTGCACCATGAAACGGGTCTTTTTGGCGACGGAGTCGAGCAAGGTGAAGTGGACATCGGGCAAGACTATGGCGAGAGGGATGCCCGGCAGACCGGCGCCGCTGCCCACATCGAGCACCCGCGGCCCTTGAATATGCGGCACCACCGCCAGGCTATCGAACACGTGGCGGCTGAGCATCTCGCGCCGCGAACGCACCGCGGTGAGGTTATAGACCCGAGTCCATTTGTCCATCAGCGCGATAAACGCCAGCAGATCCGCCCGCGCCTCGGCGGACACATTCAAATGCAAGGCGGCCACGCCCTGCGCCAGGCTTTCAGCCAAGGAGGGCGGCGGGGAATGGCGAGGCGGTGCGGGTGTACCCATAATGGCGCTGCGAAACGGAAGGAATGGAGGCGCTACACTTTACCATGCGCGGCGATCGCCGGTGACGCCTCCGCGCTTGTTTCGATTGACGGCTCATCGACCCACGTCAAACGATTGCGGCCGGCCGCTTTCGAGGCATAGAGCGCCTTATCGGCGCAGGACATGATTTCGCCCATCACCTCGGGCACCCGTTGCAAGGCCTCGCGGATCGCTTTGACATCCTGCACCGCGAAACGCCAGGTCAGGCCGCCAAAAGAGGCGGTAAGCTGCACTTCGATAGCGCCATGGGGAAAGATGAGTTTTTCAATCGCCGCGCGCACCCGCTCGGCGGCGATGCGCCCGCCCTCGACATCGGTCTCGGGCAACAGCAGACACATCTCCTCGCCGCCGATGCGCGCCGCCACATCGGAGCTGCGCAGCGTGGCCTTGAGCACGCCGCTCACCGCTTGCAGCACGGCGTCACCAAAGGGGTGGCCGTGGCTGTCGTTGATTTTTTTAAAATGATCGAGGTCCATCATCACCAGCGACAGCGGCTTGCCCGAGCGGCTGTGACGGGCGATTTCCGCGCTGAACAATTCATCGAAGCGGCGGCGGTTGACCAGTGCGGTGAGCGGATCGTAATACGCCAATTGCGCCAAACGTTCGTAGGCCACTTGCAACTCGTCGGCAAGCCGCTCGCGTTCGGCCAAGGCACGCTCCAAACGCGGCGCGCGATCTTCGGATTGCACGCTGGTCTCGACCAGCTCGCGGTTGGCGCGCGCCAAGACCTCGTCAAACGACAGCTGGGGTCCGATGCCTAAATGCAGCACGCCGGCGGCCTCCGCAACATGCTCGGGCACGGCGCTGAACAGCGCGTCGGCCTTGGCGGTATTGAGGCCGAAATAATCACCCAGCAGCTTGCGGCAGCGGGCGAGGGCGAGGCGCTTGTCCGTCGCCGCGAACACCGCGGCGATCCAGTCCGCGCAAGTGCTGATGCGGGTGAGGGTGAGTTGCGAGGCCGAAACCGCGTCGTGAAATTCCGTGTGGTGATGGGCGATGGGAAAGGCCACCTCGTCGGGCAGGGCCCAGCTCTTACTCAATAGACGCGCGACTTCATCGTGAGTCGTGCCGAAGGTCTCTCGCTCCATGCGGTAACGCTCATCGGGATTCATACCGCGCAATTGCTCCCACGCGGCGGCGTGCTGAGGATAGACCAAAAATAAGGTCAACAAACCGAAGTCTTGCAGTATGCCCACGGTAAAGGCCTCGTCCATATCGGCCCCTGCCATTTCCGCCAGCCGCCGCGCGCCCACGGCGCGGCGCAACACGGTTTCCCAATAGCTCAAGGCATCGAAGCCGGACAGCGTATTGGCCCGCAGACTCTCACGCGCGGAAAACGACAGAACGAAATTGCGCAAAGAGCGGGTGCCCATCACCACCACGGCCTGGGACACGGAACTCACCTTGTGGCCGATGCCAAAAAACGGCGAGTTGGCCACCCGCAGCAGCTCCGCCACCAAGGCCGTATCGCTGCTGATAATCTTGGCCAGTTTGCGGCTGTTAAGTTTCGCGTCGGCGCAAGCGTGCATCACGCGGATCGCCACTTCGGGCGGCGTAGGCAGATCACCGGGGGTGATGCGGCCCAGCTTGGTGATGAGACTCGATTTTTTGCTCATGGCAACCTTCTGATCATCTTATCCACCCAGCACGCCAGCCGGGCGGAACCGTCCCCTATACATCGGCCGGTGAAGAATAAACCACAGGGCGCGGCGCGTGGCCCGGCGTTCACTTGAGTTGCATCCAGCTGATCTGATTCCGGCCATTATGCTTGGCGTTATACAAGGCCTTGTCCGCGGTGCTGATAAGGGCGGTGCGGACGGCCCCAGCATCGGCGCGCTGACCCTGCTCCCCGCACCAGGTACTGCCCCCCATCGAAGCGCTAATGTGACCCGGCTCGAGCGGGCTATTAAACCTCAACGCCGCCAGCGCCGCTTGCAAACGTCCGGCGGCGATCCTGCCGCCCGCCACGTCCGTCTCGGGCAAGAGCATGTAAAACTCATCGCCGCCGATGCGCGCCGCGACATCCGAGGCGCGCAAGGTGTTTTTCATGGCGTGCGCCACCCGCTGCAACACCTCGTCACCCAATAAATGGCCATGGGTGTCGTTGATGTGCTTGAAGCCGTCCAAATCCACGACCACGACCGAGAGACATTGCCCCGAGCGGCTGTGGCGCGCGATCTCGGCGCTGAACACCTCGTCGAAGCGGCGGCGGTTCATCAACGAGGTCAGGGGATCGAAGTACGCCAGCTGCGCCAGCCGTTCAAACGCGATTTGCAATTCCTCGGCGAGGCGCTCGCGCTCCTGCAAGGCCACCTCCAAATGCCGCGCCAGCTCATCGCCGCGGCGATGGGCGGCGATCATCGAGCGGTTGGCATCGGCCAGCAACTCCTCGAACACCGCTTGTTTGCTGATCGCTATTCCCAGCGCGGCGCCCGCCTCAATCATGGCGGCGGGCACCTCGGCCAGCAGTTTGGCGCTGGCGTGGTGATCCAAATTAAAATGCTCCGCCAAGGCATGGCGGCAGCGCGCCAAGGCCAGGCGCTTGTCGGTAGCGGTGTAGACGGCGGTCATCCAATCGGCGCAGGCCAGTAATTGGCAGCGCTGCTTCACCTGCGGCGTGAAATCATCGAGAAACTGATCGTGGTCATGCCCCAGCGGCAAGGCCAATTCATCGGGCAGACGCCAGCGCTCCGCCAGCATCTTCCCCACGCGGGTATGGCTTACACCGAACAACTCCATTTCCTGCTGCTGGCGCTGATCGGGGGTCGCGCAGCGCAACGCAGGCCAAGCGCTTGCGGCATCGGGATAGGCCGTGAACAAGGCCAGCAAACCCATGTCGCGCAACATGCCCAAGGTGAAGGCGTCATCTCTATCCAGCCCCAGCGCCTCCGCCAGCAGCCGCGCCACCACCGCGCGGCGCAAACAGTCTTCCCAATAGAGCCGGCCATTGAGCTGGACGATGGGGTTCGCGCGCAAGGTCTCGCGCGCGATGAACACCAAGGCCATATTACGTATCAAGCGCTGGCCCAGCACGACAATGGCCTGCTCCATTTTGGTGATGGAGCGGCGCAAACCGAAGTAAGGGGCGTTGACGACGCGCAGCATTTCCACGCTCAAGGCGGTGTCGGCGCTGAGGAGGGTCTGTAGTTCGTGGGTGCTGGCCCGGGCATCGCCGCAGGCGCGCACGATACGCAAGGCGGCCTCAGGGGCGGAGGGTAAATCATGGGGCGTGAGCGTGCCGAGCTTCGTCGTTATCATTAGATTTATCAGCAACCGTAAGCAGTGAGATCGCGCCGGTCCGTACCAGGAAACACTCCGGCCGGTACGCCGCGACACTCGTTATTGTTGGAAACGGGAAGTTGATGCCGTATTGCTATCGGCCGCTGATGGGCGAACCTAAAACGATTCGCCCATCAGCGGCTGCATCCTTCTCCGCTTCAGCCATCCCACGCGTCCTCGGGCGCTTGCGTCGTGTGGGTGGTCCTTTTGTTCTAACTATCCTGCCGATTCCCTGCGGCGGACGCGAGCGGTATTGCTTTTAAATTCAGGCGGACTTGCGCGTCTGCCCCGAGCGTTTTTTTAAATGCACCAACAACAATGAAATGGCCGCGGGCGTCATGCCCGGAATGCGCGCCGCCTGCCCCAAGGTGGCGGGGCGGATGCGCGTGAGTTTTTCCCGCACCTCGGCCGAGAGGCCGCGCACATCGCCGTAGTCGAAAGTCGGCGGCAAATGCGTCTCTTCATGGCGGCGCTGGCGCTCGATCTCGTCGCGCTGACGGTCGATGTACCCGGCGTATTGCGCTTGAATCTCGACTTGCTCCGCCACCTTCGGGTCGGCGACCGCGGGCCCGACGCCGGGCAGGCTGGCCAGCGCAGCATAGGTGACATCGGGGCGGCGCAGCAAATCCAAGGCACGCGCCTCGCGGATCAAGGGACCGTCGAAGACGCGGTGCATTTCCTCGGCGCTGAGCTGCGCGGGCCGCAGCCAGGTGTCGCGCAGCCGTTGCTGCTCGCGTTCGATGGCCTCGCGTTTTTGCTCGAAGGCGGTCCAGCGCCTATCGTCCACCAGACCCAGTTCGCGGCCGCGTTCGGTGAGACGCAGATCGGCGTTGTCCTCGCGCAGCATCAGGCGGTACTCGGCGCGGCTGGTGAACATGCGGTAGGGTTCCAGCGTGCCGCGGGTGATGAGATCATCGACCAGCACGCCCAGATAGGCCTCGTCGCGGCGCGGGCACCAGCTTTCTTTTTCCTGGGTTTGCAAGGCGGCGTTCAAACCCGCGAGCAGGCCTTGCGCGGCCGCCTCTTCGTAGCCGGTGGTGCCGTTGATCTGCCCGGCGAAGAACAGGCCGTCCATATGCTTGGTTTCCAGCGAGGGTTTGAGATCGCGCGGGTCGAAGTAGTCGTATTCGATGGCGTAACCCGGGCGGGTGATGGCCGCGTTTTCAAAGCCGCGGATGGAGCGCACCAAGGCGTATTGCACGTCGAAGGGCAGGGAGGTGGAAATGCCGTTGGGATAGACCTCGTGGGTGCTGAGTCCTTCAGGCTCGACGAAGATCTGATGGCTGTCCTTGCCGGCGAAGCGCATCACCTTATCTTCCACCGAGGGACAGTAGCGCGGCCCCACGCCCTCGATCACCCCCGAGTACATCGGCGAGCGGTCGAGGCCGCCGCGGATGATCTCGTGGGTACGCTCATTGGTGTGGGTGATGAAACACGAGACCTGGCGCGGGTGGTCCTCGACGCGGCCCAAATAGGAAAACACCGGCAATGGCGTGTCGCCGGGCTGTTCACTGAGCTGGCTATAATCAATACTGCGGCCGTCGATGCGCGGCGGCGTGCCGGTCTTGAGGCGGCCGACGGGGAAGGGCAGTTCGCGCAGGCGCGCGGCCAAGGCGTTGGCGGGCGGATCGCCGGCGCGCCCGCCCTGATAATTGGCGAGGCCGATGTGGATGCGGCCGCCGAGGAAGGTGCCGACGGTGAGCACCACGGCGCGGGCGTGAAACCGCAGGCCCATCTGGGTGACGACGCCGGTGACGCGGCCGCCCTCGACGATGAGGTCGTCGACGCCCTGCTGGAAGAGTTGCAGATTGGGCTGGTTTTCCAGGGCGGCGCGCACGGCTTGTTTATAGAGTGCGCGGTCGGCCTGGGCGCGGGTGGCGCGCACCGCCGGGCCCTTGGCGCCGTTGAGGGTGCGGAATTGGATGCCGGCGCGGTCGGCGGCCTGGGCCATCAAACCGCCGAGGGCGTCGATCTCCTTGACGAGATGGCCCTTGCCAATGCCGCCGATGGCGGGGTTGCAGCTCATCTGGCCGAGGGTGTCGATGCTCTGGGTGAGCAGCAGGGTGCGGACGCCCATGCGCGCGGCGGCGAGCGCGGCCTCGGTGCCGGCGTGGCCACCGCCGATCACGATGACGTCAAAGGCTTGTTGATGATACATGCGCTCACTCCGCGGACAGGGCGTTAGACATCGGCCGCCCCATGTTTAACGGCGCATTCTATCCTCTTTAATAGGCCTTGGCCAAGGACGGGGAAGGGAATAAAGTTTGGACTGTGCGCGCCGCTACCGGCCCTGTGGGCGCTTTAACCAAAACGATTGAAATACTATGACATCACCGGTTCCCAACCCCTCGCCCCGCCATCTTGATGCCGAGGCCGCCTCCGCCGCCGGACGTAAGGCCGCGCTCGAGCGGGTGATCGCCGCCGCCAGCGCCATCATCTTGGGCAAGGAGCGCGAGCTGCGCCTGGCCCTGGCCTGCCTCATCGCCAAAGGCCATCTGCTCATCGAAGATGTGCCCGGCGTGGGTAAGACCACCTTGACGCATGTGCTGGCGCGCGCTCTGGGCTTGCAGTTCCGCCGCATTCAATTCACCAGCGACCTGCTGCCGGCCGACATCGCCGGCGCCACGGTCTACGATCGCGATCAAGGCGGTTTCACCTTTCACCCCGGCCCCATCTTCGCCCAGCTCGTGCTCGCCGACGAGGTCAACCGCGCCACGCCGAAGACGCAAAGCGCGCTGTTGGAAGCGATGGAGGAATATCAAGTGACGGTGGAGGGACACACTTACGCCTTGCCCGAGCCCTTCTTCGTGGTCGCGACGCAAAACCCCAGCCATCAAGTCGGCACCTTCGCCCTGCCCGAGTCGCAACTCGACCGCTTTTTGATGCGCTTGGAGCTGGGTTACCCGGACGCGCGCGCCGAACGCGCCCTGCTACAAGGCCAAGAGCGGCGCGAACTTATCAATGCCATGCAGCCCGCGCTGGACCCGGCGGCGCTCATCGCCCTGCAAGCCAGCGTAGGCCAAGTGCGCGTGAGCGAGGCCCTGCTCGATTATGTGCAAGCCATCCTGCAAACCAGCCGCCAAGCGCCGCAGTATCGCGACGGCCTCTCGCCCCGCGCCGGACTGGGGCTGGTGCGCGCCGCGCAGGCCTGGGCGGTGCTGGCGGGCCGCGCCTATGTCATGCCCGAAGACGTGCAGGCGGTGTTACCCGCCGTAGTGCGTCATCGCCTGCAAGCCGCGCCCGAGTACAGCGAACAATCGTCCGCCGAGTTATTCCAGACCCTGGCCGCCGTGCCCATTCCCTGAGCGCCATGAAACAGGCCCTCGCCACCGCCGGCCAACAACTGTGGACGGGCTTGCGTCTCGACAAGCTCTTTCCCCACAAGGTACCGCGCGGCGAGCGCGTCACCCTCGACCGCCGCCGCATCTACGCCTTGCCCACGCGCTACGGTTTGCTGTTCGGCTTCATGCTGTTCGTGATGCTGCTGGGCTCCATCAATTACAACAACAGCCTCGGCTTCGCCCTGACCTTTCTGCTGGCGAGCTTAGGCATGCTTTCCATTTTGTACACCTACCGCAACATCGCCCGGCTCACCCTCGGCCGCGGCCGCGTGCTGCCCGCCTTCGCCGGCGGCACGGCGCGTTTCATCGTGCAGCTGCACAACGGCGACCATCTGCCGCGCACCGCCCTCGTGCTCGCCCCCAAAAACGGCGAAGCGGTGTTGTGCGACATCCCCGCGCAAAGCACGGCGCAAGTCGAAGTGAAAGTGCCCGCGCTCAAACGCGGACGTCTGGCGCTGGGCCGCATCACCGTCTCCACCGTTTTTCCCTTGGGGCTGGTGCGCGCCTGGTCCTACGCCGACGTCGACATGCACGGCTTGATCTATCCGCGGCCCGGCCATTTCCAAACCTTGCCGCGCGACCGCCGCCAAGATCACGGCGACAACAGCGGCCATCAACCGGGCACCGACGACTTTCTCGGCTTTCGTCCCTATCAAGCCGGTGACTCCATCCGCCACGTGCATTGGAAGGCGCTGGCGCGCGCCCTGCCGCTGCTCACCAAACAATTCGCCGCCAGCGAGTCGCCCGAATTGTGGCTGGACTGGGACGCCCTGCCGCAACTCGACGGTGAGGCGCGCCTGCGCCAGCTGTGCCGCTGGGTGCTGGAGGCGGCGCGCGACGGCCGGCGCTACGGCCTGCGCCTGCCGGGCACGGTGCTAGCACCCGGGCAAGGCGAAGGCCAGCAGCAACGTTGTTTGGAAGCCCTGGCCCTCTACGAGGAGCCGCGCCGGTGATGCGGCGCGGGACATTGCATCCACCGCTGCGCGGGGAAACGCTTTATTACCTGCTCGCGGTGCTGGCCTTAGTGGTGCTGCCCCACACCCCGCATCTGCCGCCGTGGCTCAGCATCCTGGTTTTCAGTCTTGGCGCCTGGCGTTTTATCGCGGCGCGGCAACAGCGGCGCATGCCGCCCGCCTGGCTGCGCATCCTGCTCACTCTCGTCACGCTCACGGTGATATTCGCTGATTACGGCACCCTGCTGGGACGGGATTCCGGCACCGCGCTGCTCATCGCCATGCTGGGTTTGAAGCTGCTGGAAATCCGCGAGACCCGCGATATCTACGTGGTCGTCTTCCTCGGTTATTTCCTGGTCATCATCCATTTCCTCTTCAGCCAATCCATGTTCATGGCGGTGTATATGCTAGGCATGGTGGCCGTGCTCACGGCCGTGCTCATCGATCTCAATCGCCGCCAGAGCGCCGCGCCGCTGATTAATCTGCGTCTCGCCGGCGCCATGCTGGCGCGCGCCCTGCCGTTGATGCTGGTGTTGTTCGTCTTGTTTCCGCGCATCAGCGGCCCGCTGTGGGGCCTGCCCAACGACGCCTACAGCGGCATGACGGGGTTGAGCGATGAAATGTCACCGGGGCAAATCAGCCAGCTGGGCCAATCGGACGCGATCGCCTTCCGCGCCAACTTCGAGGGCGCGCCGCCCGAAGCGCAGCAGCGCTACTGGCGCGGCCCGGTATTCTCGCAAACCGATGGCGAGAGCTGGCGCGCCGCGCCGCGGCGCGGCGGCGCCCTGCAAACGCAGGTGGTGAACTATCAAGCCCTCGGCGAACCGTTGCGATATGCGGTGATGATCGAGCCGCACAACAAGCTATGGCTGTTCGCTCTCGACCTGCCCGCCGAAGTGCCGCCGTTCAGCGATATCAACGACGAATTCCAGTTGCTGTCGCGCCAACCGGTGCGAGAACGCCTGCGCTATGAAATGCGCTCCTATCCCGACTACAAAACCGGCGCCTTGAGCGAAACGGAACGCCAGCGTTATCTACAACTGCCGATCGGCGGCAATCCGCGCGCGCGCGGTCTGGCCACGGAATGGCGCCGGCGCGCGGCCTCGCCCGCGGAGATCGTACAAACCGCCTTGCGGCTGTACCGCACTGAAAATTTCATCTACACCCTCTCGCCGCCGCTGATCGGCGATAACTTCGTCGATGGTTTTCTCTTCGATACCCGCAAGGGTTTTTGCGAACACTACGCCGGCAGCTTCGCTTTTTTGATGCGCGCCGCGGGCATTCCCACGCGGGTGGTCACCGGTTATCAGGGCGGCGAGCTCAATGAACTCGGCAATTATTTCATCGTGCGTCAGCGCGATGCCCACGCCTGGGCCGAAGTGTGGCTGGACGGCAGCGGCTGGCAGCGGGTGGATCCCACCGCCGCGGTCGCGCCCGAACGCGTCGAACGCGGCATCGATCTCAGTCCGCAAGAAGAGGGCATGGCCGTACGCTTCGAACTGCAGCGCAATCCCTTGCTCAACACGCTATGGCGCGGCATGCGTCACGGCTGGGACGCGGTCAATACCCGCTGGAATGAATGGGTGCTGGGTTTCGATGCCGGGCGTCAATCGGACTTGCTGTCATGGCTCAGCCTCGGCGGCCTCACCTGGCAGAGCGTGGCGATCGGCTTGCTGACGGTCATCGGCGTCATTCTCTGCCTGCTAGTCTTGCGCCTGCTTAACGCGGAGCGCCGCGGCAATGATCCAGTGACGCGTTTATATCAGCGCTTTTGCCGCAAACTCGCGCGCCGCGGCCTGGCGCGCGCCGCGCACGAAGGCCCTGAAGATTATGCGCGGCGCGTAAGCCGCGTCCGCCCCGAACTGGCGCATCAAGTGCGCACCATCAGCGCGCTGTACATCGCGCTGCGCTACGGCGCGCGTGGCGATCACACCTGTTTACCGCGTTTACGCCGCGAGGTGCGCGCCTTTCATCCGTGATGGTCCGCGGTATTGAATTAGCTATTGCGGCTAAGTGGTCGTGTCGTGTTTAATGGGCCCCGGATGAAAAATAAAAGCCAAGCGGCGCGCTTAGATATTCCTCACGACGCGACGAGGCGCGCGGCTTCGGTAACCGAGACGTTTAAGAGTTCGGAATAAATATAATGATAGACCGTGGTCAACGCTCGCCACAGGAAAATCAGACAACGCCGGCCGCCGCTCAGCATCGCCTGCTGGAGTGCATCCTTCGCGCGCAACGACATTTCATCTCCGCGAACGATCCGCTCGCGCTCTTCAATGAATTGCTCATCGAATTCTTGGCGCTCAGCGACAGCGCCTTCGGCTTCATCGGCGAAATCCTGCGCGAAGAGGACGGCGCGCCGTTTCTCAAGACCCGCGCCATCAGCGACATCACCTGGAATGAGGAGACGCGCGAGTTGTATCGGCGCTACGCGCAACAGGGTCTGGAATTTCACAATCTCGATACGCTGTTCGGCGCGGTGATCACCGGCGGCGAGGCGGTGATCGCCGACGATCCGGCCAAGGACCCGCGCAGCGGCGGCACGCCGCCGGGTCATCCGCCAATGGATAATTTTCTGGGTCTGCCCTTGAAGTGCGGCGGGCGACTGATAGGCATGGTGGGCCTGGCCAACCGCGCCGGGGCTTACGATCAGGCCTTGATCGAGTATCTCGCCCCGCTGCTGGACACCACCGCAAGCTTGATCGATGCCTGTCACCATCGATTCCAGGGACAAGCGGCGGGCGAGGATCTGCGCGAGACCCAAGCCTCCTTGCAAGCCAAACTCGCCGCGCAAACCCGCGAGCTGCGCCAAGGCAATAAAAAATTGCGCAAGGAAGTGAAAGAGCGCCAGCGTTTGGAGGTGGCGCTGCGCGACGTCGCGGCGGCGGTCTCCGCCAGCACCGGCGAGCAATTCTATCGTTCGTTGGTCGAAGCGCTCGCCCGCGTACTGCGGGTGGACGTGGCTTTCATCAGCGTGCAAACCGCCGAACCGACGACGGCCGAGATCGTGACGCTGTGCGATCGCGGCAACATCGTCAGCCATCATCGCTATTCGCTGACGGGCACGCCCTGCAATGAAGTGCTTCAGGCCCGGCCGAATTACTATCCCCGCGCCCTGCGCCGGCACTTTCCCGAATGCTCGCTGGCCACGCAATTCGAGCTGGAGAGTTTTCTGGGCGTGCCCTTCACCGACACCGCCGGCCGGCCGCTCGGCCTGGTGGCCATCAGCCACCGCAAGGCGCTGCCCGAACTGCAACCGGCCGAGGCCATACTGCAAATCTTCGCTACGCGCATCGCCGCGGAATTGATCCATCAGCGCGACAATGAAAAAAATCGCAAGCTCTCCCTCGCCCTGGAGCAGACCGCGGACGCGGTGATGATCACCGACCGCGATGGCGTGATCGAATACATCAATCCCGCCTTCACCGCCATGACCGGCTTCGAGGCCGCCGAAGCCTTGGCGCATAAACCCAATATCGTTAAATCCGGCAAACACGGTAGGGCGTTTTACCGCGCGTTGTGGTCAACCCTGCTCGCGGGTCAGCCCTTCCGCGACATCCTCATCAACCGCAAAAAAACCGGTGAGTTGTATTACGAAGAGAAGACCATCACGCCGTTGAAGGGCGCCGGCGGCGAGATCAGCCACTACATTTCCACCGGCAAGGACATCACCGAACGCATGCAGACCCAAGAACGTCTGCATTATCTCGCCTATCACGACGCGCTCACCGGCTTGCCCAACCGCCAGCTTTTCACCGAGCGCCTCGAACACGCGCTGGCCTTAAACCAGGATTCGGGAAAACAGCTGGCGGTACTCTGCCTCGACATCGACTGCTTCAAAATCGTCAACGACACCCTGGGGCACGAGTTCGGTGATCAAGTACTGAAGGCGCTGGCGGAACTGCTGGTCAAGCAGACCAAGCCCGGCGATACCTTGGCCCGCTTGAGCGGCGATGAATTCGCGCTGCTGCTGGAAAACCTCCCCGCCGGCAACAGCGTGCCGCAACAGGCCAATGCCATACTCAACGCGCTGTCCCAGGCCCTGCGTATCGATGAACACGAACTTTACATCACCCTCTGTATCGGTATCGCCCTCGCGCCGGACGATGGCGGTGATCCACACATTCTTTTGCGCCACGCCGACACCGCCATGTACCGCGCCAAGGAACAGGGCCGCCACTGCTTTCAATTTTATTCCGCCGATTTGAGCGCCACCGCCTTTAAGCGGCTGGACCTGGAAACCAATCTGCGCCACGCGGTGGAACGTAATGAGTTTGCTCTTTACTTTCAACCGCAGGTCGATTTAATCAGCGGCCGTATCATCGGCGCCGAGGCCTTGCTGCGCTGGCAGCACCCGCAACGCGGGCTCATCAACCCCATGGACTTCATCCCCGCCCTCGAAGACACCGGCCTGATCTTGGCGGTGGGCGAGTGGGCCTTGCGCAAGGCCTGTGAACACGCCGTGTGCTGGCGTGAGCACGGCGGCGCGCCGCTGCGGTTATCGGTCAATATCTCCGGCCGGCAATTCATGCAGCCTACCCTGGTGGCGAATTTGCGGACCATCCTGGCGGAACACGGCCTTCCCTCCCACCTGCTGGAACTGGAGGTGACCGAAAGCGTGTTGATGCAAAATGACCCCGTCACCGAACACACCCTCAACGCCTTGCAAGCCATGGGGGTCCGTCTCGCCATCGATGATTTCGGTACCGGTTACTCCTCCCTCGGCTATCTCAAACGCTTTCCGGTCGACACCTTGAAAATCGACCGTTCCTTCGTGCGCGACGCCACCCACGACAAGGATGACGAGGCCATCATCTCCGCCGTCATCGCCATGGCGCGGGCCTTGGAGCTGAACGTGGTGGCCGAAGGCATCGAAACCCCCGAGCAATTGCGCTTTCTCCAAGGCCAGGGCTGCCACATCGGCCAAGGCTTCCTCTTCAGCCCCCCCGTCTCCGGTCCAGGTTTAAACACCTTGCTGGCCTCGGCCTTTCCCTTGAACTAAACACCGCGTCCGATAAAGATCAAGCGCGATCAGCCGCTAAAGCTCTCGGGTGGGCAATCACCGCCGGCATAGGAAAAAACGCCCCGGCGCCCGTCTCTCTTGCGAATGCGCGACTTTTAAGGACGGCGAATGGCGCTGGTGAAACCTAAAAAAATCCGCCTCGGCGACCTCTTGGTCGAGCACGGCGTGATCTCCGCGGAACAGCTCGGCACGGCGCTCAACACCCAAAAGAGTTCCGGGCAAAAGCTCGGGCGGGTGCTCATCGACAGCGGCATCCTCAGCGAAGACCAATTGCTGAATTTTCTCGCGCGGCAGTTGAACATCGATTTCATTGATCTGCGCCGCTACGAAATCAAACAAGATATCGTCAAAGTGATTCCCGAGGTGCAGGCGCGCCGCTTCCGGGTCATCGCCCTCGAGGAAGACGCCGAAGGCCTGCTGGTGGGCATGGCCGACCCCACCAACATCTTCGCCTACGATGAAGTGGCGCGCATCACCCAAAAGCCGATCAAGCTGGCGGTGGTCAAAGAGGCCGATCTGCTGCGCATCATCGACACGGTGTACCGCCGCACCACGGAGATCAGCGGCCTCGCCGCGGAACTCGACCAGCAACTCTCCGCCAACGACGAACCGCTGTTCGGCCGCACCGTCAACGAAAACGTCGCCGACGCGCCGGTGGTGAAGCTGTTGCAAACCATGTTCGAGGACGCGGTGCAGGTCAATGCCTCCGACATCCACATCGAGCCGGACAAAACCGAATTGCGCATCCGTTTCCGCATCGACGGCGTGTTGCATTTGCAAACCACCGCTGAGCGGCGCATCAGCGCCGCCCTGCTGTCGCGGCTGAAACTCATGGCCCATCTCGACATCTCCGAACGGCGCCTGCCGCAAGACGGCCGCTTTCACATGAATATCCGCGACAAGGACGTGGACGTGCGCGTCTCCACCATGCCACTGGAAACCGGCGAGGCGGCGGTGCTGCGTCTGCTCAACCATTCAGCGGGCATTTTGTCCATCGCGCAACTGGATCTGCCCGCCGCCATCGGCAAACGCATGGCACAAGTGCTGCGCAGTCCGCATGGCATCTTTCTAGTTACCGGCCCCACCGGCAGCGGTAAAACCACCACGCTTTACAGCGTGCTCAAGGAACTCAACGAACCCTCGGTGAAAATCATCACCGTAGAGGATCCGGTGGAATACCGCCTGCCCGGCGTGAATCAGGTGCAGGTGAATACCAAAGTGGAACTGACCTTCGCCCGCGTGCTGCGCGCCGTGTTGCGCCACGATCCCGACGTGGTGCTGGTGGGCGAGATGCGCGACGCGGAGACCGTGCAGATCGGCCTGCGTGCCGCGATGACTGGCCACTTCGTCCTCTCCACCCTGCACACCAACGACGCGGTGTCCTGCGTATTGCGCCTCATCGATATGGGCGCCGAACCCTATCTCATTGCCGGGGCCTTGCGCGGCATCCTCGGGCAACGTTTGATCCGCCGCATCTGCGACAACTGCGTCGAGGACGATGAGGTCGATCCCGCCACGCGCGTGGTCTTGCAAGGCGAGCTGGCGCTGGGCGCCGAGCCGGTAGCATTCAAACGCGGCCGCGGTTGCGCCTATTGCAATGATTCCGGCTACCAAGGCCGCATGGGCATCTTCGAATACCTCGCCATCACCGCCGAGCTGGCGGAGCTGCTGCATCAAGGAAAATACGTCGAATTCAGCCGCCGCGCGGTGCAGCAAAACGGCTACCAAAGCCTCAAACAAAGTGCCTTGGACTTGGCCAGACAAGGCTTGACCACCGTGGATGAAGTGCTGCGGGTCAGCTTCAGCATCGAAGATTAGCCATGGCTCACTACCGTTATCGTGGACGCAATCACCAAGGCCAGCTCGAAACCGGGGTGTTGGACGCGGACAATGAAAATGCCGTGGCCGTCTATTTATCCGGCAATGGCATCACCCCCATCGACATCGCCCCCGCGCCGGCGGAGAAAAAGGCCGGTCTGGTTTGGTCCGGTCTTAAATCTAAACCCAAGATCAATCTTCTCGACCTGATTTTCTTTTCGCGGCAGATGTACACCTTGCTGCGCTCGGGCGTGCCCATCCTTGATGCCTTGCAGGGCTTGCGCGAATCCACGCCCAGCGACGGCCTGGCGACGGTGATCGGCGCCATCCGCGACGGCCTGGATTCGGGGCAGGATTTGAGCAACGCGATTAGACAACACCCCGATGTCTTCCCTTCGCTCTATGTCAGCATCATCGAAATCGGTGAGGCCAGCGGCACCCTGGCCGAGAGTTTTTTGCAATTGGTCAGTTATCTGGAACAAGAACGCGAAACCCGCAACCGCATCCGCTCCGCGATGCGTTATCCGCTCATCGTCATCGGCGCCATCGCCGCCGCCCTGGTCATCATCAATATTTTCGTCATCCCGGCCTTCGCGCAATTATTCTCGCGGTTCAACGCCGAGCTGCCCCTGCCCACCCGCATCCTCATCGCCAGCTCCAGCTTCACCCTGAAATACTGGCCCCTGCTGGTCTTCGCCGCCGTCAGCGGCGTGTTTGGCGCGAAACGCCACATCCGCACCACGGAAGGCCGCATGCGCTGGCACCGCTACAAACTCAAGATGCCCATCATCGGCGGCATCATCTACCGCGCCACTTTAGGCCGCTTCGCCCACGCCCTGTCCATCTGTATCAAATCCGGCGTGCCTTGGGGGCAAGGCATGATGGTGGTGGGTAATGCCGTGGACAATGTCTACATCGCCGAAAAGGTGCGCGCCATGCGCGACGGCGTGGAGCGCGGCGAGAGCATCACCCGCACCGCCGCCGCCACCGGCCTGTTTCCACCGCTGGTGATTCAAATGATCGGCGTCGGCGAACAGACCGGCGCCCTCGACCATTTATTAAACGAGGTAGCGGAATATTACGAACGGGAGGTGGAATACCAGCTTAAACACCTCAGCACCGCCATCGAACCGGTCTTGCTGGGCGCGGTAGGTGTCATCGTGCTGATTCTGGCCCTGGGCGTCTTCATGCCCATGTGGGGCTTGGCCAGCGCGGCCCTGCATCACTAAGCGGGCCCGCCGCATTTACCCAAGTTTTAAGCTGATAAGCCAGCAGTTTTTTCTAAAGAAAATATTTTCCGTGCCGACACAAAGTGTGACCGGGTTCCGCGGCACGCACATCAGCGACGGCGAGTTGTGTAAGCGGCGTTCAGGACGGACAGCGGTACGAGTAGAGGGATTTCCAATCAGTCTGCAACGAAACGCAAATTTTCGGGCACTTTCACTAAATAAATTACATTGACACCTTGTTAGGAGATTTCAAAATGAAGAAGCAGTCTGGCTTTACCCTGATCGAACTGGTACTCGTGATCGTGATCCTCGGCATCTTGGCCGCCGTCGCCGTGCCGCAATTCATCGATCTGTCGGACGATGCGCAAGTCGCCGCCACCGAAGCCACGGCCGGTGCCTTGGGTTCTGCCTCCGTGATGAATTTCGCCAAGAAAAAATCCTCCGGCGCCGCTACGGCGATCGGTAACTGCACGGCGGCCGGCGCTCTGCTGGATGGCGGCTTGCCAGCAGGCTACTCTATTGGCTCCGTCGTGATGGCCTCGGGCATCGACGGCACCTCGGCCGCTTGCACCTTGACTGGCCCCAATAGCACCACCGCCAGCTTCCGGGCGATTGAAGTTCTCTAAGTTGTCTTAAACAATGGTGATGCCCGCGCCAGTGGCGCGGGCATTCCGTTTTAAGGCCTCACCATGTCCCGCGGCCATCACAAAGGCTTCACCCTCGTAGAACTGGTGACGGTGTTAGTAGTCGTCTCCATCCTCTCGCTGATGTTCGTCACTCAATGGCGCGGCCTCTCGGTCAATCTCGCGGCGCAGGCCGATCAACTGGTGAGCGACATCCGTTACATTCAATCCCTCTCCATGACCCGCGGCCAGCGTTACCGCATCAACTTCAGCGCGGCGGGTTACTCATTCAGCAATGCCGCGGGCACGGTGCCGGTGCCGCATCCGGCCACCGCCGCCAACAACGTGTCTCTAGCCAGCGGCATCACTTTAACTGGCACCCATGCCTTTTTGGTCTTCAGCGGTAACGGCGCGCCCTATGTGGACAGCGCCTTGCCGGGCACGGCCCTGGCCGCCGACGCGGTCATCACCCTCAGCGCCGAAGGCGAGAACCGCACGGTACGCATCAGCCCGCAAACCGGCCGGGTGATCGCGCCATGAAACACGGCCGCTTATTCCCTGCTCACCCGCGCACGCGCGGCTTCACGCTCATTGAGCTGCTGATCTTCATCGTGGTGATGGGCGTGCTGGGCGTAGCCATATTCGCCAGCTTCACCGGCGCGCTGCAAAGCGCCCGCGAGTTGGAGCGCACGGTGCGCTCGGCGCAATTGGCGGCGGAGCGCATGGAACTGATCCTCGCGCAAAAACGCGCCCTGGGTTTCGCCGGTTTCACCGCGGCCAGTTTCGACCCTTGCACCTCCGCGCCGCCGTCGACCCAGCCGGTGTGCAGCGCCATCCCCGCCGGTTTCACCGTCACCGGCACCCTGGGCACGGCGTGGAACGGCGATGGAAATTACAAAGTCATCACCGTGACCGTGAGCGGCAAGGGCGGGGCGCAACTCACCGCGCTGGTGGCGAATTACTGATATGGCGCCGGCACCCGGCATTCATGCAGTCCGCCGCAGCCGCGGTTTCACCTTGCTCGAATTGGTGCTGGTCATCATTATTCTCGCGCTGATCGCGGGGGTGAGCAGCACCATCCTCAGCGGCGGCTTCGACGCCTATTTCCGCCAGCGCGACGTCAGCGACGCCGACTGGCAGGGACACCTCGCCCTGCAACGGCTCAATCGCGATCTGCGCGCCGTGCGCTCAGCCACGGCGGCGGATTTGGTGATGATCCCCGCCAGCCAAATCACCCTGGTCAACACCGCGGGCAGCAGCATCAATTACAGCCTGTCCGGCAATGTGCTGCTGCGCAACGGCCAGCCCTTGGCCGACGGCATCAGCGCGCTGTCCTTCACTTATCTGCGCCGCGACGGCAAAACCCTCGCCGCCGACGCGACCCAGGTCTATTACATCGCGGCCAGTTTCACCGTGACGCGCGGCGGCGCCAATTTGACTTCGCGCACGCTCATTAAGCCGAGGAGCTTTTCATGAAATCGCCCGGCGCGCAGCGCGGTTCGCTGCTCATCGTCGCGGTGGTGATGATCGTGGTCATGGGGTTTTTAGGCAGCGCCGTGGCCTTTCTCGCCACCAGCCAGGTGAGCAGCAATGTCAATCAGGCCCACGCCAGCAAGGCGCTGTTCATCGCCGAATCGGGCTTGGAGCGCGGCATGCGCCAATGGTCGCTGAGCCCAAGCACCTACACGGGCGAAGGCCCGGTGGTGTTCGCCGACGGCGACTTCACGATTAGCGTGAGCACCAACGACGCCTCGGGCAATCCCCTGCCCGCCAACCAGCGGCGCATCAGCAGCAGCGGCCGCGTCGCCACCCAAGGCGGCAACGCCGTGCGGGTGACGGAGGTGATCGCGGAAATCAGCGCCGCCGGTGTCAGCGAGCCCTTCAACGACATCAGCGCCTGGCCCACGGCGGGACCCGCCGGCGACACCTTCAACCGCGCCTGCCCGCCAACGGTGGATAACATCACCGCGCCGGCCAGCACCGGCTGGGTGACATACGACCCCACGGAAAACGCGCCGGGTTCCACGGGTGGCGCCTTCCGCGCCGAGGTGGACGCCACCGTGGCCAACGGCCGCTTGAGCGGCTACCGCGAACACGGCCTGCCCGCGCCTTTCGCAGCGGGCGACAACCTGCTGTTGGATTTTTGGTATAGGAAAATCCGCGACAAGGGCAAGACCGACAATATGATGATGGCGATAGATCTCGTGGCTAGCGACAACACCGTCTACCGCCTCTGGTCCGATTGCCAAATCCAAAAGATCAATTGGACCAATACCAGCCTCAACTGGACCGTACCCGCCGGCAAAAGCATCAACCGCATCCGCCTCGCCTTTGACGTCAAGAACGATAATAAGGTCAAAAAAAATGAGGCCTACGCCGTATTGTTCGACGAGGTCAATCTATCGGGGCCCGGCGGCGGCGGTATCAGCGTCAGCAACTGGCAGGATGTCATCCCGTGAAACTGTGACGCGGGTCACGTTTGCTAAGGTTCGCCCGCGTCCCGCCGATAAAGTCAGTGTCTTAGACTCATCGCAAGCGAGCGGGGTCTTGCGGTGTCATGCCGGGAAAGCGCGTACGCGGCCGGCTGGGTGGCATAAGGGACACAAGGAGATTGCAAAGGAGTATGGGTCTGTTCGCCAAATTACTGGGCAAGAAAGCCTCGCCGGGCATCAGCGCCATCGGCGTGGACAGCGACGGTATCGCCCTGGTGCAATTGCAGCACAGCGGGCGGCTGCGGCCCAAGCTGCTCGCCTGTGATTTCCGCGCCTTCGCCGACGGCGGCAGCCCCGCCGACTTGATGCGCGAATTGACGCAACGCCACCATTTACAACAGACGCCCTGCACCACCGTGCTGGAGGGCGGTGATTACAAGCTCTTGGTGGCGGAAGCGCCGGACGTGCCCGCGGCCGAACTCACCGCGGCGCTACGCTGGCGCATCAAAGACCTGGTCGACGGCCCGGTCAGCGACGTCACCTTGGACGTCTTCGAGGCGCCGCGTGTCGGCGCCAATAGCAATAAACGTTCGGTCTACGTCGTGGCGGCGCGCAACGCGGTGCTCAAGCAGCGGGTGGATTTGCTGCTGAACACCGGCGCGAAACTGGCCGTCATCGACATCGCCGAGCTGGCCCAGCGCAATATCGCGGCCCTGTTGCCGCAGGACGCGCAAGGCGTGGCCCTGCTCTCGCTGCGGCAGGATCACGGTTTAATCACCCTGACCCGCCAAGGCGAACTCTATCTCAGCCGCACCCTGTCGGTGGGGCAGACTCAACTCAGCAGCGAAGTGACGCGTGACAACGCCTTGGGGCAAATCGTCCTTGAGATACAACGTTCGCTCGATTATTACGAGAGCCATTTCCGCCAAGCGCCGCTGCGGCATTTGATACTGGCGCCCTTGGCGATAGAGGCCGCGCCGGTGATCGACTACCTGCGCGCGAATCTCGGCGTCGAGGTCTCCTTGCTCGATCTGGGTGACTACATCGATCACCAAGGCGGTTTGCCCGCGGACTGGCAATCGCGTTTCTTTTTACCGCTGGCCGCGGCCTTGCGTGACGAAGGCATCGCGGCATGAAACAGCAGATCAATCTGTATCAAGCCCCGCTGCGCCGCGAAAAGAAACCCTTCGCGGCGAAGACGCTGTTATGGAGCATCGCCGCGGTGCTGACCGGCGCCGCGGCGTTGGCGGGTTTTGCCGGCTGGCAGCTGTATACCCTGCAAGAACGCAGCCGCGCCGTGGCGCTTCAAGTGGCGGACTCTCAGCAGCAATTGGCGGCGCTCGCCGCGCAACTCGCCGCGGCCCAGCCGGACCCGGCCTTGCTCGAACAGGTAAACAAACTCGAACAAGTCATCAACCACCGCCAGCAATTGCGCGCGCTGTTGCAGGGCGATCTGTTTCAACGCGGCGAAGGTTACTCCCGTTATCTGGTCGCCCTCGCGCGCCAGCATGTGCGCGGCATGTGGTTGACCAGCGTCTCCATCACCGGCGCGGGCAATGACTTCACCTTGCGCGGCGCGACGCTGACCCCCGATCTGGTGCCGCAATATTTGCAAAATCTCTCGCATGAAACCCTGCTGCAAGGCCAAGAGTTTCGCAGCTTCCAACTCCATCGCCCGCTGACGGAAGATAACAAACCGGCGCAAGGCCCCATGGCGTTCCTAGTCGCCACCGCCTTTCCGGAGGGTTCATGAAATTCCCCGCCGCCCTCGCCGGACGCACGCAAGTCTTGATGCAATGGGTGGACGGACGCAGTCTGCGCGAGCGCGTGATGTTGTTCGCTACGGCCTTGGCGATCGTGTTCGTCATCAGCATCTTCGCGGTCTTTTCGCCGCTGCACAAACAACGCGCGCAACTCAGCGCCGAACTGGACGGCAAACAAAGCGAGCTCGCGTCACTGCAAACGCAAACTTCCAATTTGGCCATGCAATTGACTCAAGACCCCGATGCCGGCAATCAAGCGCGCCTGCGGGAATTAACCCAGCAATTGCGCGAAGTGGACGCGCCGCTCGCGGAATTGATGAACGGTTTGGTGAGCCCGAAGGAGATGACCCAGCTGGTGCAAAGTCTGCTATCGCAAAATCACCAGCTGCGGGTAGTGAAAGTGGAGAACCTGCCGCCGCATGTAATTCAGGAGAACAACGCCGAAGGCGATATGCCGCCGCCTGAACCCGTCGTGCCGTTGTATAAACACGGTTTACGTATCGAGGTGTCGGGCGGTTACCGCGATATCGTGACGTTTTTAATCAATCTCGAAGCCTTGCCATGGCGGGTGCTGTGGGATCAAGTCGATGTGCGCACCGAAAAATACCCCGTGTCCTCGGCCACCGTGGTGGTCTACACCTTGAGCATGGATCAAGCGTGGATAGGTTTATGAAGCCGACGTACAACGGCATCATTTTCATCACGCGGCTGTGCGTCGCGGTGGCGTGCATGGGCGGGGTGCAGGCGCAGGATCTCAGCGAGCTGCCCGACCCGATGCGCCCGCAAACTTGGGCCGTGGACAATGGGCGGACGGCGGCGAAACCGGCGCAGACCCTGGTGTTGCAATCGACCATCGTCTCCTCCGGGCGGCGGCTGGCGGTCATCAACGGGCAAACCGTGGGCGTGGGCGCGATGGTGGCGGGGGCGCGCGTCAAAACGGTCGAGCCCTATGAAGTGTGGGTGGAGCGGGGTGGGCGTGATTTCAGCTTGAAGCTGCTGGCGCGGCCGGTGGTGGAACATCACCCTGGCAAGGAGCGGGACGGTGAAACAGAATAAAACTAAATTCTTGCAACCATCGCTGACACGCGGCGCGGCGCTGTTGCTGGCCGCACTGGTGGCTGGCTGTCAAAGCGCGCCCTCGCGCTGGGACGGTTCGGTGAAAAATGAGATCAACGCCAGTCTGAAAGAGGCGAAGCAGACCAGCATGAATCTGCCGCCGGAGGTGAATCAAGCGCTGTTGCCGCCCATGACGCTCAATGTGCCGGCGGCGGCCGATGCCCCCTTGGAACCTCGCTTCGATTTGAGCGCCAGCAATACGCCGGCGCGGCAAGTGTTCATGAGTCTGGTGGAAGACACGCCGTATAGCATGGTGGTGCATCCCGAGGTCAGCGGCACGATCTCACTGCATCTGAAAAACGTCACCGTGCCCGAGGCGGTGGACGCCCTGCGCCAGGTCTACGGTTATGATTTCCGCCGCGACGATCATCGCTTTTATATCTTGGGCCAAGGCCTGCAAACGCGCTTGTTCCCCGTCAACTATCTCGCGCTCAATCGTAAGGGCCGTTCGGAAACCCGCGTCTCCTCCGGCGAGTTGACGCAAGGTAACAGCAATGGCAATGGCGAGAATGGCAATAGCAACGGCGATAGCGGCGGTGACGGCGGCTCGCGCCGCGCCAATAGCATACAAGTCGAAACCTTATCCGATAGTCATTTCTGGCAGGAGCTCCGCGGCGCGCTGGAGGCCATCATCGGCACCGAGGAAGGCCGCCGCGTGGTGGTGCAGCCGCAAGCCGGTTTGGTCATCGTGCGCGCCATGCCCGATGAATTGGCGATGGTGGAACACTATCTCGGCATCACCCAATCCACCGTCAACCGCCAAGTGGTATTGGAAGCCAAGGTCGTGGAGGTGGAACTCAATGACGGTTTTCAAGCCGGCATCAATTGGGCGGCGCTGGGCGGCGTGGGTGATGTCGACTATCTCTTGGGCCAAACCGGCGGCGGCACCTTGCTCAATTCCGGCGTGAGCGATCTCGCCAGCAAGTCTGGTAATCTGCAACCCGACGCTAATTTCGCGCCGGTGAAGTCCGGCCTCACCTCCGCCTTCGGCGGCATGTTCAGCCTCGCCTTGAAGACACCGGACTTCGCCGCCTTCGTCGAGCTGCTGCAAACCCAGGGCAATGTGCATGTCTTGTCCAGCCCGCGCGTATCCACGGTCAACAATCAAAAGGCCGTCATCAAGGTCGGCGGCGATGAATTTTTCGTCACCGGCGTGAGCAACTCCGCCAGCACCACCGGTTCCACCACCACGCAAACGCCGTCGGTGGAGCTCACGCCCTTCTTCTCCGGCATCGCCTTGGACGTCACGCCGCAGATCGACAGCAACAGCAATATCACCCTGCACATCCACCCCACGGTGAGCAATGTGCAACAGAAAGATAAAAGCTTCGTCATCAGCGGCGAAAGTTTCAGTCTGCCGCTGGCCTTCAGCACCATTCAAGAGTCGGATAACGTGGTGCGCGCCCACACCGGCCAGGTCATCGTCATCGGCGGTTTGATGAAAGAGGCGGTCACCACGCAAAACGCCTCGGTGCCTTTGCTCGGTGACCTCCCCGTCATCGGCAATCTTTTCAAACACCAGAAAATCACCCGCATCAAAAAAGAGCTGGTGATCCTGCTCAAACCCACCGTGGTCGACGGCAACCAGGTGTGGACGGACTCGATACAGTCTTCGCAACGGCGCGCCGCCGATCTGCTCGACACGCGCAAGCCGTGAGGACGGGAGGCTAGGATGACGCACACTCGCATGGAACGCAGCTCCTCGGCCGACTGGGTCTACGCGCGCCATTTCGGCCTGCGTGAAGCCCCCTTCACCAACACCCCCGATTCGCGCTTCTTCTTCGCGCATGACAGTTGTCAAATCGCGCTCAACACCCTTTTGGTCTCCGTGCGCAGCGGCGAGGGCTTCACCAAGGTCATCGGCGAGGTCGGCACCGGAAAAACCTTATTGTGCCGGAAATTCTTAACATCGCTGGATGAAAATTTCGTCACCGCCTATATACCCAATCCCTACCTCGAACCCATGACCCTGTTGCTGGCGGTGGCCGATGAATTGGGCGTGCCCTATTACGACGATGTCAATCAACACCAATTATTGAAAGCGCTCACCGCGTTTTTGATCGAGACCTACTCCGAACACGATTGCACCGTGGTCGTGTGTCTCGACGAGGCCCACGCCCTGCCCATGGAAACCTTGGAGGCGCTGCGCCTGCTCAGCAATCTGGAAACACCGCGGCGCAAACTGCTGCAATTAGTCTTGTTCGGCCAGCCCGAACTGGATCATCGCCTGGAGCAACCGGCGGTGCGCCAGCTCAAACAGCGCATCAGTTTTTCCGCCACGCTCGCGCCCATGGATCAAGCGGGCATAGAAGATTATTTATCGCACCGCCTGTCTACCGCCGGCTATCAAGGCAAACGCCTGTTCACGCCCGCGGCGGTCAAACTGCTGTACGAAGCCAGCGGCGGCGTGCCGCGTTTGATCAACGTGCTCGCGCACAAGGCCTTGCTCGCCGCTTACGGCGCGGGTGAACTCAGCATCGGCGCGCAGTACGTCAAGGCCGCGATCGCCGACACCGAGGCCGTCGGTCTGCGCAAGTCCACCGCGCCGCGCCGCTGGTTGCGTTATGTCTCCACCTTACTCGGCGTGGCCGCGGTCTCCGCCGCGACCGCGGTATGGGGTCATTGGCCGTGAGCCTCATCAACAAAGTTTTATTGGATCTGGATCACCGCGCCCAAGGCCGTTCCGCCGGGCGCGCCTTATTCGCCGATGTGCGCCCCGTGGGTGACGCCCACGGCATGGGCGGCGACAACGCGCGTCTGCGCCGCATGATGCTGCTCGGCTTCAGCGCCGTCATCATCGCCGTGATTGCCGTGGCGGCGCTGCAACAAGCGTGGACCTGGCCGCGCGCCGCCGACACCCCCGCGCCTCGCGTTGAAGTTGCAGCCGCCGCAATCAGCGCAGCGCAAATCACATCGCCCGCAAGTAATGAACTCACGCTCGCCAGCGCGCCCGCCGTTACCGCACCTCCGGTGAGTTCACCGCAAGCGCAAGCTGAAAAAAATGTGGCGCCGCCTGCTTCAGCGAACCCGCCCGTAGAGAATCGCGCGCAAAGCAAGCCCATGCCAACGGAAACGCCGCGTGAAACACCTGGCGCCGCGCCCGTCATCAATACCACCGCACGCGAAGACAACGCGGCCGCGACTATGCATTTGGAACGCACCGCGCGGCCGCTCAGCGCCGCGGAAAAGGCCGAGAACCAATATCGCAAGGCCGTGAGCCTGCTGCGCGGCAAGCGGCTCGATGAAGCGGAACAAGCCTTGCGCACCGCGCTGTTCATCGAACCCGGCCACCTCGCCGCGCGCGAAACCTTAGCCGATATGTCGCTTCAAAACGGCAACATGCAACAGGCGAAACAGGATTTATACGAGGCCATGGCCGTGCTGCCGCAACACCCCGGCTTCACCACGCGCCTCGCGCGGATCTACGTTGACGCCAATGATGAGGCGCGCGCCTTAGCGTTATTGGAAGACAACCTCGCGCGCACTCGTCCCGACGGCGATTACCTCGGCCTGCTCGCCACCTTGTATCAACGCGATAACCGCTACGCCGAGGCGCGTGATAATTTTCGTGCGGCCCTGTCATTCAAACCCGCCGAAGGCCGCTGGTGGTTAGGCCTCGGCATCGCCGCCGAAGCCCTGCGCGAATGGCCGCTCGCCAGCGAGTCCTATGCACAAGCCTATCGTTACAGCGCGAATGAAGCGCCAGTGCGTGATTATGCGGAGCAGCGCTTGTCGATAGTGAGGCGGCATTTGCAGTAAGCTAGGTAGTGTTCAGAATTCTGTGTCATTTCTTTAAACTGAACCAAAAAGGAATGACACATGAAAGACAATCTCAACTTCGATATGGAAGCCGCCATCAAGGCATTGCGTGAAGGCAAGGACTTGAGCG
>CAMYKQ010000021.1 GCA_947259075.1 uncultured Gammaproteobacteria bacterium | reverse complement strand
TCGCCACCAAACTTTTCCGCCAGCACTTTGGTCAGCGCGGCCGTCAGGGTCGTCTTGCCATGGTCAACGTGACCAATCGTTCCTACATTGACGTGCGGCTTCTTTCGCTCAAATTTTCCCTTGGACATCGCAAAGTCTCCTCAAAGCAGATGGAAGGCCATCACCCAACACATTTATCTGTACAGCAACCCCGGGCGGGCACACGGCGCGAGGGGCCAGATCCAGACCATTTCGCACGTCGCTCTTAGCTTCCGCGCCGAGCGCGCCACCCAAAAAACTTATGGAGCCCATAACCGGATTTGAACCGGTGACCTCTTCCTTACCAAGGAAGTGCTCTACCGACTGAGCTATATGGGCCGCTTTTACTCAGTCAAACCAACCGCAATCACCGCGTTGGAGCGGGTGATGGGAATCGAACCCACACCATCAGCTTGGAAGGCTGAGGTTCTACCATTGAACTACACCCGCCTTCTCACAAAACCTGAAGGATGACACCCCCAACAAGCAGCTCCACCATCGGCAAATCATTGGTGGAGGGGGGAGGATTCGAACCTCCGAAGGTAGAACCGTCAGATTTACAGTCTGATCCCTTTGGCCGCTCGGGAACCCCTCCTCGAGACAATAAGCGGCGTATTTTGCTAGATGATTGTCCGCGTGTCAACGCTATCCGAGCGCCTGAACGAACAAGGCCATCAGGCGATATAGCCCTGCTGTTCGAGATAGAGAAACACCTGCTGCGCCGCTTCATCCACCGTGAGCTGGCTGGTGTCGAGGCGCAACTCCGGATTTTCCGGGGCCTCGTAGGGATCACTAATGCCGGTAAATTCCTTTAGCACCCCGGCGCGGGCCTTGGCGTAGAGCCCTTTGCGGTCACGGCCCTCGCACACCTCCAATGGCGTAGCGACGTGAATCTCGATGAAGGCGCCATATTGGGCGATCATCTGCCGCACCTCGCGCCGCAGCGCGGTGTAGGGCGCGATAGGCGCGCAGATGGCAATGCCGCCGTTTTTGGTGATTTCGCTGGCGACATAACCGATACGGCGGATATTGATATTGCGATGCTCCTTGGAAAAACCCAGCTCGCTGGATAGGTTTTTACGTACCACGTCGCCATCGAGCACGCTCACCGGGCGGCCGCCCAGCTCCAGCAGCTTGGCCAGCACCGCCTTGGCCACCGTGGATTTCCCGGAACCGGACAAACCAGTAAAGAATAGAGTAAACCCCTGCTTGGCGCGCGCGGGGAAACGGGCGCGCAACTCGGCGGCGACCTCGGGGAAAGTGAACCACTCGGGAATCTCCAAGCCCTCGCGCAGACGGCGCTGCAATTCCTCGGCGCCGAATTCGCGCACGCGCGCGCCGGCCGGCACCTCGGCGGGCGACAAATAATCCGCGCGCTCCTCCACGTACACCATGGTCTCGCAGGCCAGCAACCGGATAGCGAGCCGCTCGCCCAAACGCTGCTGGGCCTCGGCCACCTCGCGCGGCGTCATGCCGTAGGTGCTCACCTCCCACACCATGGCGCCGCAACCGCAGTTTTGGCGGACAATGGCGTGCAGCAACACCTCACGCCAACCGCCCCCGCGCGCGGGCAGATTCAGCAGACTGAGCATGGTGGTCTGCGCCGGAAAATGGCCCAAAGCCGCGCGGTAACAACGCACACGGTAGTAATAGTCTTCACCCTCTTCCACCACGGGGTGTAGCAACAATTCCGCGCCCAATTCGCGGGCGGCGCGCGCACTGAACTTGGCCTGCGCCACATGCATGGGCGCGATACTGTGATAGGCCGCGACCTGCGCCCAGCCACGTTTGGCGAATTGGGCGCGCAACTCCGTAGGGCTGTGCCGCAAGGCGTTAAAGCTGTGGTAACTCGGCGCCTCCACGCCTTCGACACGCCCGCCCGCATAATAAGCTTGGGTTTTGTTGAGCACGCGCTCGACGCCCGGATGCTCGGCGCCCGCCTCGCCGTAAAGGGCGCGGGCCTCGGCGGCGCGGTCCGGCCGCCACACCTCGTCCACGCGCAACACCGCCAGCAGCACGCCCTCCAAATCACGCAGGGCCAGGGACTTTCCCGGCGCCAGCTGCGCCGCCAGCGCCTCGTTCACGTCCAGCACCACCGGCAGCGGCCACAGCGTGCCATCGGCCAGAGTCATCTCCCGCAACACCGCTTGATAGTCGGCTTGCGTCATGAAACCCGCCAGCGGCGAATAGGCGCCATTCATCAACAGCGCCAGCTCCGCCTGCTGCCGTAATTCGAGATCCAAGGACGGCAGCGCCAAGGCCTCTTGTTTGAGTTCGGCGGCGCGCGCCGCATCGGCCATCAAAACCTGCAATTGGCCGCCGTGAGCGGGAATGAGCTGTTTCATTGGAGGGCTGCTTTCTGCTGAGTCAAAAAAGTGGGGCTATTGTAGGCCCGCGGGCCGCGGCAGGCCAGACCCGCGCGAGCGCGAGGGGATAATATTCCCGAGGCCGGTGGTATCCTGTGTCTCTTTTCGCAACACCAACGAGACGGATCTTATGCGCAAGAAAACCATTTTGGTCACCGGCGGCGCCGGTTACATCGGCAGCCACGTCGTGCGCCAGCTGGGCGAAGCCGGTCATCACATCATCGTGCTCGACAACCTCAGCACCGGCTTTCGCGAAGCCGTGCTGCACGGCGAGCTGATGGAAGGCGATACCGGCGACCGCCCCTTCATCACCCAGCTGCTGCGCGAGCACGACATCGAATCGGTGCTGCACTTCGCCGCCCACATCGTCGTGCCCGAGTCGGTGAGCGACCCGCTCAAGTACTACGGCAACAACACCTGCAACACTCGCAATCTGCTCGCCGCCTGCGCCGCGGCGGGCGTAAAGCACTTCATTTTCTCTTCCACCGCCGCGGTCTACGGCATACCGCCAAACATGGAATGCGCGGAAGACAGCCCGCTAGCCCCCATCAACCCCTACGGCCGCTCCAAACTCATGAGCGAATGGATGCTGCAAGATTTAGCGGCGGCCAGCCATCTGCGCTACGGCGTGCTGCGTTATTTCAACGTCGCCGGCGCCGACCCCGGCGGCCGCATCGGCCAATCCACGCCCAAGGCCACGCACCTTATTAAGGTGGCCTGCGAAGCCGTGGTGGGCAAACGCGATCACATCGACATCTTCGGCACCGACTACCCCACGCCGGACGGTACCTGTATCCGCGATTACATTCACATCGAAGACCTCGCGCACGCGCACATACTCGCACTCGATCATCTGCGCGGCGGCGCGCCCTCCTTCACCGCCAACTGCGGTTACGGCCACGGCTACAGCGTGCGCGAGGTATTGGACATGGTGCAGCAAGTGAGCGGCGCCAAGCTCGACATCCGCGACGTGCCGCGCCGCGCCGGCGACCCGCCCGCGCTCATCGCCCGGGCCGAACGCATCCGCGTGCTGCTCGGCTGGAGCCCGCGCCACAATGATTTGCGCGAGATCGTCACGCACGCCTTGGCGTGGGAGCGTCGCCTCTAGCCGACACACTAATGCGCGCTGCCGGGCAATTAAACCTTGCGCGCGCGCCCCCACCTTCGACTACAATGCAGGCCGATCATGGCTAAGACGAATTACATCACCCGGCTGCTCACCGGCGCGGTCCTCGCGCTGACACTCTGCACCAGCGCGTTGGCGGAAACCCGCTACGTCAGCGATCAACTGGAAATCACCCTGCGCTCGGGACAAAGCACCACCCACAATATCCTGCGCATGCTCAAAAGCGGCAGTGCGGTCACCGTGCTGGAAACCGATGCGGACAAGGGCTACAGCAAAGTGCGCAGCGCCGACGGCGTCGAAGGCTGGGTCTTGAGCCGCTACCTGATGAGCACGCCCGGCGCCCGCGAACAGCTCGACGATCTGCAGCGCAAAGTCGCCGCGCTCGAAATCGAAAACAAACAACTCAAGGAACAGAGCGGCAGCCTCAAGCAACAACACCAAAGCGTCAGCCAGCAACAGAAAAGCCTGGAAGACAGCAACCGTCAACTGGAACAAGACCTGGCGCAAATCCGCAAAACCGCCGGCAGCGCCCTGGCGCTGGAGAGCGACAATAATCGCCTGAAGCAACAAGTGCTCAGCCAGCAAACCGAACTGCAAACCGTGCAACAGGAAAACGCCGCGCTCAAGGACCGCAGCGACCGCGAGTGGTTCATGCGCGGCGCTGGCGTCATCATCGCCGGCATCCTCATCGGCCTCATCGTGCCGCGCCTCAAGCTGCGCAAGAAATCGAGCTGGGATTCGTTGTAGCGCCCGCGCCCGCAACCGCTTCCCGGCGTCTTCACTAAAATGCCCGCGCGCCGATCACCGGCGGCAGCCACTCACAAACGCAAACTACCCGCGCACCTCTCCCGCATGCGCGCGCTGAGCGGTTTGCCGCTCCGGCGCCACCGCGCGGACATACTGCGAAAACTCGGGGTAGTAGTCCGCGTACCAGTCATTCACCTGAAGAAACTCGGGATGACTCGCCAAGTCCCTGGCCCAAGCCTCGGTCCATTCATAACCTAGCGGGTCAGGCAGCTGCTGCAACTTCATCGTGTGCGCGAAGGCCAGATATTCATAACAGCTGGCCAGGCGGAGATAACGGCTTAAGGCACGCGGATCCTGTTTGTAGTGCCGCTCATACACGCGCGGATCCATGTAATCATCGGGAATGAGGTCCGCATCAGCAAGCTGCTCCGCGGTCACGGGCTCGCGCGCCTTCCAATACATATCGAAACGCTGCGCCAGCAATTGCGCCTTCAGCAATTGATTCTGCATCTCCAGCGCCTCGGCCTGAATCGCCGCCTGCCGCTCCGTCGCCTTCTGAATGCGCCACGTCACCCACACATAAACAACGGTCGCGCACACCAGCGCCAAGGTGAGGCTCGCGGTCACCAAGGCAATCTTATCCGCTGGGTCCATCTCCGCTATGGCACTTACGACGCTCATCCCCGCCCCCTCGCCCAAACCCACTATCCGGCAGATGATACATCCGGCGCCGATGTCCGCGCATCACTGGGCGCGGCAGGACGAAAACCTAAAGGGCGTTACGCCGCATGCGTTTTTAGCGAACCGGGTTGATGCGCAACACTAGCGGCGTTCTCATTCGGCGGATCGCGTTGTAGGCATTCGCTTTACGGGCTACGGCCCTGGTTCAGCCAAACCGAATACCAAACAGTCCTCCATCCTCGGTGGCATCGGTCAGGCGCGTGGGAAGCACGTAGTCGTTGAGGTCGAAGCCCTCGATTGTTTCCTTGAAAGCATCGTCTTCGTTCATCGTCACGATATATTGGAAGCCCAGTTCCTTCGAAATCTCCGCACCGAGGCGCAGCGCGCTGATCACCTGCCGACCGTCAACGCCATCGAACAGGTGGCTGTCATGGATCAGGAATCCAGGTCCCATCTGACGCTTGGCGCACAAGCGCATGAGCATCATGTCGAAGCAGAATATCTGCATGTTCTTGATGCCCTTGCTGCGCTGGCCCTGCATCTGAAACTTGAATGAAGGCCCGTTAGATGTTTCGTCGATCGTCATGCTGCCAGCCGCCTCGTAGAGCCGCTGCGACGTTTCCTCGAAAGCGACGATCGCTTCCGACAGCCGGTCTTTCTGCTCAGCAAAGTCACGCCGCAGCCGGATCGTGAGCCGGTTGCGCTCAATCTCCAATTCGTTTTTCGTGCCCTCCAACTGCTCGGCGGCTTCGAAGCGCTGCCGCACGGATTCCACCTCGGACTTAAACCGTCCCAATTCCGCCTGTAGCTTGAGGAATTGGTCCAGTGCGCCATGGCTCTTGAGGATGCCCATGATTTCGGCGCGCCGCTGGTCGAGCTGGGCTTTCTTTCCATCGCGAATGTCGATGCGCAGCTTTGCCGCTTCAAGTTCGCTGGACAGATAGTCCTTCCGATTGCGCACCACCGATTCGTGAAAGCTCTTCACGTCCTCATAGCGCCGCTTCACCAAGCCGGGGAGCGCGACACCCGCCTCCTGATAGATCGTTTGCAACGCGGTAGGGCGGAAGCCCAACGGGCGTTCCGCCGCATGATTTTTGGCAACCTAGGTAGGTGTACAGCAGCACCGAAAGTTACATCCGGCGGATCGCGTTGCACGCATCCGCCCTACGGGCTCACCATCGACAACACCGCCCCGGACGACACAATCACCGTGAGCGCCTGCGATTTCGAAGGTGGGTTTTCAGTCAATGGCACGGCCTATGGCGCCTGCGGTGTCGGCGCCGGCGGCAGCATGGTTTTTCCCGAATCAGGCGGACCCATTTCCTTTACTGGGAGCTGGATAGACCTTGGCCTGTCCGGCGCAGGTAGCCGAACGATTTATTTCCTCATCCCCGGCAGCACCGACGAGATCAGCGACATCTTCAGTTACGACTGGTCCACAGACGGCCTCTTGGGCACCATCATCGGCAGCTTCACCTCCGATTTCGGCGGCAGCCTCGGCCTGCTTCCCGCAGGCACGGATCCGGGTGATGTCTTTGTCGCCGACGGCTCAGCCGTGGGTTTCGGCCTCGCCTTTCTCAGCGGGAGCGTTTTGTCGTTGAATGCCGCCGTTATTCCTGAGCCAGGCACCCTGGCGCTGCTGAGTCTCAGCCTGCTGGGACTGGCGGTGATACGCCGCGGCAAGCGCCATGAGCGCACACCACTGCAAGCCTCTGCATAGATCGCGGACGGCGAAAGATCGACAAAAACCCTGTGAAATGAATGAGCGGCCGACGGGAACATTCCATGCCCGTCGGCCGCCGCATAGAACCCTCGCGGCCGGCAGCTTTTGCTGCGCCAATTTGACAATACGGTACGTAGAACAATATTGCATCCACACCGCGATGCGAACCAGTTCCGCCCAAGGCGCAAGGCCTAATCGAATCTTACCGGTGTCTGCATTTTCGTGTTTACATGCAGTGTAAAAATATCTGGCCGGGCATAATGACCAGCCACATCAAACGCACGTTTTGACTCGGCGACACGCGCGCAATCAATATCACAATACAGCAGGCCTTCTTCCTTTCGCATCGGACCCGCGACGATCGCCCCGCCCGGGGCGATAACAACAGAGTCACCCTGGTTAACCCACTCATCGCTGTCTGGATACAAGCGGGTCTTCTCGGGAAAATCATCAGGAATGTCACCCGCCTTAATAATATTGCCGCTGCCCACCACCCAGCAGCAGCCTTCGCGCGCAATATGCTGCAAGCTACCTATCCAGCCATCACCACTGTCATAGGTGGGCGCGATGTAGATCTCCACGCCCTGCGCATATAAAGCGTACCTTGCCAGGGGCATGTAATTCTCCCAGCATAACAGCGTGCCTATACGACCGGCAGGGGTATCCACGACCTTCAGGCCGGTGGCATCACCAAACCCCCATACCATGCGCTCTGGGTTCGTCGGCATCAGTTTGCGATGCCGGTTTACTAAGGTGCCATCAGGGCCAATGACCACCACGGTATTGTAAAGCGTTGCCCGGCTTAGCTGGCTTTCCCTTTCATCCATGCCACAGACGATGGTGACCTCGTGCTGTTTCGCCGCATCATAAAGCGGCTTCAAATCATCACTCTCAAGATTCACCGCGTTTTTCAATAAGCGGTTATGAATTTCTGATGACAAACCGTAATCACCACCCGGCCTCAAACGCCATATCCAGGCAGGGTAACCGGGAATAAAGGCCTCGGTAAAAATCACAAGCTCAGCGCCGCTCTGGGCCGCCTCAGCCACCAAACTCACAGCGCGTGTTATGGTCCTCTCTTTGTCGAGGAATACAGGTGCCTTTTGCACAATAGCCAGCTTGGTCATATTTAATTTTCCTCAGTTATTCTTTTTTTCAGCAAGCGCGGCCATATGACGAACACACCGCATCACTCGGGCAGCTCAAGGCCCGAGCCACCGGCCGCTGCTGGCAGGTCCTTCAGCTTCGGTAATCCGTCTTTCATCCGCAACACAGTTTCCTGGTAGTTCACATGTAGCACAGGCTCGAAGTGATAATCCGGAATGATGGCGGCAGACACATCCGTCAAGTTCATGCCTGGATGCTCGGTGAAGAGGTGGCCACCGCAGGTCTTACACCACTTGCGGGCGCTCCCCGGCGTTTTATTATAGCTGCCGATATTGTCCACCCCTTGCGTGACCTTCACGCTGTCAGGCTTCCATAAGGTGAAGGCGCTGACTGGACTCGCGGACCAATGCCGGCACGAGTCGCAATGACAATACGCCATGAGAGCCGGCTCATTGCTTACCGTAAATTTAACCGCCCCGCAAAAGCAGTTGCCCTGATACATTTTTTCATCGCTCATAATACACGTCCTCAGTTAATGGGCTGTGTACAGGAGTAAAACAAACCCGATTCGTGCTGTTAAGTACGAAATACGTACTTTAAGCTACATAATACGTAGCGTTGACCTATGCCAGCGACAAAGGGATACTCCCAGCATGAAAGCTTACGGACAGTTTTGCCCCATCGCCAAGGCCAGCGAGGCGCTGGGTGAGCGCTGGACGCTGCTGCTGATTCGTGAGCTGCTATGCGGCAGCCGTCGCTATAACGATTTCAAGCGCGGCCTGCCGCTGATTTCCCCCACCGTGCTATCACAACGCCTCAACAGCCTGCAGGCGCGCGGTCTGGTCGAGCGCAGGCGTTCCAAGGATCAAAAAAGCTGGGAGTACCACCTCACCCAGGCGGGAGTTGAACTCGAATCCATTGTAATGGATCTCGGCAAATGGGGCGCCCGCTGGGTGCGCAGCCAGATGTCGAAGGATGACCTGAGCGTCGAATTATTAATGTGGGACATGCGCCGCACCATCGATACGTCCGCCCTGCCGCAAGGCCGCACGGTGCTGCACTTTGAGTTCACGGACCTGAAGAAAGCCTATAGCAACTGGTGGATGCTGATTGAAAATAACGAGGTTGATCTTTGTGTCGATGACCCGGGCTTCGATACCGATGTGCGCTTTGAGAGCGACCTTCGAACCCTGACCCAACTGTGGGTGGGCGACATCAGTCTTGCAACAGCACAAACCGGCGGCGCCTTGCACATCAGCGGCCTGTCACGACTGACGCGCAGTGTTTCGAAGTGGCTGGTATTTAGTGCCTTCGCGGGCATTAAGAGCAAACTGAATTAGGACTCGATCCAACAGCAAGCAGGGGTTGCTTGCATCGTATCTCCCACGCCATGGATTGCTTCTTTGGTCTATTCAAATCCGTCATAGTTTAGCTCGATGCGGCAGAGCGGAATCACCAAAGGACGTTCCGCCGCATAGTTTGTGTAAAATTCAGTAAATGTACAGCGCTAGCGGCGGTCACATGCGGCGGATCGCGTTACACGCATCCGCCCTACGGTCCTGGAAAAATGCGTGACGCATTGCCACGGTGTAACGCCGTTTAACCACACCCATAATTACCCAATGTAGGGTGCGCTATGCGCACGCATAACTCGATATTCCATCGCCGCATACGGCTATACCCTATCGATTGGGGACGGTGAAGCCATGAAGTCCGAAAGCGGTTGTGGCGGATACGCCGGAGACTGCGTGCGCATAGCGCACCCTGACTGGAAATGTGCACTATCGGTTGAGTCGGCGGCGAAACCATTGGGGCCGAAGGCGGTTATGATAAATTTGGTGTGTGACCGTGTGCGCACAGCGCCTACCGGCTAGACATTACCTCTTGATAATGGAAGATAATAGGGTCAGCACATTGGCTTAATGACGGCTTGAAAACCAGGATAACTAAGGTATGGCAAGGGATAATTTTCCAAAATCGGTAATCAATATACTTCAATCCAGGGTGGCAAATAGGTGTTCCAAGCCCGATTGCAGAGTTCCCACAACCGCTGCGTCTAGCAAGAACGATAAGGTAAATAACATTGGAATAGCAGCTCACATAAACGCCGCCTCCATCGGAGGACCTAGATATTTACCAGAAATGACCCGAAAGGAAAGAAAGTCAATTGATAATGCAATCTGGCTTTGTTCAGGCTGCTCTATTCAAATAGATAGAGACGCCATCCGATTCACGGTAGATATCTTAAAAAAATGGAAAGTGGAAGCAGAAGAACTGGCTCGGCAAGAACTAGGGAAAAGACCTCCCAACAAAAACGATACGATCGACACACTTACGACTGCGCTTACGGGGTTTCCAAAGAAATTTATTGTGGATGCAATATCCAATACTCACCAAGCTTCGGAAAAAAGTTTGGAAGTGTTAGATCCACGATTTCTTATTAAATCCTCCCATAATGATGGCGAAACAATATTCGGAATACACGCTAAAGAGGATGTAAATTTTACAATGAATATTCTAGGAGATTACGCCAAAGAATTCTTAGAAAAGCATCAACGCCTAATTGAGCACGGCGAAGAACTCGAAATACACACAAGCGCAGTTCATTTTGAAGGGTCAAATCTATTAACGGAGATATCCTCCATCCTTAACGATGGAAAATTAACTATAGGCACATATGAGAGAAAAGGAACGCAAAAGATTTGGCTCGTCAATAAAGAAACATCTGTTATAGAAACATTTGACGATATAAAGGGCACTTTAATCTACGGAAGCAAATCTTTCAGATTTCAAGGTGAATGCTGCGATCAGCTATTCGCATTAAGTTACCGCAAATTCATGGGGGAAATGGAGGCAAAAATTGACCTGGGTGTTAATTTCGAAAAATGGGAACATAACGAAGTTATGCGTCTCCCATACCTCAAGAAACTACTATCTCTATTCGAAAAACTTGCATACGGGTGGGAACTTCATATGTCCTTGGAGGTTGATGGCAATACAATTGTTAATAGCAAAGGCATAGACATTAGCGATGCGGGCTTAGTAAAAGATATTCACTCAGCGCTTCATTATATTGATAAAGCCGCCACTCTCTGCAGCCATTTCAATCTACCTGTAAAATTTGTCCCTGGTTTTTCTTATACAGCTGAAGACCACAAGAAGCTGATCGAAATCGTCGACATTCTAGAAGGTAAATGCAGCTACACTCAAAGCCAGTTACGCTCAAACCCATCCTTCGAATTAGTGGTTCACGATCCCAAGAGTTTCGAAGCATGGATACGCGACAGAAACCCAACCGACATAGTTATACTCCACGATGCAGAAAAAATAATTATTTTTGGCCATTCAATTGACCTACCACAGAAAAGCGTCACCATTAAATCAGCTATTCCGATAATGAAGAGTAAAGGAGAGGTATGTGCTGGAGATCTAATTAAGGTCGAACTACAACCAGTAGATGGATTTGAGCTTAAAATAGAATTTCAACAAGGTTAAACAATATGCGCATGTAGTGGCCTAATGAAATCAGACTCTCCACAGGCGAAAGTTATCGCCAGAGAGGTATCTGAATGAGTAAGAAACGTCATTGGTATTCAACCGAATCAAGCACTAAGCCCAGCAGTGTGCGCTGTGAAAACGCAACATACCTCCTAACTCGCAACTCGTCACTTTCTCTCCAACTGCCCCACATCCCTCACCGCGCCGCGCGCGGCGCTGGTGGTCATTGCCGCGTAGGCTTTGAGCGCGGCGGAGACTTCGCGTTGACGGTTCACCGGCTTCCACGCGGCGGCGCCTTTTGATTCCATCGCGGCGCGGCGCGCGGCAAGTTCGTCATCGCTCAGCGCAACGCGAATCGTGCGGGCGGGGATGTCGATCTCGATGCTGTCGCCTTCCTGCACCAGGCCGATGGCGCCGCCTTCGGCGGCCTCGGGTGAGGCGTGACCGATGGACAGGCCCGAGGTGCCGCCGGAGAAGCGGCCGTCGGTGACCAGGGCGCAGGCCTTGCCCAGGCCCTTGGATTTGAGATAACTGGTGGGGTACAACATTTCTTGCATGCCGGGGCCGCCGCGCGGGCCTTCGTAGCGGATGACGAGCACGTCGCCCTTGTTGATGTGATTGCCGAGTATGGCTTCAACAGCCGCGTCCTGGCTTTCGAAGATGCGCGCGGGGCCGGCGAATTTCAGGATGCTTTCATCCACGCCCGCGGTTTTGACGATGCAGCCGTCCTCGGCGATGTTGCCGTGCAGCACGGCGAGGCCGCCTTCTTGGCTGTAGGCATGGTCGTAATCGCGGATGCAGCCTTTCTCGCGATCGACATCCAGGTCGACGTAGCGTTTATTCTGGCTAAAGGCCTGGGTGGTGGGCACACCGCCGGGCGCGGCCCGGTAAAAATCGCGCACCTTGGAACTATCGCTTTGCATCACATCCCATTGCGCCAGCGCCTCGCCCATGGTCGCGCTGTGCACCGTGGGCAGATCGCGATGGATCAAACCGGCGCGGTCGAGTTCGGCGAGAATGCCAATGACGCCACCGGCGCGATGCACGTCTTCCATATGGTATTGCTGACTGCTGGGCGCCACCTTGCACAGATGGCGCACCTTGCGCGAGAGTCTATCCATGTCATGCATAGTGAAGTTGACGCCGGCCTCTTCCGCGGCGGCGAGCAGGTGCAGCACGGTGTTGGTGGAACCGCCCATGGCGATGTCCAGCGCCATGGCATTTTCAAAGGCGGCAAAACTGGCAATGCTGCGCGGCAGGGCCGATTCATCGTCTTGCTCGTAATAACGCTTGGCCAATTGCACCACGACGCGGCCCGCTTCCAGGAATAATTCCTTGCGGTCGGCGTGGGTCGCCAGCAGGCTGCCGTTGCCGGGCAGGCTCAGGCCCAGGGCCTCGGTGAGGCAGTTCATGGAATTGGCGGTGAACATGCCCGAGCAGGAACCGCAGGTGGGGCAGGCCGAGCGCTCGATGGAGGCGATCTCCTCATCGCTGTATTTGTCATCAGCGGCCGCCACCATCGCATCCACCAAGTCCAGACTCACCATCTTGCCCTGCACCCGCGCCTTGCCGGCCTCCATGGGTCCGCCGGAGACGAAGACCACGGGGATGTTCAAGCGTAGCGCGGCGTTCAACATACCGGGGGTGATCTTGTCGCAATTGGAGATGCACACCAGCGCATCGGCGCAATGGGCGTTGACCATGTATTCCACCGCATCGGAGATCAGCTCGCGCGAGGGCAGCGAGTACAACATGCCGCCGTGGCCCATGGCGATGCCGTCATCGACGGCGATGGTGTTGAATTCCTTGGCCACCCCGCCGGCGCGCTCGATCTCGCGCGCCACCAATTGGCCCATGTCCTTCAGGTGGACATGACCGGGCACGAATTGAGTGAAGGAATTGGCGATGGCGATGATGGGCTTGCCGAAGTCGTCATTCTTCATGCCGGTGGCGCGCCACAGGGCGCGGGCGCCCGCCATATTGCGGCCGTGAGTGGTGGTGCGGGAGCGGTATTGGGGCATGGCTGTCTCGATATGAATTCACTGCAAAGGGGCCATAACAATAACAAAATGCCGACGTGAAAGCACTCGGCGCGGGCAGCTGCGGCGCGTCCTAATCCGGGTGTTTCTTGACCTCATCCGGCTGCTTGGGCTGCTTTTTCACCCAGCGCTTGATAAAAAAATACAAGACGAAGATCCCCAGGAATCCACCGACCCACATTACCTCGATGCCCAGCAAAACATTGTGCGCATTGGCATGCACCCAGTCTTCCAGCCCCTTGTCCATGCTCTTCCCCCTTCGGTCTGCCGCCCTTGTGAAAACCCCCTCATTCGTCACTTTAAAGATAGCAGTCCCGCGCCGTCCCGGCGGACTTACGTCTCTGCTAAAGTAGTACCGCGATCATCACCCTCTGCGGAGTAAGCATGCACGAACGCGCGCAACACAGCCTCAAGGCGCTGCAATCTTTTCTTGATACACCCTTAACGGCGCACCTGCATGGCGAGCTGGACCAGGGCGCCGCGGAAAGCCTGCTGACGCTGTTTAATGACACCGTCAAGGACGTGCCCGCCTACCCTGCTTTTCTCGCGGCGCAGGGCGCGGATGCGGGCAGCGTGCGGCACCTCACCGATTTTCAAAACCTGCCGTTGATGACCAAACAAAATTACATGCGCGCCTACCCGCTGGCGCAGCGTTGCCGCGGCGGCCGTCTCGACAACAACGATATGCTCGCGGTGTCGTCCGGCTCCACCGGCGCGCCCACGGTGTGGCCGCGCACGATGGCGCAGGAACTCGACATCGCCTTTCGCTTCGAGCAGGTGTTCAACGCCTTCCGCGCGCAAGAACGCAGCACGCTCGCGGTGGTGTGTTTCGCGCTCGGCACCTGGGTGGGCGGCATGTTCACCGCCGCCTGTTGCCGCTATCTCGCGCTGAAGGGCTACCCCCTCACCGTGGTGACGCCGGGCAATAAAAAAGACGAGATCTTCCGCGCCGTGCGGGAACTGGGGCCGCAATTCGAGCAGATTGTGTTGCTGGGTTATCCGCCCTTCATCAAAGACGTGATCGACTCCGGCCGCGCGCAGGATATCGATTGGCCGCGTTACCAAGCCAAGCTGGTGTTTGCCGGCGAGGTTTTCAGTGAAGAGTGGCGCGACCTCGTGTGCGAACGCATCGGCGCCAGCGACCCGCGTTACGCCAGCGCCTCGCTGTACGGCACCGCCGACGGCGGCGTGCTCGGCAATGAAACCCCGCTCAGCATCGCGCTGCGACAATTCTTCGCGGCGCGACCGGCGCTGGCGCGCGAGGTCTTCGGTGAATCGCGCCTGCCGACCCTGGTGCAATACGACCCGCGCAGCCGCTATTTCGAACTGCACGACGACAACACGCTGGTGGTGAGCGGCGACAACGGCGTGCCGCTGCTGCGCTACCACATCGCCGATAAGGGCGGACTCATCACCTACGATGAAATGCGCGCCATCGCGCGCAAGGCGGCTTGCCCCGCCTTCGATGAACTTGAGGGCAACGACGCCCCGCCGCTACCCTTCGTCTATCTCTTCGGCCGCGCCGATTTCACCGTCTCGTATTTCGGCGCCAATATTTATCCGGAGAATATCAGCGTGGGCTTGGACCAAGCGGAGCTGCGCGACTGGGTCAGCGGTAAATTCGTACTGCAAGTCATCGAAACCGAGGACCGCAACGAGGCATTGTGCATCTTGGTGGAGTTGTTGCCCGGTGTCGGCGCCGATGAATCCAAAAGCGAACGCATCGGCGAGACAATATTAGCGCAGCTGCGGCGACTCAATAGCGAGTTCGCCCATTATGTGCCCAACGAATACCAAACACCGCGCATCACACTTAAATCCTCGGGTGACCCGGACTGGTTCCCGGTGGGCGTGAAGCATCGCTATACTCGTCCGAACAAAAACTAGGTCTGCTTTACTAGCCGGAGTCCGCGCCAGGTTATACTGCCCACACCTTCTTCCGCGAAAGCCGTAGCATGTTTAACCCCTATGTCATCATCCTGAGCCTGTTCACCCTCACAGGCCTCATCACCGCCCTATGCGGTTTGTTTCTGCTACACAAGGCGCGGCTGCGGCGCAACTGGCCGGCCACCATGGCCAGTATTGAACACGCACATGAGGGCGAGGATCCGACTCTACGGGTGTTCTGCAATTACGTGATCAACGGCAAGACCTACCGTCACGAAATAAAAATGGCGGAGGGCACGCCGCCGGGCCAGGAATTCGTTCAGGCCCATCTCGAGAAATTTCCCGCGGATACGACGGTGCCGGTCTATTGCGATCCGGCCCAGCCCGAAAATATGACACTCGATAAAAGTGCCGGACGCGACGATTGGCTGATATTCGCCGCGGGACTGGCCGCTGCCCTGTTTGGCATTGGGGCCTTATTCCTCAGCAATTAGCCGCGCACAAACTTCCATCCCACACTATCGAAGCCTCCATGCCCAACAGCCAGCAAACACGGCAATGAACACCCTGACACAGGAGGCGGACCGACGCAGAACAACACTTTTTATCGGCCCTCATCCACATCTTAGATATCGCTACAATGTGCCATCATGCATGGCTCGCATACCCGGCTCCACCTTATCGGAAGGAGAGCCAAGAATTACAACTATGCTTAGCCCATTGAGCCTGTTTTAGGTAGTTGATCGTCAATCTTGAATTCCCTCACCGACCGCAACATCTGACTGGATAATTCCGCCAACTCACTGGCGGCAGACGCTATCTGCATTGAGCCAACTGAAGTTTCTTCTGATTCAGTACTGACCTTAGCCAGCATTGCGTCTATATCACTGGCAATGTGGGCCTGCTCATTGACGGTATGTAATACCTGCGTATTCATTCCGCTTATGGCCTCGATGGCCACCATGATTTTGCTTAGGGCTTCCTTGGTTAATAAGGCCTGTTTTGTCGCGGTTTTGGCCGTGTCATCACCCTGACGCATCACGTCGATAGCGCTGGCCGCGCTTTCCTGCAATAACTGTACGCTGGCGCGAATGTCTCCAACCGAGAGTTGAACCTTACCTGCCAATTCACGCACCTCTGTAGCTACCACCGCAAATCCTCTACCCTCAGCCCCTGCGCGCGCCGCCTCAATCGAAGCATTAAGTGCTAATAAATTAGTTTGATTGGCGATGTCTTCAATGGCCTTAATAACAGAACCAATTTTCTTGCTGGCGTCGTCGAACTGATCTATAACATGCACCGCGACATCCAACTTACGGGCGACATCTTCCACTGATATTACAGTAGCATTAACCACCGACTGACTTTGTTTCACCAAGTCATTAGCCTCAGCAGCCGATTCTGTCGCGTGCGCAACTTTTTCAACCACATCTCCGGCATGAGATGACAGCTCGGATATGGCCAAAGCAATATCACTTAACTTCGCCCTCTGAGACTGCAAACTAATTTGCGCTTGATCCGCCACAACGCTTACTTCATGAGAGGCGGACGCCACTTGCGTAGCTGACGCAGTTGATTCGACCAGTGCCCGATTAAATTTCTCCAGCATTCTATTTAATGATCTGGCGATAGTGCCGACTTCATGCTTGGCGTGAACATCACAACGCAGCATGAGGTTAGAATCCCTTTCTGCTTGCTCTATTGTTGCACGCAGGCGGTTGATAGGCGTGACGAGCGAGCGCACGAACACGATAGATAACGTGGCGCCTAGCGCAATGGATACGATAAGCAGGAATGCTGCGGAGTTAATTATACTTTGATTGTTCCTCCTGATCTGCTGATCAAGGGTGGCGGCTTGCTTATTAATATTTTGATTCAAGCTCGATACCGTCTGCTTGATATTCTCGCTCAAGGGTTCGGCCTCGTTATAATAAACCGCGATAGCAGGATTACGGTTCGGACTGCGCAATCCAACCCGCACCTCATCCATCAACTCGGCATAGCGTATGATTTGGCCATTCAATTCTTCCGCGACCCCGCCATAACCCGCCTGCTCCAAGGAATTCGCCACCGCCAAGGCACCCTCTTTTGCTTGGGCGAATACTTGTTCTTCATTACTGCGACGCGTCAGCGCCCAGGCAAGCGATGAAGACTTGAACTCACTGACGCGCAAGAGGAGTACTTGCAGCACCTCAAACTTCTTGAGCACTACGACTTGTTTTTTCAACAGCTTTTCTGATTCCCACGACTTACTGGCCAGGTATGAAATATTGATGGCTGATAACAGCAAGAGTAATCCGCTTAGGCAATATAGGCGTGCTTTAAAGGACATGGCCATCCCACAACCTATCAACGCTGATATACGGTTCCGACACCCGGTCTTCCCTCAATATTTATAGCAAGGGGACATCAACTACTAGCGCACCGCCAAACTCACCAACTTGCTGTTGCACCCCGTTACGACCATGACAGGCGACACAGGATTCTTGCAGTTTCATGGGACGGAAACTCATGTAATGTCCCTTGATCACCTTGTCTACACCGGTGACACTTTTTTGCTTCAATAAATCCGCAACGGCCTCCTTAAGTGGCGAGCCTTCCAATACAAAATCGACTGCAGAGTCCGTGTTGATCAACATGTCATCGGAGTTAGTCACATGCCCACTCAGCTTACCGCCCATAGTGCGATTGAATCGGCTGAGCATTTGTGCGCGAAAAAAGGCGGGGACGAAGGCGTCCTGCCCGCCTTTCAGCATATCTTTGCGGAATTCACTGATAACCTGAGCAATGGCCGTCTGCAGATTTGTCCGATATTCGCCCATAATTCCAGGCACCTGAGTATCATAGGTTTTTCCGGTTGCTGACTTAAACTTATCTTGGAAGGCGTTAAGAAATGCATTCTTCTCGACCTTTTCCTCAGCCAAGGCGCCGGAACTGATTTCCTGCTGTAAACCACTAATCACGCCCGTAGCGGCACTCACAGCCGCAGCAAAATCGGCGGACAATTCCTTTGCCGTCTGTTCATCCAGGGCGGCTTGCGCGGGAAGGACAACGGTCATACAAACCAAAAGTACTATTTTCTTGATCATGATTGGGCTCCCTTAATGTGTCTTCGACTTCGCTCGATTTACACTTCGGCAACGTGATAGAAAAACTTTAATAATAATATATTGATCATGGCTCTAAGAGGCGCAGCACGGGTACAACTACCTAGATAGATATAGCAACAATAACCGGACAGATGTACTTGGCAGGGACCTGTCCGGGCCAATCTGGAATAAAAAAAACCCGGCGAATGGCCGGGCTTTTTTTACAACCGATCCGGATCGGTCAGTGGGACTTATTCCGTCTGCTGAAACCGAAACCCAGCAAACCCAGGCCCATGAGCGCCAAGGTGGTGGGTTCAGGCACTTGGGCAAGCATGAGTGCACCGATAAGGCAGGGATCGAAGTCAAAATTGTGCCCCTAATAGTAAAGTCGAAGCTATCACCCCCACCCAGGAGCCTGTCGGACTCATTGCAGCTGGCCGAGGGCGGGGGGTACAGCAATCAGCAGGGCCACCCGAGTACAAGTCGTACCGGCGGCGGAATCACATTTTGACTTAAACCACACCTCGAACTGCGACAACGCGTCATGGCGGCGCAACGACGCCAGCCTGTCACGGAAGCTTCACAATGCCGGGGTATCATTGCCCGGGCAGGTAACCATGCGCATGAATGCCGTCGATCTCAAACACCCCGAACTCTACCTCAACCGCGACCTCAGCCTGCTCGAATTCAACCGCAGGGTGCTGGCGCAGGCGCAGGATGTACGCGTGCCTTTGCTGGAACGCCTGCGTTTCTTGTGCATCGCCAGCAGCAACCTCGACGAGTTTTTCGAAATCCGCGTGGCGGCCCTCAAGCAAAAGGCCAAGCTGGGCGCCACCGAAACCGGGCCGGACGCCATGACGGCCGCCGAGGTCCTCAAGGTGATCGAAGCCCGCGCCCATGCGCTGGTCGACGAGCAATACCGCACCTTGAACGAACTGCTGCTGCCCGCGCTAGCGGCCGAAGGCATACGCTTCATCCGCCGCGGCGATTGGAACAAGAAACAAGAAGCGTGGCTGCGTAAATATTTCAAAGAGGCGCTGCAACCGGTGCTCAGCCCCCTGGGCCTGGACCCGGCGCACCCATTTCCCCGCATCCTCAACAAAAGCCTCAACTTCATGGTCAGCCTGGCCGGCAAGGACGCCTTCGGACGTAACAGCGGCCTGGCCATGCTCTCGGCGCCGCGCGCCCTGCCACGCGTGATACAACTGCCACCGGAAGAGACCCGCGGCGGCCCCCACGATTTCGTCTTTCTATCCTCCACCATACACGCCCATGCCGACGACCTCTTTCATGGCATGAACATGGCGGGTTTTTATCAATTCCGCGTCACGCGCAACAGCGACCTGTTCGTCGACGAGGAGGAGATCGACGACCTGTTGCGTGCGGTGGAGGGTGAGCTCTTGACGCGTCATTATGGCGAGTCGGTGCGCCTGGAGGTGGCGCACAACTGCCCGCCGGAGGTGATCGCCTATCTGCGCGAACAGCTCAACATCGAACAAGGCGACGTCTATCAAGTGGCAGGGCCGGTGAACCTCAGCCGGCTGCAGGGCATCTACGAACTCTGCGACCGTCCCGAGTTGAAATACCCCGCCTTCAGCCCGGCGATACCCAAGCAATTGCTGAACGAGGATTTGTTTAAAGCCATTGCCAAACACGATATCCTGCTGCACCACCCTTTCGCCTCCTTTTTGCCCGTCATCGACTTCGTGCGCCAGGCGGCGGCCGACCCTCATGTCCTGGCAATCAAACAGACGCTGTACCGCAGCGGGCCCGACTCGGCCATCGTCGAGGCACTAGTCAAGGCGGCGCAGGCGGGCAAAGAGATCACCGTGATCATCGAGCTGCGCGCCCGCTTCGATGAGGAGGCAAACGTCGCCGTGGCGACCCGCTTGCAGCGGGCCGGCGCGCATGTCACCTACGGCGTGGTCGGTTACAAGACCCACGCGAAGATGATCCTGGTGGTGCGGCGCGAAGGCAAACGCCTGCGCCATTACGTGCACCTGGCAACCGGCAATTATCATCCGCGCACCGCGCGGCTCTACACGGATTACGGCCTGTTGAGTTGCAGGAAATACCTCGGCGATGATGTGCACAAGGTCTTCAACCAGCTCACCAGTCTCGGTAAGGTGGCCAAGCTCAATCGCCTGCTGCATTCACCTTTCACCCTGCACCAGGGCCTGCTACGCAAAATCGCGCGCGAGGCCGAGCACGCCGCCACCGGCCGGCCGGCCCGCATCATCATCAAGGTCAACGCCTTGATCGAACCACAATTGATCCAGGCCCTCTATCAGGCCTCGCGCGCCGGCGTGGAAATCGATCTCATCGTACGCGGCATGTGCGCGCTGCGGCCCGGCGTGGCCGGCGTCTCGCAGCGGATCCGCGTGCGCTCCATCATCGGCCGCTTTTTGGAACATACCCGTGTCTTCTATTTCCTTAACAATGGCGACGAGCAGGTCTATGGCTCCAGCGCCGATTGGATGGAGCGCAATATGTTCCGCCGCGTGGAGCTGTGCTTCCCCGTGGAGAATAAAGGCCTGCGCCGGCGCATAATCGAGGATCTGCAATGGTATCTGCGTGACAACTGCCAGGCGTGGTTATTGTCCGCCGACGGCACCTATCACCTCAGTTCGCCAAAGGAGAAACAAGCCGCGTTCTCCGCGCAAGAAGCCCTGCTTGCCCTCTTCACGGGTGACGCCCCGGCCGGGGATGGGCAGTAAACCGCGCGCGACGCGGCCAGCGGCACCGGGCGCGACTCAAGCCACCTCGAGGGCGAAACCGGCCGCGTAAAGATATTCCGCCTCTAGTTCAAGGTCGGCGCGGGTGAGGGGCTGCTCTTTCAAACAGCCCGAGGGAAATTTCAATTTAATGCGTTTATCGTTGACCTGGAGCACGAAGTTGCAAGGGGCCTGCGGACCGTGGCCGCGATTGAGTATCACGCCCAAGCGCAGCAGCACCGCGAGCTTGGGCAGCAGATTGGCGGCACGTTTAGGCAGATCTTTATACGACTTCAAGGGCAATTTGCGGCGATGGCTGCGCACCAAGGCCGCCAGCAGACGCTGTTCCTGCTGGGAGAAACCCGCCAGATCACAATTCTCGATGATGTAGGCGCCGTGATGGTGATAACGGCTATGAGCGATATCCAGGCCGATCTCGTGCAACTGCGCGGCCCAGCTCAGCCAATGGCCGGCCTCGTCCGGGTCCAGCCCCCAGTTCGCCGAGACTTGCTTCAGGGCATGCAGGGTCGATTGGGTGACGCGTTGCGCCTGCGCCACATCGGCATGATAACGTTGCGCCAGATGGGCGATGCTGCGGCCGCGGGTATCCTCGTCCTGTATACGTCCCATGAGGTCGTACAATAAACCCTCGCGCAAGGCCCCGTCGGAAACCGCCATCGACTGGATGTCCAAGGCCTCGAAGCTCGCCAATAAAATGATCAAGCCACCGATAAACACCGGCGCGCGCTCCGCGCTCAAGCCTTCTAATTCGATATTGGCGATCTGTTGCCGCTCAGCGAGTACGGCCAACAGCCGTCTGAGCGACTCGGAGGTGATCTTGCCGCCGGTCCAGCCGGCGGCGGTAACGACCTTCTTCACCGCACGGATCGTCCCCGAGGTGCCGATCGCCTCCTGCCAGCCCAGGCGCCGGAACGTGCTGATATGGGGTTTGAGTTCGGTGTGGGCGAAGATGCGCGCCTTCTCGATCCGCCGAGACGTGATATTGCCGTCGGGGAAATAATGCTGGGTCAGGGTGACGCAGCCCATCTCCATGCTTTCCATGTAACGGGGCTCGTGACCGGTGCCGACGATGATCTCCGTGCTACTGCCGCCGATGTCCATGACGAGGCGCTGCTGCTCATTGCCGGCCAGGCTGTGGGCGACGCCGATATAGATCAGGCGCGCCTCCTCCACGCCGGAGATGATGTCGATGGGGTGCCCCAGCACCCGCTCCGCCTCCGCGAGGAAGGGTCCGGCATTCACGGCATTACGCAAGGTATTGGTACCCACCACCCGCACGCTACCAGCGGGGAAACCCGCGAGACGCTGACCGAGGCGCTTAAGGCAATCGAGCGCGCGTTTCTGCGCCGAAACCTGGATGGCGCCGTCGTGATCCGTGCCCTCGGCCAGACGCACCATCTCGCGGATGCGATCAATGATCACGGGCTGGCCATTTTGCAGGCGCGCCACGATCATGTGAAAACTGTTGGAACCGAGATCGAGGGCCGCGGCAAAATCATATGACTTCTTTGGCACTGTGCGTCTCGACGTCCTTATGCATACACGCGGAGCGCGTCTTTGAAGTGTAGCCGGATTGACGCGGCTCAGTAAACCACGCATGCGCGAGAACGGCGCGGACTACCAATGCAAGGCCCGCATGCGCGAGACCTTCTTATGTTGGTGGTCTTGCATGCGGGTGAGGATGGAATCCAAGACATTCACGGCGCGGGGCAGATAGGCCCCCTTGTTGAGCATGACACACTCGGCGCGCCCCGACATGGCGGCATCGGTCAGTTCCGGACGGCTAGAGACACCTTGTTTGGTGAGACCTTCCAACACCTGCGTGGCCCAGATCACCGGCACATGCGCCGCCTCGCACAGCCACATGAGCTCTTCTTGAATCTCCGCAAGACGTTCACCGCCGAGTTCGACGGCGAGATCACCGCGGGCAATCATGACCCCGAAGCAGTGATGGGGCAAGGTTGTCAGAATGATCTCGGGCAGGTTCCTCACCGCCACCTGGGTCTCGATCTTGGCGATGACACTCAAATGTCCGGCCCCGCGTTCGGCCAGGGCCTTGATCAACGCCTTCATGTCACGGCCGGACTGGACGAAGGAAAAGCCCACCATGTCGGCATGTTCACAAACGAAGTCGAGGTCGTCGAGGTCCTTATCGGTCAGACAAGGCACGTGCAGGTGGAGATCGGGGAAGTTGATCCCCTTGTCATCGCGCAGCTTGACGCCCGCAGGGCGCCCCTGCACCACGCGCAAGGCGGCGCATTGCGCGTCGACATGTTCCACCACCGTGCCGAGCTTGCCATCGTCGAACCACACCGCATGACCGGGGCGCAATTGCTCCAGTACCCGGGGATGGGTGCAGCCGACACGCGGCGGGCCGTTGTCTTGGGGGTCCAGCTCGCGACACAACAGCAGCCGATCACCCACGAAGAGCCGCCGCGGCCGGGTCCGCGCCGGAAGGCGCGCCACGCTCAATTCACACACGGGCGAAAATTGCGCCAGCGCGTCACGGCGCTGCACCACGCAACGCGTATCGGCATTGATCACGGCGTTCTGGGCGCAGGCGCCGATCCACTCGCCATCCTCGCCCTGCGCGACGATATCGATCTGGCGGGGCTTGCCCCGGGCATCGGTGAAAACAAGCCGATCGCCGATTGCCATGCGCCCATGCACGGCGGCGGACACGGCCAACCACGCGCGCGCATCCACGGGGTCGTTCGCCTCCGCGCGCACCAAGGCAAGCAGCGCAGGTTCGACGGCCTGGCCGTTGCGTGTCACCTTGAGTTTGAGTCCCGCGCCTTGGGCGGCCGGCATTCGGGTGCGGATCTTTTGACCGGCCAGGTCCATCAAAATCGCGCATTTCTTACCCGTGGCCTGTCGCGCATGAATAATGTTATCGACCATCGCCCGCCACGTGACGCGGTCGTCATGGGCGCAATTGATGCGCGCGCAATTCATACCCTTGGCCATCAACTCCTCGATCAGGGCGGGGTCGAAGGCCGCCTCCGTCGGCAGCGTCACCATGATGCGCGCCGTCCGCTCGCGATCACTCGGACCGAAAAGGCGCCGGGTGTTGTGTTCGAGCAGCGACTTACCTTCCCGATAGCTAGGATACCGTACATCGCTGCCGCGCAGGGGCGGGCGATAACCGTGCTGAAGTATCGCAATCACCTGGTCGAGGGTGGCCATCACGTGGGATTCACAACGTCCGAGGGAAGAGACGCCCGCCTCGGCCAAATCCTCCTGCAGCGAGCGCAGGTCGCGGCGGCGCAACGCTAAATAATGGGCAAGATTTATCGCGCTGGGATGGGCCGCCAACTCTATTGGGCTGCACTCGCCCATGTATTGCGCGAGGATCGACTGGGCCTCGGCCTGAATCTCGGCGCGCAAGGCGGTGAGCCGGGCAGGCAGACTCAAGGAGGGGAGCTCGAGCGAGTGATTCATGACATCATCCATGAGCGATGTATATGCAATTGCGGCAGAATCTCACCATTCTCGTCCCTGGGTTTTCATGGACGAAACAATAGATGATCGCATGGCATGATCATCCACTCATTGCCGTAACTGGCGACGAGATGCATATCTTGCCTAGCCTTCAAACTAAAACCTCACGTAGCTTATCTGGCCCAGATGACAAGGGCATGACAACAGTGTGACAGGCGGCAGACTCACGATTTAAATAATTGCCTGAAGAGACGCCGCCATTTCGCGTCGCCGAAGATCGCGAAACGCCCGCCAAAACGGCTTCGGTGCTTGTCGGCCTGCGCGGTCAAGGCCCGTGTAATCCGTCCGATCGCCGCGTTCAGCTCCGGACTGAGCAGGCCACGCGCGTCCATGAGCGCGCGCGCCTCGCAAAGCAAGAGGACGTGCGCGTGCAGATCCTGATACTCGCCCAGAATGTCTTGCAGCCGCTTGAGTATTTTCAAGGCGCGCTCAATCTTGCCGGCGGGATACAGGGAGGCGAAACACTCGATGAGATAACGCAGGGTTTTACACCTTTTCCTCAACTCATGCAGCGCCTGTGGCGGTGAGGACTCATCGATGGCGGCTCCCTCGGCGAGCACCCGCTTGTAGGCCTTCCAGATCCGCGCGGCGGCCAGGCGCTCGACGGACCAGGCGGCGCGGACCAACACCGAGCGGCGCGGTGGCGGCGTCGCCAGGTAAGCCCGCCAGTCCACCATGAAGCGCGCGCAGTCGGCCGAACGCAAGAAGGCCGTGCTGTCCTCCAGGGCGAGGCGGCGCTGCTCGACGATCCATGCGTAAAGAATATCGAGCCGTCCCCGCGCGGGGACTGGCAAGCGCGCGCGGTAGAGATCGAAGTTCAGTAGCATGACATCCAGATCGCGCTGGCGATTCGTCGCTTGACCGAGGCGCGTGAAAAATGTCCGCGCCTGCTCCGTGCGCCGCGCGGGCAGCACATGCCGCGCCTGCCTGAGCAGAGAGCGGCTACGCCGCGCCGCCACGCGCAGATCGTGCAGGCAATCGCTATCGACATCCGCGATGACGGCCTCGCGATGGGCCTCGATCACCGACAAAAAAAAGCCCAGCAGCCGCTTGACGGCAATATCAGCGCGCGCCTTAGCATGATGCAGCAACTCAGGCTTGGCATTAAAGCGAGCGGCATCGATACCCAAAGTGGTGACCAGCCCAGCGACCGGCGCAACTTCGCCCTGCACGGGCTGGCCCTGCTGACTGAGGGTATTGATGAGAGCGCTATGCTGTTTGCCATGACCCGCGAGCGGCGTCATGCACAAGCGCCTGTCGCGCCCACGCGCCGCGTCCCCGTCCGTGCGCGATGCCTCGCTGAGATCCAATACCAATCTCGCAAGGGCGCGCCCTTGTGAGTCATGTACGCTCAGGGCGTGGCGTGTCACCGTCAATTGGATGTGAGACACAAGCGCCCGGCGGCCAAGCAGGGGTGACAGGGCGGCGCTCAAGGCTGCCGAGGGCGGCCATGGCACGAAGACTGGCCGATGCATGGCATGCGCGTCTACAAGCACCTCGTTGCTGCGCAGGTCGATCAGTCGCAACTGAAAACCGCCGTCCATTTCGTTGGCGACCAGCGAGCGCGCGCCTTTCAATAATCGCCAATCCAGGCTGTCGAGATAATAGCGGCGAAATCGCCGCGGGGCGCTCGCGCGCCGGCAATGCCATTCGCCGCCCAACATCGCCTTGGCGGTGCGATGCGGGGCGGCGCTATCGAGCAGGAAGCAGAGCGCTTTCATGGCGAAGGACACCGCAAGGTCTACAGCGGATTATATCTGCGGGACCGCCCCACTATGTGACAGTTTGATGACAGCGCCCTACTCACAGAAGATAGCGTGACACCGAGCACGGCAAGCCGCGGCGCGAGCGGGTCGAGACGACGATGAGTCCGACCCTCATGCGATGAGTCGCGGCCCTCGGGAAATGCTTCGCACCTCCCTGCGCGAATCCACCGGCGGGTGATTTCAGGCGACCTCGACACCGCCATGCGTAACGATCTACAGATAATAGGTCGTGTCGCGCGCGGTGGCGTCGGGTCGTCACGCTCACTTCCCGCTGACGGCTAGGCGTCATTCCACTGTTTCCGCGCGCGCTTCAGCCGGTCATGTCCTGCGGACGCACCAAGTGAATCAGCTTGCCCGCGCGCGCGGACAGACTCCGCCAATCATCGGGCAAGCCAATCTGGGCCAAGGCGGCGGTGGGCATGAGTTTGCCCTTTTCGGACAAGGGCAGTTTGTCGCCACATAGATACAACAGCAACTGCTCCATACCCGGGTTATGACCGACCATGAGGACGTGACTGAGGTCCTGAGGACAACGCGCCAAGGCTGCCAAGAGCGTGTTGAGATCGGCGAGATACATCCGCTCATCGAAGTCGACGAGGGTGTCGGGGATCAATGCATGGCTGCGCAGCAAGGCCAGGGTTTCACGGGTACGCACCGCGGGTGAACAAATCACCCATTCCGGCCGCAGGTGCTGCCGCTCCAGCCACTGCCCGACATTCAATGCGGCGTCTCGGCCACGCTTGTTCAAGGGCCGGGCGTAATCTTCCGCGACACCCGAGTCGCGATCCGACTTGGCATGACGAAGTAAAATCAGGGTACGCATCACTGTGCCGGCTCGCCGTGGCGGGGACGCCCTCATCTTAGACGTTTTTTCCATGAGGCGCCTGCATGGTTATCCGTTTACCCACAGCCGTTACCATCACCGTGCAGCTGGCGCGGGGATCGCGGGCAGACATGGGGTATGGCCAGGCGTACAGCACTGCACTCAGTGGAGATGATCCGAGTAGACACCGCCGAACACTTGCTGATGAAGCAGATTTCTCACATGGCGCTCCGCCAATAAGGGCAGATAGCTGCGCACGCGCGCGCCGTCCATGAGGCTTTCGAGTTCGCTCTCGTACACCTCGCGAATCATGCGCTCGTCGAGGTGATAATGATCCGCGAGGGAATGGATCACGCTTCCGTGGAGCTTGCGCTCTTTGTCCGTAGGATATTGAATTGACACAACACGACCCATCCTGGCCAGCAAACGAGGGAAATGACGGAGAGACCTCATCCGCGACCAGCCCCGTCTCCCCAGATAAACTATCAAAAAAATATGACAGGTATTTGTCAGAAATATGACAAGCCGCCCCGCTCGCGGAGCATTATCACTGGCACATTCTGTATAATGCCGCGGCACAACGCCTTATTCATCACCGTCCCGAGCCGCGCACCCATGGCCAAACTGGAACAACTCGAAAAGAAATTGCTGCACTACACCGGCAAGGCCATCGCCGATTTCAATATGATCCAGACCGGCGACCGGGTGATGGTGTGCCTCTCGGCGGGCAAGGATTCCTTCACGCTGCTGCACTTGCTGCATCTGTTGCGGCGGCGCAGCCCGGGTAAATTCGAGGTGTTCTCCTACACCCTGGACCAGAAGCAACCGGGCTGGGACGATGCGGCCTTGCGCGCCTGGTTGGAGGCGCGCGGCTACCCCTACGAGATCGCCAGCAAGGACACTTATTCGGTGGTGGTGGATAAAGTACCCGAGGGCAAGACCTATTGCTCGCTGTGTTCGCGCCTGCGGCGCGGCACGATTTACGGCTACGCCGCGCACCACGGCCACGGCAAGATCGCCCTCGGCCATCATCGCGACGACCTGATTCAAAGCCTGTTGATGGCCATCATGTACAACGGCGAGATCCGCTCCATGCCGCCCAAGCTGCTCACCGACGACAAACGGCACATCGTCATCCGGCCGCTGGTGTATTGCCAGGAAGAGGACATCGCCGCGTACGCCGCGCTGCAGCAATTCCCCATCATCCCCTGCAATCTCTGCGGCTCGCAGGAAAATCTCGCGCGCAAACGCATCAAACGCCTCATCGCCGAGCTGGCGCTGGAAAACCCGAAAATCCCCAGCAATATGTTGCACGCGCTGCAAAGCCTGCAACCCAGCCAGCTCATGGACAAGCGCCATTGGAACTTTAAAGAGCTGGAGCGGCAGCGCATCACCGAGCCGGCGCGGGAAAATGGGGACGAGAGCGGAATCGCGCCCGCGGCGAAGACCTCGTACCGCTAAACGCGGCGCCACTCGGCCGCGCCGCCGCGCGCGATCTTGCGAGCACCGGGTAAAACGCGTATACATCCCAGCCAATGTTTCGCCAACATCGCGGGGGAGCCGCCGTTGCCAGACGCCAAAAAAGATAAGCAGTTCGTTAACTGGTTTCGTCATTCATCGCCATACATCAACGCCTTTCGCGGCCGCACCTTCGTCATCACCTTTGGCGGCGAGGCGGTGGCCGACGCCGGTTTCGCCAGCCTGATACACGACATCGCCCTGCTCAACAGCCTGGGCGTGCGTCTGGTGCTGGTGCATGGCGCGCGGCCGCAGATCGAGGAACGCCTCAGCGCGCGCGGCGCCGAAATCCGTTACGTCAATGGCCTGCGCGTCACCGACGCCACGGCCCTCGCCTGCGTGAAAGAGGCCGCCGGCACCTTGCGGGTGGAGATCGAGGCCCTGCTCTCGATGGGCCTGGCCAATTCGCCCATGGCCGGCGCGCGCATCCGCGTCAGCTCCGGCAACGTGGTCACCGCCAAACCGGTGGGCATACGCGAGGGCGTGGATTACTGCCACACCGGTGAGGTGCGCCGCATCGACGCCGAGGCGATACGCCAGCAACTCCACGACGGCGCCATCGTGCTGCTGTCACCGCTGGGGTATTCGCCCACGGGGGAAATCTTCAATCTCAGCGCCGCCGAAGTGGCCACCGCCACCGCGGTGGCGCTGAAGGCGGATAAACTCATCATGCTCACCGAGACGCCCGCGGCCGGCGCCCGCAAACGGTTGCTGCGCCAGCTCACCCTGCCCGAGGCGAAACGGGTAATCGCCCAGCCGGGGGCGCTCGCCGAGGACATGCGGCAGCAGTTACACAGCGCGCTGCAGGCCTGCCACAATGGCGTGCGCCGCGCCCATCTGCTCGACCGCCGCATCGACGGCGGTCTGCTGCTGGAATTGTTCACCCGCGACGGCATCGGCACCATGATTACCGCCGACATTTACGAAGGGACGCGCCGCGCCAGCATCGACGACATCGGCGGCCTGCTGGAACTCATCGCACCCTTGGAAGCCGCGGGTATTCTCGTGCCGCGTTCACGCGAACGCTTGGAAATCGAGATCGAGCACTTCACCGTGGTGGAACGCGACGGCACCGTCATCGCCTGCGCCGGCTTTTATGCCTTCCCGGAAAAAAAGGCGGCGGAGATCGCCTGCTTCGTGGTGCACCCCGATTATCAAGACATGGGTTACGGCTCGGCCCTGCTCGAACAACTGGAAACCGAGGCGCAACTGCTGAATATCACCCGTGTGTTCGTGCTCACCACCCGCACCTCGCATTGGTTCCGCGAGCGCGGCTTCACCCCGGGCACGCTAAAAGACCTGCCCGTGGCGCGGCGGCGGCTGTACAACTACCAGCGCAATTCCAAGGTCTACGTTAAAAATCTGTAACGGATGATGAAAAAACAGGAGGCCGTTGCTATCCGGCGGTTTCATCCGCCGGGCGGGGGTTTGTCCGGTCCGCATCTCCCGCACCATGAAAAAGGGGCCAGGCATCTCGCACTGGCCCCTCTTTGTACCCCGGGTGGGGGCACTCCGATTTACTCATCCCGTGGATGAGACTGTTTGCATGGACCCTCAGGTCCGATGTATCCCATGGTTTAGTTTCGCAAGCATCCCGCATTACCGGCACAGCGGCCGGACTGCCCTGGTTTGCCGAGGGTAGCGGCTGCCCGCTTTTAACGCCCTCCTTTTGCTGATGAAAAGGTATGCGAACAACGACATCCTACCCACAGCGCCTCGCCGTGGGGTGTCGTTTAAGGTTTAGTAGAGGATGGGCCGCGGGTCAAGGCCGGGGAAACACTCAGCAAGCGGCGGCATTAATTACCCGCGCGCACTAAACTACCCAAACCCGCCGCGATCAAGGCCTGTTCGAGATGCTGGCGCACGGCGTCGGCGCCGTCGCAGCGCAACACCGTCGCCAGTAACGCGCGCGCCTGCGCTTGCGTGAAATTACGGATCACCCATTTGACCCGCGGCAGACTGGCCACGCTCATGCTGAGATTGTCCACCCCCATACCCAGCAAGGCCACCGCCGCCACCGGGTCACCCGCCATTTCACCGCACACGCCCACCGGCTTGCCTTGCGCGTGCGCGGCATCCACCACTTGCTGAATGGCCTGCAGCACGGCGGGGTGGAGGGCGTCGTACAAGGCCGCGACGCGGGCGTTATTGCGGTCCACCGCCAACAAATATTGAGTGAGGTCATTGCTGCCGATGGAGAGAAAATCCACCCGCTGCGCGATGGCCGCGGCTTGATAGACCGCCGAGGGCACTTCCACCATCACCCCGAGCAAGGGCTTGGCGATCTGTTCGCTCGCATCGACTAATTCACGGTAAGCCCGCTCGACCAGCCGTTTGGCCTCGTCCACCTCGGCGAGCTGACTGACCATGGGCAGCAACAGCCGCAGATTGTCCAGCCCGGCGCTGGCGCGCAGCATGGCGCGCAATTGCACCAGAAATATTTCAGGATGATCGAGGGTGATGCGGATGCCGCGCCAGCCGAGGAAGGGGTTGTCTTCCTTGATGGGAAAATACGACAGCGGCTTGTCGCCGCCCACGTCCAAGGTGCGCAGCACCACCGGCCGCGGCGCGAAGGCCTCCAGCACTTGCCGGTAAATGCGCCGCTGTTCCTGTTCGCCGGGGAAGCGGTCGCGGATCATGAAGGGAAACTCGGTGCGGTACAGGCCGATGCCTTCGGCGCCGTTCTCCAGTGAGGGCGAGACGTCGGAGATCAAACCGGAATTGACGTACAGCGGCAGGCGCGTGCCGTCGGGGGTCTCGGCGGGCAGGTCGCGCAAGCCCTGCAAACCGGCCATGAGTTCGGCTTCTTCACGCGCCAGGCGGGTGTATTCGGCGCGCACCGCCTCGGAGGGATTCATGTACACGCGGCCGCGGTAACCGTCGACGATCAGCGCCCGGCCCTCCATGCGCCCCACCGGCAGATCATGGGCGCCCACCAGCGCCGGCACACCCATGGCGCGCGCCAAGATGGCCACGTGCGAGGAACGCGAACCGCTGGCGGAGACCACCGCCACCAAACGCTCGCGCGGCACCTCCGCCAGCATGGTGGCGGTGATCTCTTCACCCACCAGCACGGTGCGCTCGGGATAGGGCGGCTTTTTGCGCCGCCCCGCGCTCTGTAAACACACCAGCACGCGGCGGCCGAGGTCGCGGATGTCCTCGGCGCGCTCGCGCAAATAAGGCTCGTCCATGTCCTCGAACACCCGCGCGTGCTCATGAATGGTGTCGCGCAGCGCGCCCGAGGCCCAGTTGCCCGCGCGGATATGCGCGATCACTTTGTCCACTAAACTGCTGCTGCTGAGCATTAAACCGTAGGCGTCGAACAAGGCCTGTTCCTCGGCGCTCAAATGCACGCTGAGCCGTTCACCCCAGGTTTGAATTTCACCCTGCACCGTGGCCACCGCGGTTTTGAAGGCGATGATCTCGGCATCGACATCGGTGACTTTGCGGTCGGGCACCGCGTCCAAATCCGCCGGCGGGTAAATCACCATCGCGGTGCCGATACCCACGCCCGGCGCGCCGGCCAAGCCATCGATCACGCTGCCGTCGAGCCGCGTGGCGCCTTCGCCATTCATGCGGCTGATGCCGCCGCTGGCCTCGGCGTGAGCGATGGCGCCCGCCAGTTGCGCCGCCATGGTCACCAAAAACGCCACCTCGTCCTCGGCGAATTTACGCCGCTCGCGCTGGCGCACCACCAACACCCCCAGCACCTTGCGATGATGGATGATGGGCACGCCGAGAAAGCCGTGGTAAAACTCTTCGCCGGTCTCGGCGACGAAGCGGTAACGCGGGTGATCGGGGGCGTTGCCGATATTGAGCGGCTCGGCCGCCTCGGCCACCACGCTCACCACACCCTCGCCCATGGCGAGTGAGACTTGGCCCACCGCGGCGGGATTCAAGCCGTCAGTGGCCATTAACACATGGCGGCGCTGGGCATAATCGGCGAGATAAACAGAACAGACGTCGGCGGCCATGGCCTGCTTGACGCGCTTGACGATAATGGCGAGGGCCTGCTCCAGATCGCGGGCGCCGGCCACTTCTTGAACTATGCGACGCAGCACCTCGAGCACGGTGGATCAGTCCTGTAAAAAAGAATCAGCGCGGCAGCGCGTCATAAGCAGCACCCGCCGCCGGCCCGGGCGCCGTGTGGATATGGCGCTGCAGCAAAGGCGCCATTTCGCGCAAGGCGCGGGTGTACACCCGGCGTTTGAAGGGCACGACGTTGCGCACCGGATACCAGTAACTCACCCAGCGCCAGTGATCGAACTCCGGCCGCTCACTGAGATGCAAACAGACATCGCTGTCGTCAGCGGCCAAGCGCAGCAAATACCACACTTGCTTTTGACCGATACACACCGGCTTATCGTGATGGCGGATCAAGCGGCTGGGGAGACGGTAACGCAACCAGCCGCGGGTGTTGCCGATGACTTCCACGTGCTCCGGCAACAGGCCGAGTTCCTCGTTCAGCTCGCGAAACAGCGCCTCCTCGGGGGTCTCCTCGCTGCGGATACCGCCTTGCGGGAACTGCCAGGCATCCTGACCGATGCGCCGGGCCCACAAAAGGCGGCCGCGATCATTACTTAAAATGATCCCGACATTAGGTCTATATCCATCCGCGTCAATCACTTGGGAAGGCAATCTCAGATTTGAATGGTTTCAATTCTTTCACAAAACAATCACTTCCTGCAAATTGAAAAAACATCCGCCCGGTTACGCCGTAACCGCGAGAGAATTTACCTTTACCGGCGCAGCTTCTATGCTTGCCACCTTTTGTACCCAATTTTTAAGAGAGCAGGTGCCGTGACTTTAGCCATTTTCGATTTGGACAACACCCTGCTGGGCGGGGACAGCGACTATCTTTGGGGTAACTATCTGGTAGCAAACGGCCTCGTCGATGGCGCCTACTACGAACGGGAAAACCAGCGGTTCTACGACGAATACCGCGCTGGCACCCTCGACATCTTCGAGTTTCTCACCTTCTCGCTGCGCCCGCTGGCGGAGACCCCCGCCCCGCGGCTGCTGGCCCTGCGCGAGCGCTTCATGGCGGAGAAAATCGCGCCCATCATCCTCCCTGCCGCGCGCAATCTGGTGGAACGGCACCGGCGCCAAGGCCATCATTTACTCATCATTACCGCCACCAACCGCTTCGTCACCGAGCCCATCGCCGCCGCCTTAGGCGTGGACGATATGCTGGCCACCGACCCGGAGATGATCGACGGCCGCTACACCGGCCGCGTCGCCGGCATCCCGACCTTCCGCGAGGGCAAGGTACAGCGGCTCCATGCCTGGCTGAACGAAACCGGCCACAATCTGGCGGACGCTTGGTTTTACAGCGACTCGCACAATGACCTGCCCCTGCTCGACTTGGTCCCCCGCCCCGTCGCCGTCGACCCGGATGACACCCTGCGCGCCCATGCCGAGGCCAAGGGCTGGCCCGTCATCAGCCTGCGATGATCCGCCCCCCCGCGCTGCTCGCCGGCCTGACGCTGCTCAGTGGCACCTGTCTCGGCGCCGCGCTGATCAGCGGCAGCGTCAATATCAGCCCGGCCACCTTGTGGGCACTCATGCTTGGCGGCGGTGACACCCTGCAACAAACCGTGTTCTTCGAACTGCGCCTGCCCCGCGCCCTCAGCGCCTTCGCCGTGGGCGGGCTGCTGGCCCTCGCCGGCGCGCTGATGCAGGTACTGCTGCGCAACCCGCTGGCGGATCCCTACATCCTCGGGGTCTCCGGCGGCGCGGCGGTGGCCACGCTCAGTGCCATGCTCTTGGGCCTCAGCGGCGCCGTGCTCAGCGGCGCGGCTTTCGGCGGCGCCTTATTCACCATGCTGCTGGTCTTCGCCCTCGCGCGGCGGCGCGGCAGCTGGACCCCGGTACGCTTGCTGCTCACCGGGGTGGTGATCTCCTCCGGCTGGGCGGCGCTGATCGGTTTTATTTTGGCGATCAGCCCCGACACCACGCTGCGCGGCATGCTGTTTTGGCTAATGGGTGACTTGGAATTCGCGGCAAACCCCGCCGAGGCCTGGGGGGTGCTGGCGCTGGGGCTGGCCGTGGCACTCACCCTGGCCCGCGATCTCAATGTGCTCTCCCGCGGTGATCTGCAGGCCCGCGCCCTCGGCGTGCCGGTGGCCGCGCTGTTTCCTTTGCTGTACGTCATCGCCTCATTGCTCACCGCCGCGGCCGTCACCCTGGCGGGCGCCGTGGGCTTCGTCGGACTCATCGTGCCCCATCTGCTGCGGCTGGTGGCGGGCGGCGATCACCGCATACTACTGCCCGGCGCCGTGTTGCTGGGCGGCAGCCTCCTCACCGCCGCCGACACCCTGGCGCGCACGCTGCTGGCGCCGCAACAACTGCCGGTGGGGGTCCTCACCGCCCTGCTCGGCGTGCCGGTGTTTCTCTACCTGCTCAACCGGAGAGGCGGATGAGCGTGCTACTGGAAACGCGGGGGTTGTCCGTCAGCATCGCTGGCAAGACGGTGTGCCGCGGTCTCGATCTCGTCATCGCCGCCGGGCAACGCTGGGCGCTGCTCGGCCCCAACGGCGCGGGCAAGACCACGCTGCTGCACACCCTCACCGGCCTGCGTCCGGCGGAGGGCGGCGCAATCCTAATTAAAGGCCAGCCGCTCGCCACGTGGAAACCAAAAGAGTTGGCGCGCGTGCTCGGCACCCTGCTGCAAAACCAGGACGACCCCTTTCCCAGCACCGTGCTGGAAACGGTCATGATCGGCCGCCACCCTCACCTCGGCCGCTGGCAATGGGAGGGCGAGGCCGATTACCGCCAGGCGACGGCGGCGCTGGCGGCGGTGGATTTGGCGGGCTTTGAAACCCGCCTCATCGGCACCCTCTCCGGCGGTGAGCGGCGGCGGGTGGCCTTGGCCGCGGTGCTGTGCCAAAACCCGGCGCTGTTCGCCTTGGACGAGCCGACCAATCATCTCGATCTGCATCATCAAACCGCGGTGATGGCCTTGTTCGCCGCGCAAACGCGGCAAGCCGCGCGCGCCTTGGTGATGGTGTTGCACGATCTCACCGCCGCGGCGCGTTACTGCGATCACGTCTTGTTGATTTACGGCAACGGCGCGACACGCGCCGGCGCGGCGGCGGAATTATTGAACGAGGAAAATTTGCAAGGGCTCTACGGTCATCGTCTGCACCGCCTGCGCGGCCCCGACGGCGATGCCTGGGTGCCGGCGATGCCGCCATAAAGGCGGCGTCGCCGCAAAAAGTTATTGGAAGGTGTCCTTGTTGGCGGCCTTCATCGCGGCTTCTTGTTTGCTCACCACGCCGCGGCGCACCATGTCCTGCAAACATTGATCGAGGGTCTGCATGCCGACGTTCTGTCCGGTTTGAATCGCCGAATACATCTGCGGAATCTTCGCCTCGCGTATCAAGTTACGGATGGCGGGGGTGCCGATCATGATTTCATGTGCCGCGGCGCGGCCGCCGCCGGTCTTCTTCAACAGCGTTTGTGAAATCACCGCGCGCAGCGATTCGGACAACATCGATCGGGTCATCTCCTTTTCCGCGGCGGGGAACACGTCGACGATACGGTCGATGGTCTTGGCGGCGGAGCTGGTGTGCAAGGTGCCGAACACCAAGTGGCCGGTCTCGGCGGCGGTGAGCGCCAAGCGAATGGTCTCCGGGTCGCGCATTTCGCCCACCAGAATGATGTCGGGATCTTCACGCAAAGCGGAACGCAGCGACTCGTTGAAACCGAGGGTATCGCGATGCACCTCGCGCTGGTTGACCAGGCACTTCTTACTAGTATGGACGAATTCGATGGGGTCCTCGATGGTGAGGATGTGGCCGAACTCGGTGTTGTTCTTGTAATCGATCATCGCCGCGAGGGTGGTGGACTTGCCCGAGCCGGTGGGACCGGTGACCAGCACCAGGCCGCGCGGATTGTCGGCGATTGTTTTGAACACCTGCGGCGCGCCTAATTCCTCCAACGACAAAATATTGGAAGGAATGGTACGGAACACCCCGCCGACGCCGCGATTGTGATTGAAGGCATTGACGCGGAAGCGCGCCAGGCCGGGAATCTCGAAGGAGAAGTCGGTCTCGAGGAATTCCTCGAAATCCTTACGCTGCTTGTCGTTCATGATGTCGTACAACATGGCATGCACCGCCTTGTTGTCCAGTGGCGGCACGTTGATGCGGCGCACATCACCATCGACACGGATCATCGGCGGCAGGCCCGCCGACAAGTGCAAGTCAGAAGCCGCGTTCTTGACACTGAAAGCGAGTAACTCGGCAATATCCATCGCTGATCTCCCTCACGCTGGTTCTTTAAAATCAACTAAACCGTTAGCGAACAATAAACTCTTGCATCCTTAGCGGCAGCGGCACCGTGTTCTTGATACCATAGCACAGCGCCACGGCGGCGCCCGCCCGCCTTGGCGCACTCAACTTCATGAACGACGGCACGGACAACATCAAAACTCACACCGCGGCGCGCTTCGCCGCCGTGCGCGCGCGCATCGCCGCCGCGGAACTGCGCTACGCCCGCACGCCCGGCACGGTGACGCTGGTCGCCGTCAGCAAGACGCAGCCCGTCGAGCGCATTGCCGCCGCCATCACCACCGGCCAGCGGGACTTCGGCGAAAGTTATTTGCAAGAGGCCCTGCCCAAACTCGCGGCCTTGGCGGACGCCGGCATTACTTGGCATTTCACCGGGGTGCTGCAAGCGAACAAAACCCTCGCCGTCGCCCACTCCTTCGCCTGGGTGCACGGCATCGACCGGCTGAAAATCGCCGAGCGCCTTAGCGCGCAGCGGCCCGGACATCTGCCCGCGCTCAATGTCTGCATTCAAGTTAATGTGGGACGCGAGCCGCAAAAGGCGGGGGTGGAACCGGCGCGGCTGCCGGACTTGGCCCGCGCCGTCGCCGCGCTGCCGCGCCTGCGTCTGCGCGGCCTGATGACCCTGCCCCCGGCGTCGGATGATTTCGCCACGCAGCGCCGTCATTTCCGCGCCCTGCGCGAGGCCTTCGCTGCCTTAAACGAACAGGGCTTGGCGCTAGACACCTTATCGATGGGCATGTCGCAAGACTTGGAGGCGGCCATCGCCGAAGGCGCCACCCTGGTACGCGTGGGCACCGCGCTGTTCGGTGCGCGGCCCGGCCCGGCTTGAAGCGTTATCAGCGGCTACACTTGTGATAACCTTCTCGCATTAACGCACTGCAATCACCTTGAAGAGAACGCACCGGCCATGAAGAACGTAGACATCGCCTTTATCGGCGGCGGCAATATGGCGCGCAGCTTGATCGGCGGCCTCATCGCCGACGGCGTCGAACCTCAGCGCATCTGGGTCGCGGATCCCGACCCCGCCACCCTGCGCGGACATGAAACCCATTTCGGCGTCCATGGCATCAGCGACAACCACGAGGCGGCGAGCCGGGCGCAGGTCATCGTGCTGGCGGTGAAGCCCCAAGCCGCCAAGGCCGCCGCCGCCAGCGTGGCGCAGGCGTTCAGCGCGCGGCCCGCGTTGCTCATTTCCGTGGCGGCGGGGATTCGCGAACAACACCTGCGGGCCTGGCTGGGTGAACAGACCGCCATCGTGCGCTGCATGCCCAACACCCCGGCGCTGGTAGGCAGCGGCGCCACCGCGCTGTTCGCCAATGCCAAGGTCACGCGCGAGCAAAAAGACCTGGCGGAATCCATACTGCGCGCGGTGGGCATGACCTTGTGGGTGGATGATGAAGGCTTGATGGACGCGGTCACCGCCCTGTCCGGCAGCGGCCCGGCCTATTTCTTTTTGGTGATGGAGGCGATGGAACAGGCCGGCCGCGCCCTCGGCCTGCCGCAGACCACCGCGCGTCTGCTCACCCTGCAAACCGCCTTCGGCGCCGCGAAAATGGCGCTGGAGAGCACCGAGGAACTCGCCGCGCTGCGCCGCCGCGTCACCTCACCGGGCGGCACCACCGAACAGGCGATTAAAGTGCTGGAAGAGCACGGGCTCGCCGCGAGTTTCGAGCAAGCCCTGCGTGCCGCCCAGCGGCGCTCCGTGGAATTGGCCGAGATGTTCGGCGGGGACAAACAATAAATGGAAAACCAATACTTCGCGGCCTCCGCGCTCTTTTTAATTAATACCGTATTCGGTTTGTATTTATTCGCCGTGATGCTGCGGCTCATCCTGCAATGGGTGCGCGCGGATTTTTACAACCCCATTTCGCAGTTTCTGGTGAAGATCACCAATCCGCCATTACGGCCGCTGCGGCGCATCATCCCCGGCTGGGGCGGCGTCGACCTCGCGTCCATCGTCTTGTTGATCGCACTGCAAATGCTGGAGTTATTCTTGGCGAATATGGCGTTGGGCCGCGCGATGCCCATCGGCGGTTTATTCGTCACGGCGATCGGTGAACTGCTCAATCTCGTACTGAATATCTTCGTCATCGGCATCTTGATTCAAGTGGTATTGAGCTGGGTGGCGCCCGCCACGCACAACCCCGCTACCGCCTTGCTGCAACGCATCACCGAACCGGTGCTGGCCCCGGCGCGGCGCATCATCCCGCCCATTTCCGGCATCGACCTGTCACCTTTACTGGCGCTGGTCGTGCTGCAACTCATGAAGATGCTGGTCATCGCCCCGCTGGTGAATTTCGGCCACCATCTTATTTAATCCGTGAGCGCGCCCTGGTATCGCTGGGAGGGGAATGATTTGATTCTCCGGCTGCATGTGCAACCACGGGCGGCGAGGACCGAGCTCGCCGGCCCGCACGGCGACCGACTCAAACTGCGCATCACCGCCCCGCCGGTCGACGGCAAGGCCAATGAAGCGGTCATCGCCTTCGTGAGCGCCTTGTGCGGGGTGGCAAAGTCACAAATCAGCCTCATCAACGGCAGCACCGGCCGGGAAAAATCCCTGCGCATACAAGCCCCCCGCCGCCTGCCGCCCGGCGTATCACCATCATCACCCTAAAATAAAGCCGAATTAGACTTAATGCCCCCGGCCTTGCGGCCGATACAAACCCTTGAACCAATAACCCCGGCGCAGCACCTCGTTATAGCTTAACTTTCGAGCGCGGCGCGGGTACACGCACTAAAGGCCAGTGAGGAACGACCGATACTCCAGTAGGGATTTGCATCCCATGGTGTCGTCTTGGAGAAGACAAATATGCTCTCAAGGGTGGATAACGAGGCGGAAAAACAGGGCCATTTCAAGGATCAGATGCGCGCCTTCGACAGGTGGAAGGCCGAGGTCGCGCATGCTATCGATGAATACAAGCAGTGGTTGGAAGACCACCGCATGGGGACCCCGGAAATCGAACTGCGCATACACGACGGCATTGAAAGCCTGCGTGGTGATCGCTTAGTCATCGCCTTTGTCGCTGAATTCTCACGCGGCAAGACCGAGCTGATCAACGCCATTTTCTTCTCCGACTATCAGCGCCGTCTGTTACCCTCCGACGCGGGCCGCACCACCATGTGTCCCACCGAGCTGTTTTACGATCAGGAAAGCGACGAAGCCTATATCCGTCTGCTGCCCATCGAAACCCGGCTGGAAGACACCAGCATCTCCGAGCTCAAGCTACAGCCTGAACGCTGGACCACCATACCCCTCGACGTGAACTCGCCGGATCAAATGGCCGAATCACTGCGCGAAGTGGTCAAGGTCAAGCGCGTCAGTTTGGACGATGCCAAAAAACTCGGCCTGTACAGCGAAGAACTGCACCAGCACCTCAAGGATGACGACGAGCCCGCGACGCATATCGACATCCCCATGTGGCGCCACGCTCTGATAAGTTTCCCGCATCCGCTATTGCAGCAAGGCCTGTCCATTCTCGACACCCCCGGCCTCAACGCCCTGGGCAGTGAACCCGAATTGACCCTGAGCATGTTACCCAATGCCCATGCGGTCCTGTTCGTGCTGGCCGCCGACACCGGCGTCACCCGCAGTGATATGGACATGTGGCAGTTCCACATCAAGACCTATCGTAAAAATGGCCACAAAGGCCTGGTGGCGGCGCTGAACAAGATCGACACCCTGTGGGACGAGATGAAAAAACCCGAAGAGGTGGACGAATCGGTGCGCCACCAATGCGCGGAAACCGCGCGCCTCTTGGGCATCGACCCCGGCAGCGTGTTTCCCGTCTCGGCGCAAAAGGCCCTGGTCGGCAAGATCCGCAAGGACAACGAGCTGCTCGTTAAAAGCCGTTTATTGGATTTGGAGGCGTATCTCGCGGACAAAATTCTGCCCGCCAAGCAAGTTATCGTGCGCGACACCATCGTCGGCTCCATCGACCAGCTCATCAGTGCCTCACGGCAAATGGTCATTCAACGCCTGGAGGCGGCGAAAAATCAACTGAACGAATTACACTCCTTGAGCGGACGCAACGCCGACGTCATCACCGGACTGATGCGCAAGACCCGCGAGCGCCAAGCCTCGTACAATAAAAACATGGAAAGCTTTCAAGCCAGCCGCCGCATCTTGATGCAACATTCAAAATCCATGCTCGACGCCCTCAGCATCAAGGCCGTGGATGATCTCGTGACGAAAACCCGTAAAGACATGGAAGGCAGCTGGACCACCGGCGGCATGAAGGGCGGCATGAAAACCTTCTTCGACGGCGCGCGCGATACCATGCAGCACGTCAGCACCCTCGCCGAACAAACGCAGAACGTAGTACAGGCGATTTACCGCAAATTCCACGAAGAACACAACCTGCCCATCGGCGAACTCAAACCTTACTCGATCAAGAAATACCGCATCGAGCTGGAGCGGCTCTACGAAGAGGCCGAGACCTTCCGCGACAGCCCGATCACCACCATGACCGAACAGCATTTCGTCATCAAGAAATTTTTCATCTCCCTGGTGAGTCACGTACGGCACTTATTCATGAAGGCCAATCGCGAGACCGATGCCTGGCTCAAAGGCATCCTGATCCCCTTGGTCAAACAGGTGAATGAGAATAAGCAGCAGCTCGATCAGCACCTGGAAACACTGTGCAAGATCAACGAATCGCGCGACGCCTTGGATAATAAAACCCGTGAATTGGAAAAACGCTGCAATCTACTCGAACGCGAACGCGACACCCTCAGCCGCATTATCGAACGCCTGCACACCCCCTTGCCCACGGCCCCTCAAGCAACGGAAACCCACGATGCGATCGCCTCGCGCGCGGCGAGTTGAGCTCACTGCCACGCGCATCAAATTTCCCCGGCATATTCCATGACCAACGGCGCGTGATCGGAGAAGCGCTGTTCCTTATAAATAGCCGCCGAGACGATCTTGTCTTTGAGACGCGGATGCACGATTTGATAATCAATGCGCCATCCCACGTTATTTTCCCGCGCGCGGCCGCGATTCGACCACCAGGTATATTGCTCAGCCTCGCTGTTAACGGCGCGAAAGCCATCGATCCAGCCCAGCTCATCGAAAACCTGATCGAGCCAAGCCCGTTCTTCCGGTAAAAAACCGGAGTTCTTTTGATTCGCGCGCCAGTTCTTCAAATCGATGGGCTTGTGGGCGATGTTCCAATCGCCGCAGATGATGTAGTCACGCCCCTCAAGTTGCAGGGCTTGCAACACCGGCAGAAAGCGCGCCAAAAAATCGAACTTCACCGCTTGCCGCTCCGGGCTGCTGGAACCCGAGGGCAGATACAAAGAGATCACGCTGAGATTATCGAAGTCCACTTGCAGATAACGCCCCTCCGCATCCATATCCGGCCAGCCGAGTCCGTAGCGCACGCGATCGGGCTCGCGGCGGCAATACACTGCCACGCCGCTGTAGCCTTTTTTCTCCGCGTCGTGGAAATAACTGTAATAACCCCGCGGGCGCAACACCTCGGCACTAAGCTGGTGTTCTTGCGCCTTGGTCTCTTGCAGGCACACCACATCGGCGTTTTGCCCGAGCATCCACTCGAAAAAGCCCTTGCTGGCGGCGGAGCGGATGCCGTTGAGATTAGCGCTGATGATCTTCATGGCAATATTCCAGGTACGGCAAAGCCGACAAGTTTAACAAAAATTAAAGCGGCACGAGTTCACGCGTTCCCAGCGCGCGGCGCAACCGTTACAATAGCGCCATGCATCCCTACCAAAAAGAATTCATCGATTTCGCCATCGGCCATCAAGTGCTGCGCTTCGGCGAATTCACCCTCAAATCCGGACGGCTCAGCCCCTATTTTTTCAACACCGGCCTGTTCAACAGCGGCGCCAGCATCGCCCGGCTGGGGCGTTATTACGCCGAGACCGTGACCCGCGCTGGCATAGCCTTCGACATGGTGTTCGGTCCGGCCTACAAAGGCGTGCCATTGGCGGTGGCCACCGCCATCGCGCTGGCGGAACAACACGGGCGTGATCTGCCATACGCCTTCAATCGTAAAGAGGCCAAGGACCACGGTGAAGGCGGCATGACCGTAGGCGCCGCGCTCGCGGGCAAGGTGCTGATCGTCGACGATGTGATCTCCGCGGGTTTATCGGTGGGTGAATCCATCGCCCTGATCCGCGCCGCGGGCGCCGAACCGGCGGCGGTGGTCGTGGCGCTGGATCGCCAAGAACGCAGCCAAGGCGCACTCTCGGCCATCCAAGAAGTGGAACAGCGCCACAACATTCCCGTCCTCAGCATCCTCCGGCTGGACGACATCATCACCTGCCTGGACGCGATGCCCGATATGGCGAACTCACTCGCGGCGATTCGCGCTTACCGCGCGCGATATGGCGTTTGAACGGCTGCGGTGCCGTTGCTGCCACGCTCAGAAGAAAATCAGGCTCAGACCTACCAGCACCGCGATCGCCTCATAGGCGAGCTTGATCCAGCGGCTGCCCTTCACTATCGCCAAGTGCGCGCCGGCATAGCCGCCCAGCAAAGAGCCCAGCACCAGCGCCGGCAGCCACGACCAGCGGATCTCGCCCAGCAGGCCCAAGGTCAGCGCCCCGCCGCCGTTCCAAAAAATACCGACCAATACCAAGGTGAAGGCGACGGCCCGGCGGTAATCGAAACCGAACCACAACACCAGCCAGATCGTCACGAACAAACCGGTGCCGGAGGTGAGCGACCCGTTGAGCACCCCGATAATGAACAAACCCGCGCCGCCCGCAAGGTAACCGCGCGGCGTGCGATGACGCGGCGCCTCCAGCAAGCCCAGTTGCGGGCGCAGCCGGGAATAAATTCCAAGACTGATGGTCAGAATGCCTAATGCGATGCGGGCGGCTTGATCGGGCACTTGTAAAATCAGACTAGCGCCCAGCACCACGCCGGGTATGCCGCTGGCCAGCATGAACAGGGCAAAGGGCACATCGAGGCTGCGCTCCCTTAAGTGTCTTGCCGTCGCGCCGATACCCAATGCGACGCTGGCGACTTTGTGCGTGGCCAGCGCCACACTGAAAGGAAGCCCGAGAAAGATGAGTGCCGGCAGTTGGATCAACCCAGCGCCACCCCCCGCGAAGGCGGAAAACAGGTTGGCCGCCAAGGAAATGATGAAGAGAAGAAGTTGTATTTCCCAGTCCATGGCCAGCCGTGCTCGCGGGATAATTAGCGGCTTATCTTCCCTTAGCGTGTATTAGCCGCGCAACGGTAATATCATGGCAGTCAATGACTATGCGTAAACGGGCCCCCACATTCTGCATCTTAAGCGTCATCGCGGCATTTGCCGCGCAGGCGGGCGGCACGGCGTTCGCCGGCACCTACCGCTGGGTGGATGAAAACGGCCGTGTTCATTACAGCGATCAGATGCCCGCCTCGGAAAAAAACCGCGCCTACTCCGTCATCAATCCGCAGGGCATCACGGTTAAAAGCGTGGAAAAAACCAAGACCCCGGAACAGCTCGCCGAGGAACAGCGCCGCATGGCGCAAGCGGAGGAGGCGGCGCGCCTTGCGCGGGAACACGCGCTGCATGACCGGATTCTGCTCGACACCTACCCCAGCGATCAGCATCTGATCGAGACCCGCGACCGCCACATCGCCACCATTGAGGGGCTCATCGATGTTTCGCAGCACAAGCTGTCCAACCTCAACGAAGAACAACAAAAGCTCACCAAAAGCGCCGCCCATTTGGAACGCCAAGGCAATCCCGTGCCCGATGAACTGCGCGATGACATCAAGGCCGTACAAACCCAGACAGAACGGGAGTTAAGTTTCATCCGCAGCCAGCGCGCCCAGCAGACCCAAATACGCGAAAAATTCGCCGCCGATCTGGCGCGCTACAAAGAATTAAAGGCGGCGCAACAGGCGCAGCAATAAGCAATCTTGCCAAGGCCGGTAATTTATTTCCGGATCAGCGTGCCCACGCCTTCGTCGGTGAACAACTCTAAAAGTACCGCGTGCGCCACCCGGCCATCGACGATGTGCGCGGCGCGCACACCGCCTTGCACCGCCTCGAGGGCGCAGCGGATCTTGGGCAGCATGCCGCCGTAAATCGTACCGTCGGCGATCAGCCCATCCACTTCGCGCGAACTCAAACCCGACAACACCGCACCTTGTTTATCCATCACCCCGGCGGTGTTGGTGAGCAACATCAGTTTTTCCGCCCGCAACACCTCGGCCATCTTGCCCGCGACCAAATCGGCGTTGATGTTATACGAGTGACCGTCCTCTCCGACGCCGATGGGCGCGATGACCGGGATGAAATCGCCCTGCACCAGCATATTCACCACCCCCGGGTCGATGCTCTCCACCTGCCCCACGTGACCGATGTCGATGATCTCCGGCGCCTTGGCCTCGGGGTCGTTGCGCGTCAGCGTCATCTTGCGGGCGCGGATAAGATCGCCGTCTTTACCCGTCAGCCCCACCGCGCGGCCGCCGTGACGATTGATGAGACTGACGATCTCTTTATTCACCAGACCGCCCAGCACCATTTCCACCACGTCCATGGTCTCGCTATCGGTGACGCGCATGCCTTGCACGAATTCGGACTGCTTACCGATGCGCGTCAACACTTGGCCGATCTGCGGCCCGCCGCCATGCACCACCACCGGGTTGATGCCCACCAGCTTCATCAACACCACGTCGCGGGCGAAACCGCTCTTGAGCGTCTCGTCCACCATGGCGTTGCCGCCGTATTTAATCACCACGGTCTTGCCGGTGAAACGCTGAATATAGGGCAGCGCTTCGGTCAAGACATGAGCCACGTTCATCGCGGAATCAGCCGTCAGCGTCATTTCACTTCAACCTTAGAATTATGCGTTTGCGTCCGCCGTTAAAACGGCAGTTTCACCGCGGGATCGGTCTTGTGCATCACCGCGCGGAAATCATTTTGAATGCGTTTGAGCGCCGCGTCGGTGTTGGCCTCGAAACGCAGAATCAACGAAGGGGTCGTGTTCGATGCGCGCACCAAGCCCCAGCCATCCTCGAAATCGGCGCGCAGGCCGTCGATGGTGGTAAGCACCGCGCCCTTGAATTGCGCCAATTCCAATAGGCGCTGCATAAAGACCGTCTGTTCGCCCTCGCGCAAATCCACCCGCAATTCGGGCGTGCTGACGGCATCGGGCAGTTCGGCGAAGATCTCACTCACGGGACGTTCATCGGCGGCGAGGATCTCCAGCAAACGCGCCGCGGTGTACAAACCGTCGTCGAAACCGAACCAGCGTTCCTTGAAAAAGATGTGACCGCTCATCTCACCCGCGAGCAATGCGCCGATCTCTTTCATTTTGCGTTTAATCAATGAATGGCCGGTCTTCCACATCAGCGGCTGGCCGCCGTGCTTGGTGATGAACTTGACCAAGTGGCGGCTGCATTTGACGTCGAAGATGATGGTGGCGCCGGGATTGCGCGACAACACATCCTTGGCGTAGAGCATCAGCTGGCGATCCGGCCAAATGATACCGCCCTTGGCGTCCACCAAGGCCACGCGGTCACCGTCACCGTCGAAGGCCAAACCCAAATCCGCTTGATGGCGCGGCACGGCGGCGATCAAGTCTTGCAGGTTTTCCGGCTGACTGGGATCGGGGTGGTGATTGGGGAAATGTCCGTCCACCTCGCAGCAATACAACTCGACCACATCACAACCCAAGGCCCGCAGCAGTTTTGGCGCGGAATCACCCGCCACGCCGTTGCCGCAATCGACCACGACCTTCAACGGCCGTTTCAGACGCACGTCTTGGGTGATGGTTTGAATGTAATCGGCCAAGATCTCTTGCCGCCGGTAGCTGCCGGAGCCGCTGGAGTAATCACTCTTTTCGATGCGCCGCCGCAAGGCTTGGATATCGCCTTCGGCCAAGGTATCGCCCTTGAGCACCATTTTCAGTCCGTTGTAATCGGGCGGATTGTGGCTGCCGGTGAGCATGACGCCAGAGCCGGTATTGAGGTAATGCGTGGCGAAGTACAGCACCGGCGTGGGCACGCGGCCAATGTCGATGACATCGCGCCCCGCCGCGCGCAAACCGTTACCCAAGGCCTCGCTCAAGGTCGGGCCGGACAAGCGGCCGTCGCGCGCCACCACCACGGTTTGCTGACCACGGGCGAAGGCCTCGCTGCCGAGGGCACGGCCAATCTCGTAGACGATTTCTTCGGTGAGCGTCTCGCCCACCACGCCGCGGATATCATAAGCGCGAAAAATCGATGTCGGTAAATTCACTGCGCTCTCATTCTTCGTTGCTTGAACCGGCTGACTGAATGCCTCCAGCGGAAACTGATCGGCGGTGAACTGCGGCGTAGCGTGACTAGGCTCCATCATGTCCACTGGCAGAGGCGGCGGCGCTTCTTCCGCATCGACCGTAGCAGTGCTCAAAACCTCGACAGTGCCGCGAAAATCTTCCAGCCGCAAAGGATAGTCCAAGCGCTGCGGCCGGCCGGCGCGCGCGTCGCGCACCACATCGATCAGCGTCTCCAAATCGGCCTGCACCGAACGCAGCAAGATACGGTGGATGCCGTAGGCGATCAGCATCAACAAAGCCAGCGCGCCCGCGAATACCCCCCATAACAAGGCGCCGCGCCAAACCAAGGCCTCCGCCTCCGCGGGTGAAGGCGCGAACGCTATCTGCCAGCGCGTGCCCGGGAGATTCGCCAAGCGCGCGGGCGTCCGCGACACCAACTGGGCGTCGCCCTTAGAGGCCAAAACCACCGTTGCGCCCTGATCGTCGGTGCGCTGACGCACTTCGAGATACCCGACTGGCACCGAGATATTGTCTATGGCATGGCGCACCATGTCCGCGCTGAAACTTACGAGCACATGCCCGAGCAAAGGTGTTTCACCATCGCCGCGCACCGGCCGCATCATATCGATATGCGCCTCTTCGGTCCCAAAGAGGTGCGCCTCCACCAAGGGTGAATCGCCGCTGGCTTCCGCCATATGCACCATATCGAGATCGGCATAACCCAAACGGGGAAACGCCCCTACCTCGGCACCACTGGCGCCGGGACGCAATACCCGCACCCGCAGCGCGTCACGAAAACGCTTGCCGATCCGCAGCTCGGCATTGGCCAGCTGCACCGGGTCACCGCTGCGCAAGGCTTGCGCCACAAGGGCATCCCGCGCCGCGCTCTCGACATCGGTGGCGGCGGTTTGAATGGCGATGGCCAGCGCGTAATTGACCTCGCTGGTCAAGGTCTGCACGCGCTGCTCTAGAAAACGCTGCGCCGTCGTATTGTAAATTTTATAGACCAGCAGGCCAGCCACGCCCAGCACCACGCCCGCGCACACCAGACCGGCCACGCTCAAGCGGGCGAGACTCAGCACGCGTGGCGCGCGTTTGGAACGCGGCTCGTGCTCTTCTAGTAGCCCCTCTGACTCTTGGTAGGCCATGAAAACGCTGCGCCCTTCTTAGAATTTATCCTTACAGCTCATTAAACCCGCTAGCGGCTGACCGGCATTGCATCACAACACCCGCCATCCGGTTTCTAAATCATCATCAATGGCGGCCGGAGTGGCCGAATCCGCCTTCGCCACGCCGGCTGGCGTCAAACTCCTGCACTACTTCAAACGCGGCTTGGATCACGGGCACAAACACCATTTGCGCAATGCGCTCCCCGACATTAATCACAAACGCGTCCGTACCGCGGTTCCAACATGAAACAAACAACTGGCCTTGATAATCAGAGTCGATCAATCCGACCAAATTACCCAACACGATACCATGTTTATGACCCAAGCCAGAGCGCGGCAACAGCACCGCCGCCATCCCTTTATCGGCTAAATGCAGGGCGATTCCAGTGGGGATCAACTGGGTCTCGCCCGGCTGCAACTCCAGCGGCGCGCTGAGACAGGCCCGTAAATCCATGCCCGCCGCCCCCTCGGTGGCGTAATGCGGCAAAGGAAACTCCTTGCCAATGCGGGCGTCGAGAATCTTAACTTGAATATTACGCATGATATTGCTCGGCTATGAGTGAAATCAGTTGGCGGGCCAAGGCGCGCTTGCTCGCGGCGGGCCATTCCGCCTGGCCGCCGCGCCACAACACGGTCAGGGCATTGTCGTCGCCGTCAAAGCCCAAGCCGGGGCGGCCCACCCAATTGGCGGCGACCAAATCCAGGTTTTTCGCCTCCAGTTTGTGCTGCGCGTTGGCCAGTAAATTCTCGGTCTCCGCCGCGAAGGCTACCGTGTAGGGGCGGGGCTTATGGGCCGCGACCACCGCGACTATATCCAGGGTCCGCGTCAGTTCCAATGCCACGCGCGCGTCATTCTTTTTGATCTTCTGCGGCGCGGCGGCGCTAGTGTAATCGGCCACCGCCGCCGCGCCAATAAAGATATCCACCGCCGCCAACCGCGCCAGCACCGCCTCATGCATCTCGGCCGCGCTTTCCACCGTCACGCACTCGACCCGCGGCGGCGGCGTCAAGGCGGTGGGGCCGCTCACCAGCAGCACCCGCGCCCCGGCCTCCATCGCGGCCTCGGCCACGGCGTAGCCCATCTTGCCGGAACTGCGATTGCTGATATAGCGCACCGGGTCGAGCGCCTCGCGGGTCGGCCCCGCCGTCACCAGCACCGTTTTGCCTTGCAGGACGCCGCTGACGAACAGGCCCGCCACCGTCTCGGCGATGAGGGGCGGCTCGACCATGCGTCCGGGGCCGGTCTCGCCGCAGGCCTGCTCACCCTCGGCGGGGCCGAGCAAACGCAGGCCGCGCTCGCGCAAGAGGCGGGCATTGGCCTGGGTCGCGGGGTGCTCCCACATCACGGTATTCATCGCCGGGGCGAGTAACAGCGGCGCGCGGCTGGCCAGACACAGCGTGCTCAGCAGATCGTCGGCGCGGCCATGGGCCAGCTTGGCCATGAAATCCGCGGTGGCCGGCGCCACCACCACCGCGTCGGCCCAGCGCGCCAAGGCGATGTGGCCCATCGCGCTTTCCTCGCTGGCGTCCAAAAGATGCACATGCACCGGCCGCCCGGACAGGGCTTGCAGGGTGAGCGGGGTGATGAACTCCGTCGCCGCCGGGGTCATCACCACCCGCACCTCGGCACCGGCATCTTTGAGGCGGCGTACCAGCTCGGCCGCTTTATACGCCGCGATGCCGCCGGTGATGCCGACCACGATCCGCTTATTGACCAAGTGCCCCATGCGCTGCATTCTGATGTCCGGTCGAAAGGGCGATAAAAATAACAGATTCGCCACCTCTATTGCCATCGGCCATCCCATACGCGAGGGCGAAACACGCCAGGGAGGAAGCGCCATGGCCATCACCGATTGGCCCATCGAAGAACGTCCGCGGGAGAAATTGCTGCAACGCGGCCCCCAAGCCCTGTCGGACGCCGAGCTGCTGGCGATATTCCTCCGTACCGGCGTGCGCGGCAAAACCGCGGTGGACCTCGCCCGCGAGCTGCTCGGCGAATACGGCGGGCTGCGCGCCTTGCTAGAGGCGGGCCAGTCGCGCTTCTGCCAAGGCAAAGGTCTGGGCGAGGCTAAATTCGTGCAATTACAAGCCGTGCTGGAAATGGGCCGCCGCCACCTGTTCGACACCCTCAAGCGCGGCGAGGCCCTGGGCAACCCGGACGACACCCGGCGCTTTTTACAGGCGCAGCTGCGCCACTACCCCTACGAAGTGTTCGCCTGCCTGTTTCTCGACAACCGCCACCGGGTCATTGAATTTCACGAGATGTTCCGCGGCACCATCGACGGCACCAGCGTCCACCCCCGCGAAGTCGTGCGGCGCGCCCTCGCCCTCAACGCGGCGGCGGTGATCCTGGCCCACAACCACCCCTCCGGCGTGGCCGAACCCAGCGAGGCCGACGTCCATCTGACCCGGCGCCTGCGTGATGCCCTGGGTTTGGTGGATATCCGCGTACTGGACCACATCGTGATCGGCGACGGCCAAAGCGTCTCCCTGGCCGAACGCGGGGCGTTTTAAGCCCGATTCAACCCCCGCGCCCTTGCAATACGAGGCCGAGACTGGTATAAATTCGCGCTTTGCCGCCGCCAGCAGCGGCTGGGTATTTCAGGAGGTTCAACACCATGGCCAAAGTGTGCCAGATTACGGGCAAGCGGCCCATTACGGGAAACAATGTTTCCCACGCTAACAACAGGACCAGACGTCGCTTTCTGCCCAATCTCCACACCCATCGCTTTTGGGTGGAGAGTGAGAATCGCTTCGTGCGCCTGCGCGTGTCCAGTAAAGGCATGCGTATCATCGACAAACGCGGCATTGACGCGATACTGGTCGACATCCGCGAACGCGGCGACAAGGTCTAAGGTTTCAAGGAGTCCGCGCCATGCGTGAAAAAATCAAACTCGTTTCCAGCGCCGGTACCGGCCATTTCTACACCACCATCAAAAACAAGCGCAACACGCCGGACAAGATGGAAATGAAGAAATATGACCCGGTGGTGCGTAAGCACGTTGCTTACAAAGAAAGCAAGATCAAATAATACGAACTTGCGAAGCCCCATAAAAAAACCCGCCACTGGCGGGTTTTTTTATGGCTGGCCGCGGCCCAAATGAATGGGCCGCGAAACCACATCGCCATGACCGCTTATGCGGCGGCCGGATGCTGCAAGGGCAGGGTATAACCGCGCAAGGAGCGGGCAAAGTCTTGCAGCACCTTGATGCGGGTCTCCTCGGCCTGCTTGCACCACTCTTGCAAGGCGTGCAGCAAGCTGTCTTGCGAGGTGTGGGTACGCTGCCACAAATCCTGCAGCCGGGTCTTGTATTCATAGACCGTGGCCAAGGTTTGGCTGCGGCTCATCGCGGCCTGCAACTGAGTCTTATCGGCCTCGCGCATCACGGCATCGCCGCGCACCAAGGTGGTTTTCGCCCGCTTGAGCAGACTACGGCAACCCTCATCGGCCTTATGCGCCTCTTCGCGCAGCACCGGCACCACCACATCTTTAGCGTAATGGGACAGCACATGCAGACGGTTGACCAAAATAGCCTTCACCGTCTCCATGTCCACCGCGTGTTTAGCGAGGTTAATGACGGGTTCGGGCGCCACCTTCTTCACCTTGGCCAGGCCAAGTATCTCGAAGGTACGAATGTACAACCAACCGATATCGAACTCCCATGGTTTGGAAGACAGCTTGGCTGAGCTGGGAAAGGCATGGTGATTGTTATGCAATTCTTCACCACCGATGATAATGCCCCAGGGCGATATATTGGTGGAGGCATCCGGGCTCTCATAATTACGGTAACCCCAAAAATGGCCAATACCGTTGACGATGCCCGCGGCAAAAATCGGGATCCACAGCATTTGCACCGCCCAGATCGTCAGGCCTATGGGTCCGAACAAAACCAGGTTCGTGGCCAGCATTACACCAATGCCCAGCTTGCTCCTGCCGGTGTAGACATGGCGTTCCAACCAATCGTCAGGCGTGCCACGGCCATATTTTTCCAGGGTTTCCGGATTGGCTGACTCCTTACGATAGAGTTCGGCGCCTTCCAGCAGTAATTTACGCAGACCAAAGATCTGCGGGCTATGAGGATCTTCCTCGGTTTCGCAGCGAGCGTGATGCTTGCGATGCACCGCCGTCCACTCCTTGGTGACCATGCCCGTGCTCAGCCACAACCAAAAACGGAAAAAATGGCTCACAATTGGGTGAAGCTCCAAGGCCCGATGGGCTTGGTGGCGGTGAAGAAAAATAGTAACGGCGGCGATGGTGATGTGCGTAAATACCAAAGCCACCACGACATAACCCCACCATGGCATATCCAATAATCCGTTCAGCATGTGGCAACAACCCCGCAGATAGTTGATTAAAAGCCTAAAGTTACAGTTCAGAGATTGCACAAGCATAGCCTGAAATCAGGCGCCCGTCCAATCCCACAATGCTCATAGGTTTATGGGCGGACACCGGCGAATTCAAGTCTCAGGTGCGATACTCCGCATTGATACGCACGTAATCGTATGAAAAATCACAAGTCCATACCCGGGCGGCTTGATCGCCGCGGCCCAATTGCACCCGCACGGTGATCTCCTCCCGCCGCATCACCGCCTGACCTAGCGCCTCTTGATACGCCGGGGCACGGCCGCCGCCCTGGACGATGCAGACTTCATCCAAATAAATATCAATACGGCTGACATCCAGCCCAGCCACGCCGGCCCGGCCCACCGCCGCCAAAATCCGCCCCCAGTTGGGGTCACTGGCAAAAAACGCGGTTTTCACCAAGGGCGAGTGGGCGATGGCATAGGCCACTTGGCGGCATTCCTCTGCATCGGCGCCGCCCTCAATTTCAACAGTAATGAATTTCGTGGCCCCCTCGCCGTCGCGGACAATGGCCTGCGCCAGCGTGTCACACACCTCTTGCACCGCTCGCGCAAACGCGGCATAAGCCGGCGCCTGCGCCGAGGTCAGCCGCGGCAGGGAACTGCATCCGGTCGCGATCAAGACACAGGCATCATTGGTGGAGGTGTCACCGTCGATAGTGATGGCATTGAACGAGCTTTGTACCGCCGCCGCCAAACACGTCTGCAGCAGCGCAGGTGCCACCGCCGCGTCGGTCGCGATGTAGGCCAGCATGGTCGCCATATCCGGGCGTATCATCCCCGCGCCCTTGGCGATGCCGGTCACCGTCACGGAATGTCCGTCAATCTCCACTTGACGCGAAGCGCCCTTGGCCACGGTATCGGTGGTCATGATGCCGTGGGCGGCGTCCACCCAAGCCGCGTCACTCAGCGCAGCGAAGGCGGCGGGCACCCCGGCGGTGATTTTACTCACCGGCAAAGGCTCGCCGATCACCCCCGTGGAAAACGGCAACACCTGAGCGGCCTGCACCCCGGCCGCCGCGGCCACCGCCTCGCAACACGCCGCCGCATCGCGCAGACCTTGTTCGCCGGTACCCGCATTGGCATTGCCGGTGTTAATCAGCAAATAGCGCGGCACGGCCGCGGCGAGATGGCGTTTCGCCAAGGTCACCGGCGCGGCGCAAAAAGCATTGCGGGTAAACACCGCGGCGCACTGCGCGTCTTGCGGTGTTTCGATCAAGACCACATCACGCCGCCCGGGTTTTTTAATGCCCGCGCACGCGACACCCAAGCGCAGGCCCGGCACCGGATGGAGCACGGGCAGGTCATTCAATCCGACGGCCATGGGAGGCGCTCTCTAATTTAAAAGGAGAAGGGAGACCACGGCGACCCGCATCAACTCACTTGGCCGTGGCATTGTTTGTATTTTTTACCCGAGCCGCAGGGGCAGGGTTCGTTGCGGCCGACCTTGCGGCCATCGCGCACGAAGGGGGTGTGCGCCTCTTCCGCATCGGCCGGCGCCTCCGCGCCAGCGCCGCCCGCCGTCATGGCGGACGCTTGGGCGTGCTCAAACTGCATCGGCGCGTGCGCGCGGCGCTGTTCTTCCACCGCCTGCACGTCTTCTTCGGCACGCACCTTGACCCGGGTGAGCACGCTGATAACCTCGTGTTTGATCTTGTCCAGCAACTGGCCAAACATCTCGAAGGCATCACGCTTGTATTCCTGTATCGGATTCTTTTGCGCGTAACCGCGCAGGCCGATGCCTTGACGCAAGTGATCCATCGCCGCGAGATGGTCCTTCCACATCGAGTCGAGCACCTGCAGCATCACCGCCTTTTCGAAGTGGCGCATTACCGCGGCGCCGGCATGCGCCTCTTTTTCCGCGTAAGATTGCTCCGCCGCTTCCAAGATGCGTTGGCGCAAGGTCTCTTCGTGCAAGTCATGGTCTTCTTCCAGCCACGTCTTCACCTGTAATGGCAAACCGAACTGCTCCAATGCCTCTTCCAGACCGGGAATATCCCATTGATCCTCGAGACTTTGCGGCGGTACATAGGTGTCGATGAGGCCATTGACCACGTCGGCGCGAATGGTGTCGATGGTGTCGGAGACATCGTCCGCGCCCATGATCTCATTTCGCTGCTCGTAAATGACTTTACGCTGATCGTTGGCCACGTCGTCGTAATCGAGCAATTGCTTGCGAATATCGAAGTTGTGACCTTCCACCTTGCGTTGCGCGTTTTCGATGGCGCGCGACACCCACGGGTGTTCGATGGCCTCGCCGGCCTGCATGCCGAGTTTCTGCATCAGCACCTTCACCTTATCGGAGGCGAAGATGCGCATCAAATTGTCTTCCAGCGACAGGTAAAAGCGGGTTGAACCCGCGTCGCCTTGACGCCCGGAGCGGCCGCGCAACTGATTATCGACGCGCCGCGATTCGTGACGCTCGGTACCGATCACATGCAAGCCGCCAGCGGCCAATACTTGCTCGTGGCGGCGCTGCCATTCTTCTTTGACAACCTGCACCGCCGCCGCATCGGGCTGCTCACCCAAGGCGGCGATATCCGCTTCGAGACTGCCGCCGAGCACGATGTCGGTACCACGGCCGGCCATATTGGTGGCGATGGTCACCGAACCGGGACGCCCCGCTTCGGCGACGATCTGCGCCTCGCGCTCATGTTGTTTGGCATTGAGCACGCGGTGCTTGATACCACCTTTATCCAGCAAGCCCGCCAAATATTCCGAGGTCTCAATCGAGGTGGTGCCGACCAAGACGGGTTGCGCGCGCGCGCTGCATTCCTTGATGTCTTCGACGATCGCGTCGAATTTTTCCTTCGCCGACAAATAAACCAGATCGCCGTGGTCTTTACGGGTCATGGGCCGGTGCGTGGGGATCACCACCACTTCCAACGAGTAGATAGTCTGAAACTCGAAGGCCTCGGTATCCGCGGTGCCGGTCATGCCGGCGAGTTTTTTATACAAGCGGAAATAATTTTGGAAGGTGATGGAGGCGAGGGTTTGATTCTCGTTTTGAATCGGCACGCCTTCCTTCGCTTCCACCGCCTGATGCAAGCCTTCCGACCAGCGCCGCCCGGGCAAGGTACGCCCGGTGAACTCATCGACGATGACGATTTGCTTGTCCTTGACGATGTACTCCACGTCGCGGTGAAACAAGGCATGGGCACGCAAACCGGCATTGAGGTGATGCATCAAACTGATGTTGGCGGCGTCGTAGAGACTGGCGCCTTCTTCCAGCAGACCGGCCTCGGTCAACATATCCTCGACCTTCTGGTGGCCGTCCTCGGTAAGAAATACTTGGCGGCTCTTTTCATCCACCGAGAAATCACCGGGCTGCCCCTCTTCTTCCTGCTTCGTCAACTTGGGTATCAGCGCATTGATCTTCATGTACAGCTCGGAGCTGTCGTCACTGGGGCCCGAGATGATGAGCGGCGTGCGCGCCTCGTCGATCAGAATGGAGTCGACTTCGTCGACCACGGCATAATGGGTGCCGCGCTGCACCCGGTCCGCCACGCTGAAGGCCATGTTGTCGCGCAGATAGTCGAAGCCGTATTCGTTGTTAGTGCCATAGGTGATGTCGCAGGCATAGGCCGCGCGCTTCTCCTCGGAACCCTGCCCGGAAACGATCACGCCGGTGCTCATACCCAGAAAGTTGTAGAGCTTACCCATCCAGGCCGCGTCGCGGCTGGCGAGATAATCGTTCACCGTAACCACATGCACGCCTTTACCGGCCAGGGCGTTGAGGTACACGGGCAAGGTCGCCACCAAAGTTTTACCTTCACCAGTGCGCATCTCGGCGATCTTGCCTTGATGCAGCACCATGCCGCCGATGAGCTGCACATCGAAGTGCCGCATGCCCAGCGCGCGCTTACCGGCCTCGCGGGTAACCGCGAAGGCCTCGGGCAACAAGCTGTCGAGGCTCGCGCCGTCGGCGACACGCTGGCGGAATTCATCGGTCTTGGCGCGCAATTCAGCGTCGCTGAGCTTTTCCAGCTCCGCTTCCAAGGCGTTGATGCTTTGGACGCTGGCATACATGCGCTTTAATAAACGCTCATTACGGCTGCCAAAAACCTTACTCAACAATTTTGAAATCATGCGAACTCTTCAGGCGGGAGTTAAAAATCAGGATTTATTGTAACGCGGCGGCGGCACGGACGGCCACTAACGCGCGTCGCTGAGATATTTTATCGGGTTGACGACCTTGCCGTTGCGCAAGACTTCAAAGTGGACGTGCGGCCCCGTAGAACGCCCCGTCGAGCCCATCAATGCGACTGCCTGGCCCTTGTTCACTTTGTCCCCCTCCTTCACCAAATTGATTTGATTATGCCCATAACGGGTCACGTATCCGTTACCGTGATTGATCTCGACCAGATTACCGTAACCGGAACGCGCGCCGGAGAAGGTCACCACGCCGGAGCCCACCACCTCGATGGAGTCGCCTTTTTTACCGGCGATATCCACCCCATCGTGATGCGCGCGACGGCCAGTGAAAGGGTCGGCGCGAAAGCCAAAATAAGACGACACCCAGCCGTCCTGCACCGGGCGGCCGGCCGGCAGCACCGAGTCCAGCAGATTACGATTCATGAACATGGATTCGAGCACGCTGAACTGCTGCGTCCGGTCTTCCAATTGTTTGTCGAGCGCATCCACCGACTCCATCAAACCGGGAAGCTTGACCACGGACTCCTCGAACAGCGGCAGGGGTTCCGGCCCGCCCTGCGCCGGCGGGTTCTCAAAATCAAACTCCCCTTCATCCAAACCGGCGATGCCGACCAAGCGCCGCCCCATGGCATCGAGGCGGATCACATGAGCCTGCAAGCTGCCCAAACGGGCGACCAAGGCATTGAGATGCTCGCGCATTTCGCGCGTGAGTTTGTTTTCCTGCGCTGGGGCGCCCGCCGGCGCGCCGGCTTCCGCCAGCAGCTCGCCGCGCGCGGACTGATCGCCCCAGTAAAATCCCAAGTACGCGGCAAAAACCACGGGCGCCGCCAAGGCCGTGGCGAGGCCAAGCATCCGCAAGCGGGTAAGGTGAATTTTCACCGGGCGCGGCATGTTCTTAACGAGTAAAATGATGTTCATCATGTTTACCGTGGTCCCTCTCACCTTTAGCGGGCGAACCCTTTCAAAGCGATTATGAGCCGTTCAAAAACCAAAACGCTGACCAAGTGGCTGCTCACACCCTCCGAGCAACTTAGCCCCCTGCTTGACCATGTGCGGCTGTTAGGCCGTCTCAGTAATATCTTGCGCGCGCACTTAACCGGATCTTTGGCGGAACACTGCCGGGCGGCGAATCTGGATGGCACCACCCTGGTCATCAGTGTCGATTCGCCCGCCTGGGCGGCCAAATTACGCTATCAAGTGACGTCCCTGTTGGCCCAACTGCAAAACCGCGGCGATTTACCACCTATAGAACGGCTGCGTATTCGTATTCAACCGGCCGATCAAGCGCGTCCTGCGCCCGTTGTCCGCCGTCAAACCATTTCCCCGGAAGCTGCCGGGGTAATCCGTCACGTGGCGGATAATACCACCGACCCCAAGCTTCAGGCGGCCTTACGGCGCCTCGCGCGCCACGGTAATAAGAAACAGCCCTAGCACGGCGCTTGATCTAAATAACTATCGAGACTACCGGCAGAATACTTTATCGGCCGGCGCAATGTATGTGGACTCTATCGCAACTTGAAGAAAGGGAGGGGACGTCCCGCCCTTAGTTCGCGGACATCGGCTGCATGAACGAAATGGGCGCGCGGCTGCTGTCTTCCTCGAAGGTCACCAACTCCCACGCGGCCTCGTCCGCCATCAGCTCGCGTAACAGGCGGTTATTCAAGGCATGGCCGGATTTATAGCCGCTGAAGGCGCCGATCAGACTGCGGCCGAGGAGATACAGGTCACCGATGGCGTCCAGCACCTTGTGTTTAACGAATTCATCGTCATAACGCAGGCCGTCCTCGTTGAGCACGCGGTAATCGTCCACCACCACTGCATTATCCAGACTGCCGCCCAGCGCCAAATGCTTCTCCCGCAGCAACTCGATATCACGCGCGAAGCCGAAGGTACGGGCACGGCTCACCTCTTTTACAAAGGAGGTGGTGGAAAAATCCATCATCGCCTCTTGGCTGCGGCTCTTGAACACCGGGTGATTGAAATCGATGGCGAAGGAAACCTTGAAGCCCTCGAAGGGATCGAAGCGCGCCCACTTGTCGCCATCCGCCACCTTGATGGGCTTTTTAATGCGGATAAAACGCTTGGGCGCGTTCTGCTCTTCTATGCCCGCGGATTGGATGAGGAACACGAAGGGGCCGGCACTGCCGTCCATGATGGGCACTTCGGGGGCGCTGAGATCCACATAAGCATTGTCGATACCCAGACCGGCGAAGGCCGACAGCAAATGCTCCACCGTAGCAATGCGCACCTCGCCATTCACCAGCGAGGTAGATAGAGTGGTCTCGCCGACATTCTCCGCGCGGGCACGGATATCCACCGGCGGATCGAGATCCACCCGTCGAAATATGATGCCGGAATCAACCGCCGCCGGGCGCAAGGTGAGATACACCTTTTCCCCGGTATGGAGGCCAACGCCCGTCGCGCGTATAACGTTTTTCAGCGTTCTTTGCCTAATCATTCCATCCTCATTCCAGCTCGCAAACGGGCGCCAAACCCCGAGTTTGGCGGGATGTTAGCACAGCGCCCGGCTAAATGCCTAGCACAGCGCAAGACGGCCGTCGAGGGCGGCCGCCCAACCCCCGCCCCCGCCTTCAGTCAGCTTGGCGGCGCAAAAAAGCCGGAATATCCAAGTATTCCAAATCCTGCGCCAACGCCGCATTCTGCCGGCCACCACTGGCCGCGGCTTGATGGCGTATCACTGTAGGGCGCTCCAGCTTACCGTAGTCGACCTCGCCCGAATTTTTATAGGCGAGCTTAACCGGTTGCTCCTGCGCCTGTTCCCCGCGCCCCAGACCGGTCGCCACCACGGTCACCCGCAGCTCATCGGACATGGAGGGATCAATCACCGTACCCACGACCACCGTGGCGTTATCGGAGGCGAACTCTTTAATAGTGTTACCCACTTCCTCGAACTCACCGATGGCCATATCGAGACCGGCGGTCACGTTCACCAAAATACCCTTGGCGCCGAGCAGGTTGATGTCTTCCAGCAGCGGGCTGTTCACCGCGGCTTCGGCCGCCTTGCGGGCGCGGTCCTGGCCGGTGGCGCGGCCCGAACCCATCATCGCCATCCCCATCTCGCTCATCACCGTGCGCACGTCGGCGAAGTCGACGTTGATCAAACCCGGGCGGGTAATCAATTCAGCGATACCCTGCACCGCGCCTTGCAGCACATTGTTCGCGGCCTTGAACGCGTCCAGCAAGGTCACGCTCTTCCCCAGCACCGACAGCAGCTTTTCGTTGGGAATGGTAATCAGCGAGTCGACGTATTGCGACAACTCGATGATGCCCTGCTCCGCCACTTGCGTGCGCTTTTTGCCTTCGAAGGGAAAAGGCTTGGTCACCACCGCCACGGTGAGGATGCCCAGCTCCCGCGCCGCTTGCGCGACGATGGGCGCGCCGCCGGTACCGGTGCCGCCACCCATACCCGCGGTGATGAACAACATATCAGCGCCTTCGATTACCTCCAAGATGCGCTCACGATCTTCCATCGCCGCTTGGCGGCCGACATCGGGGTTGGCGCCGGCGCCCAGCCCCTTGGTGATGCTCGCGCCCAATTGCAGCACGGTACGCGTCGAGCAATTCTTCAGCGCCTGCGCATCGGTGTTGGCGCAGACGAATTCCACGCCCTCGATATTACCCTTCACCATATGCTCCACGGCGTTGCCGCCGCCACCGCCGACACCGATCACTTTAATCACGGCGTTTTGCGGACATGTATCCATCAATTCAAACATAGTAAGCCTCCTGTGTGTTCCCAAAATACTTTGCTAAAAAACCTCGATCACGCCCCATTACAAACTGCCCTTGAACCAACTCTTCATCCGCCCCCAGATCGACTTCACCCCGCCCCCCACCTTCACCGGCGACGACTGATCGCTGCGGTGCTTGCGCCCGAACAACAACAAGCCCACGCCGGTGGCGTAAATCGGATTACGCACCACGTCCACCAAACCGGTGACGTGTTGCGGCGAACCCAGGCGCACCGGCATGTGAAAAATTTCTTCCGCCAGCTCGATCACGCCCTCCATCTTCGAGCTGCCGCCAGTGAGCACCACGCCCGCCGCGATCAAATCCTCGAAGCCGCTGCGGCGCAGCTCCGCGTGCACCAGACTCAACAACTCCTCGTAACGCGGCTCAACCACCTCGGCCAGGGTCTGCCGCGCCAGCCGCCGTGACGGGCGGTCGCCCACGCTCGGCACCTCGATGGTCTCGTCGGCCATCGCCAATTGCGTCAACGCGCAGGCATACTTCAATTTAATTTCTTCCGCGTGTTGCGTCGGCGTGCGCAACGCCACCGCGATGTCATTGGTCACCTGATCGCCGGCGATGGGAATCACCGCGGTGTGGCGTATCGAACCGTCGGTGAAGATGGCGATATCGGTGGTGCCGCCGCCGATGTCGACCAGACACACACCCAAATCTTTTTCATCTTCAGTGAGCACCGAATAACTCGAGGCGAGCTGTTCCAAAATAATATCGTCCACTTCGAGACCGCAGCGGCGCACGCATTTAATAATGTTCTGCGCCGCGCTCACCGCGCCGGTCACCAGATGCACCTTCGCTTCGAGGCGCACGCCGGACATACCCACCGGTTCGCGTATGCCTTCTTGATTATCGATGACGAATTCCTGCGCCAGCACGTGCAGAATTTTTTGATCGGCGGGAATCGCCACCGCGCGCGCCGCGTCCAGCACGCGCTCGACGTCGGTCGGCATGACCTCGTGATCGCGGATGGCGACGATGCCGTGGGAATTGAGACTGCGGATGTGACTGCCGGCAATGCCCGCGAACACCGAGTGAATCTGGCAGCCCGCCATCAGCTCCGCCTCTTCTATCGCGCGCTGAATCGATTGCACCGTGGACTCGATATTCACCACCACGCCCTTCTTCAAGCCGCGCGAGGGGTGCGAACCCAAACCCACCACGTTGATGGCGCCGTCGGGCTTTATCTCGCCGACGATCGCCACCACCTTGGAGGTGCCGATGTCCAAACCCACGATTAAATCTTTTTCGCCTTTTTTCGACATCTCGCTCGTCTCTCCCAGCCTATAGTTATTAGGCGTCCTTATTGCCTTTATCCGTGCGCTTCCAACGCACCGCGAACCCATTGCTGTAACGCAAATCCACCCGCTCCACCGCCGCCTCCTGCCCCTGCAAGGCACGGCGGTAAAACCGCACGAAGCGCAACAGCCGCGCATAGGGCTCACCGCGCCCCAGCATCAACTGCATGCCATTGTTCAATTCCAACTGCCAGGCGCGGCGTTCATCTAAATTCAAACGCGCGATACTCACTTGCAATGGCGCGAGCATCTTGCTCATATCGCGGTATGCCCCCGCCACCACCGGCCCCGCGCCGTCCGGCCCGCGCAGGGCGGGCAAGGCCGCGGGATAGGTCGCGGGAGACGGCGCGAAGACATCACCGGCCTCATTCAACAAGGCCGCCTCGCCCCAAGTGGACAAGGCGCGCTGTTCCTGCACGACGATGTGCAATGCGGCCGGCCACACCCGCCGCACTTGCGCGGCGCGCACCCACGGCAAGGCCTCCACCGCCGCCTGCACCCGCGCCACATCCACCGTGAAAAAATTCGCGCCGAGATAAGGCGCGGCGGCGGCGCGCACCGCGGCGGCGTCCACGTGCTCGAAGCGCCCTTCAACTTCCAGCGTTTTCAAAGGCAAGGTGCGCGAATCGGACAGCGCCGCCCACGACCAGCCCAAGGCACCGGCCAGCACCAAACCCGCCGCCATGATTAACAAGGCGCGCAACGCGCCGGCGGCCCCTTGCCAGCGCGGCGTGACCGGGGCCGCCGGCTTGTGCCGCGCGCTGGCGC
>CAMYKQ010000020.1 GCA_947259075.1 uncultured Gammaproteobacteria bacterium | reverse complement strand
TTGTGGGAATAGACCGCGGTGTCGAAATCCATTTGTTCAAGAGCCTTTAAACTGCGCAAGTATTCCTTGATGTTGAAATCCGGGACCGTGGCAAACAGCACACGGTTCGGAGCCACCAGATCGGCGATATAAACTATTTTTTCCTTGGGCAGACGGAACACGGTCATGCCGAGTCCATGATTCATGCCCATGTAATGCAGCTCGAGGGTCGTGTCGCCGAGGACGATGTCCTTGCGCATGCCCGCCCAGCTCTCGTCCGGCAGGGCCAAATCCTGGTGCGGATTGGCTTGCATCCATTCATAGGCCTCGACATGGGCGACGATAGTCGCGCCCGCGTCGCGAAACACCTGTCCGCCATTGGCGTGGTCCCAGTGGTTATGACTGATGAGGAGATAGCGTATAGGCTGATCGGTGACTTTGCGTATCGCCGCTAGCATGCCTTGTGAATGCGCCGTGTTCACCGGCTCGATTGCGATGACGCCGTCCCCGGTGACGACAAACATGGAGAGATACATGCCCGCGTCGTACACGTAAACGCCTTTCGCAATCTCGACGGTTTTGGCCTCCATGGCTTGTGTCAAAGGCGCCACGGTCAGCGATAAAGTCAGGATCAACATCGTAACGATTTTATTCATGTCGTACTCTCCCAGGTGTGGTGTGATGGGTTGAGAAACAAACGGTATTGCTTATTGATGTGCTGCTTGTTTAATGGGAAGGCGCTAGGTATGCCTGCGGGTCGCGCGGATCATCGCCGTGATCGTAAGTCTAACGCAAATGGCCAGAATATACAGTTGAGGTGCCATGCCGTCGCCGAGTGACTCCGCGTAGCGGCATAAAAAACCTTAATTGAATTATGGGTGATGTGCGATCTGTAACCGTGCTTACCCTCTAAGCGCCGCATGCGGCGCTGCGCGTTGCAGACATCCGGATGACTACCAAGGTTCCAGCAACCCCGTGCAAAGTCGCAGCGGGACCAAGCCCCGGCCATCGCCAGGCTTAAGCCCTGACTCAATCAATGCCTGATGCAGACGGGGCTCTGTAGGCGATTTTGTGGCTGTATTGTCTGGATTGTTTGCAAGATATATATTCCCGTGGCCCGTTAGCGGCCATTTCGCTGAAGTCCCCATGCGCACGGCCGGCCTCAATGGTGGCGGCTGATCCGTCTGTGATAGCTCAGAAATAATAGAAGAAAACCCATGATCGTCTGCCCGTCATGCGGCATGAGGCGGAGGTGAAGGGGTAAAAAAATTTAGTTCAACTTCGCATATGAATAAGAGAAAAGGAGAATATATGAAACTGAAATTGAGGGTTTTAAGCTGTGCGGCATTCGGGTTTTTTACCGCCGTGTCTTGGCAAGGCGCGACGTTTGCGGCTGAACCGGGTGACGCGCAAGCGCAAATAAAACGGGGTCAATATCTGGTCGGTTTCGGCGGCTGCAACGATTGCCACACGCCCAAGGTGTTCACGCCCCAAGGCCCGCAACCGGATGCGAGCAGACTGTTGTCGGGCCATCCATCCGGCGCCGCGCTGCCCGAGTTTCCCGCGGGGATCATCGGACCGGATAAATGGGGTGCGGTGACCAATAATGATCTGACCGCCTGGTTCGGTCCCTGGGGTGTCAGTTTCACGAAGAATCTGACGCCGGATAAGAAAACCGGACTGGGTGGCTGGACCGCTGACAACTTCATCAAAACCATGCGCACCGGAAAACATTTAGGTGATGGACGGGATATCCTGCCGCCCATGCCGTGGTCTTCGCTTAACGTGCTGTCGGATGATGATCTAAAGGCGATCTTTGCCTATCTACAGTCCGTGAAGCCGATTGAGAATGAAGTACCGCAACCCATACCGCCGCGGATGTGAGTCCCTATAGCCTGGGTCGCGAGTTGGCCGGCCCAGGCTATGTCTCTTTTGAAATGAGGTTCACTCAAGGCCGATGAGATCGTCTGCATACTCAATTGGCAGGCTGAATATGGCATGCGGTAAGCGGCAGCGATGGGTGCCGTGGACAGGGCTAGGAGTATTGCGCCCCTGCCCTTGAAGTGGATAATGCGTTCTTAACAAACTCGATGCGCGTCGATGCGGGATATGACCGCTAATCCGCACTCAGCCAACTTTGAACGGATAATTATCGTATGAATCTCAGTGTCGTCATCCTCGCCGCCGGCCAAGGCACCCGCATGCGTTCCGCCTTGCCGAAGGTGTTGCACGCCATCGGCGGCGCGCCCATGTTGAGCCATGTCATCCACACCGCGCGCGCGCTGGAGCCGGATGCGATACACGTGGTCTACGGCCATGGCGGTGAGCAGGTGCGTGCGGCGCTGAGTGAATTAGCGGTGCAGTGGGTGGAACAGGCGCGGCAATTGGGCACCGGGCACGCGGTGGCGCAGGCGCTGCCGCGGATCGCGGCCGAGCAGACGGTGCTGGTCTTATACGGCGATGTGCCGCTGACCCGCGCCGACACCTTGCAGCGCCTATTGCTTGCGGCCGAGGGTGGCGCGCTGGGTTTGTTGACCGCGCACCTCGATGACCCTTCCGGTTACGGCCGCATCATCCGCGACGCGCAGGGCGATGTGATCGCCATCGTCGAGCACAAGGACGCCAGCGACGAACAGCGCCGCATTACTGAAATCAACACCGGGATGCTGGCGGTGAGCGCGGCGCAGCTGCAAAAATGGGTGGCGGCGCTGGACAATAAAAACGTCCAAGGTGAATTCTATCTCACCGACGTCATCGCCATGGCGGTGCGTGACGGCATCAAGGTGAAGACGGTGCATCCGGCGAGCGTCAGCGAGATTCTGGGCATCAACAACAAACAACAGCTCGCGGAGCTGGAGCGCAGTTATCAGCGTCAGCGCGCCGAACAGCTCATGCTGCTGGGCGTAACGCTGCGCGATCCCGCGCGCCTGGATGTGCGCGGCGAGCTCAGCGTGGGCCGTGATGTGACTGTCGATATCAATGTGGTCTTCGAAGGCGCGGTAAGTCTCGGCGATAATGTCAGCATCGGCCCCAATTGCTATCTGCGCGATGTGGTCGTGGGCGACGGTGTAGTGCTACAGCCGAATTCGGTGATTGAAGAAGCAAGTATCGGCGCCGGCTCACGCATCGGTCCCTTCGCGCGCATCCGCCCCGGCACCGTGCTCGCGGACGAGGTTCACATTGGTAATTTCGTCGAGGTTAAAAAGAGCGAGCTTGGCCGCGGCTCGAAGGCAAATCATTTGAGTTATATCGGCGACGCCACGGTGGGCGCGCGGGTGAACATCGGCGCGGGCACCATCACCTGCAATTACGACGGCGCGAATAAATTTCAGACCATCATCGAAGACGATGTCTTCGTCGGCTCCGACACCCAGTTGGTGGCCCCCGTCACTATCGGCGCGGGCTCGACGATTGGCGCCGGTTCCACCATCACTAAAAATGCCCCGCCCGGCGAACTCACCTTGAGCCGCGCGCCGCAGCAGACCCGCAAGGGCTGGAAGCGGCCGGTCAAGAAGAAAAAGGAGTGAGGCCTCGCGAGGCGGTTCCAACCGCTGCGCGATTTTCACGCGCCACTAAATACCGTTGATTGCATCCGCGGCACGCGCCGGGCGGGCGTGTGTTGCGGATTAAACAGGTGGTCTTGTGTAGCTTCATCAAAACCAAATCGTCTAATATTAAATTCTTCTTCCCCCGCGCACACGTAAATAATTCACAGCCGCGGCGGGTAATCCCTCCTAAGTCCAGCGTGTCATCCTCGCTAAGCTGAAGCCAACGTCACGCGCTTGCGCGTCACGTTGACTAGGAGCGTGGCAATGGATGAACGGTTCGAATAAACAAGCCGAACTCCGTGGTCACGAAACACATGCCGGGATAGGCAAGGATAGCCGTGTGATATCCGGCAGTACATTTATCAATAAGGAGAGATGATATGAAGATGAGCGCTCAATGGATGATCGCGGCCGCGCTGGGCATGAGCGGCGTTGCCGCCACGGCGGCGCCGCTGCCCAATGTATACACCGACGGTAACCGCTGGCTGATTACCGCCTACAACGATGCCTCCCCAACCCACGGCCAAATGGCGACGCAGGGCATTTGCTTTTTGCCCTTCGCGGTGACCGGCACGCATGTGCGGGGCTATTGGTATTCCGATACCTTCCCCGATTGGAACGGGGTCTACAGCCAGGAAGGCGATCAGGTATTTATGCACGGTGACTATGCCGGTGATGTGGGACACGACGGCATCACCTTTGAAATAGACACCAGCTCCCGCGCGAATGAGGGCGGCGGTCATTGGGTGGAGTGGCGCGAGAACGGCGCTTTCGGCAACACCATTGTATTCGCCAACGCCAAGTTAAAGCGCGTGGGTAAATGTCTGACGAGAACCTATGATGAAGCGGTCAAGCTCCAAGTCGAGCCGCGGATCTTGAAGAGCGGCCGTATCGCGCAAGAGCCGCTGGAGTTGGATCAACTGCCCATTCCGGGTATTGAAGAGCCGCGCTAAAAAACGCGCCGCTCAGCAGGCGCCCTCTCCCCGGGCGTGGGGAGAGGGCGAGAGGCGCGCGCTGTGATAGCCGCGCCGGGTCCGGGAATACATGCCGTGGCGCGGGAATGAGGAAATGTTGCTGTTATAATGCCGCGACGTTTGCACGTGCCTATCTTTATGCGCCATTCAGTAAAGCCGACTGATAATAAAACCGCCGCCGCGCGCCGCACGGGCGTGGCGCGCGCCTTGTCGAAATTGGGCATCGCCTCGCGCACGGTCGCGGCGCAATGGGTGCAAGCCGGGCGAGTTAAGGTGAATGGCCGCGTCGTGCGTGATCCCGAAACGCCGGTGGTGTTGGCGCGCGATAGTTTGAGCGTTGATAGTGAACCGGTGCGCGCCGTGGAAAAGCGCTACCTCATGCTCAACAAGCCCCGCGGTTTGGTGACAACCGCGCGCGATGAGCGCGGACGTGACACCGTGTATCAATGCCTCAGCACCGCCGAAGATCAGCGCCTAGCGCCGGTGGGTAGATTGGATAAGGCCAGTGAAGGTCTGTTGCTGTTCACCAATGACGGTGAATGGGCCAGCCGTTTACTCGATCCCGGTTCGCATCTGCCCAAGGTTTATCACGTGCAGATCGATCATCAACCCACGGATGATGAGCTTGCCAGCTTGTGCGCGGGCGTGGAGCTGGCGGACCATGGCGTGATGAAGGTAAGCGAGGCAAGGATTTTGCGGCAAGGCGCGAAGACTTGCTGGCTGGAGCTGGTATTAATGGAAGGTAAAAATCGCCAGATTCGCCGCGTGCTGGACGCGCTTAACATCACGGTGCTGCGCTTGGTGCGTGTGGCCATCGGCCCCGTGACGCTGGGTACGCTTGCCAAGGCCGGGAGCAGAGCGCTTAGCGAACAGGAGTTGCGGGCGATTGCCGCAGCCTTGAGTAAGCCCCAGATTAATCGCGCGTGAAATTCCGCCATAAGCTAGATGATGCCGTCGTCGCGTGATGGCGCAAGCATGTCTAGCGCAAATTCATACAATATTAACAACTGTAAATTATCCAGCGTAAGCATTGCGCGGCTGGGGGCCGCCCACTACCATGCTTCACTCATGGCACGCCTGAGTGCGTTATTAATTCGATAGGCCTTGCGCCTGTGCTAATACCAGTTTTAATGCTGATCTCAATCCGAGGAGGAGAGTTATGAAGAAGAATTATTTGATGATTCCGGCCGCCGCGATGCTGCTGCTTGCGGGCGGTGCGCAGGCTCAATGGAAGGGTGACGCCGAGTTGGGTATTACCAGCGCCACCGGCAACACCGAGACCACCAATATAAATGGCAAAATCGACGCCACGCATGAAGACGGCAAGTGGAAGCACAATGCCTTCGCTGAGGCCTACTATGCTGAGGATCAGAGCACCAAGACCGCGGAACGTTATGTCTTGGGATATAAGCCCAAGTATTTCTTGACCGACAAGGATTATATGTTCGGTCTTTTGCGCTATGACAAGGACGAATTTTCATTCATCGATGGGCGCACCTCGGAAGTGCTGGGTTATGGCCGCCAGATCCTCGATACCGACGTCCATAAGCTTGAAGCTGAAATCGGTTTGGGCGCGCGCCAAACCAATTATGTGACGGCGCCCAGCACCGCGAGCCTTGCCGAGAATGAAGGCATGGTCTTCCTCGCGGGTAAGTACGTGGGCAAAATCTCCGACAGCGCTAAGTTCTCCCAAGTGTTGCGTGTCGAGGCGGGCGAAGAGAATACCGCCATCGAATCCGTTACCGGCCTGACGATGGCGATTGTAGGTAATCTCGCGTCGAAGATTACCTACACGGTGCGTCACAACACTGATATTGAAGGTGCCATGGGCGAGAACACCGACACCATCACTGGCGTCAATCTGCTCTACAATTTCTGATCGCGCTTAGCGTAAAAAAACGGCCGGGGAGTTGTGATCTCCCCGGCCGTTTTTTTGTTGGCTGGCCGCGCGGCAGGTGATCCGCGTCGGATTAAAACCGCGCGCCGATCTTCACGGTGTAGGAATTGACGCCATCGGTGCGATCGTACTCCGCCGCCAGATTGATGAGCATCAAGTTGAAGTTGCCGCCGAGATAAACCTTGTTCTGCTCGAAGCTCTCATCATTGAGGCCGCTGACATTGGGTTGACTGTCCACCCACACCCGGCCCACGCCGGCATAGGGTGTGAACATGGCGAAGCCTTTTGAGATCGTGAGTTCCAGGCCCTTGGTATCCAAGTCCAACTGATCGACGCCGCTGAGTTTGCTGTAGGTGCCGCGTACCGCCAGCGCGGGGCTGGTCACGTCGCCGGGGAGAATGGCGTAACGCGCCTCCAGGCCGAACAGGCTGATATTGGTGTCAGGCACGGAGCTGTACATGGCGCCGACATCGATGTCGAAGGGCAGGCCTTTGATCGCGTGCAGCTTGGGGACTATCAAGGTGCTGGGCGCATCGCCGGAACTGGCCAGATTCCAAATCGCCTCGTTCTCGATTTCGGTGGCGGTCACTTCCACGCCGATGTCGAAACCCGTCAGGCCCAGCGGCTCGGCGGAACTCACCGGCTTGTAACTGAGGGCGGCGCCCAAATCCTTGGACAATGACTTGAATTGAGCTTGGCTGAGCGCCTGTAAGTTATCGAGATCGTCGGCCGCGAAGCAATGGGGGGCGATGAGCAGCGTAGTCAATGCGAGAGTGGCTTTGAGCTTCATCTTGGTTCTCCATGTGGTTTGTGGTGTCATGCCGCTACGAAATGCGGCAAATTGACCGCATCGGCTTCCGGCGGATCCATCCTAACCGTGAACATCGAGGGGCGGTGGCGGCGCCTCCGGGGGATAATACCCCTTTCACCCCATTCCTCAAATATTAGGCTCCCCCCGCGCCTGGCCGATATAAAAAAGCACGGGGCCGTGTAATAATTTCGCCCTGGTATTCAGGTAAACATTTAACGGCGGTGATCCGGCCGGCTTCGATTGAGTCTTGAGGAATTTCTATGTGTGGCATTGTGGGCGCGGTGGCGGAGCGGGACGTCGTTCCGATTTTGATCGAAGGCTTGAAGCGGCTGGAATACCGCGGTTATGACTCCGCCGGGGTGGTGGCCTTGGACGCGCACGATAGCCTGGTGCGCGTGCGCGCGCCCGGCAAGGTGCGTGAGATGGAGGCGCTGGCCAAGGCGCAAGAACTGCGCGGCAGCAGCGGCATCGCCCACACCCGCTGGGCCACGCACGGCAAGCCCACTCAGGCCAATGCCCATCCCCACATCTGCCGCAAGATGGTGGCGGTGGTGCATAACGGCATCATCGAAAATCACGAAAGCCTGCGCGCGGTGCAGCGCCGCGCGGGTTATGAATTCACCTCCGAGACCGACACCGAAGTGGTGGTGCATCAAGTGCATTACCATTTGGAGCGCGGCAAAAGCCTGCTCGGCGCCGTGCAGGCCGCCGTGGCGGAGTTGGAGGGCGCTTATGCCTTGGGTGTCGTCAGCGTCAGCGAACCGGGTGTGCTAGTGGCGGCGCGGCGCGGCAGCCCTTTAGTGATCGGCGTGGGTATCGGCGAACATTTCATCGCTTCCGACGTGGCGGCGCTCATCCCCGTCACCCAGCGTTTTATTTTTCTCGAAGACGGTGATGTCGCCGAATTGCGCAAGGATGCCTTGACCATCTTCAACGCCGCGGGCGAGGTCGTGGAGCGGCCGCTGAAGGTGAGCGAGTTGACCGCCGACGCGGTGGAGCGCGGTCAATACCGTCACTACATGCTCAAGGAAATATTCGAACAACCGCGCGCCCTCGCCGAAACCTTGGAAGGCCGCATCAGCGGCCAGACGGTGTTGGAGGCCGCCTTCGGTCCCGAAGCCGCTGAGATTTTCAGCAAGGTGCAGGGCGTGCACATCATCGCCTGCGGCACGAGTTTTCACGCCGGCATGGTGGCGCGTTATTGGTTTGAATCACTGGCGCGCATACCCTGCAGCGTCGAGGTCGCCAGCGAATTTCGTTATCGCCAGCCCGTCGTGCGGCGTAATTCTTTAGTGGTGGCCATCTCTCAATCAGGTGAAACCGCGGATACCTTGGCCGCTTTGCAGGAGGCCAAACAACGCGGTTTCGGCGCCTCGCTGGCCATATGCAACGTGCCGGAAAGTTCGATCGTGCGCGAGGCGGATTTGGCCTTGATGACCCGTGCCGGGCCCGAGATCGGCGTCGCCTCCACCAAGGCCTTCACCACTCAATTGGTGGCCTTGATGCTGCTGGTGATCGTGCTCGGCCGCCGTCACGGTTTGTCGGCGCAAACCGAAATCGATCTGGTCGGCCAGTTGAAAAGTCTGCCGGGGCGCATCGAGCAGGCTTTGGCCTTGGACGAGAAAATCAAAAAACTCGCCGAACGTTTCGCCGATAAACATCATGCCCTTTTCCTCGGCCGCGGCGCGCAATATCCCGTGGCCATGGAAGGCGCGCTCAAATTGAAGGAGATTTCCTACATCCACGCCGAGGCCTATCCCGCCGGTGAACTCAAGCACGGCCCCTTGGCCTTGGTGGACGCGGACATGCCGGTGATCGCCGTGGCGCCGCACAATGACTTGCTGGAAAAACTCAAATCCAATCTTCATGAAGTCAAGGCGCGCGGCGGCGAGTTGATTGTGTTCGCCGATGACTCGGTGGAAGTAGAGGCCGATCCGCAAGTGGAATTGTTCAAGCTCGGTTCAGTGCCCGATCCCATCGCGCCCATCGTCTTCACTTTGCCGTTGCAGTTGCTGGCCTATCACGTCGCGGTGCTCAAGGGCACCGACGTGGATCAGCCGCGAAATTTGGCGAAATCGGTGACGGTGGAATAGACGGCGGCATTGCCGTGTGTGCATGTAGCGTGAAGGCTGCTTACCAGAGGGGCTGCACGCTCACCGTAATCTCAGCACTGGACGACGTGTTCCCCGCGTCCACCGCGGTGAGGCGGAACACTAAATCCACGGGATTGCGCGGGGTGTTGGATAGATTGAGCAGGACGCTGCTATTGTGTCCCCGGTAATTCGCCGTGGCGATATCATTTCTGCCGTCGCCGTTGAGGTCGCCTATGGCAATGCCATAAGGTGATACTAGATCCTCGAGGGCGTAGGTGACGGGCGCTTTCAGGCCGCCGTCGCCGTTTCCGAGCAAGATGCTGATGTCATGAGATGATCTATTGGCCACGGCGATGTCGAGGCGGCCGTCGCCGTCCAGATCGCCGATCGCCGCCCAGCGCGGGGCCTCACCCACGGTGTAATGCACGGTGTTTTGGAAGCTGCCGTCGCCCCTGCCGAGTAAGACGCTGATGCTGTCGCTGTCTTCGTTCGCGACAACGAAGTCGCCGTTGCCGTCGTCATTGAGATCGCCCTTGGCGAGCGAGCGCGGGTCACCTTGAACGGGGTAGGCCGCTACGGGTGTGCTGAAGGTGCCGTCGCCATAACCGATCAGCATGCTCACATCCATGCTTTCCTGGTTGGTGACCGCCAAATCTGGCTTACCGTCTTTGTTGTAATCCCCAATGATGGCGACGAGTGAGCGGTCACCCGCGTAATAATGCGCGGCGCTGTCGAAGGTGCCGTCGCCGCGGCCGATCAAGACGCTGGCATTGTCATCCCATTCATTGCCGGTGGCTAAGTCGGGATGACCGTCGCCATTAACATCACCGATATCGGCATACCAGGGCCCGCCGCCCACCGCGTAATTCACTTCGTCGGCGAAGGTGCCGTCGCCCTGATTGATTAAGACGGTGACATTGTCGGAGCCCGCGTTGGCGGTAACCAAGTCGGGATGGCCGTCATGATTGAGATCACCGATCTTCACCGAATAGGGATAGACGCCCACGAAATAATTCACGGTATCCAAGAAGCCGCCATCAGCCTTGCCCAGCAAGACGCTGACGCTGTTGTCACGGAATCCATCCGAGGGGCGCCAGCCGAAATTGGCCACCGCCATATCCGCGATGCCGTCGCCGTTGAGGTCGCCGATGTCGATGCCGATGGAGCGGTCACCGGTGGGATAAGAGACCGGCGCGCTCATGTTCAGCCGCGCGATGGCGGGGGCCTGAAAATCGAGGATGGCGCTGTCGGTATTATTCATCGTCACCGAGGGGCCGCTGATTTGGGTCCATTGATACGTCACCGCGCCCGTACCGTTGCTGGCACCGCCATGGACGGTGACCAGTGACTGTTCATCAACCGCCCTATCAGGATCGGTGCTGACCGAGAGCGCTTGCCGGGCGGGCACGGGGTCAGCGGGTGTTGTGCCGGCGCCGTCCGCCGTTTGCGTGCTGGTGATGGTGAGCGTTTCGTGAGGCGCGTCCGCCGCATCTTGTCCGTTAGCGGCACTATCTTGTTGCAGGCAACCCGAACTCAGCAGGCCCAGCAAAAGAGGTACACCGGCGGCGAACCCGCGAAAAGACAGTAAGGTGGCCGGGTGTTTGTTTGTGTTTGGCATAGGCGCGCCTAGCGTTGAAGAGTATTAGGGTGTCCTTGCCGTGATTGCGGCACGTACACTGCAGCAAATAGGCTTCCATGCGGGCGAAGATATACTTATGTATCGGCCAAATGCCGGAGCAAAGTAGAGTGCTGGATGGGTGCCTTGCTAAGCCCGCGAATTTGTGATGATTTGTCTAAAATGTTAAGGTGGTTTACGTTCTGCGTGACTCTTTTTATAGGGGGCGGGCGGGGCATGAGTGAAATGGATGTTGGGGCAGCGCGTCATTCTAGAATTGTTTCGTTGGCGCCGCGCATGCGCCGTTAGGCCCACTTGCGGCGTCCGGAGCGGCTAATTTCGCGCGGGCCGCAAGCCCCGTGATCGCGCCCCATCCGTCGCCGGTGTTTCGTGTGTCTAGACTGAATGATATAGGCCGTGCGCCGGCATCATCTGACATAAAGAGAGCAGCCATGGGCGAGAATAAGGCGGTTCAAACGGTGCGCCCCGTCGTGGTTGGCGAGGTCTTGTACGACAGCTTCCCCGAGGGCGCCGAGGTGCTGGGCGGCGCGCCTTTCAATGTCGCTTGGCATTTGCAGGGGTTTGGATTCGCCCCCCTGTTCATCAGCCGCGTTGGCCGTGATGACCTGGGCGAGAACGTCTTGAACGCCATGCGCGCCTGGGGCATGGACACCCGGGGTGTGCAGCGGGATGCCGGCCACCCGACCGGCCGCGTGCGGGTGAATTTCACGGACGGTGAACCGCATTACGACATCGTCACCGATCAGGCTTATGATTTCATCGAGACCGCGCCGGCGCGGGCGCTCCTCGCGAGTGAACCGGCGGCCTTGCTTTATCACGGCAGTTTGATCGCGCGTAGCACCCAGGCCCGGGCGAGTCTGGATAGTCTGTGTGATGGCGCCGCCGCTGTATTCATGGACATTAATCTGCGCGATCCCTGGTGGCGGCGCGAGTGGCTTGATGCCGCCTTACGGCGCGCCCGCTGGGTCAAGCTCAACGAAGATGAGCTCACCGTGCTGTCACAATCTCACCTAGCGGGTGAAGCGGATTTGCGCGCGCGCGCCGAGCGTTTGCGCGAGGCTTGCGGCATCGATGTCTTGGTGGTGACCCGCGGCGCGCGCGGCGCCTTGCTCTTTTCCGCCGCCGGCGTGCACACAGCCGCGCCAGCGGCACTAAGCGATTTGGTCGACACCGTGGGTGCGGGCGATGCCTTTAGCGCCGTGACCATCGCGGGTCTGTTGCGAGGCTGGCCCTTGCCCTTGCTCGCCGAACGCGCGGTGGATTTCGCGGCGGCGGTGTGCCGCCAGCGCGGTGCCACCCGCCCCGATCCGGCTTTATATGAACGTCATCTGCGAAAGTGGGGGGAATGAAACAAGAAGAGCACGAAGATTTGTACATCATGCTGATCAGCGTCCACGGTCTGGTGCGGGGGCACGATATGGAGCTGGGGCGCGATGCCGATACCGGCGGCCAGATTAAATACGTGGTGGAGCTGGCCCGCGCCCTGGCCGCCCATCCGCGCGTCGCGCGAGTCGATGTGCTCACGCGCCAAGTAGTCGACCCCAAAGTGAATGAAGAGTATGCCCGCCCCGAAGAGCGCATCGCGGACGGCGTCTGCATCGTTCGCATCCCCTGCGGCCCGCGCCGTTATTTACGCAAAGAAGTATTGTGGCCGTATTTAGACAGCTTCGCCGATCATGCGCTGCATCACATCCGCCGCGTGGGCCGGGTGCCGGACATCATCCACAGTCATTACGCCGACGCGGGTTACGTGGGCGCGCGTTTGGCCGGCTTGCTGGGCGTGCCGCTGGTGCATACCGGCCATTCCTTGGGGCGGGAAAAACTGCGCCGTTTGCTCGATCAAGGCGTGAAGAGCGATGTCATCGAGAAACAATACAATATGACGCAACGCATCGAGGCCGAGGAACTCGCCCTCGATAACGCCGCGCTGGTGGTGGCAAGTACGCGGCAGGAAGTCGATCTGCAATACAGTATTTATGACAATTATCAGCCGGAGCGGATGACCGTCATCCCCCCCGGCGTAGACTTGACGCGCTTTTACGCCGCGTCCGCGGACTGGAGCACGCCGCCGGTATACGCGAGCATCGCCCGTTTTTTGCGTGAGCCGGACAAGCCAATGATACTCGCGCTGTCGCGCGCCGATGAGCGCAAGAACATAGCCACGCTGGTGCGCGCCTATGGTGAACACCCCAAGCTGCGCGAGATGGCCAATTTGGTATTGATCGCCGGTAACCGCGATGACATCGCCGGCATGGAAAAAGGCGCGCGCGCCGTATTGAACGAAATTTTGCTGCTGATCGATCGTTATGATCTTTACGGCAAGGTGGCCTACCCCAAACATCATCAAGCCGATGACGTGCCGGATCTGTACCGGTTGGCGGCGCGCAGCCGTGGTGTCTTCGTCAATCCCGCGCTCACCGAGCCATTTGGCTTGACCTTAATCGAGGCGGCGGCCAGCGGCATGCCCTTGGTGGCGACCGAGGACGGCGGACCGCGCGACATCATCGGCGCCTGCAACAATGGTTTGCTGATCGATCCTTTGGACGCGGGGGCGATGGGCGAGGCGATTTATTCCGCCTTGAACGACGGCGCGCGCTGGACGCGCTGGTCGAAGTCGGGGATCGAAGGCGCGCAAACGCACTTTTCCTGGCGCGCCCACGTGGAAAAATATTTGCGTGCTATCGAACTGTTACGCAAAAAAACCCAGCGCCGCCGCCTGGTGGTGCCGGAGAAAAGCAAGCTGCCAACCTCGGATCGCTTGTTAATCAGCGATATCGACAACACCTTGATCGGCGATCCGCGGGCACTCAAGGAATTTCTCACCAGCATGCAGCAGCATAATGGCCGGGTGGGTTTCGGCGTGGCGACGGGCCGGCGTCTGGAAAGTGTATTGCAGGTGTTGGAGGAATGGCGGGTGCCGGCCCCCGATGTCATCGTCACCGCGGTGGGCACCGAAATTTATTACGGCGCGCGGCATATGCCGGATGTGGGTTATCAGCGACATCTCGCCTATCGCTGGGAACCGGATAAGCTCCGCGCCGCCATGGAGGATTTGCCAGGTATTCGCAGTCAAGCGGAGGACGAGCAGCGCCCCTTTAAGCTCAGTTATTTCATCGATCCGGAAAAGGCCCCGGCCATTCATGAAATTTCCCGCCGCCTGCGGCAGAGTCGTTTGCACGCCAACGTGGTGTTCTCTCACGGCATGTATCTCGATCTCTTGCCGGTGCGCGCCTCCAAGGGCGGCGCCATCCGCTATCTGGCGGTGAAGTGGGGCATACCCGTCGAGCATATTTTGGTGGTGGGCGATTCCGGTAATGACGAAGAAATGCTCAGCGGAAATACCTTGGGCGTGGTGGTGGGCAACCATAGCGCGGAACTGGAAAAGCTGCGCGGTCACGAGCGCGTTTATTTCGCTCAAGGCCATTACGCCTGGGGCATTTTAGAGGGGATCGAACATTATAATTTTTTCGGTGACCTGTCTTCGTCCGCCACATTGGAAGAGGTGATGCATGAGTGAAAGCTTTGGTACTTTCATCCAGGAGCATCGTGACGCCGCCTATATGCTCATGCGGCGCTACGCGGGCTTGGGCCGGCCGTTTTTGCTGCGCTCTGAATTGTGGGATGAGTTTGCGGGATTTTGCCGCGAGCATAAGCAAGACGCCTTGCTTGATTCGCCATTAGCGGAAACCGTGCGCGCCGCGCAAGAGGCGGCGGTGGGGGCGCCGTGGTTGTACTTCGCCACGCGCCGTTATGTGGCGCGCTGGAAATATTTTCGTATTCATACTGAATCTTTACTGGTCGAAACCATACCCGTGTCCAGCTATCTGCAATTCAAGGAGCAGCTGGTCAACGGCGGCGAGGCGGATCAGTGGACGTTGGAGTTCGACATCGGACCGTTCAATCGCGATTTCCCCAAATTGCGCGAGTCGCGTTCCATCGGCCGCGGCGTCGAGTTTCTTAACCGGCGTTTATCCAGCGAATTGTTTCAAGAATTGGGCAAGGGCGACCGCCGCTTGCTGGATTTTTTGCGCGTTCATCAATATCAAGGCCAGCAACTCATGCTCAACGGCCGGATCAATGACGCCGCCGACTTGCGCCGCTGTTTACGGCATGCGGAAGAGTACTTGGCCACCCAGGATCATGACGCCAGTTGGGAACAAGTGGGCGCCACGCTGCGAGACATGGGTTTGGAAATAGGCTGGGGGCGCAATGTGGCGCGCATGCGCGACACCATATCTCTTCTCTCCGACATTCTCGAAGCGCCGGAGCCGGGTACCCTGGAGCAATTCTTGGGCCGCGTGCCCATGATTTTTAATTTAGTGATCCTCTCCCCTCATGGGTATTTTGGACAGGCCAATGTCTTGGGTTTGCCCGATACCGGCGGCCAAGTGGTCTATATCCTCGACCAAGTGCGCGCCTTGGAAAAAGAAATGCGCAAGCGGCTGGACGAGCAGGGCTTGGACATCGAGCCGCAGATCATCATCGTGACCCGCCTCATTCCCGAGGCGCCGCAAAACACCACATGCAACCAGCGCGTTGAACAGGTGGTGGGCACGCGTAACGCGCGCATCTTGCGCGTGCCCTTCCGCGGACCCAAGGGTGAAGTAGTGCCGCACTGGATATCGCGCTTCGAGCTTTGGCCCTATTTAGAGGGTTTCGCGGTGGAAGTGGAAAAGGAGCTGCTCGCGGAATTAGGCTGCCGGCCTGATCTGATCGTGGGAAATTATTCGGACGGTAATCTGGTGGCCACGTTGCTGTCCCATCGTCTGCGCGTCACCCAGTGTAATATCGCTCACGCGCTGGAGAAGACTAAATATCTAATGTCCGATCTCTATTGGCGCGACAACGATCCGCAATATCATTTCAGCTGCCAGTTCACCGCCGATCTGATCGCCATGAACGCGGCGGATTTCATTATCACCAGCACCTATCAAGAAATCGCCGGGCACGAAGACAGCGTGGGCCAGTATGAAAGTTACAGCGCCTTCACCATGCCCGGTCTGTACCGGGTGGTGCAGGGGATGGAGCCCTTCGATCCCAAATTCAATATTGTCTCGCCCGGCGCGGATGCCGAGGTGTATTTTCCGTATCACGAAACGGCGCGGCGCTTGGGCGGTTTGCGTGATGAGATCGAGGCGATGATTTATCAGCCGGCTTATCCCGATTGCCGCGGCGGACTGGCCGATCAGGAAAAACCTATTTTGTTTACCATGGCGCGCCTCGACCGCATAAAAAATATCACCGGCGTGGTGGAGTGGTACGGCGCAAATGCCCGTTTGCGCCAGCTCGTTAATTTAGTGGTGGTGGCCGGTCATGTCGATGCGAGCCGCTCCGGTGATGTTGAGGAGCAGCAGCAGATCGCGCGCATGCACGAATTGATGGATCACTATCAGCTGGACGGTGAAGTGCGCTGGCTGGGTGTGCGCCTGGATAAAAATCTCAGCGGCGAGATGTATCGCTACATCGCCGACCGGCGCGGCGCCTTCGTGCAGCCGGCGCTGTTCGAGGCCTTCGGCCTCACGGTGATCGAGGCCATGGTTTCTGGTCTGCCTACCTTTGCTACCCTCTATGGCGGGCCTCTGGAGATTATCGTCGATGGTGTGTCGGGTTTTCACATCGATCCTAATCACGGTAATCGCGCCGCGGACATCATGGCTGATTTCTTTGAACGCTGCGCCAAGCAGGAGGGTTATTGGGAGCGGATTTCCACGGGCGCGGTGCAGCGGGTGAAGAGCCGGTATACCTGGGAGTTGTACGCCGAACGCATGATGACCTTGTCGCGTGTTTACGGATTTTGGAAGTACGTCACTAATTTGGAGCGGGACGAGACCCGCCGCTATTTGGAAATGTTTTATGGTTTGCAGTATAAGCCCTTGGCGGATAAGTTGCCCCATTGAGCGCGAATGAGTTAATTGAATGAGGTTTTGCCGATGGATGTGTTGATGGAGTTTATTCGCGGAGTGGACTGGAAGAGTCTCATCTTCAGCGGCATGCGGATTTTGCTGATCTTCGTCATCGTGTGGATCGCGCTGGCCGTCATTCGCGGTTTATTGCGGCGCTTGGAACGCGCCTTGGTGGACAAGGGCCAAGAGGCCGGCGAAGTGCCCAGCGAGGCGGCCAAGCGCGCGGAGACCTTGGTGCGTTTGTTGCGCCAGGGTGTGATTATCTTGATTTGGTTGATGGGCTTTTTGCTTATCCTGCGCGAGCTGGGCGTGGATATCGGCCCCATACTCGCGAGTGCGGGCATACTCGGTCTGGCCGTGGGTTTCGGCGCCCAGAATCTGGTGCGTGATGTGATATCCGGCTTTTTCATGATTCTTGAAAATCAAGTGCGCTTGGGTGATGTCGCCATTATTAATGGCACCGGCGGCCTGGTGGAGCGCGTCAATTTCCGCACGGTGGTCTTGCGTGATCTGGCCGGGGTGGTGCATGTGTTTCCCAACGGCAGCATTACCACCTTGGCGAATGTGACGCGGGAATGGTCCGCCTTCGTGTTTGAGATCGGCGTGGCCTACAAGGAGGACACCGATCATGTGATCGAAGTAATGCAGCAAGTGGGCAATGAGTTGCGTCAAGATGCCCATTTCGGTCCGCTGATGCAAGAGGATATTGAAATCTTCGGGGTGGATAAGTTCGACGATTCGGCGGTGATTATCAAAGGCCGGATTAAATGCCTGCCCATCAAGCAGTGGGACGTCGGCCGTCAATTTCTCCGCCGGGTGAAAAAGGCCTTCGATAGCGCGGGCATAGAGATTCCCTTCCCGCACCGCTCGATTTATTTCGGCGAGGCCAGCAAGCCGGTGCTGGCGCAATTGGTGAACGCCGCCCGCCAGGACGGTACGCCCGCGGCACGCGATTAAGGTACAATGCGGACCTTGGCGCCGCCCCGCGCACCGCGGGGCGGCGTCTGTGTTTCCGGTCGTAGTGTGGGCCTAATAATGTCTGGTTTGAATCCTGCTCAACGCGCCGCCGTGCGCTATCTCGACGGGCCATTGCTGGTGCTGGCGGGCGCCGGCAGCGGCAAGACCCGCGTCATCACCCAAAAGATCGCCTACCTCATCAAAGAGTGCGGGGTCGAGGCGCGCCACATCGCCGCGGTCACCTTCACTAATAAGGCGGCGCGGGAGATGAAATCGCGCGTCGCCGAATTGCTCGGCGGCAAAGAATCCAAGGGCCTGCAAGTCTCTACCTTTCATACCTTGGGTTTGAACATCCTGCGCCGCGAGCTGGCGGCCTCGGGTTATCGCCCTGGCTTTTCGATCTTCGACGCCGGTGACAGCGCGGGCCTGGTGCGCGAATTATTGCGCAGGGAATTCAACGACGACACGCAGGTGAACAATATCCAGTGGCAGATCTCGCGCTGGAAAGGCCTGCTGCTCGACCCCGAACAGGCGCTGGCCGCGGCCGGCGGCGACGCGGCGCAGGTGATGGCGGCCGGGGTCTACGCGCAGTATCAGCGCCATTTGAAGGCCTATAACGCCGTCGATTTCGATGACTTGATTCTCTTGCCCGCGCTGCTATTCCGCCAGCGCCCCGACATCCTCGGCGCTTGGCAGAATCGCATCCGTTATTTGCTGGTGGATGAATACCAAGACACCAATGCCAGCCAGTATCACTTGGTGCGTTCCTTGGTGGGCGTGCGCGGCGCGCTCACCGTGGTCGGCGACGACGATCAATCTATTTACGCCTGGCGCGGCGCGGCGCCGGAAAATCTTGCCTTGTTGCAAGAGGATTTTCCTAATCTGAAAGTGATTAAGCTGGAGCAGAACTACCGCTCCACGGGCCGCATCCTCAAGGCCGCCAATCAACTTATCGGTAATAATCCGCATGTGTTCGAGAAAAAATTGTGGAGCGAGCTCGGTTACGGTGACCCTATCCGCGTCATCGAGACCCGCAACGATGAACACGAAGCGGAGACGGTGATATCGGAAATTCTGAGCCACAAATTCAAGCACCGCGGCGATTACCGCGACTATGCCATCCTCTATCGCGGCAATCATCAATCGCGTCTGTTCGAAAAGGCGCTGCGCGAGCAACGCATCCCGTATTATTTGAGCGGCGGCACCTCCTTCTTCGCCCACAGCGAGGTGCGCGATATGATGGCGTATCTGCGCCTGCTGATTAACCCCGAGGACGACAGCGCGTTCTTACGGGTGGTGAATGTGCCGCGCCGCGAGCTGGGCCCGACCACGCTGGAAAAATTGGCGGACTACGCCACCGGCCGCGGCGTGAGTCTATTCGCCGCCTGTTTCGAAATGGGCTTGCGCCAGTATTTGCCGGAGCGCGCCGCGGAGCGTCTGGAGTATTTCGCCAATTGGCTCACGGACCTCGGCGACCGCGGACGGCGCGGCGACCCCATCGCCGTGGTGCGGGAGATGATCGCCGCTTGCGGCTACGAACAGTGGTTGCGCGACAACTCCAAAGACGACAAGAGCGCCGAACGCCGCATCGCCAATGTGTGGGAGCTGGTGAGCTGGATGCAGCGGGTGGCGGAACAAAACGTCGAAGATAAAACCCTCGCTGATCTGGTGGCGCATATGAGTCTGATGGGCATACTTGAGCGCGGTGACGAGGAGAGCCAGACCGACAACGTTAACCTGCTCACTCTGCACGCGGCCAAGGGGCTGGAGTTCCCGCATGTATTCTTGGTGGGGATGGAAGAAGAATTATTGCCCCATCGCAGCAGCGTCGAAGAAGACAAGCTGGAGGAAGAGCGCCGTCTCGCGTATGTGGGCATCACCCGCGCGCGCAAGACCCTGACGTTTACCTTCTGTGGCAGGCGCAAGCGCGGCGCGGACATGATGTCACGCGAGCCCAGCCGCTTTTTAGCGGAGCTGCCCGCCGATGACCTTGAATGGCAAGGCGGCGATCGTCAGGTCGATCCGGAAAAACGCCAAGAGCGCGGTCAGGCCCATCTGGCCAGTCTGCGGAATTTCCTTGGGACTAAATAGGGGGTGACCCGGGCGGCCGCGCTACGGCGGTTTGTTTTACGGTCAGCTTGATATTCAAAATTTTTAGACTTTACTTAAGCGTTAAATGCCTCCCGGCGTAAGGGGGTGATATGGATGTTGCGGGATGTTCGCCCCGCCATAGACTTCGATATTTCGCCTGGGGCCGATCACGCTCGGATCCCTGGGAGGGGTTCTTCACCCTCCCGAGTGGCGGTGCGCGTACCTTGTTTCCGTTTAAAGCATTTTCTATTTCCCCGGTTTGCCCGTCCGTTTCGCGGAGGCGCCTTTAGTGGACACCGCTGCGTGCTTTCTATTTCAGCTAAACCGCTGAGGCGGGGGAGTAAGGCCATGGCGGGATGCGCCGCGGAAGGCGGGGCGGGCGGGGACGCTTCCATATCGCGGTGATGCGACGTGGTGCCGCGCGGGCTCTGTTAATTGGAGGACGGCGTATGAACGTGATTGCGATTGCTAATCAAAAAGGCGGTTGCGGAAAAACCACGACGGCGATAAATCTAGCCGCGTGCCTGGGGCGTAAAGATCTACGGGTGTTGCTGGTCGATATGGATGCGCAAGGCCACGCCTCTTTGGGATTGGGGATACCGGCCGCGGCCTTGCCGGGTTTATACGAGGTATTCGAGGGTTCCGCATCATTGATGGATGTCATCATGTATGACGTCGTGCCTGAGGTGGATTTAATTCCGGGCGCCATCACGCTCGCGGGCGTGGAGCATCTGCTGGCGGACAAGCCGGGGCGTGAAAAATCCCTGCTCATGCGGCTGCAACCGGTGCGGGATTACTACGACTACATTATCATCGATTGCCCGCCCGGCTTGGGCATGCTGGCCATCAATGCCTTGCGCGCCGCGACGCGGGCGCTCATCCCCGTGGAGCTCAGCACCTATGCCTTGGACGCTGTCGCGCGGCTACGTGAAACCATCGCTTTGATCGGCGAACGCTATGATTTAAACACCCGGGTCCATCTGCTTCCCAGCGCGGTTGATCTGCGCCCTCGTATCGCCAAGCAATTATTCGCCGAACTCACATCACGCTGGCCCGGTGAGCTTGCGCCGGTGATGGTGCGCTGCACCGTCAAGGTGAAAGAAGCGGCGCACGCCGGCCGGGCGCTTATCGATCATGCGCCGCGCGCGGCCGCCACCCGCGATTTCACCGCGCTGGCGGAATGGGTAACCGGGCATGCCCTGTCGCCGCGAGACACGCGGACGATAGCGGGCGCGCCGCTTACACGCGTACCTGGTTTGACCTTGAGCGAGAGCGTGGAAAACGGCCGGGAACGGCGAGTGGTGTTGAGTTACCACCATTTCGCGAATAGAGAAATGAAGATCGCCGGTGATTTCAATGGCTGGATTCCCGACCATGAAGTAGAAACGCGCACAATGAACGACACGATACAAAAAGTACTGAAGATTTCGCCCGGTGCTTATCAATACCGGGTCATCATCGACGGCAAATGGCAGGAAGACCCCGCCAATCCGCTGCGGGTACCTAATAGTTATGGCGGAAACAATTCATTGCTACGGGTGATGCCTTAGGCGCGCGCCTGTGGCAGCGGCGGCTGCTGTGCCGGGCGCGCGCAAAAAGAAATATTTGTTGTCGGATGCGATGACTGTGCTGGGCACGCCGCGCCTTCATCGCTGCCGGAGAAAAATAGAAATAGCGCTTCCACGTGAACGAAAAAGGAAGTGGCGCGCCGTGATCACGCGTGATTTCTTAAATCAGGCGCGGCGCGTTTTTGTCACCGGGACTCGCGGGGCCGTCCCGGTTTGAGTTGCGGGGAGCAGAGCGTGTAAGATGGCGCCTCCGTGAGTTCATTTTCACCCCAGTGTCCATTTGGTTTATGCGTCGCGCCGCGACATCAGGTATCAAACAGGCGCGCCGTGGTGTGTGGTGTGATGCGCCCTCGCCAGTTTAGGAGTAAACATGATCGAGCATTCGGTAGTTATTTTGGCGGCCATTGGCGTAATCGGCATCGCCTGCCAGTGGTTAGCCTGGTGGTTGAAACTGCCGGCGATTCTGTTTCTGCTCTTGGCCGGCATCGTCGCCGGGCCGGTCACAGGCTTCATCGACCCCGATGAGTTGTTCGGCGATCTATTGTTCCCCATCGTTTCACTGGGCGTGGCGGTAATTCTGTTCGAGGGCAGTCTCACTCTGCGTATTCACGAGATTAAAGGTCTCGGCAACGTGGTGCGCAATCTGGTCACTTATGGCGCGGTTATCAACGCGCTGATCATCGCCACCGCCACGCATTTTTTTCTCGATTTTTCCTGGGAGTTGGCTTTTCTCTTCGGCGCGCTGGTGAGTGTGACGGGGCCGACGGTCATCATTCCCATGCTGCGCACGGTAAGGCCCAACAGCAATCTTGCCAATATTCTCCGATGGGAAGGCATCATCATCGACCCGCTTGGCGCCTTGCTCGCGGTGCTGGTGTTCGAATACATCGTCTCCGGCCAGGGTGGCGAATCACAGACGATGACGGTGTTCGGCAAGATGTTATTGATCGGCGGGGTCACCGGCGCGTTAGGCGCGCTGGCATTGGCCACCATTTTACGCCGGCATCTGATGCCGGAATATTTGCACAACGTCGGCAGTCTGGCCTTGGTGCTGGGGGTTTACGCACTCTCCAATCATCTGCAGCACGAGTCAGGCTTGCTGGCCGTTACGGTCATGGGCATGATGCTGGCTAATATGAAAAACGTGCCCATCGAGGATATCCTCGACTTCAAGGAAAGCCTGAGCGTGATGCTGATCTCGCTGTTGTTTATCATCCTCGCGGCGCGCATCGATTTCGGTCTGATCGCCGCGGTAGGCTGGGCGGCCTTGGGCGTGTTCCTGGTAATTTTATTCATCGCCAGGCCCGTGTCGGTGCTGGCCTCATCGCTGGGTTCAAAACTGACGCGTAACGAAAAGGCCTTGCTCTGCTGGATCGCGCCACGCGGCATCGTCGCCGCCGCGGTGTCCGCGCTGTTCGCCTTGCGTTTGGAATCTCTTGGCTATGAACAGGCCAGTCTGATCGTGCCACTTACCTTCATGGTGATTATCGGCACCGTAGTGTTGCAAAGCGCGACCGCGCGACCGCTGGCTAATTGGCTGAAGGTCTCCGAGCCCGACCCGCTCGGGGTGCTGATCGTGGGCGCCAATCCGGTTTCGCGCGTATTGGGCAAGGCGCTTACGGAAAAGGGTTTCCGCATTGTGCTGGCGGATACCAATTGGGAAGATATTCGCGCCGCGCGCATGGATGGTTTGAAAACCTATTATGGCAACGCGGTATCCGAACACGCCGACCGGCATTTGGATTTGGTGGGTGTCGGGGTGATGTTCGCGATGTCGCGGCGCCCGGCGCTCAATGCCCTGGCCTGCGTGCGCTACAAAGCGGAATTCAGCGCCAAGAATATTTATTCATTGCAGACTTCCGAGGAAAAGGCCGCATCGGAGAAGCAAGCCATTGCCACTCACTTCGCCGGCGCGCGCCTGTTCGGCGAAGATATCACCAATGCCAAGCTGGCCAGCCTGGTCAGCAAGGGCGCGGAAATACGCAGCACGCAATTGAGTGACACGTTTAATTACGGCGTTTACCGCGAACGTTACGGCAATATGATTATTCCCTTGTTCGCCTTGGATCCGCGCGGCCGCTTGCGGGTGTTTACCGCGGGCGGGGATTTAAAACCCGCGGCGGGCTGGACGGTGATGAGTCTATTTCCGGCGGATGTGCTGGAGCGCATCCGCGCTAATCAAGCCGCGGAAAAAGACAGTGTCCGCGAACAACGTCAAGGGGTACCCACTAGTACGTGAGTTCAGTTGGAGGCATGCTCGCTTTAGCCTTGGGCTTGAGCGGATTCTTCTCTTGGCGGCGTCACGCCGAATTCGAAAGGGTCGGCGTGGATATCCTTGAGCGCGGCCCCGGCGAGAAAGGCCTTGGTCTTGGTGCTCTTCACCATGGCGGCATTGCCGCAGAGGAATACTTGCCAGTTTTTCAGTTGCGGGAATTGCGCGAGCGCCACGGCATTGGCACGGCCCTGAATGATTTTGTCCGGCGCGTCTGGTCCGGAGACGCAGGGCGTGTAATGAAAGTTGGCATGCGCTTGCGTCAAAGCCCGCAGTTCGTCGCTTAAGTAAAGCCCGGCCGCCGTGCGGCTGCCGTGAAATAGATGAATCGCTCCGCGGTGGCCTTGCGCCAGGGCGTCGCGCGCGATACCCCACAGAGGGGCGAGTCCTGAACCGGTGCCTATCAGTAACAGGGATTGCTCCACGTCGCTTTGAGTGTAATAACAATCGCCGAGCGGGCCTTGTAAGTTCAGTTCATCGCCCGCTTTACACTCGTCGTGCAGCCAGCCGCTCGCGCGGCCGCCGGGCAGGCGTTGCACCTGTAATTCTAAAAAATCTTCGCCGCGCGGCACGCTGGCCAGTGAATAACTGCGCACCCAATCGTCGTGATGGAGGTTGATGAATTGCCCGGCGCGGTAATTGAATTCCGCGGCGGGCCGCAGGCGGAAACGCATGATGTCGTGATTCAGCCGCTCCTTGCTCACGACGCGCGCCTTGATGTGCGGCAGATCGTCGTCGCTGGGCAGGCTGAGTTCCATGTCTTCCATGGGGACGCAGGCGCAGGCGAGAAAAAAATTACGTTCGCGCAGGGTTTCCTTGATGCCTTTTTGCGCATCAGCGGGCGGGCGGCCTTGCACCGCCCGCATTAAACAAGTTTGGCAAATACCGCTGCGGCATGATGAAGGAATGGACACGCCCTGCCGCGTCAAACCGTCGAGCACCGACTCATCGCCGTTCAAGGCATAAGTGCGGTTTTCGAAACGGATCTGCGGCATGGCGTGTCCTCGCTGCGTGGATTAACGGCCGAGTACGTCGTTGCGCGTGCTCTCGGCGATGGCGGCCGCTTCGGCGATGAGCTCCGCGGGCACGTTCAATTCTTTCAAGGTCGCGCCCAGGTTTTCCATCACCGCGTCGAAGTGGCTGTCATTCAAGCCTTGCTTGACCAAGTGGGCGTGGCCTTGACGCATGTCCTTGCCGGTGTAGTGGTGCGGGCCGCCGAAGGCGAAGGTTAAAAAGCCCTTTTGTTTGGCCGCCTGCTTTTCCATGTCCACGGTTTCGAAGAAACGATTGATGCGATCATCGGCCAAGACCTTGCGGTAAAAAATATCCACCGCCGCGTTCACCGCCGCTTCACCGCCGATACGTTCGTACAGAGATTTGCTCATCTAACTGCCTCCTAAGAATGGCTTGTGACACAAAAGATGTATTGTGCACACATTATTGATAATCGCGCGGGACGATGTCAACAATTTTCGTAAGGGTAATGGCCGAGTAAAACGCTAGGTTTTGCCACGAGCGGCGAAGACGAAGGTGATGGCGCTTTAATAGCCCGTGAGGCTTAGGCCTTGGCGCGGCGTAATCAAATTGCCATCGCGCATGCGGAATTGAAAAGGCAGTGAGCGCATTTCCTTGCCCGCGTTGTATTGCACGGAAAAATGCAAATGCGGGCCGCTGGAAAAACCGGTATTACCCGAATCACCGATGACTTGTCCCGCCGCTACCCGCGCGCCGGGAACGACACGCACGCTTTCCAATTTAAGGTGAGCATATTCCGCCATGGTGCCATCGTCGTGCAGGATGCGGACGTGGTTGGCGCGGCTGCCGAATTTTTCCAGGTCCATGCCGTTGCCGAAGAAGTCGCGCTCGATATCCATTACCACGCCGTCGCGGGCGGCGACGATGGCGGTACCTTCGGGCATGGCGATGTCCACCGCGTACTCGCTGTAAGGCGAGTTGTGACTGTATTTACCGAAAAATCCTTGGGTGATAGTAAAGGTGTGGCCGCCGTCGAAGGGTAAGCGGTAACTGGCCGCGGTATCGGGTGGCGTATTGGAATCACCCAATAACACCGTGGCGCCGATGCTGTAATTAGAGGGCCGTGTTTGGTCCGCCATTTCTAGCTTGACGGCTTGAATCTCACGGCGCGCCGGCACGAGAAAACGATGGGGCAACGCAGGTGCCGCGTTGATGTTGGCGGCCGCGGTGAATTTCAGTATCACCTCCACTGGGCCATGAAAGCTATTGTAAATGTAAAGCGCGTGATCTCTGTCGGCGCCGCGGCGGGAGATGGTGATTTTATCCTTGTGTTCAACCTGGATGGTTTGGCTTTCTACTTGCCGTGCGGTGCTGGGCTCAACATCGGTGAAGTGCCAGCTCCCATCCTCGTCCTGATACTTGTATATTTTTTTCGCGAGGACGGGTGCCGCCGCGAGGGTGAGGATGAGGAGCAAGGTGAGGTGGCGCAGTGGACGAGTCATAGTGGCTATCAGTAAAAAGGTTTCTGCTTATGGCATTCATCGGCAAGAGCGCCGCTGGCTTGATACGGCTGTTGCTGTGAAGAGAGGTGCCGCGACATTGAACCCAGTCCCTGCGCGCTCATCGATATTATAAAGACAAAGGATTGCGAGGGGCTGGTCTATTGCGTAGATTGCTTGGGGGCAGAGTTGAGGGAATGCAATGCTCTTCGCCTGTTTGCTGGACGGCAATAACTATTACCAAGGAGTGAGTTACCAAGGAGTGAGTAATGAAAAAAAACACGAATCGTCGCGGGAGTTCGCTGATGGGGCGGCTTACTAATCGGGCTCCAATGATGGCCGCGGTGTTGTTGACTATAGGCGTACCCAGCGTGGTATCAGCGGCCCCGCCGCTGCTGTGCGCGCCGGGCAGTCAAGTGGCCACCGTGCAAGGAAAGATACAAAACAATGCTATTGCCCCAGGTGAGACGCTGGGCGTCGTCGCATTGAATGTCCTTGATACCAGGCAGAGACTGAAGTGCGGCATCCATGGCGTGGCCACCGCGGATGGTTCGGGTTTTACCCACACCTTGGTGTGTGATGATGAGATTCCAGTGGCCTTGGGCACTAGCCTGCATTCCCAAGTCACCTTAGACACGCGTTTTGTGGCGCCGCCGCTGTTGCAGCCGTGCGGGCCATCGGGGCTGGTGTATGGCAGCTTCAAGGAAATCTCCGACCCGGTGCCGGGTACGGGCCGGGGCCTTTTTGCCGCGACGGGCGGTGGTAGAATTTTCGTGGAAGGCACGATCAATTGCGCCGCCGCCATCGACATGAAATTTCATGGAAGTATTTGCGTGAGCCAATGAGCATGGCCAGGCTCGCGTTTGCGTTCATGACTTACGCTTAGATGTTTTAGTCGTGGTTGTTTGCCGCGGCGGCGGAATATCGTGAAAACGCTGATGCATTCACGCCGTCTCCACGAAGGAGGCGGCGTGATTTTCGATAATATTAAGCCTGTAATTTTTTCTTCAGCAAATCGTTGACCTGTGCTGGGTTGGCCTTGCCCTGCGAGATCTTCATCACCTGACCGACGAAGAAGCCGAAGAGCTTGTCCTTGCCGCTGCGATAATCGGCGAGCTGGCCGGGGTTGGCGGCGATCACTTCGTCGATCACTTTTTCGATGGCGCCGCTGTCGGTCACCTGTTTGAGTCCGTGTTTCTCGATCACCGCGTCGGCGTCGCCTTCGTCGTTCCACATCGCCTCGAACACGGTCTTGGCGATCTTGCCGGAGATAGTGTTGTCCGTCATGCGCCGCAACATGCCCGCCAGCATTTCAGGCGGCACCGGGCTGGCGGTGATCTCCAAGCCCGCCTTGTTCACCGCGCCGAGCACGTCGCCGATCACCCAATTGGCGGCCAGCTTGGCCTCGCCGTCGGCGGCTTTCACCGTGGCCTCGTAATAATCCGCCAGCTCACGGCTGGTGGTGAGCACGCTGGCTTCATAGGGACTCAAGCCGTATTCATATATAAAGCGCTCGTGTTTGGCGTCGGGCAGTTCGGGCAAGGTGGCGCGCACGTTTTCGATCCACGCCGCGTCCAGCTCCACCGGCAGCAGGTCGGGGTCGGGGAAGTAGCGGTAATCCATCGCCTCTTCCTTGCTGCGCATGGAACGGGTTTCGTCTTTGTTGGCGTCGTAGAGACGCGTCTCTTGTATCACCGTGCCGCCGTTGCTGATGAGTTCGATCTGGCGCTCGACCTCGTGATTGATGGCGCGTTCGACGTAACGAAACGAGTTGATGTTTTTAATCTCGGCGCGGGTGCCGAGTTTTTTCTCGCCCTTGGGCCGCACCGAGACATTGGCGTCGCAGCGGAACGAGCCTTCTTGCATATTGCCGTCGCAGATTTCCAGATAGCGCACCAGCGAGTGAATCTTTTTCATATACGCCACCGCCTCTTTGGCGGAGCGCATATCCGGCTCGGAGACGATCTCCAGCAGCGGCGTGCCGGCGCGGTTCAAATCCACCCCGGTCAGGCCGTGAAAATCCTCGTGCAGGGATTTGCCCGCATCCTCTTCGAGGTGGGCGCGGGTCACGCCGATGGTCTTGCTGCTGCCGTCTTCCAGCTCGATGTTCAGCGTGCCGTGAGCGACGATGGGCAGCTCGTACTGGCTGATCTGATAGCCCTTGGGCAGGTCGGGGTAAAAATAATTCTTGCGGGCGAACACCGAGCGCGGCGCCACCGTGGCCTGCACGGCCAGGCCGAACTTGGTCGCCATGCGCACCGCTTCTTTATTCAACACCGGCAGCACACCGGGCAGACCCAAGTCCACCGCGCAGGCCTGGGTATTGGGCTCGGCGCCGTAGGCGGTGGCGGCGCCGGAGAAGATTTTGCTCTTGGTGGCGAGCTGCGCGTGAATCTCCAGCCCGATGACAGTTTCCCATTCCATGCGTGCAACACCTCGACTCGTGGCGGGCCGCGCCCGCCGTCAAAAAAGAGCGCCTATCTTAGCACTAAGCGGGGGAGTGGTCAGGCAGAGCGCTGCCGTGTGGGGTGGCGTCCGGCCCCGAACCGGCCCAATGAGAATAAGCCCCAGCCCTGCTGGTTGATGGCGTTCCCGGGCGTTTCAACCGCAACGCCAGCGGTGGTCATGCCAAGGCCGCAGCGCGGGTGGGTGGATAGATGGCGAGGTAAGCGCGGCAGGCGGAAAACCGAAGGGTGCTCCACCGCATGATTGTTAAACAATCGGGGTAGACGTGCGGCACACAAGTACGTTATTAGTACATTCGTCGGAACACGCTTCACGTATCCGCCCTGTGGCCTTGCCTAGTAGAATGTTGGGTCTCGACAAGTGAGCGTGCGCATGAAAAGAATACTAAAACTCGTTTTATGGCTCGGTGCGTTCGGGGCTATTCTATTCCTTGCCGGTTGTAACGAGTCACCAGGAAATGACGGCGGTAACTTGCCAATTTCCGCGCCGTCATCCTCGGAACGAATCACCTTTGCTAACGTTGGTGCCCACGGAATCTTCGACCCTTCCATTGCGCTTGATCCCGTGAGCGGGTGGCTTTGGATGAGCTACTCCGCGGTGGAGCCTTCGGCGATGTGGCCAGCGCAGAATGTCGATGTCGTCGCGACTCGATTGGCTTACTCTGATGACAATGGCAAGACTTGGACTGGCAGCAGCAGTGGGGCGGTTATCAGCAATTATCTAGATGTGAGCCTTCCATTGGCGTCGCCAAATGACGCGGGAACGTGGATCAATGAAGTGCCCCAGTTGCTTTACGATCCCGGCGCGATCTCTGCCGAAAGATGGAAAATCATTTGGCACCACTATCTAATAATTAACGGTGACAGGCGTTTCGAGCACGGCTGGGTCGCCATGAAGACGGCCAGTACACCCGAGGGTCTTGCCTCCGCGCCAGAGATCAAACTTTTTTCAGCGGCGTTTTACGACTCGGGCAACGACACGGTGGGCGGTGGCTCGCGTTCACCTCTAGGCGGTGCGCCCTTGATCGCGCTCGATACCGCATTGAATCCAGAACTCAATACCTGCCTGTTCACGGAACCCGGGATGTACGCATCGAACGATGCACTCTATTTGAGTCTGCAATGCGCGCACCTTTCCGACTCAAGCCAACTGATTATTCTGTTGAAGTGCGCGAGCCCCTGCAATATGAGCAGTGCGGCTAGCTGGTCCTATCTGGGGACGGTGTTGCGTCCTGCGGATGCGGCCGCGTTGGGTTTCGATACCGGTTTCGCGGCACCTGCAATGTTTGAATCTGGCGGAAGCATATACCTGGCAGTGACACCCGCGCAGACTTCCGGCGCACCCTGGGCGAGCTACTACAGCGGTTGCCGTATTTTTAGATTCGCGGACATCGATAACGCGCTGCTAGAAATGACCGGCTCTCAGCCCACATTAGTTGGTTCGGTTGATGGTACGCCGGGGAGTTTCAACGGTGCATGTGGCTATCATGCCTCGGCAAGTGAGAGTGGTATGTTGTACAGCGAAGTGAATACTTCGGTCACCGACAAATTTCAGATCTTTATTAGCCACACGAATTTTTAGCACCGCAGGTCGGGTAGAATGAAATGAAGCTAAATATTCCAAACCACAACACCGTAACCATCGGCCCATTTCTCACTACCCAAATATTGGTTTCCGTGTCCCCGCCCAAGCTGCCGCACATCACGGATTAGAGACAACTGATAACAACAATAATGATGCACTTCTTAATAAACCGCTATGGTGGTTGGCGCACTATTTATACACACGCCAATCGATGGTCGAAAAGAGGTGTTTTAGACCGCGTATTTGCGGCATTTCAGGAACGTAGCGTGATCAATATAAAAGTTGAACATGTTTCGTTGATAGCGCGGTAGGGCGGAAGCCCGAAGGGTGTTCCGCCGGATGGTTCTTAAACGGGTGAGGTGGAGGATGCGGCGCACACTTTCTTTCAGCGGATCGCGGTTCAAACAATCGCCCCGTAAAATTATTATAGGGACTCGAATTATCTATCGCCGTGTTTGCCAGCATTGCAAATATATAGGGCAAGCGCTGCTGATTGACAGGCCAGATTATGCGGCGTAGCGTTCGGAGCTGCGCGGCGAAAGCGCCAGATAAATTACCGCGCACTACGCAAGAACGACCCCGTCACGGATTAGTATAGTCATCCAAAGGCGCATAGACATCCGGTGCTTTGGATGTGTCGTTGATGTCCGCGACGAAGACGCGCAGTTGTTCCGCGAGCGCACCCCAGCGGGTTCGGGGCAGGCCTTCCTTCATGCCGCGGAATTCGATAATCATGCCTTGCGCGGCGTGTTGAAAGTCGTAACCCTCGCCTGCTTCTTTGACGGTCTGGGTGGTGCCGACGCCTTCCATATGCGTCAAGGCGCTCATCACGCCACCGGAGAATTGGCGCAGCGGGTCGTCGCCCTTTTGGATGCCGTCCAGCCATTGTTTGATGGTGGGGCCGAGCATGACGGTGCGGTCTTCTTGTTTGAAGCCGTGTTTGAAGAGTTTGCCGTTGGCGTCGCGGGTGCCGGCGACATAAAGCACGCCTTCCAGCAGTTTGCCGTGGGTGCGCACGGCGAGGGGGAGTTTGCCGAGATTGGTGCGCGCCATCAGCGGGCTGAGTTCTTTGGCGTAGTCGAGCGGCGCGTGTTCTTGGCCCAATAGCGCGTAGAGGCCGAGCAAGGATAAAACGCCTTTGAATTCGGGGGTCGGCGGCGAGACGCGCAGGCCGCTGAGCGGTTCGAACTCCGGATTTTGATCGAGCTGGCGGCAGAAGGCGTCGGCCTTGTTGCGCGCCTTGTTCATCAGCTGAGCAAGTTTTTCCGCGCCTTCACCCTCGGGTTTGGCGAGGAGTTGTTTCGAGCCCGGCTTGTGGCGTCCGCCCATGGCCTTCATGATTTCGGGGATGCGCTCCAAGCGAAAGCCCGCCGTCATTTGCGGCGCGGCGCGCATTTCGGCATCGCCTTTTTTGATCCACACATCTTTTTCGGCGGAGCTCAGCACGTTTACCCACGTGCCGCCCTCGCCGGCCCGGCCGGCCGCACTCACCAGGTTGCCGGTGTAGGTTTCCATCGCGTTTAGTTGAGAGAACAATTCCAGCCAATCGCTTTCCTCGACGGGGTCGGTGACGAATTCGGCGACCGGGGTTTTGTTGAAGTCAGCGTGCAGTGACCAGCCGTCCTCCGCGACGAGGGCCTCCTTGATCGGTAATGCCTTTTTGGTTCCAGCGTTGTGTTCGGTCGCCGCCATTTCCCAGCTGGTTTCAAATTCAAAACCCACTTTGCGTTGCAGGGGCGCGGCGCCGCTCAGTTGCGTCGTGCCGGATTGTTCGTGTTCGTCGGTCATCGCGGTGTTGCGCGCGGCGAGCGCGCCCATGCGGTCCGCCTCGCGTTCGAGCGCGGGGTCATCGTTCACCGCCGCCCCTTGCATCTGCATCGTGGGTTTTACCCGCCCTTGTTTTTGCTGCGCCACATGCCAGGCTTCGTGCGGCAGATGCCGCTCCTGCCCCGGCCCGACGTGAATCTGCGTGCCTTGCGTGTAGGCATGGGCTTGTATCGCGGCGGGACGCGCCGAGTTGTAATGGACTTGCACATCGCTCATCGGCAAGCCGGAGAGCTGTTCGACACCGCGCCGCAATTGCCGGGGCAGAGTGCTTTGATTGTGTGCGCTCGTGGCGCTGCCCGTCATGCCGTCGAGCTGCCGGCGCTGCGCGGTTTGGCGCGGACTGTCATCGACGGCTTTTTGAATGGCGTGCGCGTGCCGTAGCGCCGGACGGGCGCCGCGCCGGTCTCCGCCGCGCGCCCGGCTGGCGGATGTGGCGTCCGCCGCGGCGCGCCGCATGCACGGTGGTTTCTCTATCGCGATTTTCATTGAATTCCTTCCCTGGACAGCGACGCTGGCGGTCGTTCGCAGTCAGTGTGAATTTAGTAGTCCATCACGGCCAATGCAAGCGTGCCGGCCTGTGCCGTGCGGCCATATTTGCGCGAAATGCCGAGTGTGTGGCGGCGCTAATCGCGTGTCATATCGCGCTTAGTCTTTCATGGCGGTGTAGTGCGTATTCTTGGTTTTTCACCCAGCGCGGTGTCGATATTGTTTACACCCTGATTTTTAGGCGGACTTAAGTCATAGATTAATAAAAGAATCGTATTCTGGTCAGTATATTGCTTAATTATCCGCATAGGGTGGTGGCGAGGCATTGCCGCTGGATGACAAGGAAAATACTTAAGCTAATAAGTAGGAGTCATGAAATGAAAAATCTAATTCGAAATTGTGCGTTGGCAGCGGCACTGATGTTCTCGGCCCATTCAGCGCAGGCTATCCCCGTTGATTTGGAATTGATTCTGGCGACCGACACCTCCGGCAGCGTTGATGCCACTGACTTCGCCCTGCGCCGCAGCGGCGTCGAAGCCGCCTTCCGCAACGCGGCGGTGATCTCCGCGATCGAGAACGGCGCCATCGGCAGCATCGCCGTGACCTTGTGGGATTTCGGCACCGGTGTCGGCGTGGCGGTGGATTGGATGCAGATCAGCAACGCGGCGGAGTCCAATGCCTTTGCCGACGCGGTTGCGGCCGCGCCGCGTTTGGATGGCGGCGGTGACGGTCAGGCCAATATGCTGCGCCAAGCGCTCATCGCGGTTAACGGTAATAACTTCGAAGGCACGCGCAGCGTGGTGGATATCGCCTCCGAGGGCGTGCAGAGTGGTGAGGGCTGTTCTTTCAATAACCCTGACTGCCCGGCCGTGCGCGCCGCCCGTGATGCCTTCTTGGCGGGCGGCGGTTCCGCCGTCAACGCGATTTGGTTGGATGACCGTGATTTCTTCGGGCTTGATGCGGCGGACGCCGTCAACGCGTTTGAGTACGGCACCCTCAGTGTGATCGGCGGGGCGGGCTCATTCCAAGTTTTCGCGGCAACTAACGACGACTTTGTGGTTGCCATCCAAAACAAGATCCTGCGCGAGATCACCCCGGTTCCCGAACCCGCTACGCTGTTGCTTAGCGCTATCGGTTTGGCGGGCCTGGGTTTCGCCCGCCGTCGCGGCGCTAAGATTTAAAATATATAAGATGGATAATTAGTCGATATTCCCACCGGGGCCGCATTGGCCCCGTTTTTTTTGAGTGTGTGTTTTTCGATGTCCATCTTCGATTGTTGCTGATCCGCTCGATGGCGCTCACTCGGGAAGATATGTGCTTGGGGTGAGTGGCTAGCTAGGGCCTGTTTTGGGGCCCAGCGCTGCTTTGTAATTAGAACCTATCTCAAAATATGAACGGGATCCAAAATGCCTCGGCGGCTGGCATGGTACGCAATCCTATGATCTCCCTCTCCCTCAGGGAGAGGGTTGGGGTGAGGGGGTATATGCATTGTAATGCCTTAATTATTTGATCCCCTCATCCTCTCCTTCTCCCTGAGGGAGAAGGAACCAAGATTAATCAGCTCGGTGGAACACATGTTATTACGCGGCCAAATTTAATTTTGAGATAGGTTTTAGTGTTAACAGGCCCTAGCTCTTTCCCGTGAAAAACTTTTCAGGCGCATTGAGCGGCATAAGGCGTTTGCTGTTTAAGCGCGCCGAAACAGCTGCGGATCAATTGGCGCATGGCGGCGCTACGGGCGCTCATCTTGAATTTTGCCGCCGCCAGCAAGCGCATCGTTCGCGAAACCCGGGGCGCGGGGCTTTGCGAATGTGAAAGGCGAAGTGCAAGGGCTAGAATGCCGCGTGATGTCAGTTGAACCGCGCAATGGAATCTCAAATAGAGCTGCTTACAGCAGGCCGCCCAAGCCCGATTTTTCCCGCGCCAGTCCCAGCCGTTCACCCAGCGAGCGCCGCGCGGGGTAGCGCAGTGAATACAGCACCGCCGCTTGCGAGCGTTTCAGTAAATAATCGTCGCTGGTGCTGAGTTCATCCACCAATTTCAAATCCAGGGCGCGGCTGCCGTACCAATGTTCGCCGGTGGCGACGCGGGCGAGATCGACTTGCGGCCGGTGTTCGGCGAGAAATTGTTTGAACAGCGCATGGGTGTCGTCGAGTTCTTCTTTGAGTTTGGCGCGGCCTTGCTCGGTGTTTTCGCCGAAGACGGTGAGGGTGCGTTTGTATTCGCCCGCGGTGTGCAGCTCGTAATCGATGTCGTGTTTTTTCAACAGGCCGTGAAAATTAGGCATTTGCGCCACCACGCCGATGGAGCCGACGATGGCGAAGGGCGCGGCGAGAATACGGTCGGCGACGCAGGCCATGAGATAACCGCCGCTGGCGGCGACTTGATCGACGGCGATTACCAAAGGGATGCCCGCTTGTTTGATGCGCACCAGTTGCGAGGCGGCGAGGCCGTAGGCCATCACCAGGCCGCCCGCGCTTTCCAGCCGCAGAAACACTTCATCCTTGGGCGTGGCGACGGTGAGCAGCGCGGTGATTTCATCGCGCAGGGTGCGCACCGCCGAGGCGCGCAGATCGCCCTTGAATTCCAGCACGAAGACCCGCTGTTGCTCTTCCGTCCCGCGGTCTTTGTTTTTGTCCGCGTGACGGCGGCGCTGGAGATAATGCTTGGGCAGCATGGCGTGGTGCAGGGTGTCGGCCATGGCTTGATATTTGTCGTTGAGTTTCTTGACCTGTAATTGCTCGCGCGGCCCGTCCTTGCGCCGCAGCAGACGCGCCGTCACCGCGATGGCGATGACGATCAGCGCCAGCAAGCTGAAGGTTTTGGCGGCGAACAAGCCGTAGGCGGACCAGAAGCTTTCCATGATGGCGTCCTCGTTGAGGGCGGGTGGATCGTGCCCAGCCTATGCCGGCAACGGGACGGGTGCAAACAGCAGTGAGCCTGCACGCCGCGCCGTCCTCCGCGAGCTGAGAGGCTTATTCAAACCCCCGCGGACAGCGCGCATGCCAGTCGGTCACTTGCTGGTAGCGGTGCGCGATATTGAGCAGGCGCGCCTCGTCGAAATAATTGCCGATGAGCTGCAGCCCCACGGGGCGCTGGCCCACGAAGCCGGCGGGTAGCGACATGCCGGGCAGGCCCGCCATGTTCACCGCGATGGTGTAGATGTCGGAGAGATACATCGTGACCGGGTCGTCCATCTTCTCGCCGATGTTGAAGGCGGCGGTGGGCGAGGCCGGCCCCATGATGACGTCGACTTGCTCGAAGGCCTGCTTGAAATCATCGCTGATGAGCTGGCGCAGTTGCTGGGCCTTTAAATAATAGGCGTCGTAATAACCGGCGGAGAGCACATAGGTGCCGATCATGATGCGGCGCTTCACTTCGGCGCCGAAGCCTTCGCCGCGCGAGCGCTTATATAAATCAAGCAGGTCTTTCGGCGCGTCGCAGCGGTAGCCGAAGCGCACGCCGTCGTAGCGCGCGAGATTGGACGAGGCCTCGGCCGGGGCGACGACGTAGTAGGTCGGCACGGCCAGCGCGGTGTTGGGCAGGCTGATGTCCACCACTTCGGCGCCGAGTTTTTTGTATTCGGCGATGGCGGCCTCCACCGCCGCCGCGACCCGCGGGTCCAGGCCTGCGCCGAAATATTCCTTGGGCAGGCCGATCTTCAAACCAGCGATATCTTGATTGAGCGTGGCGCTGTAATCGGGCACGGGCCGGTCGACGCTGGTGGAGTCGCGCGCATCGAAGCCGCTCATCGCCGTCAGCAGCAGGGCGCAATCCTCGGCGCTGCGCGCCATCGGTCCGGCCTGGTCGAGGCTGGAGGCGAAGGCGATCATGCCGTAGCGCGAGACGCGGCCGTAGGTGGGTTTGATGCCGGTGATGCCGCACAGCGCCGCGGGCTGGCGGATGGAGCCGCCGGTGTCGGTGCCGCTGGCGGCGGGGACCAGGCGCGCCGCCACCGCCGCCGCCGAGCCGCCGGAGGAGCCGCCGGGTACGGCGGCGGTGTCCCAGGGATTTTTCACCGCGCCGTAAAAGCTAGTCTCGTTGGACGAGCCCATGGCGAACTCGTCCATATTGGTCTTGCCCAGCATGACGACGCCGGCCTCATTGAGCTTGCTGACCACGGTGGCGTCGTAAGGGGCGATGAAGTTGTCCAGCATCTTCGAGCCGCAACTGGTCTTTACCCCCTGGGTGCAGAAGATGTCTTTTTGCGCGAAGGGGATGCCGCTGAGCGGCCCCGCCTCGCCACGCGCCAGGCGTTGATCGGCGGCGCGGGCGGCGGTCAGCGCCGCCTCTTCGGTGACGGTGATGAAGCTGTTGAGCTGGCCGTCGTGTTGTTGAATGCGCTGGAGAAAATGACGGGTCAGCTCTTCGCTGGAGCAGTGCTTGGCGCGGAGCGCCTGGGCCAATTCGGCAAGGGTGCGGTTGTGCATCGCGCGGGGATTCCTTCAAAACGCTTATCTAGGGACGAGGGGGCTCACTCGATGACCTTGGGGACCAGATACAGGCCGGCCTCGACCTGCGGCGCGAGGGTTTGAAACCGTTCGCGCTGGTTGGATTCCGTCACCTCGTCAGGACGCAGACGCTGGCCCGCAGCCTGGGGATGGGCCATGGGCGTGACGACGCTGGTGTCGACGGCGCTCATGGTTTCCACCATATCGAAGATCTTCGACAGCTCGCGGGTGTAGCGCGGAATATCATCCTCGGCGATGGCTAATCGAGCCAAATGGGCGATTTTTTCAATGTCGGATCGATTGAGACTCATGGGTGGCGCCGCTCCGTGACCCTGCAAAAAAGCGCAACTTACCACAGTTGCGTGCTTGCCCCAAACCCCCCTGGTTGTTAAATTACTGCGGATTCGTCAGCACCCCGCCCAGGAAGGTCGGCGGCGCGGGTCGCAAACCCCACTCCACAGGATAAGCCATTTCTATGTTTAAGCGTCTCCGGGGACTTTTTTCCAACGATTTGTCCATCGACTTAGGTACCGCCAACACCCTCATCTACGTGCGCGGCAAAGGCATCGTGCTCAATGAGCCCTCGGTGGTCGCCATCCGCCAGGACAAAGGGCCGGGCGGCCCCAAGGCCATCTCGGCCGTGGGCGCCGAGGCCAAGGCCATGATAGGCCGCACCCCGGGCAATATCACCGCCATCCGTCCCTTGAAGGACGGCGTCATCGCCGACTTCACCATCACCGAGAAGATGCTGCAGTACTTCATCCACAAGGTGCATGAGACCCGTTTCTTTCACCCCAGTCCGCGGGTGCTGATCTGCGTGCCCTGCGGCTCGACCCAAGTGGAGCGGCGCGCGATTAAAGAATCCGCCGCCGGCGCGGGCGCGCGCGAGGTGTACTTGATCGAAGAACCCATGGCGGCGGCCATCGGCGCCGGCATGCCGGTGAGCGAGGCGCGCGGCTCCATGGTGCTCGACATCGGCGGCGGCACTACGGAAGTCGCGATCATCTCGCTCAACGGCATCGTCTACTCGGCTTCCGTGCGCATCGGCGGCGACAGCTTCGACGAGTCCATCATCAATTACGTGCGCCGCAACTACGGCACGCTCATCGGTGAATCCACCGCCGAGAAGATCAAACACGAGATCGGCTCCGCCTACCCGGCGAAGGAAATCCGCGAGATCGAAGTGAAGGGCCGCAATCTGTCGGAAGGCGTGCCGCGCAGTTTCAAGCTCAACAGCAATGAAATCCTCGAAGCCTTGCAAGATCCCTTGTCGGGCATCGTCGGCGCGGTGAAGACCGCGCTGGAACAAACCCCGCCCGATCTCGGCGCCGACATCGCCGAGCGCGGCATGGTGCTCACCGGCGGCGGCGCGCTGCTGCGCGATTTCGACCGCCTGTTGATGGAAGAGACCGGTCTGCCGGTGGTGGTGGCCGAGGACCCGCTGACTTGCGTCGCGCGCGGCGGCGGCAAGGCCTTGGAAATGATCGACGAAGGCGGTGGCGACGTATTCGTTATCGAATAGTCATCTTGACCGCCTACGGCGGCGGCCCGCCGTTCAGCAACGGCGCTAGGCCGGTCCCCGGCGGTCTTCGCCGCTCAGCCGCGCAACGGAGAGTGTTTCATTAAACCGCTATTCAGGCAGGGGCCATCGGAAAACATCCGGCTCACGGTGTTCGTGGCGGTGTCTCTCCTATTCATGACCCTGGACCATCGTTTTCATCACCTCGAGAGCGTGCGCGCCGTGCTCAGCGTCGCGGTTTCGCCGTTGCAGTACGCCATGGGCGCGCCCAATGCCATGGGTGAGTGGTTCGGGCAGTTGTTCGCCACCCGTCAGTCGCTGCAACAGGAAAACGAAACCCTGAAATCGCGCTATTTATTACAGGAGGCGCGCTTGCAAAAAATGGCGGCGCTGGAGGCGGAGAATATGCGCCTGCGCGAATTATTGGACTCGTCCTTCAAGATAACCGAGCGCGTGCTGGTGGCCGAGCTGCTGGAAGTGGACCTCGAACCGTTCTCGCAACAAATCGTGATTAACAAAGGCAGCCATCACGGCGTGTTCGCGGGCCAGCCCTTGGTCGATGCCGCCGGGGTGGTGGGGCAGGTCGTGCATGTCTCGTCCTACACCAGCACCGCGATGTTGATTACCGACCCCAGTCACGCCTTGCCGGTGTGGATCAATCGCAGCGGCTTGCGCGCCATCGCCGTGGGCACGGGTTCGCCGGGCGAGCTGGAGCTGCTGCATCTCCCGGTGAACGCCGACGTGGAACCGGGCGATTTGCTGGTGACATCGGGTTTGGGCGGGCGTTTTCCCTCGGGTTACCCAGTGGGCATCGTCGATAAAATTGATCGCAACCCCGCCGAGACCTTCGCCACGGTGAGCGCCAGGCCCGTGGCTAAGCTGGAACAAAACCGCGAGGTGTTATTGGTGTGGAGCCCGCCCTCACCGGATGCCTGCGATGCCAGCTTGGGCCCTTGCGCCGGATCGCCCCAAGCCGCCGCCACGGCGGACGGGGATTGAGTATGGCGATGGCGCGGCATCATGGCGGGTGGATTATTTTGGCGAGCGTCGTGGCCGCGCTCATGCTTACCATCGTGGTGCTGCCGGCCTGGGTGGCGCCCTTCCGTCCCGAGTGGACGGCCATGGTGCTGATCTATTGGTGCTTGGCCCTGCCGCACCGGGTGAGCGTGGGTTATGCCTGGCTGGCGGGACTGTGCGTGGATGTGCTGCGCGGCGCCTTGCTGGGTCAGCACGCCTTGGGTTTCGCGGTGGCCGCCTATCTCGCCGTGAAACTCCATCAACGTATCCGGGTCTTCCCCTTATGGCAGCAGGCCTTGAGCGTGATGGTCCTCGTCGCCTTGGAGCAATTATTGGTGTTGTGGGTGCAAGGCATGATCGGGCAGGCGCATCAGGGCTGGGATTACTGGTTGCCCAGTTTGGCGAGCGGTCTGCTGTGGCCCTGGGTATTCTTGTTTTTGCGCCGCCTGCGCCGCCATTTCCGGGTGAGTTGACCGCCCCATACTCATGGCCCTACGCACCCCCTTAAAAGATCATTTGCGCGAAACCCATTTATTCACCAGCCGGGCGCTGGTGGCCTTGGTGGGTGTAATGCTGTTGCTGGTGCTGGTCGTGGGACGGCTGGTGTATTTGCAGATTATCAGCCACGAGCATTTTTCCACCTTGTCGGAAAACAACCGGGTCAATATCGTGCCCATCCCGCCCACGCGGGGTTTGATCTATGACCGCAAAGGGGTGTTGCTCGCGCAGAACTTGCCCGCCTTCAGCCTGGAGGTGATTCCCGAGCAGGTAAAAAACCTCGATGAAACCCTCGCGGAGCTGGCCGGCCTGGTCGCGATCAGCGAGGAGGACCTCGAGCAATTCAAAAAACGGCTTGAGCAAAAACACCCCTTCGAGGCCATTCCGCTGCGGCTGCGCTTGAGCGAGGAAGAAGTCGCGCGCTTCGCGGTCAACCGTCATCGCTTCCCCGGCGTGGACATCGGCGCGCGCCTGACCCGCGATTACCCGCTGGGCGAACTCGGCGTGCATGCCGTGGGTTTCGTCGGCCGCATCAATGAGGCGGAGTTGCAGAGCTTGGACGCCACCAATTACCGCGGCACCACCTACACCGGCAAGACCGGGGTGGAAAAATATTACGAAGCGGTTTTGCACGGCCAAGTGGGTTATCAGCACGAGGAGACCAATGCGGTGGGCCGGGTGCTGCGGGTGCTGGAACGGCGCCTGCCGGCGCCGGGGCAGAATCTGTATCTCAGCCTCGACGCCGATCTGCAATGGGTGGCCGAGCTCGCGCTCACCGGTAAACGCGGCGCGGTGGTGGCCATCAACCCCAAGAGCGGCGAGGTGCTGGTGCTCGCCAGCTTGCCGGGGTATGACCCCGGCGCGTTCGTGAACGGGATTTCCACCAAGGACTATCAAGCCTTGCAAGACTCGCTGGATCAGCCGCTGTTCAATCGCGTGCTGACGGGGCAATACCCGCCGGGCTCGACCATCAAGCCGCTGCTGGCCTTGGCGGGTTTGGAATACAAAGAGGTCACGCCCCGCACCAGCACCTTTTGCCCCGGCTGGTTTTCCCTGCCCGGTGATGAGCACCGCTATCGCGACTGGAAGAGAGAGGGGCACGGTACCACCAATGTGCGCACCGCGATCATGCATTCCTGCGATGTGTATTTTTACGATTTGGCGCGCACCTTGGGCATCGATCGCATACATAAATATCTTAGTTATTTTGGTCTGGGCCGCCGAACCGGGATCGACCTGCCCGGCGAAGCCGCCGGTTTGCTGCCCTCGCGCGAGTGGAAACGCGCGGCGCGGCGCCAGGCGTGGTTTCCCGGCGAGACTCTCATCACCGGCATCGGCCAGGGCTTCATGCTGACCACGCCGCTGCAATTGGCCGCGGCCACCGCCATGCTGGCCAATCGCGGCGAGGTGTTTCGTCCGCAGATCCTGCGCGCCACGCAAGCGACCAGCGGCGGCGAGCTGATGATGCAGGCGCCCTTGCACACCGCTAAAGTGCCGCTGTCCGATCCCGCCAATTGGGACGTGGTGATCGGTGCCATGCAGGACGTGGTGCATGACCCGGGCGGCACCGCGAAGGGCATCAACCGCGGCCTGGCTTATCACATCGCGGGCAAGACCGGCACGGCGCAGGTCTTCGGTATCAAGCAAGGCGAAAAATACAAAGCCAGCGAACTCGCCGAGCGCTTGCACGACCACGCCTTGTTCGTGGCCTTCGCGCCGGTGGAAGACCCCGAGATCGCCGTGGCCGTGATCGTCGAGAACGGCGGCAGCGGCAGCGGCGAAGCCGCGCCGGTGGCGCGGGCGGTGATGGACCGTTATTTCAGCGGCAAACCGGGTCTGTAAGCATGAGCAGTGACTACAATCTCACACGCTTGGCCGACCGGCGCCACCGCCGCAGTCTGTTTATACGCGGTTTGAACGTGGACCTGCCGTTGCTGGCCGCGTTGTTGTTGCTGGCGGCGGTGGGCTTGATCGTGCTGTACAGCGCCAGCGCGCAGAACAACGATATGCTGATCCGGCAGATCATCCGCCTCGGTTTAGGTTTCACCGTGTTGCTGGTCTTGGCCCATATCCCGCCGCATCACTTCGAACGCTGGACGCCGTGGTTGTACGGCCTTGGAGTATTTTTATTATTGGCGGTGCTGGTGATGGGCGAGATCGGCAAAGGCGCGCAGCGCTGGCTGGATTTGGGCGTGATCCGTTTTCAGCCCTCCGAAATCATGAAGCTCGCCGTGCCGCTGATGGTGGCGTGGTATGTGGCGGAGCGGCCCTTGCCGCCGGCGTATAAAGCCCTGCTGGTGGCCAGTCTGATTTTAGTGGTGCCGACGATACTGATCGCGCGCCAGCCGGATTTGGGCACGGCGCTGCTCGTCGCCAGCTCCGGCATCTTCGTATTGCTGCTCGCCGGGGTGGCCTGGCGCTGGGTGTTTTTAGTGGGCGCGGCTCTGGCCGCCGTCGCGCCGGTACTGTGGTATTTCCTGCGCGATTATCAGCGCCAGCGCGTCATCACCTTCCTGAATCCGGAAAACGATCCCTTGGGTTCGGGTTATCACATCATTCAATCGAAGATCGCCATCGGCTCCGGCGGTTTTTACGGCAAGGGCTGGCTCAACGGCACCCAGGCCCATCTGGATTTTCTGCCCGAGCGTTCCACCGATTTCATCTTCGCGGTGCTGGGTGAAGAGTTCGGTCTCATCGGTATCTTGGTGTTGCTGGCGATCTACCTTTTCATCATCGCCCGCGGCCTGTACATTGCCACCCAAGCGCAAAGCACGTTTACTCGTCTGGTCGCGGGCAGCATCACCCTGACCTTCTTCGTGTATGTCTTCGTCAACATCGGCATGGTCACCGGCCTGTTGCCGGTGGTCGGCGTGCCCTTGCCCTTGGTGAGTTACGGCGGCACCTCGCTGGTGACCCTGATGGCCGCTTTCGGTATCCTCATGTCTATTCACACCCACCGGCGTTTATTGTCCGGCTCATAAAGGTTTCTTGTCATGACACGTCATTGGATTTCCCTGTTATTGTCCATGCCTCTCGCGGCCTGCGCCGCATCACCGGCCGGCCCCGAGTATCTGGCGCGCGCCGATGTCAGCGCCTTCATCGGCGAAATGCAGCAGCGCCACGGCTTCGAGCGCGCCCAATTGGAGGGCTGGTTCAAAAACGTGGAGCCGCGTGAAGACATCATCAAAGTCATCTCGCGCCCGGCGGAGAGCAAACCTTGGCATCAATACCGGCCGATCTTCCTGCAAAGCAGCCGCATCGAAGGCGGCGTGGAGTTTTGGCAACAACACGCCGCGGAGCTGCAACGGGCGGAGGAAAAATTCGGCGTGCCGCCGCAAATCATCACCGCCATCCTCGGGGTGGAAACGCGCTACGGCCGCCATCAAGGCGGTTACCGGGTAATGGATTCCCTCGCGACTCTTGCCTTCGATTATCCGCCGCGCGCCAAATTTTTCCGCGGTGAATTGGAGCAATATTTATTGCTCACCCGCGAAGAGGGCGTCGATCCCTTGGTGATGAAGGGCTCTTATGCGGGCGCCATGGGCCAAGCGCAATTCATCTCCAGCAGCTTCCGCCATTACGCCATCGACTTCGATGGTGACGGCAAGCGCGATCTGTGGGAGAACACCAGCGACGCCATTGGCAGCATCGCCAATTATTTCAGCGTCCACGGCTGGCAGAAAGACGGCATCGTCGCCGTGCCCGCGACGGTGGGCGGCGATCAGGTCCCCGCCCTGATCGAGGCCGGTTTGAAACCCTCGCTGCCCTGGGCGGACATGAAAAAACGCGGCGTGAGCACGGACGTGAAGCTGCCCGACGCCGCCCCCGCCGCGCTCTTGGCCCTGGAGCAGGAATCCGGTCCGGAATATTGGGTGGGGCTGCAAAATTTTTACGTCATTACCCGTTATAATCGCAGTCCCTTGTACGCCATGGCGGTGTACCAATTGAGCGAAGAGATCCGCCAGCTGCATCAGCAGCGCGCGGCCCGGGCCGGCGGTCCGTAAGCGGGGCGATGTGTAAGACGATGGAAGTTTCGACGATGCGATCCAGTTTGTTGCCGTTCAGCGCGCCGCGCGCCCTGTTGTTGGCGGCGGCGCTGCCGTTGCTGTTGAGCGCCTGCGGCGGTATGCCTAAAACGGGTAGCGCCCCGTCAACGGGTAGCGGCACGCTCGACACCTCCGGTGACGGCCCGCCCGCGCTCACTGTCCGCCAAGGCTTGGACGTGGACGGCGTGCCCGACGCCATCCCGCGCATCGAGCCGCGCAGCCGCTATGGCAATCCCAAATTCTATGAAGTCGAAGGCCGCCGTTACTACGTGCTGGCCAGCAATGAAGGTTATAAAGAACGCGGCATCGCCTCGTGGTATGGCACCAAGTTTCACGGGCGCCGCACCTCCAGCGGCGAGCCTTATGATATGTACGCGATGACCGCCGCGCACACCACCCTGCCGATTCCCAGTTATGTGGAGGTCACCAATTTGAGCAATGGCCGCACGGTGGTAGTCAAGGTCAATGACCGCGGTCCCTTCCGTCACAACCGGCTCATCGATTTGTCCTACGTCGCCGCGCTCAAGCTCGGCATCGTCGCCGAGGGTACGGGTAAGGTTGAGGTGCGCGCCGTGATGCCCGCTGAGGCGGCGTTGAAGGGCGCGGCGGCCAGCCCCGCCGCCCCTCAGCTGGCCACTGACTCCTCCCCCGCGATGTTCCTGCAAGTGGGTGCTTTCGCCGACCGGCGTAATGCCGAGCAGTTGTCGCAGCGCGTGGCCGCGGTGGCGCCGCGCGGCGCGGTGAAAATCAGTGAGCAGCCGGGCGCGGCCCCTCGTGGATCGCTGTATCGCGTGCGTCTCGGGCCGCTGTCCAGCGTGGATGAAGTCGATCAAGTCAGCCGCAAGCTCGATGATCTGGGGCTGAGCGACGCCCATGTTGTGATTGATTGACGACGGTCTTCCTGCAAGGCCTCGGCTGCATTTGCCGCAGAGGCGCGGTAGAATAGGCCCGGTTTCCGCTTCCCCATCTCAGCTACATTCTTGCCAGCAAACCGCCCGCCGCCGCGGGCCCACAGTGACGGATGAATTCTCAAATGAAGTTGTATGTCGTAAAAACAGGACAGAGTTTTATCGTTAAGGCGTGGCTCGCGCTGCTCTTGGTTGTTTGTCTGCCGCAGCTGGCCGTGGCGCAAGCGGCCGTGCCGCCGCCGCCCGAGGTGGCCGCGCGCGGCTATATCTTGATGGACTTCAACAGCGGCCGGGTGCTGGCCGAGTCCAAATCCGATGAGCGCATGGAGCCCGCCAGCCTCACCAAGATCATGACCTCGTATGTGATCTTCAAGGAGATCGAGGCGGGCCACGTCAAGCTCAGCGATATGGTCACCATCTCCGAGCGCGCCTGGCGCATGGAAGGTTCGCGTTCCTTCATGCGCGTGGGCACGCAGGTGCCGGTGGAAGTGCTGCTCAAGGGCATGATCGTGCAATCGGGCAACGACGCCTCGGTAGCGCTGGCCGAGCATTTCGCCGGCGGCGAGGAGGTGTTCGCCTCCTTGATGAACCAGCAGGCGCAGGCCTTGGGCATGAGTGGCACCCACTTCGTCAATGCCACGGGTCTGCCCGACCCGCAGCATTACACCACGGCGCGCGACATGGCGTTGCTCACCCGCGCCTTGATCCGCGATTTCCCCGAGCATTATAAATGGCACGCCATCCGCGAATTCACCTACAACAACATCACCCAGCACAACCGCAACAAATTGCTATGGCGTAACAAGAGCGTCGACGGGGTGAAGACCGGTCACACCGAGTCGGCGGGTTTTTGCCTGGTGGCCTCGGCGCAGCAGGACGGCATGCGTTTGATCTCGGTGGTGCTGGGCACCGCCGGTGAAAACGAGCGGGCGCAGGAGAGCGACAAGCTCTTGGGTTACGGTTTCCGTTTCTTCGAGACCCGCCGTCTCTACAGCGCGCTGCAATCGCTGTCGACGGTGCGGATATGGAAGGGCGAGGTCGAGCAGTTGTCCTTGGGTCTGCCCGCGGATTTGTACCTCACCTTTCCCCGCGGCAGTTACAACGATCTCAAGGCGGAGATGCGCGTGGAAAACCCCATCATCGCGCCCGCGGCCAAGGGTCAGCGCTACGGCAGCGTCAACATCACTTTTCTGGGCGAGCCGGTGGTCGCGCAGCCTTTGATCGCGCTCAACGCCGTGGCCGAAGGCAATATACTGCAGCGTGCCATGGACGAAGTGCGGCTTTGGTTCCAATAAAAGACGGGGGCTGACGCGATGGCGACGGTATATTTGAACGGTGAGTTTCTTCCCCCCGAGCAGGCGCGGGTGCCGGTGAGTGATCGCGGCTTCGTCTTCGGCGATGGCGTATACGAAGTCATTCCGGCCTACGGCGGTCATCTCTTCCGTTTGGAGCAACACTTGGCGCGCCTGCGCCGCAGCTTGGGCGAGATCCGCCTGGCCGATCCGCTCAGCGCCACGCATTGGCGCGCGCTGCTGCAAGACTTGGTGGCGCGCAACGGCGGCGGCGATCAATCGGTGTACGTGCAAGTCACGCGTGGCGCCGCGCCGCGCGATCACGCCTTTCCCAAGGAAACCCAGCCCACGGTCTACGCCGCCAGCAGCCCACTCAAACCGCTGCCCGCCGATCTCGCGCAACACGGCGTGGCCGTCATCACGCTCGATGACATCCGCTGGCAGCGTTGCGATATCAAGGCCATCGCGCTGCTGTCCAATATATTGCTGCGGCAGCGCGCCATCGACGCCGGCGCGGTCGAGGCGGTGCTGATACGCGACGGCGTCATCACTGAAGGCGCGGCCAGCAATGTCTTCATCGTGCGCGGCGGCGTGCTCGTCACCCCGGCCAAAGGGCCTTTTCTTTTGCCCGGCGTCACGCGGGATTTGATTTTGGAATTGGCCGTCGCCAACGGCGTGCCCATCGAAGAGGCGAGCTTCACCGCCGGCGCCCTGCGCCATGCCGACGAGGTGTGGCTCACGAGCTCCACGCGCGAGATTCTGCCCGTCACCCGCGTCGATCAACAGCCGGTGGGCGAGGGCAAACCCGGTCCGCTGTGGCAGCGGATGATGGCGCTGTATCAAGCCTACAAGCAGCAGGTGCGCGAGCGCGGCGAAGACGTCGCGATTTGAATCGCTGCGGCGCGGTTTCCCCGCGGCCGTTAACTGTGAAGCCTACTCGATAGACGAGCGACTTGCCCCATGCAAATACCGGATGATTCCCTGTTTAATTTTCCCTGCGACTTTCCCATCAAGGCCATGGGGCACGCCAGCGAACATTTCGACGCCGTGGTGGTGGCCATCATCCGCCGCCATGCCCCCGACCTTGCCGAGGGCGCGGTGAGCACCCGCGCCAGCGCCGGCGGCAAATACCTCTCGGTCACCGTCACCATCACCGCCGTGAGCCGCGCCCAGCTCGACGCGATTTATAACGACCTGGTCGCTTGCGATCAGGTGTTGATGGCGTTTTAAGGCGCGCGGCATGTCCCTCATCACCGTGCGCGCCTTGGGGCGTCAAGCCTACGAGCCGCTGTGGCGCGCGATGCAGCGCTACACTGAGGAGCGCGACGCCAGCGGTGCGGACGAATTGTGGCTGGTGGAACATCCACCGGTGTTCACCGTCGGCCTCAACGGCAAACCGGAACACCTGCTCGCGCCCGGCGAGATTCCCGTGGTGCAGATCGACCGCGGCGGCCAAGTCACTTATCACGGCCCCGGCCAGCTGGTGGCCTATCCCTTGCTGGATTTGCGGCGTTTGCATATCGGCGTGCGCCAGCTGGTCACCAGTCTGGAAGCGGCGGTGATCGCCGTGCTTGCCGAATACGGCATCGATGCCCAGGGCCGCCGCGACGCGCCGGGGGTGTACGTCGACGGCGCCAAGATCGCCGCCCTCGGCCTGCGGGTGCGGCGCGGCTGTTGTTACCACGGCCTCAGCCTCAACATCGCCATGGACCTGTCGCCCTTCGCGCGCATCAACCCCTGCGGCTACCCCGGCCTCGCGGTCACCCAGCTCGGTGATTTGGCGGCCGGGGTCGACCAAGCACAGGTGGCGCGGCAGCTGGCGGCGCAGCTCGGCCTGGCCCTGGGTGTTACACTGCGCTACGCGCCCGGGCCTGTGTCCTTGCCGCTAGGCGCCGCGATCTAATTCTGGAGAACACCGTGTCCGCAAACGACGACCAAGCCAAGCCCGATCCCGCGCGTCAGCGCGGCGCCGCCAAGATGGCGCGCATCCCCATCAAGATCGAGCCCACCGTGAACGCGCTGCGCAAGCCAAGCTGGATCCGCGCCAAGGCGCCGACCTCTCCGGAGGTCGCGCGGCTGAAATCCGTGTTGCGCGAACACAAGCTGCACACCGTGTGCGAAGAGGCGTCCTGCCCCAATCTCGGCGAATGCTTCAGCCATGGCACCGCCACCTTCATGATCATGGGCGCCATCTGCACCCGCCGCTGTCCCTTCTGCGACGTCGCCCACGGCCGCCCCCAAGCCCTCGACGCCGAAGAGCCGCGCAATATGGCGTCCACCATCGCCGCGATGAAATTGAAATACGTCGTCATCACCTCGGTGGATCGCGACGACTTGCGCGACGGCGGCGCCGATCACTTTCGCGCCTGCATCGCCGCCACCCGTGCCGCCACGCCGCAGACAAAAATCGAAATCCTCGTGCCCGATTTTCGCGGGCGCATGGACGTGGCGCTGCAGCAACTCGCCGCCGCCTTGCCCGATGTCTTCAATCACAATCTCGAAACCGTGCCGCGTTTGTACAAACAAGCGCGTCCGGGTTCGGATTATCAATGGTCGCTGACGCTGCTGCAGCGTTTCAAAACCGCGCATCCGCACATCCCCACCAAGTCCGGCCTGATGCTCGGCCTGGGCGAGACCAATGAAGAGATCATCGATGTCATGCGCGACCTGCGCGCCCACGGCGTTGACATGCTCACCCTCGGCCAATACTTGCAACCCAGCCGCCACCACCTGCCCGTCGAACGTTACGTGCCGCCGGAAGAATTCGCCGACCTCGGCCGCCTCGCCGAAGACATGGGTTTCAGCAACGTCGCCAGCGGGCCGATGGTGCGCTCGTCCTATCATGCGGATTTGCAGGCGGCGGGGGAAAAAGTGTCCTGAGTCGGGTTAGTGTGCGTACTCTGCATCCTAATCAGGTTTTATCTCCACTAAAGAGCTATCTTGCCGGGGATTGCTCCCGGCAGCGAATTTATGCTAAAAACACATTTGCCCAATCTTGGGTCTTGTAGCACACCTAGGGCGAGTAATTTCCCCCAAATCAACTTGGTTGGTCTTTGGCCGTTATAAATAGCATGACTGAACACCTTAGAAATATTATTCGCGGTATGTCGCATATTCTGCCGGTTTTTCCCGTAGAATCGGCAATTGAGCGGTTGCATCGGCTTTACCCCTACGCTTCGGATACCGACGCCTTGCGCTCAGACTGGGAGCGGATTGGACAGGATTTCCGCGTCGCCCTAAATAAAGTGGAAAAGGATATCCATGGGCAAGTCGCGCAAACGAAAAACAAGTCGAGCGCAAAAGAACATTCTATCCCAGGCGCCAAACAGCCGATCCGCTGAACCTTCCTCATCTGCGCAGATTGCCCGCGAGATCAATGCGCCGCCGATTCAGCAGACCCTCCCTGGCGTTCCTCAAGTAATTGAAGCCAGCTTCACTGGCCCCTTGCCGCCTCCAGTGATACTGGAGGGGTATGAACGCATTCTTCCTGGTGCGGCTGAGCGTATTGTTACCAATATGGAGCAAGAATCTGAACACCGTCGCACGATTGTGGACTACTCCATCAAAGCCCAAGCCCGGGAGGGCATGCTAGGTCAGATTTTCGGCTTCCTTATTGGGATTTTTGCCATCGGTTGTGGTACCTACGCAGCCACAAATGGGGCGGCATGGTACGGTAGTCTGATCGGCGCGGCTGGCGTGGTGGGCTTGGTCTCTGTGTTTGTCTATGGTCGGCGCCGTGATCGCAAGCGCAGCGATGATGAGCAAACATAGCAAACGTAGGACGCGGTGAATGAAATGAACCGCATTATCGTGCGGGATGCGATAGGCGTGCCGCATGATGCAGGTGTTGGTTAACGGGTGCGGTGTGTTGATTGTGGTGTTTGATGCGGTTCGCTGCGCTCACCGCATCCCGCGTGAACTCAATTCAGGCTGCTTGCTTAGAGGTCGACATTCCGAGTTAAGCACAGCAAATACGATCTCTCCACGAATAGATTCAATATTGATCCCCGCAGGGTTTTGCAGAACCCCTCAAACAAAAAACCCCAACAGCACCGCTCCCAGAATCAACCGGTAGATGACAAACGGCAGCATGCCGATGCGGTCGAGGAGTTTCAAAAAGAAATGGATACACAGGTAGGCGCTGGCCGCGGCGACGGCCGCGCCGGTGAGTAATACATCCCAGGCCACCGGCGTGGTGGCGCTGGCGAGTTCCAGGGTTTTGAGCCCGCCCGCCAGCACGATCACCGGGATCGACAATAAAAACGAAAAACGCGCGGCGGCTTGGCGGCTGAGGCCCAGCATCAGCCCGGCGGTCATGGTGATGCCGGAGCGCGAGGTGCCGGGGATGAGGGCCACGGCCTGGGCCACGCCGATGATGAGCACGTCCTTCCAGCGCAGGCTGTGTTCGTCGCGCGTGCGCGCGCCGCGGGCGTCGGCCCACCACAGCAGCACGCCGAAGACGATGGTGGCGAGGGCGATGACCAGGGTGCCGCGCAATTGGGTTTCGACGAAATCACTGAGGAGCAGGCCCGCCACGCCTACCGGCACCGTGCCCCACAATACCGCCCAGGCCAGGCGGCTGTCGCCGACCTGGCGGCGCGTGACCAGAGAGCGGCTCCAATCCTGGCTGAGGGTGATGATCTCTTTGCGGAAATACATGACCACGGCCGTGAGCGTGCCCACGTGCACCGCCACGTCGAAGGCCAGGCCTTGATCTTCCCAGCCTACGAGGCTGGGCAGCAATATCAAATGGGCGGAGCTGGAGATGGGGAGAAATTCGGTGAGCCCTTGCAGCAAGGCGAGGGCGATGATGTGCCAGAGTTCCATCGAAAGTTAAGCCTGAAAAAAGGTGGCGGCATTTTACCCCGCCGCGAAGTGTGATGTCCCGCACGGTTTCGTTACAAATGATTAAAGCGCGCCCGCTCCCTTCCCGATAAGGGCTTCAGCGACGTTGGATGTCGCGTTGTATGGATTCATGTTGAGGAGTGCGGTTCCATGGTGCGGAACGTGAGCATTGCTCCGCTTCGGCCATGGTGGCTTTTCTCCGCTACGCGGGGAAAGATGCACGGCCGTGCCGTCATCGTCGCGGCGCTATTAATCACTATCACTGGCGGTTGGGGTCTGACGGGTGCGCAGGCCGCGTCCGTTGTGGTCACGGGGGTTAAAACCCTGGCGCAAGCGGCGCAGGCCGACCGGCGGGCCGCCCCGCTGGCGCGGGGTTTGACCGTGCCAGCGGCGGATGCCACGGCCGTGCGTTTGGCGCAAGGCACGGTGTATCTCGATCCCAGCCGCGTGCCGGCCGTGAATGGCGATAGCACGCATGTCTTACTGCAATTGCGCGGGCCGCTGAGCGAAGAGCAGAAGAATACCCTGACGCGGCTCGGCGTCGAGCTGCTGGACTATATTCCCGAATTCACTTGGAAGGCGCGGGTGCGCGGCGAGTCGCTCGCGGCCGTGCGCGCGCTGAGTTTCGTTCACGCGCTCGGCGCGCTGTATCCCGCCGATAAGCTGCCCCCCGCGATTTTGTCCGCCGACTTCCATCCGCGCTCGCTCAATGCCGACGGCAGCTTGAGTCTGGCGGTGACTTTTCATCCCGGCGTGAGTTACGCCCGCGCGGCCGGCTTGCTGCAAGCGCTGGACGCCGTCCCGTTGCAGGCGGATTTTATGAGCGGAGCACAGCTCGGCGTGCGCCTGCCGCAGGCGCGGGTCTTGGACTTGTTGAATGTGGACGAGGTGGCCTGGGTCGAGGACCGCGAGGCGCCCAAGGCGAGCGAAAACACCACGGCCGCCAAGGTCTCCCGCGTCGATCACTTGTGGCAGGCGCCAAATAATCTCAGTGGCGCCGGTTTGGTGGTGGGCATGTGGGACGAGGGCTTGGTGGACGTGAGTCACCCCGACTTGACCAGCCACGTGACGACCGGCGAGGCGGGAAAAGTGGTGGGGCATGCGACGCACGTCGCGGGCACCTTGACCGGCGCGGGCAATGGCAATGCCGCCGCGCGGGGCATGGCGCCCGGCGCCGCGGTGTGGTCCTACGATTATTACGGTGACCCGGTGGCGGAGCACGCCGCCGCGCGCAAGGATCACGGTATCGTCGCGGCCAATAATTCCTGGGGCTATCTGGCGGGCTGGCAGAATAATTATTACAGCGACGGTTATTGGGTGTGGTTCGGCGGCGCGGCGAATCAAAGCGACCCGGATTTCGGCGGCTATTCGTCGCTGACCCGCAATTGGGACCGCATGATATACGACACCGCTTTGGTGGTGGTGAAATCGGCGGGCAATGACCGCAACGACGGCGGCGCCTCGGGCCGCGCCCACCGCCACTATGGCGATACCACCACGCTCTTTTACGATCAGCACGATGCGGACGGCGATTACCGCAGCATCGGTCAGATCGCCACCGCGAAAAACATCATCACCGTGGGCGCGGTGGACAAGGCCAAGGCCATGACCGCGTTCAGCGCCTGGGGCCCCACCAATGACGGCCGCATCAAGCCTGATTTAGTGGCCGAGGGCCAGGACGTGTACTCCACTTTTCTTGGCGGCAGTTATACCAGCTTGAGCGGCACCTCCATGGCCAGCCCCACCGTGAGCGGCGCCATCGCGCTGTTGCTGGAGCGTTATCGCGGCGTCACCGGCAATGCCTCGCCGCCGCCGTCGGAGCTGGTGCGCGCCTTGCTGGTCAATACCGCGGCCGATTTGGGCGCGCCGGGCCCGGACTATATGTACGGCTGGGGCCTGCTCGATGCCGAGGCCGCCCTCAAGGTCATCGAGGCCGACGGCGGTAGCGGCCGGCGGCTGATTACCGATAATCTGAATCAGGGCGTGACGAAGCGCTATGACATCGAGGTCGGCGCCGAGGCGGGCTTGCTGAAAGTGACCTTGGCCTGGACCGATCCGCCCGGCTCGCCCAGCGCCGCCGCCGTGCTGGTGAATGATTTGGACATCAAACTCATCAGCCCCGGCGGCGAGACGTATTACCCCTACAGCCTCGCCGGTCTGGGTGATCCGGCCGCGCCCGCGACCACCTTGGGCGCCAACACCGTGGACAACCTCGAACAAGCGCGGGTCAGTGCGCCCCAGGCGGGGTTGTGGCGCATCGAGGTGAACGGCAGCCGCGTGCAGCTCAATCAAGCGTTCGCCTTGGTGAGCAGCATCGACATGCCGGAAGACCGCACGCCGCCGGGCGGCGGTTATGTGGTGATTAATCAAGGCGGCGAATATGCGCTGTCATCGCAGGCATCGGTGTTCGTCGCGGGTTTCGACAATCAGGGCGTGACCGGCTATTACCTCTCGGAACATCCAGCACGGCCGGGTTTGGGGCAGTTCACCGCGGTCGCCACGGCCGCGCGCCTGAGCCTGACGCTGCCCTATGCGCTGTCCGCCGGAGACGGGGTGAAAACCCTGTATCTGTGGCTGCGCGACGCCTCGGGCAATATCAGCGAGCCTGCTTCGGCGGCGGTGACCTTGGACACCACGCCGCCCGCGGCGCCGCTGCTGAGCGTCACGGCGGGCAAGCTCGCCGGCCGGCCCTTGTGGGAATGGCAAGCGCTGGACGGCAATGGCCGCTTCCGTTACCAGCTCAACGACCCGCGTATGAACGTGGGCGCGGTCGAGACCCAAGCCTTGAGCTTCATCCCCGGCGCGCCCTTGAGCGCGGGCCGTCATACCCTCTATGTGCAGGCGCGTGACGACGCGGGTCATTGGTCGGCGAGCGCTCAAGCCAGCATTAGACTCAGCGCGGACGAGGTGGCGGCGCTGCAAGCGCTCACGGCCGGCGGCACGCCGCCCCAGGCCCCCAACTTGTGGGGCAACACGCCGGTCAATCACCCCCTGCCCCAATGGCAGTGGCGCTCCATGAACGGCGGCGGTATTTACCGCCTGCGTCTCGATGCCCCCGATCTCAGCGCTGCGGTGGAGACTACCGCTCAAGCGTTTATCCCCGCGTCGCCCTTAAACGATGGCGTACACACCCTCTATGTGCAAGAACGCGGCGGCAACGGACTGTGGTCGCCGGTCACCGCCTTCGAGGTCTTGATCGATACCGCCGCGCCGGTGACCACCACCCGGGTCAGCTCCACCGCGGCGTCCTCCACCCAGTGGGTGAGCTTGATCTGTGATGACGCCGGCGCCGGTTGCGCGGCGACGTATTACACCGTGGATGGCAGTAAACCCACGCGGCTATCACCACGCTACAGCGGCGCGATTGCCATCAGCGCCAACACGACGCTGCGCTTTCTCTCCTTTGACCAAGCCGGAAATGAAGAAGGGGATCGCACCGAGACGTATTCGATCGACACGCCCGCGCAGAGCACGAGCAGTGGTGGCGGCGGCGGGGTGTTGGGTGAGCTGTTGCTGCTGTTGAGCGGTTTGCTGCTGCGTTTCGCGGCTAGGAGCTTGTCGGACTTGGGCGATCGTAGCGAGCAAGGCGGGAGGGCGAGGCCAGTTTTTCGATCGTTCGAGGGAAGAGCGAAGCGAAGGGTGGAGCCGTCGCCCCCTTTTTATATACAAGGGGACGAGAAGGATCGGAAAAATGGACCGCTCTCCCACCGGCGCAGTAGATCAGTCCCAAGTCCGACAGGCTCCTAGGCGGCCCGCGATTTATTCGCCGCGGGTGCTGACCACGTCGTAACGCAGACGGGTTTCACCGCGCGGCCGCAGGGTGGATTTGAAGTAGGCGCGCTCGCGGAAATCGCGAGCCTGACCCGGCGGGATTTTCGGTTTGACGGTGACTTCGGTCTGATCGATGGTCTCGCACTGGCCGTCGCCGACGCAATCGTCGATGGAGATGCGCAGCACCACTTCCTGCAAGGTGTATTGTTTCGCGTGATTGCGCAGCCGTCCCGAGAGGTCGCGTATGCCGCGCCCCGCTTCCACCAAACGCATATCCGCCAATTCCACCTCCGAGGGCAGGATGCGGATTTTCGATTGCGATAACTCCCGGTCTTGATACCACGCGAGGAAGGCGATGATGCCTACCACCATCACCAGCGCCAGGGGCACGGCGCGGCCGATATCTTTTTTGGTGATGAGCACGGCCAGCAAAATGGCCGTGAAAATCAGTCCGAACAATCCCCAAATCATGCGTTTATCCCTGTGTGCGGCCGCTGCGTGACGCGAAACGTGTCATGCAGGGGATTATAACAGCCTTGGAATGAGGCGCCCTGACTGATGGTGTGTGCGTCTTGCGTCACACGCGAGCGCGTGGCCCGATCCGCGCGATTTTTTCCGCGCCCGCGTAAGGGTGATGCGGAGATGGCTGGAGGGTGGCGGTAGACGGTGTTGCCGTGCCGCGGCGAGGTTAGGCGTATAAATCCAATCCGGTTTTGTGGCGGCGGCTCCTCATTGCGCGGCCGCGGCGTTCCTTGCGGCGCCGCTCCTGTTTGTCACGGGTGTCCAATAATACGTGGCGCCGTGCCTGGCGGCGCTGGTCGTAGCGGCGATCGTTGAGGCGGCGGTCTTGCTTCGCTGTGTTGCCCACCGGCGCCGCGGGTTCGGCGGCGCGTTCTTCGATGCGGGGGGTGGGCGATACCGGCGTGACGGCACCCGTAGCGCGCGCGGCGTTGCTCTCTTGCAGCCGGCGTATTCCGGCGTCGTCACGGGGGATGGGGGCGATGGCCATGTCGTGCCTTTGCGCTGTGCCTGTCTATCTAGGTATCAAAAAGGATGGGGTCAAGTCAATCCACGGATCCCCGGCCGGGGTTTAGCCGGTTGATTTAAATAAGGTTCAATTCGGGGGCGATTCAATGTTATTTTATGGCGGCTTAAATTGTGGCCCGGCGCCAGCGACCCGTGAGCGTTGCGCGGTGGACGGTGATGAAGTGATAGAGGCGCTGGCCATTTTGTTGCAGGGCGGGAAATCGTTTTGTTTTTGGTTTCTCGCTGGACCGCATTCAGTTTGAATCATCAATGCGCTCATTGCGTCTTTCCCGGTCCGGATCGGCCCGCCGGTACATAGACGAAAAAATAAAGTCGGACAATAAGGCGACCCTCTGCTATTACGGCTATCCCGCGGCATTTATAACGCGCCTTCCGCGGCGGTGCCACTTCAGCCTAAGCCTCTACGGCCGATAAGGAAATGTGCCAGTCAGCGCACGTCGGCTGGCCGCGCGGTAAAAGGAGAATGTACTCATGAATCTTCAAATGACCCTCGTATGGCGATGGACGGGCGTTACTTTGTTGGCGCTGTCTTTATCCGCCTGCTCGTTTTCGGGGGGCAAGAAAAAAGTGGGCTTGAGTCCGGCGGCCCAGGCTCAGAGTGCGTCCTCCGCGCAGGGTTTTGCGCAATTGCCGCGCCCGGAGCAGATCCGTTATTTCACCGACAATGTGTATTTCGCCGCCACCAGCCGCGGGGGCGCCAGTGATCCGCGCGCCGCCGCCGCCGCTGAGGCCTTGGCGTATATGCAGGCGAATCTGAGCAAGGAAGATTTTCTCCGTTTTTGGATAGGCGTGGACGCCGAGTTTTTCGGGCGGGTTAATGCCGCGCTGGAATTTCCCGATTACACGCATCCGCAAACGGCCTTGGACGCGCGGCGGATGCGCACGGCCTACAATTTGGCCGCGCGGCATTTGGAGGTGCTGAGCAACCTCGCCGAGGCGCGCCAGCGCGCCATGACCTATTTTATTGATTTGGCGGCCAAGGGCGACAGTGAGGCCTGTTTCGCCTTTCACAAGGCCTATAAAGATTATGCCGATCCCCGCCAAGGCGAGCTGGGGGTGAGCTGGCAGCAGGTCGATGGCAAGCCGTTCCGCAAATCGATGTGGGCGGGTTCGGCGGAGGCCAATGCCGCTGGACGGGTGGTGCGGATCGGCATTCCCGCGGAGGTGGTGCTGGGTTGCCGCAATATCCTGCACCCGCCCGCGGCGGTGACCGCGGGGCAGGTCGAAGAGGTAAAGCAGTATTTTTCCGCCATTCAACTCGATCGCGGTTTTAGCGTGAGCGCCTATAAGGCGCGCAAAGAGGCGTGGCGGCGGGATATCACCCAGCAAGCCGTGGCGGCCGCGGAGAAGCTGCGTTTAGAGAAAATCAGAATCATCAATGTGGTGGATGTGTACCGGATTTTTCCGCCGGAGCTGGATTATGAATATGAGCTGGCGGCCAGCGACGGCAGCCTGCCCGAGCGGGTGGCGGCCGGCATTCTCAGCGAGCAAGACGCCTTTGTGGTGGAGCAGCGGATTCAAGAGCGCAAGGTGCTGCTGACCGGCGTGGGCGTCACGCCGCAAGGCACGCCCATGGCCTTTCTGCAAATGGTGTCGGAGCGGGCTTCGGCTAAAAAATAAATCCAAGCCGGTCTCGCGGGCCTTGCCGTATGCCCGGTTACGCGGCGGCCGTGCGCGTGGCGTGGTTTAAACCAGCGGCACACCGGGGGTGTAACCTATAACAACCTGTCAGGAGATCTCATGGGATTTATCCTTGTTCAAATCGTGCTGATATTGGCGGTGGTGGGCGTGCTGGCGCTGGCCGCCTATGATGATGCGCGCACGAGGAAGCTGCGTGAGCGCGAAGAGAAAACGCCGCCTCCATCTTAGCCGCGCCGCGGAGTGATGAGCGGCGCGCCGTCCGCTGAAGCTCAGTTGGCCAGCAGCTCCACCGCGTCCGGCAGTTCGATTTCCACCGCGATGGGCAGGTGGTCGGAGATGGCATGATTGAGCACCTGCAGATTGGCCACCCGCAGTGAAGGTGTGGTGAGGATGTGGTCGATGTTGCGTATCGGCCGCCAGCTGGGGAAGCTGTGCAGGGTCTGAGCCGGTTCGCAGAGATTGGATGTGGTCATCAGCCGGTCCATCTCGCGGCTTTGCGCGGCGCAGTTGAAATCGCCCATCACCACCGCGTGTTCGTAATCGCTGATCAATTCGCTCAAAAAACCGAGTTGGCGCTCACGGGTGCGCCGGCCCAGGGCGAGGTGCACCAAGATCAGCATGAGCGGGGTCGTGCTGTGACCGAAGCGCACCGCCATGGCGCCGCGGCCGGGGATGAGGCCCGGCAGTTTGTGCTGTTCGATCATGCTGGGGCGGATGCGGCTCAACAGCCCGTTGCTGTGTTGCGCGAATTTACCGAGGTCGCGATTGGTTTGGTGACACCAGAACGGGAAGTGGCCGCGGCGCGCGAGGTATTCCACTTGGTTGATGAAATAGCTGCGCAGGCTGCCGGCGTCGGCCTCTTGAATGGCCACCACGTCGTAATGCGAGGCCAGGCGCGCGATGCGGTCCAGATTGTCGAAGCTGGAGGGGTGGGGCAGCACATGTTTCCAGCTGCGGGTGAAGTAGTGATGCGGCCGGGTGGAGGCCACCGCCGCTTGAATATTGTAGGTGAGCAGCCGCAGCCGCGATTTGGCGTGGCCGGGGGTTTCGCCGGGGGGCGTGCTGTCATCGAGTAAGACGGCGTTGGAGGCGTTCATAATTGGAATATAGTCTCACCGAGCTTGGCTGTCAGTTTGAGGTTTTCACTATAGTCGACCGGACAGTCGATAATATTTACCCCGTCGTCCGCCAGGGCTTTTTCCAGCGCGGGCATCAAGTCCGCCGCCTGGGTAATCCGGTAGCCCTTCGCCCCGAAGGATTCGGCATATTTCACGAAATCGGGGTTGTTGAAATGGACGTAGGCCGGGCGGCCGTAGGTCGCCATTTGTTTCCATTCGATCAGGCCGTAGCCGCCGTCGTTCCAAATCAAGATCACCATGGGGATCTTCAGCCGCACCGCGGTTTCGATCTCCTGTGAATTCATCATGAAGCCGGCGTCGCCCGTCACCGCCACTACCCGCTGCCCGGGGCAGGCCAGCCGCGCGCCAATGGCGCCGGGCACGGCGATGCCCATGCTGGCGAAACCGTTGGAGATGATGCAGGTGTTGGGCTGTTCGCAGCGGAACATGCGCGCCATCCACATCTTGTGGGCGCCGACGTCGCAGATCACGATATCGTCCAGGGCCAGGGCGGTGCGCAAGTCCCAAATGACCTTCTGCGGTTTGAGCGGAAAGGCGTTGTCGTCGCGATGCTGGTTCATGTCCTCGATCAGCGCCTCGCGCAGCGGCCGCAGGGTGTGGCCCTGCTGCGGCGTGGCCAGGGCGGCGATACGGCTGAGGCTGAGGCGGACATCGCCCACCACGTCCACCGCCGCGCTGTAATACGCGTCCACCTCGGCGGGGGTGGCGTCGATGTGGATGATCTTGCGGTCGCGGGTGGGGTGCCACAGGTGCGGGTGGTATTCCACCAGGTCGTAGCCGACGCAGATGATGACGTCGGCGCGGTTGAAGCCGGTGTTGACATAATCCCGTGACTGCAAGCCCACGCTGCCGAGGGCAGTGGGGTGTTTGAAGGGCACCACGCCCTTGGCCATGAAGGTATTGGCCACCGGGATGTGCAGCTGGGCCGCGAAGTCGGCCAGCTGCCGCGCGGCGTGGGCGCGGATGACGCCGTTGCCCGCGAGAATGATGGGATGGCGCGCGCTGGAGATGAGCTGGGCCGCGGCCTCCACCTGGCTGGTGGCCGGTTCGGGCGCTGTGTGCCGCCGCGCCGCAAGCGGCTCGGCCTCGATCTCCATGGTTGCGAGGTTTTCGGGAAACTCGATGAAGCAGGCGCCGCTCTTTTCCGTCTGCGCCAGCTTAAAGGCCTTGCGCACGACTTCGGTCACGGTGTTGGGTGTGAGCAGGCGCGTGGAATATTTAGTGACCGGCGCGAAGATGTTTTGCAGGTCGAGTACTTGATGCGATTCTTTGTGCAAGCGGCTGGTGTCGGCCTGTCCGGCGATGGCCACCAGCGGCGCGTGGTCCATATTGGCGTCGGCGACGCCGGTGAGCAAATTAGTGGCGCCGGGGCCGAGGGTGGAGAGGCACACGCCGGCGCGGGCGCTGAGCCGGCCGTAGACATCGGCCATGAAGGCCGCGCCTTGCTCGTGGCGGGTGGTGATGAATTGTATGGGTGAATCGAGCAGCGCATCCATCAGGGCGAGATTCTCTTCGCCGGGGATGCCGAAGATGTATTCCACGCCCTCGTTTTCAAGGCATTTGACGAACAGTTCGGCGGTCTTCATGGTTTATCTGCGCGGGCTGAGGCCACGCGAGTCCGGCGCTCGCGTGACGGGTGTTTATTATAGGGTGGTATTATCGCGGCCGGGCATCAAGCCTAGCGTTCCTTGTCGATGAGTGAGTCCATGACCTTGAGCATGGTGTTGTAGTTGCCATCGGCTTGCCCGCTGTCGAGGATATATCTGCCGTTGATGGCCACCGAGGGCGTGGCCTTGGTTTCATAGCGGCGGCTCATTTCTTTGGCGCGGCGCACCTTGGCTTCCACGGAGAAGGAGTGGAAGGTCTTCTTGAAGTCGTCGTTGCTGACGCCATGTTCGGCAAAAAACTCCATTAAACGCTCTTCCGTGTCCAGCCGGCGTTTTTGCGCGTGCATGGCGTCGAACAGCGGCTTGTGGATTTTGTCGAGTACGCCCAGGGCTTCGGCGGCGTAATAGGCGTTGGCATGGATGGTCCAATGATCCGCCAGAATCGCGGGCATGCGGCGGTATTCGACGTCGGCCGGGAGCTGTTTCACCCAGCGCTCCAAATAGGGCTGGAAACGGTAGCAATGAGGGCAGCCGTACCAAAACAGCTCCACCACTTCGATTTTGCCCTGGCTCTCGGTGGGCTGGGCGGGGACGATGCGGGAATAATTGCGTCCTTCTTCAAAGTCAGCCGCGTGGGTGAGGGCGGGGATCAGCAGTAAGGGCAGCAGCCAGCGTAGGAGGGGTTTAAGCATTGCGTCACCTGTTTTATTGTTCAAGAAAGGGCGTCTTTGTGGACCGTGTTGAGCCTGCTTGGTTCGCGCGCCGCGCAAACGGCTTGCTGATCCACGGCGCAGCCTCGATAATGCCTCGCATCAGGATCGCGGCACACACGCTCAACCGTCCTCAATCCGGCCCCTAAGCCTATGCAAGTCCAGGGGGGAGCGCAATACTCTAACGCGCCTGGCGGAGACAGGCCCCTTTATCCATTGGAGCATCAAGCATGGCAGACAACAAACGCGCCAAACTCACCCAGTTTCTCAATCAGCAATATTTGTGTGAATCGCTCACCGTCAAAGAGGTGGAGACCCTTTTGGATTACACCGAGCTGGCATCATATAAAAAAAATGAGGTGATCGCGGAGATCGGCGAGGTGGGTGAGGCCTTGTATTTCGTCATCAAAGGCGAGGCGTCCTTGCTGCACGACGAGGGCGGGCGCGAGGTCGAAGTGGGGCGGATGAAAGAAGGTGATCTGATGGGCGAGATGTCGTTTTTCGACCGTCATCCGCGCTCTTTGCGCATGCGTTCGCTCAGCGCCGATACGCAATTGATGAGGCTGTCGCGGCCCATGTACAAGCGCCTGCGGGTTGAACACCCTTATATCGCGGTCAATCTCTTGGAGCACGCCATCATCAGCCTCGATCGCCTGGTGCGCCGGGTCAGCGAGGATGAGGCCACCCTGGCCCGCTATATTTATGGGGCCGGTAAAAAATAATGACACAGAAAAAAGCGGCGCCTCGCGCCGCGCCGCGGCGCGAGGTTTCACCGTTTCGCTGCACCACGTTTATCTTAGGCGCCGCCCGCCCCGCCCAATTTCCCGCCGATGAAGGCTGGGAGGTGGCGGTGGCCGGCCGTTCCAACGCGGGTAAGTCCAGCGCGCTCAACGTCATCGCCGGTCTGCGCGGTTTGGCCCGCATCAGCAAAACACCGGGCCGCACTCGCGAAATCAATTTTTTCGAAGTGGATGGGCAGCGCCGCTTGGTGGACTTGCCGGGCTATGGTTACGCGAAAGTGCCCGCGCCGATGAAAGAGGCTTGGCAGCGTTTGATGGGCGCCTATCTCGGCGGCCGCCAGTCGCTGCGCGGGGTGGTGCTGGTGATGGATTGCCGGCACCCGCTCACCGAATACGACGCGCATATGCTCGACTGGTGCATACGCAGCGCGGTACCCGCGCACATTCTGCTCACCAAGGCTGACAAGTTGAGCCGGGGTGCGGCCAGCGCCACCTTGCACAAGGTGCGCGCCACCCTGACACAGAATTTCGGCGGTCTGAGCGCCGTCAGCGTGCAGCTATTTTCCGCCCTTAAACGCACGGGTGCGGAAGAGGTGCAAGATATCCTTATGGATTGGATGGAAATAGAGCAAAAAAAAGCCCCGGTCTAGAAGAGGGAGGAGGGACCGGGGCCGAAGATACCTAGCTTGGGGAAGCCAGGTTAGAGGGGTTTCCCGCTCAGGGAGGCGAGCGGTTAGAGTACGGACCAGAAACCTAGAAACCGTACTCACACACTGAGAGCGTTACGGCGAAAAAAAGTTCATGCCGGGTGTTCGCTTTTTTAGAAGAAAATTTGAAAAAATAAAAAAACCGAAGTCAGTGAGCCTCTTGCCAATTTAGGCCCACCCCCAGATCCACTACCAGCGGCACGGCGAGAGATGCAGCGCCCATCATGCACTCGCGGACCCCCTCGCTAACGGCGTCCACCGCGTCCCGCGCCACTTCGAAGACCAGCTCATCATGTACTTGCATAATCATTTTAGCCGCCATCTGGCTTTTTTCTAGCCAGGCATCGGTGCGGATCATGGCCCGTTTGATGATGTCGGCGGCGGTGCCTTGCATCGGGGCGTTGATGGCGGCGCGCTCCGCGTACTGGCGGCGCTGGGCTTGCCTGGCATTAATATCGGGTAAATACAGCCGCCGGCCGAAGACGGTCTCCACATAGCCGTGCTCGCGGGCGTGCTCGCGCATGCGGTCCATGAACAGCTTGGCGCCGGGGTAGCGGGTGAAGTAGAGGTCGATGTACGTCTGGGCGGCGTCGCGGGCGATGCCCAGCTGGCGGGCGAGGCCGAAGGCGGACATGCCGTAAATCAAACCGAAGTTGATGGCCTTGGCATTGCGGCGTTGTTCACTGCTGACGGCGGCCGGCTCGACGCCGAAGATCTCCGCCGCGGTGGCGGTGTGGATGTCGGTGCCGGCGCTGAAGGCGGCGAGCAAGCGCTCGTCGCCGGAGAGGTGGGCCATGATGCGCAGTTCGATTTGCGAGTAGTCGGCGGCGATGAGCACGCAGCCCGGCGGCGCGATGAAGGCCTGACGGATGCGCCGGCCCTCGGCGCTGCGGATGGGAATGTTCTGCAGATTGGGGTCGCTGGAGGACAGGCGCCCGGTGGCCGCCACGGCTTGGTGATACGAGGTGTGGACCCGGCCCGTGCGCGGGCTGATCTGTTCCGGCAAGCGGTCGGTGTAGGTGGATTTGAGCTTGCTCAAGCCGCGGTAATCCAAGATGAGCCGGGCCAGCGGGTGCTGGTCCGCCAATTCCTGCAGCGCCTCTTCGCCGGTGGAGGGCTGGCCGGTGGGGGTTTTGAACGACACCGGCAGTTGCAGTTTGCCGTAGAGGATTTCTTGTATCTGTTTCGGTGAACTGAGATTAAAGGGCTGTGCGGCCAGCTCATGGGCGCGTGCCTCCAGCCCGGCCATGGTCTTGGCGAGTTCGTGGCTCTGCTGGTGGAGCATGGCCACGTCTACCAGCACGCCACCACGCTCCATGCGCGACAGGATGGGTACCAGCGGCATCTCGATTTCCTCGAAGAGGGCGCGGGTCACCGGGTCTTTTTCGAGCGCGGGCCACAGGGTCTGGTGCAGGCGCAGGGTGATGTCGGCGTCTTCGGCGGCGTAGGGCGCGGCCTCTTCGAGGGCGATCTGATTGAAGGTGAGCTGCTTCGCGCCCTTGCCGGCGATGTCCTCGAAGTGGGTGGTGTGATAGTCGAGGTATTTGGCGGCGAGGGAATCCATGTCGTGGCGGCTGGCGGTGCTGTTGTGGACGTAGGATTCCAGCATGGTGTCGTAGCGGATGCCCCTGAGGGTGATGCCGTGATTGGCGAGCACGCTCATATCGTATTTGAGATTGTGGCCGACTTTGGCGCGCGCCGGATCTTCGAGCAGGGGCTTGAGCCGGGCCAGGGTTGCGTCGCGCGGGAGCTGGTCCGGCGCGCCGGGGTAGTCGTGGGCGAGGGGTAGATAGGCGGCCGCGCCGGGCCGGATGGCGAAGGAGACACCGACGATCTCCGCCTGCATGTAATCGAGGCTGGTGGTCTCGGTGTCGAAGGCGAACAGATCGGCCTCGCGCAGCCGCTGCAGCCAGGCGTCCAGCGCGGCCTCGGTGAGAATAGTGTCGTAGCCGGCCGATTTGGCGGCGGGCGGTTGCTTCGGCGCGGGCGCTTCGTCCCCGGCGCTGCTGTCCTGCAATTGCTTGAGCCAGGTTTTGAATTCCAGACGCTGATAGAGCTCGATCAAGGCGTCGCTGTCCGGCGCTTGGCGCTGGAGATCGGTGGGGCCGAGGTCCAGCGGCACGTCGCAGTGAATGGTGGCGAGCTGGCGGGCGAGGGGCAGTTGCTCCAGATGGGCGCGCAGATTGTCCCCGGCGCGGCCGCTGAATTCGCCGGCGTGGGCGACGATCGCATCGAGATCGCCGTATTGGCCGAGCCATTTCACCGCGGTCTTCGGCCCCACTTGAGGGATGCCGGGGATATTGTCCGAGCTGTCGCCGATGAGGGCGAGGTAGTCGACGATGCGCTCGGGGGGGATGCCGAATTTGGTGATGACCCCCTCGCGGTCCATGACGGTGTTGGACATGGTGTTGATGAGGGTGATGTGTTGGTTCACCAGCTGGGCCATGTCTTTATCGCCAGTGGAGATCAGCACGGGCAGGCCTTGCGCACTGGCTTGCACGGCGAGCGTGCCGATGACATCGTCCGCCTCCACGCCGTCGACCACCAGGCAGGGCAGGCCGCTGGCGCGCACCGCGGCGTGCAGCGGCTCGATCTGTGAGCGCAGATCGTCCGGCATGGGCGGGCGCTGTGCCTTATACTGTGCGAACAGCTCGTCGCGAAAGGTCTTGCCCTTGGCGTCGAAGACCACCGCCATCAACTCCGGCTCGTAGTCCGCGATCAGTTTGCGCAACATGTTGAGGACGCCGTAGACCGCGCCGGTGGGTTCGCCCCGGCTATTAGTCAGCGGCGGCAGCGCGTAAAAGGCGCGATAGAGGTACGATGATCCATCGACGAGGACGAGCGGTTTGCTGTGTTCTGGGGTCATAGTCACCGCGGCTGGATTTGAACGGAATAATAAGCCAGGGGATTGTACTAAAAATCCTCCCCCGGCACGCCGATAGTAATAACAGGGAATCACTAAAGAGATGACTATGGACGAAAAGCACAGAGCAAATCACCCCAGTATGATGCCCATGAACGACTCGATGTTGAGCCGCGAGTCGTGGAAGATCTTCCAGATCATGGCCGAGTTCGTCGAGGGCTTCGAGCGCCTGGCGCAGATCAAGCCCTCCGTGAGCATCTTCGGCTCGGCGCGCACGCCGCCGGATCACCCCTATTACAAACTCACCGAGGACATCGCCCGCGCTTTGTCGGACGCGGGTTTCAGCGTGGTCAGCGGTGGCGGGCCTGGCCTGATGGAGGCGGCTAACAAGGGCTGTTTCGCTGGTAAGTCCCCCAGCATCGGTCTGAATATCGTGCTGCCCATGGAGCAGAGCACCAACGAATATCAGGACATCTCCCTGCACTTCCGTCATTTCTTTTCACGCAAGGTGATGTTCGTCAAATACGCCTCGGCCTATGTGGTGTTGCCCGGCGGCTTCGGCACGCTCGACGAATTGGCGGAGATACTTACCCTGGTGCAGACCGGCAAGACCCGCCGCATCCCCATTATTTTGGTACACAAGCCTTTCTGGGAAGGCTTGATTACTTGGTTCAAAACCACGCTGGTGGCCGAAGGGACCATCGACGAATCCGATCTGGATCTCATGCAGGTATTGGACAAGCCGGAAGAGGTGGTGGATGCTATCTTTAATCATTATGAGAGCCGTGGCTTTGAGCCTTCCGCTGAAGAGCAAGAGATGCTGCTGGATTTGTAAGCCACATTCGATAATAAGGACGGTTATTACTATGTTATTGCGCGGGGTTGGGGTGACGCTGGTGGCCGGAGTGTTCGCGGCCCTGGCGCAGGCGGCGCCGGAGGGCGCGGCCGAAGGGGAGAGCATGGAGCCGGAGGTGACCATCATTCAGCGGGGCGGCGAGGCCATCGAGGAATACCGCATCGCCAACCAGCTCTACATGATTAAAGTCACGCCCGCCAAGGGGCCTGCCTATTATCTCGTCGATACCGATGGTGATGGCAACCTGGAAACCCGCCAGCGTGACCTGGATTCCGAGGTGGTCACGCCCCAATGGGTCTTGTTCCGCTGGCGTTGAGTCCTGGCGCGTCTCGCCTTATCCGCCCATTTTGATTTTTATCCGGTTTATCGTGGCCAGCGCGGCGGGCATTTCACGATGGATTGATCCGCCAGGTTGCCGCTGTGACTTAGTATGGAATCTAGCTTCGAATGTTTAATAGGCCGCCGCCATTCATCTTTATCAACTCATCCACCGCGCCTGTGGATAAGTATGTGGAGAAAATGCGGTTAAATCCCGGAAAGCCTACCGCTTCGAGGGCTTAGGTGTGTTGTGTGAAGCTTCCGCAAATAATGGGAGACAAATACAATCAGCAGGTTAAGCGCCGCTTGGCGATAATTCCGTTGTGTGCGTGAGGGGTGTGGAGTTTAAGCGGGAAAACTGTGCATAAAGCCGGTGCTTAAGCGCTGCGGGCGGCGCCGGTGCGAAGAGGCGCCCCGTTTTTTTTAACGTGCATTGGCTAAATTATTTCGTGGTCTAGGTCTTCGCTAGCAGGCGCGCGGGGTGGTGGCTTATCTAAAAATGCGTTGCACGCAGCCGGAAGTGAATTCAGGGTTTTAGTCACGCTATAAATATGTCCCTCGCCCGGCGGTGATTTGCTGGTCTGATATTTAGGGGGTATTAGAGGGCTAGTTTTAATGTGTAGGATGCGAAGGGCATTCAATTAAATTGATTTTTTGTCGATCTAAGCTCGGAAGGCGTATCATGGGCGGGTTTTTCGGCTTGTCGAATTCAGCGTGGGCGGGGACGGAATCGGTGTGACCTTGGATTGGAAGCAAGCCTTAAGCATCCTCACCAATGGGGCCGCGTCTAGCCGCTTGCCCGTGTTGGTGAGTGGCTTGGCGGTGGTGTTGCTGGCTTACAGCGCCGCGCGCATGACGTGGCTGTTTATCCCCTCGCCAGTGGACGCGCAAGCGCCGCCGGCCATCGTCACGCAGGGGGCCGCCGCGCCGCGCATGGATCCGCTGAGTTTGAGCCGCGCCATTGCCCAGCGGCATTTATTGGGATCCGCGCAGTCCGCCGACGCGCCCGCCAATAACGAACCCATGCCCGAGACACGGCTCAATTTGCAATTGCGCGGGGTGGCCGCGTCCAGCGACAGTGCGGCGGCGACCGCCATCATCGCCGATCCCGCGGGCAAAGAAGATTTTTACCGGGTGGGTGATGAGCTGCCCGGCGGCGCGACCCTGAAAGAAGTGCATCCGCAGCACATCGTGATATCGCGCGGCGGCCGTTTTGAAACCTTGCGCCTGCCGCAGCAGAGTTTACAGCTGGGCGGCAGCCCCGTGGCGCCGGGCGCGATGCCGGCGCCGCAACAGCCGCCAACACCGATGAGCGTGGCGCCCGATGCCGGCATGGCGCTGCGGGGATTTCGCGAAGACTTTATGCAAGACCCGCAAGCGCTGGCCAATTTGCTGCAGGGCGAGCCCTTCCGCCAGAGCGGCCGCTTCGTCGGCTACCGGGTACGGCCCGGGCGTGACGGGGAGCTGTTCGCCAAGTTCGGTCTGCAAGCCGGCGATGTCATCACCGCCGTCAACGGCATTAGCGTGGTGGACCCGCAAGGGCGTTTGGAGCTGATGCGCAACATCGGTTCCGCGCCGCAGATCAGTGTCGAATTGCTGCGCAACGGGGCCGCGCAGGCAATCAGCATCTCGCTGGCGCAATAACGGCGCGGCGGATTGCGGAATCGTGCCTGAGGCCGATAGAGTTCACGGGACAGTCAGGCGCATGCCGGCGAGGTAGATAACAAGATGGACAGTGGTAGCGATAATAATAAGGGATACCGCGGGGCGGCATGGGCTTGGGCCGCATTGTGCGCCTGGCTGGTATTCGCCGCATCCCCGGCGGGCGCGCAGTCGGTGACCCTCAACTTCAAAGACGCCGAATTGGACGCGGTGATCGGCTGGGTCGCGGAACAGACCGGCCGCAATTTCGTGGTGGACCCGCGGGTGAAGAGCAAAGTCACCATCGTCTCGGGCAAGCCGCTCAACAAAGATGAAATCTACCAAGTCTTCCTCTCGGTGCTGCAAGTGCATGGCTTCGCCGCCGTGCCTTCCGGCGATATCATCAAGATCATGCCCGACGTCAACGCCAAGCAATCGGGCGTGCCGGTGTCCGACGGCCGCGACGGTCTGCGCGGCGATGAAATGGTGACCCGCGTCATCGGTTTGGAGAATGTGCCGGCGGCGCAGTTGGTGCCCATCCTGCGGCCGCTGATTCCGCAACAGGGCCATATGGTGGCCTACCCGCCCAGCAATGTGCTCATCATCTCCGACCACGCCACCAACATCGACCGCATCGTTGAGATCATTGCCCGCATCGACCTGCCCAGCGTGGAGAATGAGATCGAAGTCATTCCGCTGCGTTACGCCGGCGCGGCGGAAGTGGTGCGCGTCCTCACCGCCTTGGAACAGCAAAATCAGCAGAGCGCGCAGCGGCAAGGCACGGATGCGCTGGAAGGGCGGTCGACAATGATCGCCGACGAGCGCAGCAACAGCATTCTCTTGAGCGGCGGCAAATCCAACCGCCTGCGTGTCCGCGCCATCATTTCCCATCTCGATATCCCGCTGGAGCGCGAGGGCGATATTCACGTGGTGTATCTGCGTTACGCCAGCGCCAAGGACTTGGTTCCGGTGCTCACCGGCGTCGGTCAGAGCGTGCAAAAGGAAGAGCAGGCCAAAAAAGGCGGCGCTGCGGCGGCGGCCAGCGGTGCTCAGGGCCAGAGTTTCACCATTCAAGCCGACGAGAGCACCAACGCGCTGGTCATCACCGCGCCGTTGGAAGTCTTCCGGCCCTTGCAGGCGGTGATACGCCAGCTCGACGTGCGCCGCGCCCAAGTGCTGGTGGAATCCATCATCGCCGAGGTGCTGGTGAGCCGCACCGCGCAGCTGGGGGTGCAATGGGCGGTGGACGGTTCGTCGAGGGGCAATAGCCCGGTGGGCGGGACCAATTTCGGCGGCGCCGGTTCATCCAGTTTGAATGGTATCGTCGGCGGTATCGCCGCGGGCACCCCGGCGCTGCCCGATGGCCTGACCTTCGGCTTCGGCCGCTTGAACAGGAGCCTCAATTTCGCCGTGCTGGTGCGCGCCCTGCAAGGTGATGGCGCCACCAATGTCTTGTCCACCCCGACCTTGGTGACCCTCGACAACCAAGAGGCGGAAATCGTGGTGGGCCAGACCGTGCCCTTCGTCACTGGCTCTTTCACCAATGTCAGTGGTTCGGCCGCGCCCAATAATCCTTTCCAAACCATCAACCGCGAAAACGTCGGCCTCACCCTCAAGGTGAAGCCGCAGATCAATGAGGGCAATACCATCCGTTTGGAGGTGGAGCAAAAAGTGGATAGTCTCGCCGCGGGCGTGACGGGCGCGTCCGACCTCATCACCAACACCCGCTCCATCCGCACCACGGTGCTGGTGGACGACGGCGAAGTGGTGGTGCTGGGCGGTTTGATCAAAGATGATTTGCGCGAGAGCGTGCAAAAGGTGCCGGGCCTGGGTGATCTGCCGCTGCTGGGCGGCTTATTCCGCTACAAGTCCACCGACAAGGAGAAGACCAATCTCATGGTGTTCCTGCACCCGGTGATCATGCGTGATGAAAATATGCTGGCCCAGGCCTCCGGCGGCAAATACAACTTCATGCGCGCCAAGCAAATTGATGTCCGCAAAAAAGGCGTGGCCCTGCTGCCCGACGAGGAGGCGCCGCTGATGCCCGCCTTGGACGAGCTGATGCAACTGCCCCCGCCCTTCGCGGCGGGTGGGCCGGCGCCGGGCGCGCCGCGCTGAGCATTGAGCGGATCATGAGCGTGATGCCCGACGAGATCAGCCCCGCGCCCGCCGCCCCGGCCGAGGCGGCGCAGCGCCGTTTACCTTTCGCCTTCGCTAAACGTCACGGTGTGCTGGTCAATCAATGGGACGAGGGCCGCGCGCTGCTGTGGTGCCGCGCCGATGTCAGCGCCACCGCCTTGACCGAGGCGCGCCGTTACTTGGGCGCGCCCTTTACCTTGCAAGTCTTGGATAATGACAAGTTCGACTATCTGCTGCGCCAAGCCTATGAGCAGGGTTCGAGCGAGGCCATGGACATCATGGGCGATATGGGCGATGACATGGATCTGTCACGCATCGCCCAAGACCTGCCCGAGCCCGAAGACCTGCTCGAGAGCGAAGACGACGCCCCCATCATCCGTCTACTCAACGCCCTGCTGACGCAGGCGGTGAAGGAAAATGCCTCGGACATTCACATCGAACCCTACGAACACCGTTTAGTGGTGCGCTACCGCGTCGACGGCGTCTTGCGCGAAGTGCTGGAACCGCGCCGCGTGCTGGCGCCGCTGATCACCTCGCGCATCAAAGTGATGGCCAAACTCGACATCGCGGAAAAACGCCTGCCGCAAGACGGCCGCATCAGTCTGCGCATCGCCGGCCGTCCGGTGGACGTGCGCGTGTCCACCTTGCCGTCCGGGCACGGCGAGCGGGTGGTGATGCGTCTTTTGGATAAACAAGCCGGGCGCTTGGATCTGGAACACCTCGGCATGAGCGGCGATGCGCTGAACGTGATCGACAAAATCATCCGCCGCCCGCATGGCATTATGCTGGTCACCGGCCCCACCGGCTCGGGTAAAACCACCACGCTCTATGCCGCGCTCACCCGCTTGAACGACCGCCGCCGCAACATCATGACCGTGGAAGACCCGGTCGAATATTACCTCGACGGCATCAGCCAGACTCACGTCAACACCCGCGTCGAGATGACCTTCGCCCGCGGCCTGCGCGCCATCCTGCGCCAAGACCCGGACGTGGTGATGGTGGGCGAAATCCGCGATTTGGAAACCGCCGAGATCGCGGTGCAGGCCAGTTTGACCGGCCACTTGGTGTTGTCCACCTTGCACACCAACAGCGCGGTGGGCGCGGTGACGCGTTTGCGCGACATGGGCGTGGAACCGTTTCTGTTGTCCTCCAGCCTCATCGGCGTCTTGGCGCAGCGCCTGGTGCGTTTATTGTGTCCGCAGTGCAAACAGCCTTACGCCGCGACGCCAACCGATTGCGCGCGTTTCGGTTTCGACGTTGACGCGCCACCGACCTTGTACAGCCCCGGCGGCTGCAAGGCCTGCAGTCATTCCGGTTACAGCGGCCGCACCGGCATCTACGAATTACTGGAAGTAGACGAAAAGATGCGCGGCATGATTCACGACGGCGCCGGTGAACAGGCCCTCGAGGCCTATGCCCACGCGCGCCAGCGCAATCTGTTTCAGGACGGCATGCGCCGGGTAGTGAACGGCGACACCTCTTTGGAAGAAGTGTTGCGCGTCACCCACGAGGACTAAACTTTGGGCGCCTTTGAATACACCGCGCTGGACGGCGGCGGCAAGGAACGCAAGGGCGTGCTGGAGGCCGACACCCCGCGCCAGATCCGCCAGCAATTACGCGAAAAGGGCTGGGCGCCGCTGGCGGTGGTGGAGGTGCAGCAGCGCGAGGCGCGCAGCCAAGTGCGCCGCGGCCTGTTCCAGCGCCGCATCAGCCCCGTCGATCTCGCGTTGATTACCCGGCAGTTCGCCACCTTGGTGCGTTCGGGCCTGCCGGTGGAAGAGGCGCTGCAAACCCTGTCACGCCAAACCGAAAAGCCGCGGCTGAAAAGCATGATGATGGCGGTGCGCTCGCGGGTGATGGAGGGCCATACCCTCGCCACGGCCTTCGAGGATTTTCCCCATGTGTTTCCCGACCTCTACCGCGCCACGGTGGCGGCCGGCGAGCAGTCGGGCTATCTCGACAGCGTGCTGGAGCGTCTCGCCGATTACACCGAGACCCGCCAAACGCTACAGCAAAAAACGACGCTGGCGCTGATCTATCCGTTGCTGGTGCTGACCGTCTCGCTGCTGGTGGTGGCCTTGTTGATGGTCTACGTCGTGCCGCAGATCGTGCAGGTGTTCGAGGGCATAGGCCAGCAACTGCCCTTGCTCACGCGCAGCTTGATCGCGGTCAGCGATTTCACCCGCGCCTACGGCGTGTGGCTGTTGCTCGGTGTGATCGCGGTGGTGGTGATGACACGTTTGATTCTGCGCCGCGGCGGACCCAAGCGGCGTTATCATCAAATGCAATTGCGCCTGCCGATGATCTCGCGCCTGGTGCGCGGGCTCAACACCGCGCGCTTCGCCCGCACCCTGAGCATCCTCAGCGGCAGCGGGGTGCCGGTGCTGGAAGCGCTGCGCATCTCCGCCAGCGTGGTGAGCAACATCCCCATGCGCACGGCGGTGGAGGAGGCGGCGCGGCGGGTGCGCGAGGGCACGGCCCTGCACACCGCGCTGGAACACAGCGGTTATTTCCCGCCGATGACGGTGCACCTCATCGCCAGCGGCGAGGCCAGCGGCAAGCTCGAAGAGATGCTGGAGCGCGCCGCCGATTCGCAGGAGCGGGAGATGGAGGTGCTCATCACCACCATCACCGAATTATTCGGGCCGCTATTGATCTTAGTGATGGGCGGCATGGTGCTGGTGATCGTGCTGGCGATACTGTTGCCGATCTTCGATCTCAATCAGCTGGTGAAATAGCGCGGGTGATAAACGTTACCGCCGCTTTCGTAAGCTTGGCGTAATAGTGGCCATGGTATGCTGAACGGCGGTGATTTAAAGACAGAGAAACGGGTGTGACATGATGAACAGACAAACGACGATGAAGGGTTCTTTTTCCGTGGCGCGCGCTGCGGCGCAGCGCGGCTTCACCTTGATCGAGGTGATGGTGGTGGTGGTCATCCTCAGCATCCTCGCCGCCATCGTGGTGCCGCGCATCATGGACCGTCCCGACACCGCGCGCATCACCAAGGCCCAGGCCGATATCCGCGCCTTGGAAAGCGCGCTCAATCTCTACAAGCTCGATAATCACACCTACCCCAGCACCGACGAGGGCTTGGAGGCCTTGGTGAAAAAGAGCGAAAAGGCCGCCGCCTGGAAAGAGGGCGGTTACATGGACCGCCTGCCCAAGGATCCTTGGGGCAAGGAGTATCAATATCTCAGCCCAGGCACGCATGGCAGCATCGACATCTTCAGTCTCGGTAGAGACGGCCAGTCCGGCGGCGAAGGCATGGACTCCGACATCGGCAATTGGAGTCTCGAATAACGGGGTATCCCGGTGAGCGCGCGCGTCCGTCTTTGCCCTTCACCGCGCCGCGCGCGCGGCTTCACCTTGCTGGAAGTGCTGGTGGTCTTGCTCATCATCGGCGTGCTGGTCAGTTTCGCGGCCTTGTCGATCAATCGCGCCGACACCGCCGTGCCCGACGAGGCGCGGCGCCTCGCCGCCCTGATCCGTCTCAGCGGCGAAGAGGCGGTGTTGCAAGGCCAGGAGTACGCCATCCAGTTCGAGGCCGACACCTATTCCTTTCTCAACTTCGACGGCGAGGCCTGGCAGCCGGTGGCGGACGATGAACTGCTGCGCGCGCGCACCTTGCCGGACGACGTGGTGATTGACGTGGCCCTGGAGGGCGAGCCCATCACCCTCGGCGCGGTGGAAGGGGAAGACAAGGCGCCGCCGCGCATCTTCATCCTCTCCAGCGGCGAGATGTCGCCCTTTGAGCTCACCGTGCGCAAGCGCGGCGCGGGTGGCGGCTATCGCATCGACGGCAATGCCCGCGGCGAGTTGAAAGTGAGCGCGCCCGATGAATAAACGTCCGGGCCGCGGCGGCGGCTTCACCCTCATCGAAATTTTGGTGGCCCTCGCCGTCATCGCCACCGCGGTGGCGGCGGTGGTGGCGGCGGTCAGCGCCTTCGTCAGCAACGCCGGGTATCTGCGCGAGCGCACCTTGGCCCACTGGGTGGTGATGAATAAGGTCGCCGAGCTGCAAGTGAGCGGCGACTGGCCCGCGGCCGGCACCCTCACCGGCGAAAGCCTGATGGCGAACCACGCCTGGACCTGGGAAGTGAAGATCACCACTACCGATGATCCCGATGTGCGCCGCCTCGATGTGACGGCCTATGCCGATGCGCGCCGCGACAACGCCCTGGCCGATGCCGTGGCCTACCTCGGCAAACCCGCGCCGCCGGGAAGCTAGCGATGATGAACCGCCGACACGGCGCGGGTTTTACCCTGCTCGAATTGCTGGTGGCCTTGGCCATCTTCGCCGTGCTCGCCGCTATCGCCTACAGCGCCCTCAATCAAGTCACCGCCACCCGCCACTATTTAGAGGCCAAGACGGCGCGGCTCAATGCCTTGCAGCTGGTGTTCTCGGTGCTGGAGCGGGATATCGAACAGGGCGTGGCGCGCGAGGTGCGCGATGAATTCGGCGACACCGAGCCGGCCGTGAAGGGCGGTGGCGCCGGCACCCAGCTGCTGAGCGTGACGCGTAATGGCTGGCGCAATCCGCTGGATTTGCCGCGCAGTCATTTGCAGCGGGTGGCCTATGTCTTCGCCGATAATAAATTCGTGCGCCAGAGCTGGCCGGTCTTGGATCGCGGCCCCGGCGTGACGCCGTATACGGAGGTGATGCTGGAGGACGTCAAGGCGGTGGAGCTGCGTTTTCTCGATCAGGACCGGGCGTGGCAGGCCTTTTGGCCCGTGCCCAATCAAGCGGCGCCCATGCCGCGCGCGGTGGAGATCACCATCGAGCTCGGCGATTGGGGCCGCGTCACCCGCTTGTTCCGGGTGCCGGGCGCATGAAAACGGCGCGAGGAAAAATTGTGCGATACTGCGTCGCGGCGCCAAAGGCGCAGGCGGGCGTGGCGCTCATCACCGCGGTGCTCATCGCCGCGGTGATCGCGGTGATCGCGATGTCCATGGCCGCGGAACAAAAGCTCGACGTGCGGCGCACCGCCAATGTCATCGAGGGCGAGCGCGCCTATGTATTCGCCTTGGGCGTGGAGAGTTGGGTGGGGCAAATATTGGCCAGAGACAAGCGCGACAATCAGACCGATCACCTCGGCGAGCCTTGGGCGCTGCAATTGCCGCCCATCACCGTGGAGGGGGCCGTGGTCGGCGGCCGCATCGAAGACCTGCAAGGGCGCTTCAATCTCAATAATCTGCTGGACAATGACAAACCCAGCCTGCTTGATGTGCAGCGTTTTCAGAATTTACTTACGGTGCTGGGCCTGGACCCCAACCTCAGCAATGCCCTGCTCGATTGGCTGGACGCGGACGCGGACGTCACCTTTCCCGGCGGCGCGGAAGACGGCGAGTATTTGCGCGCCGCCACGCCTTATCGCGCCGCCAACCGGGCGATGCTGAGTCCCAGCGAGTTGCTCTTGGTGCAGGGCGTCACGGCCGCTATCTATCAGCAATTGGCGCCGCTGGTAAGCGCGCTGCCGGGCCGCGCCGATATCAACGTCAACACCGCGCCCAAGGAGGTGCTGATGGCCTTGGCGGCGAACATCAGCGACGCGGACGCCGAGGCGCTGCTCAAGGCGCGCGAGGACGAAGGCTTCGCCAGCGTCGCTGAATTTGCGCAGCACCCGGCCTTGGCCGCGCGCGGCGTGGATGTGGCGGGGCTGAGCGTGGCGAGCGATTATTTTTTATTGGACGGCGCCACGCAATTCGGACGCGGTAAGATTCGTCTATACAGCCTGCTGCACCGTGCGGGCGGCGGGGCGCGGGTCTTGGCGCGAGGACAGGGGGCATATTAGTGCGGGAACAGTTTTTCATACGTCTCGGCCATGACGCCGGCCAGGTGAGCTGGCTGGGCGCGGACGGGCAGTCCGTGGCGGGCAGCTTGGAAGAGGCGGCGGCGCAGAGCGCTGGACGGCGCGTGGTGGTGTTCGTCCCGTCAGCGGAGATCGGCTTCCGCGCGGCGGCGGTGCCCACCCGCAACCGTGCCCGCATGGCGGCGGCGCTGCCGTATTTATTGGAAGATCAACTGGCCGACGATGTGGAAGAGCTGCACTTCGCCGTGGGCGAGCGCGGCGCGGACGGCCGGGTGGCGGCGGCCATCGTCGCGCGCGCGCGTTTGGACGCCTGGCTCGCGGCGCTGCACGGCGCGG